>NZ_AUDD01000020.1 GCF_000425285.1 Acidipropionibacterium jensenii DSM 20535 | reverse complement strand
GCGAGCTGCACCTGGTGATGGACAACTACGCCGCCCACAAGACCGTCGAGGTCCGCACCTGGCTCGAGGCCAACCCGCGGATCCACGTCCACTTCACCCCAACCCACGCGTCCTGGATGAACCTCGTCGAGGTCTGGTTCGGCATCGTCGAACGCCAGGCCATCCGCCGCGGCGTCTTCAGGTCCGTCAAGGAGCTCAACGCCAGGATCCGCGCCTTCACAGATGGCTGGAACGACCGCTCACATCCGTTCGTCTGGACCAAGACCGCCGACCAGATCCTCAAGAAAGCCAACCCAAAAAAGACTTCAGAAGCGAACCACTAGGTACTTCAGGGCAGTCGTCACGACACCGAACCCGACCTCCCCTGTCAGGTCTGCAAGCAGGGCAAACACGCCGATCGGGGCGATGTACATCACCAAGCGGATCAGGCCGAGGACTACCTGCTGAAGCTGCTGGAAGAGCGTGAGTACCTCTCTCTTGCCCGTCTTGGCAACGTAACCGTTGAGCGCCAACCCGAAGAGCAGCGAGAAGACGATGATGGGCACCATGTCACCGGCCGACATCGAGAAGACGATGTTCTTGGAGACGAAACCTAGAATGGTTGCCTGCCACCCTGTCGCCTGAGCAGCGGGGCTCTTGATGGAGGAGTCCAAAGTGCCGTGGTAGACCATTCCCACGCCTGGTCTGAACAATTCAGCCAGGAACCATCCGAAGATTGCAGCGACGATCGCTAGGCCGAGATCCCAACTGAAGGTGCGCCCGGCCAGCTTCCCAGCTCCCTTGCCACTCATTGCGCCAGTGGCCGCGATGACTGACGTCATCACCAGAGGAACCATCGCCATCTGAATCAACTGGATGAAGATGTCGCCGATGAACTTGACATTCTTGGCCCAGTCTCCCACCACCAGACCGAACAGGATGCCCGCGACAGAAGCCACGACTATCTGGACTGTCATGCTCTTCAGGTACCTCATGTGACACCTTCCATGCGCCGATGTGTGGCTGCTGCCGACCCCGAAGAGGTTCGGGTGCTTTCGGGCAGTGGAGCCTCGGACCTCTGTACCGTGCTGGGTGGACCCCGCCAGAGTCGCCGTTCAGGTGATCCCGGTGCGAACATCACGAGGTTCGGAACAGATGTTTCGCATGCATGAGACTTACAAATCTCTGTTTCATGTGGATGACATCACCACCCGCACCTGTTGCAGTCGTGTTTCGCCCGCGTTCCGGTTCTCGCCCGCAGCGCATCCGCGGTAGAGAGGCCCCGGGAGCGCCCTGGGAGCGCCCCGGGAGCGCCCCGGGAGCGCCCCCAAAGGGACTGAAACACAGATTTCACAGACCAGCGGTAGTTTCATCCCCAGTTCAAGCGGTAGGTCCTTCGGGCGCATCGACGCCCGGCAGCCTCGGAGGTTTCCATGGCAGATTCGTCCACAGTCCCGTCCAGCTCATCGTCCCCGCTCACCATCTCGGCGGCGCGAGCCGTCCACAACGGTGCGACCGGGCCGGTGACCCTCACCGTCCAGGACGGCGTCATCACCGCCCTCACCGAGTCCGAGACCCCCGGCGCCGACATCGTCATCGACCCGGCGTCGGTGCTCCTGCCAGGCGGGGTCGACACCCACGTCCACCTCAACGAGCCCGGCCGCACCGAGTGGGAGGGGTTCGCCACCGGGACCCGGGCGGCCGCCGCCGGCGGCGTCACCACCGTTCTGGACATGCCGCTCAACTCTCTCCCGCCGACCATCTCCCCCGAGGCGCTGGCCACCAAGCGTCAGGCCGCCGCCAGGCAGCTCTCGGTCGACCTGGGCTACTGGGGCGGCGCGGTTCCCGGGAATCTCGGCCATCTCCAGGCGCTGTGGGAGGAGGGCGTCTTCGGGTTCAAGTGCTTCACCCTGCCCAGCGGGGTCGACGAGTTCCAGCCGCTGGATCCCGCCCAGCTCCACCGGGCGATGACCGAGATCGCCGGGTTCAACGGCCTGCTGATCGTCCACGCGGAGGACGCGCAGTGCATCGAGCACGCCCCCTCCCCGCACTCGAAGGCCTATCAGGACTTCCTGCTCAGCCGTCCCGACGCCGCCGAGACGACCGCCATCAAGCTCGTCATCGACACCATGCGCGACACCGGGGCCCGGGTCCACCTGCTCCACCTGTCGAGCGCCAAGGGGCTCGACCTGGTCGCCGCAGCCAGGGCCGAGGGCCTGCCGCTGACCGTCGAGACCTGCCCGCACTACCTCTGCCTGGCCGCCGAGCAGATCCCCGACGGCACCCCCGAGTACAAGTGCTGCCCTCCGATCCGCGACCAGGGCAACCAGGACGCGCTGTGGCAGGGCCTGATCGAGGGTCTCATCGACATCGTCGTCACCGACCACTCCCCCACCACCCGCGACAACAAGTACTCGGGCGGCGGGGACCTGTCGACCGCCTGGGGCGGGGTGGCCGGCGTCCAGGTCGGATACACGGCGATGCTCGACGCCGCCCCCCGCCACGGCGTCTCCCTGGACCGGGTGACCGAGTGGATGTCGCAGGGTCCGGCCCGCGTCATGGGGATCCCCGGCAAGGGCGGGATCGCCACCGGACGCGACGCCGACCTGGCGGTCTGGTCGCCCACTCCTCAGACCATCGACGCCGGGACCCTCAAGCACCGCAACCCGATCTCGGCCTGGCACGGCCACACCTTCGACGGCACGATCAGCAAGGTCTGGCTGCGCGGGATGCCGCTGGAACCGGTCGTGACCGGCCAGACCCGGCCCTTCGGCCGGGAGATCTTCCGGCGCTGACCAGCCGATCGCAGCACGACCCCAGCCGCACCACTTACTTCCGACCGTCCCCGTTCAGGAGGGATCAGATGTCCACCACGACAACCGACACCACAACAAGCACCACGACAACAGACACCACAGCAACTGGCACTGCACCAGCGCACACCACCGCTGCCGGCCTCGACCAGCTCAACCCTCCCACCCGGCTGCTGATGGGCCCGGGCCCGATCAACGCCGACCCGCGCGTGACCCGGGCGATAGCCTCGGCCCTCACCGGCCAGTTCGACCCGTGGATGACCGACACCATGAACGAGACGATGGCGCTCTACCGGTCGGTGTTCAACACCACCAATGAGCAGACCTTCCTCGTCGACGGCACCTCCAGGGCAGCCATCGAGGCCGCCCTGGTCTCCCTGGTGGCACCGGGCCAGAAGGTCCTCATCGCGGTGATGGGCCGCTTCGGTCTGCTCCTCAAGGAGATCTGCGAGCGGGTCGGCGCCACGGTCATCACCATCGAGCGCCCCTGGGGCACCGTCTTCACCGCCTCCGAGATCGAGGAGGCGCTGCGCATCCACCGCCCGGTGCTGTTCGCCACCGTCCAGGGCGACACCGCCACCACCATGAACCAGCCCCTGGAGGGTCTGGGTCAGCTGTGCCACCGCTACGGTGCGCTGTGCTACGTGGACGTCACCGCCTCCATCGCCGGCAACACCCTGCTCGTCGACGACTGGGAGCTCGACGTCGTGAGCGCCGGTCTGCAGAAGTGCCTGGGCGGACCCTCCGGCTCGGCGCCCATCACCATCTCCGAGCGGGCACGCGAGGTCATCGAGGGACGCCGCCACCTGGAGGCCGGCATCACCGACGGCTCCGCCGGCGTCGGGGAGCGGATCAGGTCCAACTACCTCGACCTGGCGATGCTGATGGACTACTGGGGCCCGATGCGCCTCAACCACCACACCGAGTCCGGCCCGATGCTCTACGCCGCACGCGAGTGCGCCCGGCTCATCGACGCCGAGGGCATCGCACAGACCGTCGAGCGCCACCGCCTCAACGGTGCCGCGATGGCGGCCGGCCTGCAGGGCCTGGGCCTGGAGCTCTTCGGCGACCAGCACTACCGGATGAACAACGTCATCGGGGTGAAGATCCCCGACGGGGTGCCCGGCGACGACCTGCGCGCCGCCCTGCTCACCGACTTCGCCGTGGAGATCGGCACCTCCTTCGGGCCGCTCACCGGCGTCGTGTGGAGGGTCGGCGTGATGGGCTACAACGCCCGTCGCGACGCCGTCCTCACCACGCTGGCCGCTCTGGAGGCCGAGCTCCACCGGTTCGGCCACGCCACCACCGGCAGCGGGGTCGAGGCCGCGATGGCCTACTACGACCAGAGCAAGACGAACGAGGAGCAGCCGGCATGAGCGTCACACAGACTGCCGGTCAGCACCGGACCGAGACCACCGCTTCGGCCGCCGCCCGCATCATGGAGCACTGCGACGAGCTCGGCACCCACTCCTCGATGGAGGGCGGCATCGAGCGGGTCTACCTCAGCCCCGAGCACGCCGAGGTCGACGCCCTGGCCGCCGGCTGGATGACCGAGGCCGGGCTGCGCACCTGGCGCGACGCCTCGGGCTCGCGGATCGGACGACTGGAGGGAGAGTGTCCCGGCCTGCCGGCCCTCATCCTCGGATCCCACCTCGACACCGTCCCGGACGCCGGACGCTATGACGGCCCCCTCGGCGTCCTGCTGGCCATCGAGGTGGCCCGCCGGATCGCCGCCAGCGACCGCAGGCTGCCCTTCGCCCTGGAGACCTACGCCTTCCACGAGGAGGAGGGGGTGCGCTTCGGCGCCACCCTGCTGTGCTCCCGGGCCCTGGCCGGCACCTGGACCGACGACCTCTGGGAGCTGCGCGACGCCGACGGCGTCAGCCTGGCCGAGGCCTTCGGCACCTTCGGACTCGACCCCGCGAGGATCCAGGACGCCGCCCGGCGCCACCAGGACGACGGCCCGAAGGGCGTGGTGGGATACCTGGAGGCCCACATCGAACAGGGCTCCCTGCTCGAGGAGGCCGACCTTCCGCTGGGAGTGGTCACCTCGATCGCCGGGGCCCGCCGCTTCGAGATCACCGTCACCGGGGAGGCCCGGCACGCCGGCGGCACCCCCTACTCCCGCCGCAAGGACGCCCTGGTCGGGGCCTCCGAGATCGTCGTGGAGATCGAGCGGATCGGCAAGGAGCGCGACGTCATCGCCACCGTCGGGCAGATGAGCGTGGAGCCCGGCGGCGTCAACGTCGTCCCCGGCACCGCCGTGTTCAGCCTGGACCTGCGCGCCGAGACCGACCAGCGTCGCGACGACGCCTGGCAGCTCATCCGGGCCGCCCTGGACGAGATGGCGACCCGCCGCGGGCTGGGCGTCGACATCAACCAGATCCACGAGGCGCGCTCGGTGACCTGCGCACCGCAGCTGATGAGGGCCGTGGAGACCGGGATCCAGCAGGCCACCGGAACCACCGCGGAGCCGATGCGGATCTGGTCGCGGGCCGGACACGACGCGATGGCGGTCGCCGAGATGTGCGACATCGCCATGATGTTCATCCGCTGCCACGACGGGATCAGCCACGCCCCCGACGAGTCGGTGCTGACCGACGACGTCGCGGTGGCGCTGGACGCCTACGAGGCGGCAGTCTGGGCACTGGCCGACCAGTATCAGAACTGAGCCAGGCAGGACCGCAGCTGAGAACCGGAGGGATCATCGTGACCGCAGTGGACGAGGAGGACACCGGGCAGGCCACCACCGCGGTGGGGTCCAGCCCGATCGAGGCGCGGATCACCACCGCCTTCCCGGAGCTCACCGGCCAGGAGCGCCGTGCCGCCACGACGATCCTGGAGCATCTCGACGACCTGGCCACCTACTCCTCGGCCGACCTGTCGGAGCTGTCGGGGGTCTCCCGGCCGACCCTCAGCAGGCTCTACCGGCGTCTGGGATACGGCAGCTTCGGGGAGTTGAGGGACGAGGCGCGCCACGCCGGCGGCGTGCCGATCGGCCCCTCACAGGGGGTGGAGGCCCATCTGGCCCAGGAGACCCGCAACATCTCCCACCTCGGACGGCTGGCCGACGGCCGGCTGGAGGCGGCGGTGCTGAGCATCATGGGGGCCGGCGACCTGGTCGTCATCGGCTACCGCAACTCCTACCCGGTGGCGATGCACCTGCGCGAACAGCTGGCCCAGCTGCGCCCGAGGACCCGACTGCTGCCCCTTCCCGGCCAGACGGTCGCCGAGGACATGGTGGGGGTCGGCCCCGGCGACACGGTGGTGCTGGTGGGGCTGCGGCGACGCACCTCGGGGTTCGACGCGCTGCTGAACCTGTGCGTGGAGAGTCGGGCCGACATCATCCTCATCGCCGACAACTCCGCACTGCGCTACGCCGACCTGGTGACCCATCTGCTGCCCTGCTCGCTGGACGCCTCGGGGCCGTTCAGCTCCTACGCCGCGGCGATGAGCCTGGTGGCGATGATCGCCAACGAGGCCAGCTCGATCGCCGGCGCCCAGGGGGAGCGGCGGGTGGGTCTGATCACCGAGGGGTACCGCCAACTCGACGAGATCGAGCACCCGTAGCCCGTGACGATCGGGCTCAGAACGCCCGCCACCCCATGTACACCGCCATCGCCACCCCGAACACGACGATGAAGACTCTGAAGAAGCCGGCCGGAAGGCGCCGCGCCACCCAGGCTCCGGCCAGCGCCCCGATCACCGAGCCGACCGCCACGCAGCCGGCGAAGGGCCACCAGACCCCGCCGGTGACGATGAAGAAGACGGCGGCGACGATGTTGACCAGGGTCTGCAGCAGATTCTTCAGCGCGTTCTGCTCCTGCAGGTCGGCCGACAGGTAGAGCCCCAGGACCCCGAGCAGGATGATCCCCTGGGCGGCCGAGAAGTAGCCCCCGTAGATCCCGGCCAGGAACACCACGACCAGCAGGGGACGCCACCGGGTGCCCTCCACCGGCGTCATCGCGGCCGCGATCCGGGGCTGGAAGGCCACCAGCAGAGCGGCGCCCAGGATGAGGAAGGGCACCGCGTAGGAGAAGGTCACCGCCGGCAACCGGGTGAGCAGGAAGGCGCCGATCAGCGCCCCGGCCACCGATGCGGCACCGAGCCTCAGCAGCAGGGGGCGCAGCCGGCCGAGCTCGCGGCGGTACCCCCAGGAGCCGGCCACCGACCCGGGCACCAGACCGACGGTGTTGCTGATGTTGGCGGCCACCGGCGGCACCCCGAGCATCACCATCACCGGGTAGGTGATCAGCGATCCGGAGCCGACGACCGTGTTGATGAGCCCGGCACCGGCGCCGGCCACCACCATGAGCAGGATCTGGGCGGTGTCCATCAGTGGAGCTCCTTGGGAGAGAACGACTCTTCGGTATACCCGACGACGTGGATCCGGGAGTGCGGCGCACCGGCCGCGAGGGCCCGGGCCCGCTCCCGGCGGCGGCCCGTGCCGGCCCCCGGGGTCCGGCGCTCAGTCATCGGCCCGCCCCGCGTCCTGCCCCTCGTCCTGTTCGGTGAACAGCGCCAGGCTCGGGGCCCGGGTGGAGACCACGTGGAGTCGGGCCAGCAGCTCTGCGGTCTCGGCCTGACGGTCCTCCAGGGCCGCCAGCATCCGGGTGTGGTCCTCGGCCAGTTCGGGGGCGCGCCCCACGATGGTGCGCCGGAAGAGCCTCTCGATGCGGGTCTGCAGGGGGGCCATCACCGCCGCCAGCAGACCCGACCCGCAGGCCTGGACGAGGATCCCGTGATAGGCCGTGTTGGCGAGCGCCCCGGCCCTGTTGTCGCCGGTCTCGGCGGCCCTCCGGGCCGTCTCGAGCTGATCGCGGAGGGCCTCGAGCTGGGCCTCGCTGCGATGTCGGGCCGCCAGCCGGGCGACCAGCGGCTCCAGGGCCTCGCGCGCGTCGAAGAGTTCGGCCACGTCGTTGCGGTCGAACCGGGTGACCTCCACCCCGGCCCCCTCCGAGCCGTCGGCCCGCCGCGAGGAGGTCACCAGCAGGTCGGCCTCCAGCACCATCAGCGCCTCGCGCACCGGTACCCGGGAGACCCCGAAGAGGTCGGAGAGGGTCCTCTCGCGCAACCGGGTTCCCGGCTCCAGGTCGTTGCTGAGGATCTGCTCGCGCAGCTGCGAGACGACCTTGTCGCGAAGACTCTCCATGGCCCGGACTCTACCCGACACGAACCATTTCGGTATACCATCCGGGTGTCGGCGCCAGCCGGGTCATTCCCCCAGGAGGTCGTATTGCTCACCGTCGTCGTGCAGAAGAACCACTACCAGGACTCGGTGGCACTCATGGTGCTCAGCCGGGCCCTGTCCGACCTGCCGGGAGTCGACCGGGCCTCGGCCATGATGGGCACCCCGGCCAACAAGGGAATCCTCACCGACACCGGCTTCGAGGCCCCCGAACTGGCGGCGGCCACCCCCGCCGATCTGGTGATCGGGATCGTCGCCGAGGACGCCGAGGTCTGCAGGGACGCGGTCTCCCGGGCCGATGAGCTGCTCGCCGCCCAGGCCTCGGCGGCCTCGGGCTCCTCGATGCGGCGGGCGCACAGTCTGGTGCGCGCCCGCACCGCGCTGCCCGACGCGAACCTGGCCCTGGTCTCGGTTCCCGGGGCCTATGCGGCGGCCGAGGCGCGGCACCTGCTGGACGCCGGCCTCAACGTCATGCTGTTCAGCGACAACGTCACCCTGGCCGACGAGGTCGATCTCAAGACCCGGGCCGGTGAGGCCGGCCTGCTGGTGATGGGACCCGACTGCGGCACCTCGGCCTTCAACGGCGTCCCGCTGGCCTTCGCGAATCTGTGCACCGCCGGCTCGGTGGGTGTCGTCGGCGCCTCTGGCACCGGCACCCAGGAGGTGATGACCCAGGTCGACCGGCTCGGCGCCGGGATCAGCCACGCGATCGGGCTGGGCGGGCGCGACCTGTCCGACCAGGTGGGCGGGCGCACCGCGACCCAGGCGCTGGCCGCGCTGGACGCCGATCCGGCCACCGACGTCATCGTGCTGGTGAGCAAGCCCCCGGCCCCGGCCGTGCGGGCCCGCATCGACACCCTCGCCCAGGGGCTGTCGAAGCCGGTGGTCACGATGTTCGTCGACGGCCCCCGCGACGCCGGACGGCACGGCAATGTCACCGCCACCACGACTCTGGCCGAGGCCGCCGCCCGCGCCGTCGAACTGGTCGGCGTCTCCTCCTTCACCCCGTCTCCCGGTGGCGATGGGGCCCCCGCCGCAGGGCTGATCGGGCTGTACACCGGAGGCACCCTGGCCGACGAGGCCGCCGTCATCATCCGCGACGCCCTCGACCTGGACGTCCCCCTGGGCGCCGGGGACCCGGGCGTCGTGCTGTCGGCCGGACCGCACCGGATCATCGACCTGGGCGACGATGTCTTCACCCAGGGACGCCCCCACCCGATGATCGACCCGGCGCTGCGCGCCGAGAAGATCGTCACGACGCTGGCCGACCCGGCCACCGCCGTCCTGCTGCTGGACGTCGTCCTCGGCCACGGTTCGGCCGCCGACCCGGCCGGTGCGATCGCCGGACCGATCCGCGAGGGTCTGGAGAAGGCCCGGGCGGAGGGCCGTCAGGTCCGGGTGGTCGCCTCGGTGTGCGGCACCGCCCGGGACGAGCAGGGGCTGACCGAGCAGGTGGCCGCCCTCACCGAGGCCGGCGCCCGGGTGCTGCCCAGCAATGCCGCCGCCGCCCGGCACGCCGCCGCCCTGGCCGCCCGGATCGGGCAGCCGGCACCGGCCTCCCCCTCCCCCGCCCCGGCCGGGATCGCCGGCCTGCTGGCCGGCCCGAAGGTGATCAATGTGGGCCTGGCCGGTTTCGCCGAGGAGCTCGCCGGCCTCCACGTCCCGGTGGTCCAGTGGTCCTGGGCCCCGCCCGCCGGCGGCGACGCCCGCCTGGCACGCATCGTCGAACGTCTCCTCGCCCGCTGAAAGGCCACCGATGAATTCCACCGACATCTCCCGCACCATCGACGACTTCGCCACCATCAACGACGCCAACCGCGCGGTGGTCGACGTGATGGTCTCCGGACAGCCGACCCTGGTCGACGTCGCCCAGGCCCACACCCTGATCCCCGCGCTGGACACCGGCGAGAAGGTGCTGCTGCACGCCGGCCCGCCGATCGACTTCGCCCACATGCCCCAGACCATCCAGGGAGCCTGCATCGGGGCGGCGCTGTTCGAGGGCTGGGCCACCACCGAGGAGGGGGCGCGCGAGATCGTCTCGCACCAGGTCCGCCTCATCCCCTGCCACGAGGTCGGCGCGGTCGGCCCGATGGGCGGCATCACCAGCGCCCACATGGCCGTCATGAAGGTGGTCAACGCCGTCTACGGCAACACCTCCTTCTCCACCCTCAACGAGGGCATCGGCAAGGTGCTGCGGTTCGGCGGCTACGACGCCGAGGTGCTCGAGCGGCTCGCCTGGATGCGCGACGTGCTCGGTCCCGCCCTGTCGGCGGCGCTGCGCGTCACCGGCGACGGGGGCGGCTACCCGCTGGGTCCGGTGATGGCGCGCGCCCTCACGATGGGCGACGAGATGCACCAGCGCAATATCGCGGCCTCCGCCCTGTTCGCCAAGGACATGGCCCCGCTGCTGGCCCGGGCCGATCTGCCGAGCGAGGTGGTCGCCGAGGTCACCGACTTCCTGGGGCGCACCGACCAGTTCTTCCTCAACATCGCGATGGCCGCCTCGAAGGCCAGTGCGGACGCCGCGCGGGCGATCCGCGCCGGCTCGGTGGTGACGGCGATGGCCCGCAACGGCTACGAGTTCGGCATCCGGGTCTCCGGGCTGGGCGACCGCTGGTTCACCGCCCCGGTCAACACCCCCACCGGGTTGTTCTTCACCGGCTACGACCAGTCCCAGGCCTGCCCCGACATGGGCGACTCCGCGATCATGGAGACCCTCGGGCTGGGCGGGATGAGCATCGTCGCGGCCCCCGGGGTGACGCGGTTCCTGGGCACCGGCGGGTTCGAGGACGCCCTGGCGACCACCGAGGAGATGGCCGAGATCGTCACCGGCCACAACCCGGCCATGCCGATCCCGACCTGGGGATTCCAGGGGGCGCCGATCGGCATCGACATCCGGCTCGTGGTGCAGACCGGGATCACCCCGATCATCAACTCTGGCATCGCCTCCATCCACCCGGGAGTCGGTCAGATCGGCGCCGGCACGGTCCGGGCACCGCTGGGATGCTTCACCTCCGCGGTCGAGGCCCTGGCGCAGGTCTACGGGATCGACGTGGCATGACCGTCCCGGTGGGCCTTCCTCCGGCCTCCCCCGTCTCCTCGGCCTCACCGGTCTCCCCGGTGTCGGCGCCGGTCGGTCTGCGGGCCTGCGAGGTCTCGGCGCCGGTGGCCCGCTGCTCGACGGGGCGCACCGCCGATGGGTCGGACCACGGGTCGGGACGGGCCCGCACGACACCGGCCGGCACTGTGGTCGGCGTCTTCGCCCACTCGGTGAGCATCCGATGCCAGGATCCGCACGGCGTCCCGCTGATCGTCAGCCTCTCCGATGTCCCCGTCGACTCGGTCGCCCAGGCGCGGATCCCCGCCGACCGGCTGGCGGATCTGCGGCCCGAGGGGATCGGGACACCGGTCGCCCTGGAGACCGCCGGGGCGGCCGTCGTCGCCAGCCGGATCACGACCCACGGCACCCCCGCCGTCTTCTCGGCGCCTGCCTCCTGGTTCGACACCGCCGACGGGCGCCGGTTCGGCGTCCCGCGGCTGGAGCGGGCCGCCGAGGCGATCTGGGGCGACCAGGACGCCGAGGCCCTCGAGGGGCTGTGCGGACTGGGGATCGGGCTCACCCCCTCGGGGGACGACGCCCTCATCGGGCTCATCGCGACCGCCCGCACCGCCGGTCTCGGGACCCGCGTGATCGGCCGGTTCACCGAGATCCTCACCAGCCCGCGGGCGGCCGGCCTCACCACCGAGACCTCGCTGTGCCACCTCCGGCTGGCCGTCGGAGGGGACTTCTCGGCCACCGTGCTGGACCTGCTCGACGCTCTTATCGCCGACACTGCTCCCACCGGCCGCGCTGATCTGGCCGAGCACACCGGCCTGTCCGCCGATCATGGAGCTCTCTCGGCCGGGCAGCCTCGCATCGCAGCCGCGGTGGCCCGGCTGGCCCACACCGGCCACAGCTCCGGGGCCGACCTGATGGCCGGGGTCGCCGCCCTGACCCGCCGTCTGGCCCACCAGCAGAGATCATCTGAACCATCCGAGTCCGGGAGGGACCAGCAATGAGAATCGTCATCGGCGTCGGCGGAAACGCCATCGCACCCCGTGGGCGCCCCAACACGGTCGCCGACCAGCGGGCACAGATCCGCCAGGCCTGCGGCCCGCTGCTGGACGCCGCGGTCGACAACGAGCTGGTGATCACCCACGGCAACGGCCCCCAGGTGGGGATGCTCGCCCTGCAGCGCGATCCCGACGGCAACCAGCCGCTGCCCCTCGACGTGCTCGGCGCCGAGACCCAGGGGATGATCGGCTACCTCATCGAGACCGAGCTGCGCAATGAGATGACCCGGCGGTCCAGAGCCCTCACCAAGCAGCAGCGCGCCGAGGCCCGCCGCGAGGGGGAGACGATCCGCAGCGGGGCCGCCCAGCGTCTGGTGACCACGGTGCTCACCCTGGCCGAGGTCTCGATGGACGACCCGGCCTTCCAGCACCCGACGAAGTTCGTCGGTCCGGTCTACACCGACACGGAGGCCGAGCAGCTGGCCGCCGAGCACGGCTGGATCTTCGCCTCCGACGGCGGGCACCCGCGCCGGGTGGTGCCCAGCCCGCGCCCCCGCCGCATCATCCAGGTCGACTCCACCAGACGACTGCTGGACGCCGGGCACATCGTCATCTGCACCGGCGGCGGCGGGATCCCGATCGCCCGGGACTCCAAGGGCAGCTATGTCGGGGTGGAGGCCGTCCTCGACAAGGACGCCAGCTCCGCGCTGTTCGCCTCCGAACTCAAGGCCGATGTGCTCGTGATGGCCACCGACGCCGACGCCGTGATGGTCGACTGGGGGACGCCGCAGGAGAGGCCCCTGAGGGTCGCCACGGTCGGCGAACTGGAGCAGATGGACTTCGCCGCCGGGTCGATGGGCCCCAAGGTGCAGGCCGGCTGCGACTTCGTCCGCAAGCACGACGGGCGGGCGGTCATCGGGCGGCTGTCCGACCTGGGCCACCTTCTCGACGGGACCTCGGGGACGACCATCCTCAGGTGAACGGTCCGCCGGGTCCGCGACCACGGCACTGCGAGGTCGCCCGGGAGCGACGCTCTGAGCACTCAACCCCCCGAGTCCAGGAAGCAATCGGCCAGAGGGCGTCCCGATCAGCGCAGCGAGATGCGGACCCCGTCGGGATCCTTGTGGAACCGGACCCGCGACAGGTCCTGGACCCGGGCGTCGGCCTCGGGGCCCTCGGCGGTGGTGGTGCGCAGCCCCAGGGTGGCGCACCCGGCGGCCCGGGCGGCGTTCACCCCGACCTGGGAGTCCTCCACCACCAGGCATCGCCGGGGGTCGGCCCCGATCCGGCGGGCGGCCTCCAGCCACGCATCGGGGGCGGGCTTGCCGTGCTCGACGTCGGTGCGGGTCACCACCACCGGTGGCGCCGGGATGGCGCTGGCGGCGAGCCGGACCTCCATCAGGTCGCGGTCGCAGGAGGTCGCGATGGCCGAGGTGTCGGCGTCCAGGGCCCTCAGCGCCTCGACCGCCCCGGGCATCGCCACCACCCCCTCGACGTCGTTCAGCTCGTAGCTGCGGATGTCGGCCAGCGCCTGGGGGCGCAGCGGCGGGTCGATGAGCTCGTCGACGATCTCGATGACGGGCACCCCGTGGCGGACGTCGGAATCGCCGATCCGGTACTTGTGCGACCATCTCGCCCAGGACCGGGCGACCACCGGGGTGGAGTCGATGAGGGTTCCGTCGGAGTCGAAGAGCACCGCCTCGAAGAGCCGATCGGTCAGGGGTCCCAGGTCGTCACTCGCCATGGCCTCACTCTATGGGCCCGGTGCCGACCCCGTGGTGTCCAACGCCGGTCCTGCACTCCGTTCTCCGCTCCGTTCTGCGCTGTCACGGCCCCGACCGCGCGCTCAGATCCGGTGCGCGGAGCACCGCCCCGCTCTTGTGAGTGAGCACTCACTCACATATCATTCTCCGACGTGTCCCCTCGTGCCCGGGCGATGTCCGCCCAGAAACGCAGCCTCTCGATCGTCGAGGCGGCCCGCCGCCTGCTCGTGAGCACGGGCGTCGCCTTCACCACCCGCGAGGTGGCCCGGGCGGCCGGCATCGCCGAGGGCACCATCTTCCGCCACTTCGCCACCAAGGACGACCTCCTCCAGGCGGTCATCGACGACGTCCTGGACCCCACCGACCTGTGCGCCGGGATCGACGCCCTGCCCGAGAATCTGGGACTGCGGCCGCGGGTCGAGGCCGCCCTGGAGCTGATGGCCTCCCAGCTGGGCACCATCACCGCGGTGATGACCGCCCTGCACCCGCACCGGATGCGCCCACCGGGCGAGGACCGCACCCGAACCCACGGCCCGGGCCCCCACAACGGCCGGGACGACGACCCGCACGCCGGCATCCGCGCCTGGTACTCCGCGGTGACCTCCTCCCTGGGCCGCCTGATGGCGCCCTACGCCGACCAGCTGCGCGTCCCGGCCGACCAGGCCTGCGCGGTCCTCCTCTCGGCGGTCACCATCAACGCCCGCCCGATCGCCATCTCCCCCCACCGGTTCTCCGCCGCCGAGCTCGCCGACATCCTGCTCAACGGCATCGCCGATGCGGACCCCACCCTTGAATCCCGTACCTGTCAGGAGTCGCCGTGCTCGTGAAACTCGTCAGCCACCATCTGCGGCGGTACTGGCCCCAGCTCGTCGTCATCCTCGTCCTGCAGGCCGGCGCCCAGGTCGCCGCACTGACCCTGCCGACCATCAATGCCGACATCATCGACAAGGGGGTGGTCGCCCTCGACACCGGCTATGTGAAGTCCCGCTCGGCGCTGATGCTGGCCGTCTCCGCCTGTCAGGCCGTCTGCCAGATCATCGCGGTCTACTTCGCCTCCCTCACCGCGATGGGGATGGGCCGCGACATCCGCGACGCCGTCTTCACCCGGACGCTGTCCTTCTCCGCCCGGGAGGTCAACCGGTTCGGCGCCCCCTCCCTCATCACCCGTACCACCAACGACGTCCAGCAGGTCCAGATGCTCGTCTTCATGACCCTGGCGATCATCGTCGGGGCCCCGATCACGATGATCGTCGGCGTCGTCATGGCGCTGCGCGCCGATGTCTGGCTGTCCTGGATCATCGTCGCCGCGGTGGTTCTGCTGGCCATCTGCGTCGGCGTCGTGGTGGCCAACATGGGCCCGCTGTTCGGCCGCCTGCAGAAGCGCATCGACGACCTCAACCGCGTCACCCGCGAGCAGATCACCGGCATCCGGGTGGTCCGCGCCTTCGTCCGCGAGTCCTACGAGGCCCACCGGTTCGACCGCACCAACGGCCAGCTGATGCGGATCCAGGTGGCCGTCGGACGGCTGATGGCCGCGATGTTCCCGATCGTGATGCTGGTGATGAACCTCTCCCAGATCGGCGTGTTCTGGTTCGCCGCCCCGCGGATCGACTCCGGACTGCTGCAGATCGGCGCGCTGACCTCCTTCACCACCTACCTCATCCAGATCCTGTTCTCCGTGATGATGGCCACGATGATGATCATCATGTGGCCGCGCGCCTCGGTCTGCGCCACCCGGATCACCGAGGTGCTGGACACCCACTCCTCGGTGGCGGCCCCGCAGCACCCGGTCACCGAGCTCCCCGAGCGCGGACACCTCGAGTTCCGCGACGTCGAGTTCAGCTACCCCGGGGCCACCTCCCCGGTGCTCTCCGACATCTCCTTCAGCGTCGAGAGGGGCACCACCACTGCGGTGATCGGCTCCACCGGCTCCGGCAAGACCACCCTGGTCGACCTCATCCCCCGGCTCTTCGACGTCACCGGCGGCCAGGTCCTGGTCGACGGGGTCGACGTCCGCGAGCTCGACCCGGAGACCCTCTGGGGGGCCATCGGACTGGTGCCCCAGAAGTCCTACCTGTTCAGCGGGACGGTCGCCTCGAACCTGCGCCAAGGCGATCCCGACGCCGACGACGAGGCGCTGTGGGAGGCCCTGCGGACCGCCCAGGCCGCCGACTTCGTCTCCGAGATGTCCGACGGGCTGGACTCGACGATCTCCCAGGGAGGCACCAATGTCTCCGGCGGACAGCGTCAGCGGCTGTCGATCGCCCGCGCCCTGGTGAAGAAGCCCGACATCTACGTCTTCGACGACTCCTTCTCGGCCCTGGACGTCGGCACCGACTCCCGGCTGCGCGCCGCCCTGGCCCAGACGGTCTCCGAGGCCGCGATCCTCATCGTCGCCCAGCGGGTCTCCACCATCCGCGGCGCCGACCAGATCCTGGTCATCGAGGACGGCCGGCTGGTCGGCCGGGGCCGCCACGAGGAGCTCCTGGAGAGCTGCCCCACCTATGTCGAGATCGTCAACTCCCAGCTCTCCGCCGAGGAGGCAGCAGCATGAGTCAGGAATCACCGGTCGCCGGGAAGAAGCCGGCGATGTCGGACCAGGAAAGGGCCCGGATCGCCCGGGAGTCCTCCCGCAGCGGCCGCGCCTCGCACGGCCCGATGAGTGGCGGACGGGTGGCCGAGAAGGCCGTGAACTTCGGCCCCTCGCTGCGCCGCCTGCTCCACGAGCTGGCGATCTCCCGGACGGTGCTCGCCGTCGTGGTGGTGGTCGCCGCCGTCTCGGTCGGACTCAACGTGATCGGCCCCAAGGTGCTCGGCCACGCCACCGACATCATCTTCGCCGGTGTCATCGGCCACCAGCTGGGGGCGCGGGTCCCCCAGGCTGCCGGGATGACCAGCGACCAGTTCATCGCGATGCTCCAGTCCAGCGGCCAGGCCGACCAGATGTCGCGGGTCATCGACCTGCTGCGCCAGTACCACGACATCGTGGTGGGCCACGGCATCGACATCCACCGGCTCGGCGTCGTGATGATCTTCGCGCTGTCCCTCTACGTCGTCTCGGCCGTGCTGTCCTTCCTGCAGGGATTCCTGCTCAACACCGCCGTCCAGCACTCCATCTACCGGCTGCGCAAGCGGTTCTCGGCGAAGCTGGACCGGCTGCCGCTGAGCTACTTCGACAAACAGCCGCACGGCGAGCTGATGAGCCGGATGTCCAATGACATCGACAACATCTCCCAGACCCTCCAGCAGACCCTCCAGCAGCTGCTCAACGCGGCGCTGATGGTGATCGGCGTCATCGTGATGATGTTCTGGGTCTCCCCCCTGCTGGCCGTCATCAGCATCGTCGTCATCCCGATCGCCGGGGTGGTCTCGGCGCTCATCGGTAAGCGCTCCCAGGTGCAGTTCGCCCACGTCTGGCGATCCACCGGCGACCTCAACTCCGAGGTCGAGGAGGCCTACACCGGTCACTCCCTGG
The DNA here is from genome assembly GCF_000425285.1 of Acidipropionibacterium jensenii DSM 20535. Taxonomy (GTDB): domain Bacteria; phylum Actinomycetota; class Actinomycetes; order Propionibacteriales; family Propionibacteriaceae; genus Acidipropionibacterium; species Acidipropionibacterium jensenii. Next base: position 32,677 of record NZ_AUDD01000020.1, on the reverse strand, counting down.
TGAAGGTCTTCGGACGCCAGAAGGCCGTCGCGGCCACCTTCCACGAGCGCAACCAGGAGCTCTACCAGGCCGGTTTCAAGGCCCAGTTCATCTCCGGGATGATCCAGCCGGTGATGTTCCTGATCGGCAACATCAACTACGCCGTGGTGGTCCTGGTGGGCTGCCTGCGGGTGGCCAGCGGCCAGATGCCACTGGGCGACGTCCAGGCCTTCATCCAGTACTCGCGGATGTTCACCCAGCCGATCACCCAGATCGCCTCGATGGCGAACCTGCTGCAGTCGGGGGTGGCCTCGGCCGAGCGGGTCTTCGAGGTCCTCGACGCTTCGGAGCTGTCGGCCGAGGCCGACGGCGTCCTGCCCCCGACCCGGGGCCGGGTCTGCTTCGAGCACGTCGACTTCTCCTACTCCCCCGACAAGCCGCTCATCACCGACCTGTCCCTGGTCGCCGAGCCGGGCCAGACGGTGGCCATCGTCGGGCCGACCGGGGCCGGAAAGACGACCTTGGTGAACCTGCTGATGCGGTTCTACGAGATCGACGGCGGCCGGATCACCCTGGACGGCACCGACATCCGCACCGTCCCCAGGGAGCAGCTGCGCTCCCGGATCGGGATGGTCCTCCAGGACACCTGGCTGTTCTCCGGGACGATCCGCGACAACATCGCCTACGGGCGCCCCGACGCCTCCGAGGAGGAGATCCTGGACGCCGCCCGGGCCGCCTATGTGGACCGTTTCGTGCACTCCCTGCCCGACGGCTACGACACCGTCATCGACGAGGAGGGGTCCAACGTCTCGGTCGGCGAGAAGCAGCTCATCACCATCGCCCGGGCCTTCCTGGCCGCCCCCGACCTGCTCATCCTCGATGAGGCGACCAGCTCGGTGGACACCCGCACCGAGGTGCTGGTCCAGCAGGCGATGAACAATCTGCGGTCGGGACGGACCAGTTTCGTCATCGCCCACCGGCTCTCCACGATCCGCGACGCCGACCTCATCCTGGTGATGGAGCACGGCGCGATCATCGAGCAGGGCAGTCACGCCGAACTGCTGGAGGCCCAAGGGGCCTACTACGACCTCTACCAGACCCAGTTCAACGCCGCGATCGAGGAGGACGCCGCCGAGCCGGCCCGCTGAGGGCCGTCGGGGCAGGACGGGCAGGGACAGGACGGCCCGAGGTCACATCGAGGTCTCGATGATCTCGGCCACCTCGTCGTGGGTCAGCACGATCGGGTTGCCCTTCATGCTGGAGGCCCTCATCGCCGCCTCGGCCGCCTCGTCGACCTGGGAGCGCCTCAGTCCCAGGGCCGCCAGGCCGGGCACCCGCAGGTCGGCCACGATCCGGGCCAGCCACTCGACCCCGTCGGCGGCCCGCGCCTCGGGTCGGCCGGTCAGCAGCTTCGCGACGGTGTCGTAGCGGGCCAGTGCCGGGTTGTCGAAGTCGCGCCGGATCATCGACTGCACATTGACCCTCGTCGCCGCCGCCAGCATCGCCGCGCAGATCTCGCCGTGGGCGCCGCCGGTCACCCCGCCGATCGGGGCGGCCAGGCCGTGCACCGCGCCGAGTTTGGCATTGGCCAGGCTCAGCCCGCCGAACAGCGAGCACAGGCTCATGTCGGTGCGCGCCTCGATGTCGGCGCCGTCGGTCCAGGCGCGGCGCAGCCCGGAGGCGGCCCGGCGCATCCCCTCGGCGGCGATCTGGTCGGTGAGCACATTGGCCTTCACCGAGACGAAGGGCTCGATGCACTGGGTGAGGGCGTCGAATCCGGAGGACGCCGTCACCGCGGCCGGACCGCTCACCGTCAGCTCCGGGTCGACCAGAGCGATCGCCGGCAGCATCGCCGGTGACCTGAGACTGGCCTTCACCCCGTGCTCGGGGGAGATGATCGGTGAGTTGGCGGTGACCTCGGCGCCGGCCCCAGAGGTGGTGGGGCAGGCGACCACCGGGATCGTCTCCGGTTTGAGGGCCATCCCGCGCCCGACCACCTCGATGTGGTCGAGGATGTCGCCCGAGTTGCGCGACAGCACGCCAACCGACTTCGCGGTGTCGATGGCCGAGCCGCCGCCCACCGCCACGATGACGTCGGGCTTGAACTGCCGGGCGGAGTCGACCGCCTGGCTGACCTGGGGGATGGAGGGCTCGCCGCTGGTGCGCACCACCAGGCGCTCGGATCCCAGCAGGTCGAGTCCGGGGAGGTTGGCGGCGTGCCCGCCGGCCACGATCATCACCCGGGGGCCGAACCCCGAGACGATGGCGGGAAGGGCCGCGAATCGGCCCGGTCCGAAGACGATTCTCCCGGCGGTGGCGAAGTCGAACTCCATGATGTGCCTCTCCTGTGACGGCGCGGCCGGCCCCGGGCCGGTCCGTCCTCAATCCTGCCAGCCCTTGCCGGGCTGCACCCGCGATCCCCGATGCTCGGTGGCGATCCTCACCAGTGCCCCGGCCGGCCCGCCCAGGGCCTGCGGCCCGGTCCAGGCCGCGCACAGGCGACGTCTCAGCCTCACCCCGTCGATCGGGATCTCGACCAGTGATCCGCCGGCGATCGCCTCGGCGACCGCCAGCCTGCTCAGCACCGCCGGGCCGGCCCCCGACAGCACGGCGACCCGCACCGCCGCATTGCTGCCCAGCTCCAGCTGGGGGGTGACCGGTCGGCCGAGCGCGTCGTCGAGGACCCGTCGGGTGCCCGAGCCGGACTCCCGGGTGACCAGCACGCCGTCGTGCAGATCCTCGGGGCCCACCGCCCGGTGTCCGCGGGCCCAGGGGTGGCCGGGCGAGACCACCAGGACCAGCTCGTCCTGGCCGACCGTGGCCAGGTGGGCGGCGCCCCGGGGGATCGGCCCCTCGATGAACCCGAGGTCGCACCCGCCCACCAGCAGGTCCTCGAGCACCGCGGCGGTGTTGGTGACCCGCAGGGTGACCCGCACCTCGCGGCTGAGGGCCCGGAAGGCCGCCAGCCATCCCGGCAGGAGGTGCTCGGAGATCGTCTGGCTCGCCGAGACGGCGATCGTCCCGGCACCCCGGTGGCTGAGGGTCCGGGCATTGGACAGCAGGTCGTCGGCCGAACCCAGCAGGGTGCGGGCCCACTCGACCACCAGGAGTCCCTCGGGGGTGGGCGCCGATCCGGTCGTGGAGCGGCGCAGCAGGGGCAGTCCCAGGCTGTGCTCCAGCCTGGTCACCGATCGGCTCGCATTGGGCTGGGCGATCCGCAGGGCGCGGGCGGCCGCCGACAGGCTGCCGTGGTCGACCACCGCGACCAGCACCTCGAGGGCGCTCAGATCGGGCCATCGGGACATGCGCGAATGATATGCCCCCATGGGCAGGTGGCGGCTACCGGAGCGGCGGAGCCAGGAGCAGGGTGAGACATATGGTCACCACCCGCCACCCGTCCCCCTCGGTCGCCACGACTCCCTCTGATCCCATCGCGGTGGAGCCCCTGCCCGCCCCGGCCCTGGTCCCGATGGGTCCGCCGTGGTGGGGTGCGGTGATGGGTACCGGGATCCTGTCGACCCTCACCCAGCTCCACATCGGCACCTCGACCCCCGGCGCCGTCCTGGCCCGGTGCCTACTGGTCGCCGGATGGCTGCTGATGGTGTCCTTCGCCACCCTCTTCCTGCTCAGGGTGCGCCGCAGCGCGCAGGTCTGGCGGGACTCGGTGAGCGGGGTCGGCTCCTCTGCCTGGGGAATGGTGGCGATGGGCATCCTCGCCGTCGGATCGGCGACCGGGACCGTGCTGCCGGCCTGGAGCCCGGCCCTGGCCAGCGCGGCCTGGACCGCCGACCGGACGCTGTGGGTCATCGGCACCCTGATCGGTTTCCTCAGCACCTTCGGGTTCGCCGTCGGGCTGCTGAGGCACCGCCCGAAGGAGCCCCGTCCGGCCTGGGGTCTGGCGATCGTGCCCCCGATGGTCTCGGCCACCTCCGGGGCCCCCTTCGTCGCCCAGATCTCCTCCCCGCTGCTGTCCCTGGGCCTGCTGGCCTTCCTGATCGCCTGCTTCGTGTGCTCCCTGACGCTGGGGATCGTGATCTTCACCGCCGCCTACCACCACCATCTGCGGATCGAGCCGATCCCTGTCCCGCTGTCGATCTCGGCGTGGATCCCGCTGGGGGTGGTCGGCCAGTCGACCGCCGCGGCCCAGGCCATCGCCGCCCAGAGCGGACGGTTCCTCACCCCGGAATCGGTGCCTGCCGCCCAGGCCGTCGCCGACGGCTACGGCTACCTCATGCTGTCGATCGCCGTCCCGCTGGTCCTCCTCGCGATCAGCGTCACCCTCCACGGGGTGCGCAACGGAATGCCCTTCTCGCCGGGCTGGTGGGCCCTCACCTTCCCGATCGGGACCCTCTCGCTGGGCGCCCTCAATCTGTCGAAGGGGTCCGACCTGGCGGGCTACTCGCTCGCCAGCACCCTGACCTGGATCGTCCTGCTGGGCACCTGGACGCTGTGCGTCATCGCCTCCCTGCGCCCGCTGGTGCTCCAGCAGGCCGCCCGCACACGGCGTCTCCACGCCTGACCGGCGGCTGACCGGCGGCTGACCGGCGGTGCACGACCACCAGAGCAGCACCTGCACCGGGCCGGCAGCGCACCCCAGCACCCGAGACGGCCCGCTGACCACCGGTCTCACCCCCGGCGGGCCACCGGCGGGGCGCGTCTAGACTGTTCGCCCGGAACCTCCGGCGAGGTCCCCGTCCCGGCCTGCCCCCAGTCGAGGCGTCACGTCCTCTTACTGAAATGAGACCCATGGCCGAGGTCAGGACCCGCGAGGTCACCGCACACACCGACACCGAGATGGCGCAGGACCAGACGAAGGTCCTGCAACGAACCCTCAGCCGGTTCGACATCGTCTTCCTCATCGTCTCGGCGGTGGTCGGCCTGGAGATGCTCGGCTCGGTGTCGGCCCAGGGTCCGCAGACCTTCACCTGGCTGGTCATCCTGATCGTCGTCTTCCTGGTCCCCTACGCGCTGATCTTCGCCGAGACCGGATCGGCCTTCGTCGGCGAGGGCGGGGTCTACCTGTGGACCCGCAAAGCCTTCGGGCGCCCGGCGGCCGCCGTTGCCTCGGCCCTCACCTGGATCACCCAGCCCGTCTGGGTCGGCGGGTCGATGGCCTTCCTCAACGCCGAGGCGGCCCGCAACCACGTCGTCCACTTCGCCCCCGGGTCGACCCCCGACTACCTCTTCAAGCTGGTCTTCATCTGGCTGACGGTGCTGGCCGCGATCCTCTCGCTCAAGAAGGCCAAGTGGATCCCCACCGCGGGGGCCTTCCTCAAGATCGCCTTCCTGGCCCTGTTCATCCTCACCGCCGCCTTCTACGCCACCCGGCACGGCGTCCAGCACCTGCCGATGTCCGGCTTCTCCCCCACCCTGTCCGGGTTCGTCACCCTCACCCCGCTGCTGCTCTTCGCCTTCCTCGGCTTCGAGGGCTCCTCCAGCGCCTCGGGGGAGATGCACAACGCCCAGCACGACGTCTCGGTCTCGGTGCTGCGCTCCTCGGCGATGGCCGGCATCTTCTACCTCATCCCGGTGCTCACCATCCTGCTGGTCATCCCGCCGACCATGATCGACGGCGTCTCCGGGCTGCTCACCGCCGTGTCCACCGTCTTCTCGGTCTACGGCCCGGCCTCCGGGGCCATGATGACCCTGGCCGTCGCCCTGTTCATGGGCGCCAATGTGGGCCAGGGCGCCGCCTGGATGATCATGTCCGACCGGATGCAGGCGATGGCCGCCGCCGACGGCTCCTTCTTCGGCGGGTTCTTCGGGCACTTCCACCCCACCCTGGGCACCCCGGTGCGGGTCAACCTGCTGTCGGGCACCGTCTCGACGGCCTTCATGCTGGCCGCCATGCAGCTCACCGGCTCCTCGGCCTCGCTGTTCAACGTGGTGCTCGGGGTGGCCATCACCACCTACCTGTTCAGCTACCTGCTCATCATCCCGGCCGCCGCACGGCTGCGGACCCGCTTCCCCGATGCCGAGCGCCCCTTCCGGGTTCCTGGCCCGAACTGGGTCTTCGTGGGCATGTGCGTCATCACCACCGCCCTGGTCGCCCTCGGTTCCTGGGTGACGGTCTTCCCCGGCACCCTGGAGGCGCTGCTCGGCCTGCCCCACGACTTCTCCCAGGCCTCCGGGGTCTCCTACGGCGCCTTCGAGGCGCTCACCCTGGGCACCATCGGGTTCATCGTCGCGCTGTCCCTGGTCGGCTACCTGCGCGGGGCCCGGCTGCGCTCGCGGTTCACCAGCGTCCCCGACGCCGACCTGCGCGAGTCCCTCACCTCGGCCCGATGAGCATCCACTCGACCAACCCCTTCGCTGACCCGGTCAACGAGCCGGCCCGCCAGCTGCGCGGCCGACTGGGCTCCCGGGTCACCGTCTGGACCGCCGGGGAGCTGGAGTCCAGTAATCCGGACGGTGAGGCCGCCGGCCTCACCGTCTCCTCCCTCATGACGGTGCCGGGGGACCCGTGGCGGGTGGCGGGGCTGATCAATGTGGACTCCGACCTGGCCGAGCTCATCCCCACCACCGGCCGGCTGGCGATCACCCTTCTCAACGGCCCCGACGAGGAGATCTCCGAGACCTTCGCCGGCGCCCTGCCCAGCCTCGGCGGCCCCTTCCGCAGGGGCCGGTGGCTGGACTCGCAGTGGGGACCGCGGCTGGCCGGGCACACCTGGGCCGGGGTCCGGGTCGAGGACACCCGCCCGCTGGGCTGGCTGCTCGAGGTGACCGGAACGCTGGACCACCTGGAGATCGCCGACGACGCGGCCCCGCTGCACCACATCCGGGGCCGCTACCGGACGCTGTGACGCCGTTCCTCAGTCGGATCCGAGCAGTCCCAGCTCGTCGGCCCGCCACAGGGCCTCGGTCCGCTTGTTGACGCCGAGCTTGCGATAGATCGAGCGGACGTGGGTCTTCACCGTGTTCACCGAGGTGAAGGTCTCCGCGGAGACCTGGGCGACCGTGCACCCGCGGGCCAGAAGTCGCAGCACCTGGGTCTCGGCGCGGGTGAGGTTCACCGTCTCCAAGGGCAGCGGGAGTTCTCGCGCCGGCTCGCGGGACGGGCCGGGGCCGCACAGATCGCGCAGCTGGGCCAGTGCGCTCGGCGAGATCCGGGACGCCGCGCCGGCGGAGTACCTCGTCCGGCAGGCGTGCAGGGCGGAGAAGCACTGCCGCGCCTCGGCCACCCGATTCATCCGCATCAGCGCGACCGATCTCACCAGGGCCAGTTCGCGCTGGTCGCGCAGTGAGATGTCATCGCGTCGGACGGCCCGGATGGCCACCCGCGCGGCGACCTCGTTGCTCCCGCTCAGCAGATGGACCCGCACGATCGGCACCAGCGTGCGCGGCGGAGGCTCCTCCTGCCCCACCAGATGGAGCACCCGCGCGCCGTCCCCCATCGCGATGAGGCAGTCCAGGTAGGCCCGCTGCAGCAGGCCTCCGGCAGCGGTGCTGTGGGCCAACTCGTGGCCGTGGGCGAAGGCCGCCGACCGCAACCTCTCATAGGCCCGGAAAGAATCGGAGAAGGCCAGGTCGACCGCGCAGCCGGCGGCCGCGACGAAGGGCCACAGCTCCACCGCCTGGCTGCCGTCCCCGGCGTCGCGGCAGGCCGCCGACGCCGCCTCGGGATCCAGGCTGTCGGCGGCCAGCAGGGCGCGGGCGAGGTACTCCCCCAGGTAGGTGAGATGGGAGGACCACAGGACCCGGTCCCGGTACCCCCCGACCCGGGCCAGCCAGGTCTCGGCGAGCTCGTAGTGGCCCTCGAAGGCCGCCAGCATCGCGGCGTTCGCGGCCGCGTTCGCCCCGGCGAAATGTCGATAGGGAGACTCCCCGCGACTCGACCAGGCCTGGTCGTAGCACCTCATCGCGGCCCCGAGCTCGCCCATCAGGGTCAAGGTGAGTCCGCGCTGCATCTCCAGCTGGCCAGGACGCAGCACCTCGTCCTGGTCCGGAAGGCGAGCCGCCCGGTCCTGGACCTCGCGGACCCGGCGCTGGACGAGTTCGCCGAGCCGGTCGGCCTCGGCCAGATCGCCGCGGATCCGGGTGCCGACGATGAGGATCGTCCCGTAGCCGATGACCTCGTCGATGTCGTGGGAGGTCGTCACCGCATTGAGGCAGTACTCGACCAGACCCGCACTGGCCATCAGGGGGCCGTGCTGATCGCCTCCCAGGTCGGCGCGCACCGCCAGGTAGTGGCCGATGATGCGGCCGTAGATGAGGAACGGGTCCGCCAGGATCTCGGCGTCGGTGGCCCTCAACAGGACGTCGTGGACGGCAACCGCCTCGTGGGGGGTCAGCCCGAACCAGGCGCGCCTGATCAGCGCCGCGATCGACTCAAGCCCTGCGGTCCCCATGGTCAGCCACGGTCCACGTCCACCGGTTCAGCACCGACCACCGGCACGCGACCGGCCTCGGGCACAGCACCACCCTCGAGCACAGCACCACCCTCGAGCCCAGCAGCGACCACCGGGGCAGTGCTCTCGTCGGCACCCTTCCCCGACTCCTCGACCAGGGCGGCGTCCTCGTCGGGGGACGCCGGGCTGCCGGCCGGGACGGGGCCCCGACGTCCGGAGCGGAAACTGCTGGCGGCCCGGTCCAGGGCGCTGGCCAGCGCCCCGAGCTCGCTGGGGTCCAGGGTGGGCACCAGGGCGGCCAGCACCTCGCAGCGGTCCGAACCGGCCTCGTTGAGCACCTGGCCGAGCTCGCCCGCCATGAACTGGGCCTTCGACCGTGCCGGACGGTAGATCCAGGCCCGCGACTCCTGGTGGCGGGAGACCACGTTCTTCTTGGCGAGCCGGTCGAGGACCGTCATCACGGTGGTGTAGGCGATCTTGCCGTCGGCGAGGAGCACGTCGTGGACGTCGCGGACCGACATCGGCCCATCGGCGTTCCACAGCACCTCCATGATGCGGTGCTCAAGATCTCCCAGTACGGCCATGGGCCACAGTGTAGCCATCCGCCGCCCCTGATACGACAACTTGTAGTATCCTCGCGGCCAGCCAGCGGCCCCGGGAGCCGGTGCCGTACACCATTCCCCTGATGGCGAAACAGGCACCCCCGACGAGGCACGCGGCCCCGTCACCAGTACGATTCCAGTACGGCTCCGTGTGGACGTTTTACGACCTGTGGTAGTAGGTTCGGCCCCATGGACGCCCAACTGATCGCTCGATGGCAATTCGGGATCACGACGATCTACCACTTCTTCTTCGTCCCGATCACCATCGCGCTGTCGATGCTGGTCGCCGTCATGCAGACGATCTGGGTCAAGACCTCGAATGACCGCTACCTCAAACTCACGAAGTTCTACGGGAACCTGTTCCTCATCAACTTCGCACTCGGTGTCGTGACCGGCATCGTCCAGGAGTTCCAGTTCGGGATGAACTGGTCGGAGTACTCCCGCTTCGTCGGCGACATCTTCGGCGCCCCGCTGGCCCTTGAGGCGCTCATCGCCTTCTTCCTGGAGTCGACCTTCATCGGGCTGTGGATCTTCGGCTGGGACCGCCTGCCGAAGAAGGTCCACCTGGCGACCATCTACCTCACCGCCTTCGGCACCATGATCTCGGCGGTCTTCATCCTGGCCGCCAACTCCTGGATGCAGAACCCGGTCGGCGCCAGCTACAACCCGCAGACCCGCCGGGCCGAGCTCACCGACTTCGGTGCCGTCCTCACCAACCCGGTGCTCAAGGCCACCCTGCTCCACCAGCTGTCGGCCTGCTACGTCGTCGCCGGCGCGATCATCGCGGCCACCGCCTTCTGGCACCTCTCCAAGGTCGCCAACGGACGGCGCACCACCGCGATCACCGACGCCGGAGAGGTCGAGGACGCCCGCACCTGGCGCTGGGCGACGAAGTTCGGCGCCTGGGTGCTCATCGCCGCCGGAGCGGTCACCATGATCTCCGCCGACTACCAGGGCAAGGTGATGACCGACGTCCAGCCGATGAAGATGGCCTCGGCCGAGGGCGCCTACTACAAGACCAGCGACTTCTCCCTGCTGACCATCGGCAAGCTCGACGGGTCCCAGGAGATCTTCGCCATCAAGATTCCGGGGCTGCTCGGCTTCCTCGGCAACGGCAAGTGGGGCAGCACGATCGAGGGGATCAACAACCTCAAGAACGTCGACCTCAACGAGTACACCTACCGTCGCAAGGATGGCACCCAGACCTCCCTGCAGTCCAGCTACGCGGAGGTGCTGCGCGGCCACATCGCCAAGAACGGCATCAAGCTGCAGCCCAACATCCCGGTGACCTACTGGAGCTTCCGGATCATGATCACCCTCGGGATGATCGCGATGGCCGCCGGGCTGGTGATGCTGATCTGGCTGGCCCGGGATCGAAACCCGAGACACATGAGATGGCTCACCCTGGTCCTGGTGCTGGTACCGCTGTGCCCGCTGTTCGCCAACTCCTTCGGCTGGTTGTTCACCGAGATGGGTCGCCAGCCCTGGATCGTCGCCGGCGTGCTGCCCACCACCGAGGCGGTCTCCCCCGGGGTCTCCGCCGCATCGGTGTTCACCTCGGTCGCCGTCTACACGCTGATCTACGGGGCCCTGGCGGTCGTCGAGGTCGGCCTGTTCTTCAAGGCGATCCGCAAGGGTCTGCCCGATGTCACCCCGGCCACCACCGATAAGGACGAGGACGCCCCCTTGTCCTTCGCCTACTGAGGGGTGTTGTTCATGTTCCCCATTCTCGAGATCGCCCACTCCACGCTCACTCCGGTGTGGTTCATCCTCATCGCCGTGCTGTGGATCGGATTCTTCTTCCTGGAGGGATTCGACTTCGGCGTCGCCATGCTGCTGCCCTTCCTCGGCAAGGACGAGACCGACAAGCGGGTGATGGTCAACACCATCGGCCCCACCTGGGACGCCAACGAGGTCTGGCTCATCACCGCCGGCGGAGCCACCTTCGCCGCCTTCCCCGGCTGGTATGCGACCCTCTTCTCGGGCCTCTACCTCCCGATGCTGCTGGTGGTCCTGGGCCTCATCATCCGAGGTGTCGCCTTCGAGTACCGGTCCAAGCACCCGTCCTCCAAGTGGCGCAACTCCTTCGACTGGATGGCCACCATCGGCTCCTTCCTGCCGACCCTGGTGCTCGGCGTCGGGTTCGCGAACTTCGTCCGCGGAATCGCCCTGGGCCCCCTCCCGACCCTCAACGGCGACGCCCCCCTGGTGACCACCTCCTTCTGGGGTCTGTTCACCCCCTTCGCCCTCATCGGCGGGATCCTCTTCGTCGTGCTGTTCTGCGCCCACGGGGCCGGCTTCGTGGCCCTCAAGACGACCGGTCGGATGCACTACCGGGCCGGCCGCTACGCCACCCGGCTGGGCTGGGCCGCCGCGATCGTGATGGCCGTCTGGGCCGTCATGTTCAACACGATGTACGCCCCGGCCAACGGCACAGCCCACCTGATCACCTGGATCGTCTCGCTGCTGGCGGTGCTGCTCGTGGTGATCGCGACCGTCTGCTCGGGACGCCGGCGCGACGGCTTCGCCTTCCTGTTCAACGGACTGGCGATCGCCCTCATGATGGCCGCGATGTTCGTCAAGATGTGGGGCAACATCGGGTTCCGCCCGGTCGGCGTCCCCTTCGACATGTGGATCGCCTCCTCCAGCCCCTACACGCTGAAGATCATGACGATCGCCGCCGCCGTGATGGTGCCGGTCGTGCTGGCCTACCAGATCTGGTCCTACTGGGTGTTCCGCAAGCGGATCTCCCGGGAGTCCATCCCGGCCGGGGCGCACTGATGCTGCGCACCGCGGCGGCCTGATATCGCGTGGCGGGTCCCATCGATCCCCGGCTCCTGCGCCGGGCCAGGGCGACCGTGCCCTTCCTCATCGCGCTCTGCGCGACGGGGGTGGTCACGGCCGCCCTGGTGCTGTGCCAGGCGTGGCTGCTGGCGCGTTCCATCTCCTCGGTCTTCACCACCCACCGCACCGACGGGCTGGCCGGCTGGTGCCTGCTGCTGGCCGCGGTCTTCGCCGGTCGGGCGGTCACCTCCTGGGCCACCGAATGGCTCTCCCACCGGGCCGCGGCCGCGGTGAAGTCGCAGCTGCGCGGTGACCTGCTGGGCGCCCGACTGGCCCGGCCGACCGACTCCTCGGTCTCCTCGGCCACCCTCATCACCCTGGTCACCACCGGGCTGGACGCCCTGGACGGGTTCTACTCGAAGTACCTGCCGCAGCTGGTGCTGGCCTGCATCGTCCCGGTGGTGCTGGCGACCGCGATCGGCTTCCAGAGCCTCACCAGCGTCATCATCATCGCGGTGACGATCCCGCTCATCCCGGTCTTCATGGCCCTCATCGGATGGCGCACCGAGACGGCGATGACTCGCCGGCTGCAGGTCCAGACCCGGCTGGCGAACCACTTCTCCGACCTCATGTCGGGTCTGGTCACCCTGCAGGTCTTCGGGCGCGCCCGGGCCCAGCTCAAGGGGCTGCGGCGCACCGAGGGCGCCAACCGGACCGAGACGATGCGCACCCTGCGGATCAGCTTCCTGTCCTCCTTCGTCCTGGAGCTGCTGGCCACCCTGTCGGTGGCCCTGGTGGCGGTGACGATCGGCTTCCGGGTCGCCGCCGGCGGGATGGATCTGCGCACCGCCCTGTTCATCCTCATCCTCACCCCCGAGGTCTACCTGCCGGTCCGCGAGGTGGGGGCCCGCTACCACGACTCCGCCGACGGGATGGCGGCCGCCGAGGCGGCCTTCTCGGTCATCGAGAGGTCCCAGACCCCCTCGAACCTGCCGAGCGCGTCGGGTCGATCGCGTGCTGCCGGGGGATCCGGCCGGCCCATCGAGGTCCCCTCCCCGCGCGAGGCGAGGCTGGTCCTGGACGGACTGACCTACCGCTATCCCGGTGCCCCCTCCCCCGCCCTGTCCGGGCTGTCCCTGGCGGTCGCCCCGGGCGAGCTGGTCGCCCTGGCCGGCCACTCGGGAGCTGGGAAGACCACCGCCCTGGACTGCCTGCTCGGCTTCCTGGCCCCCGACGAGGGCCGGATCCTCATCGGCGACCTCGATCTCACCGGCGCCGACCCGGACACCTGGCGGGCCTGGCGACGCCGTCTTGCCTATGTGCCGCAGGTCCCCGGGCTGCTGCGCGGCACCATCGCCGACAACCTGCTGCTGGGCACCGCCGGATCCGCCGCCCTGCCCTCGCACACCGCACCTGTGAAGACTCTTCCCCCGGAGGTCCTGCGCGACTGCCTGGACCGCTGCGGCGGCCGCTCGCTGCCCCTCAACAAGGAGATCGACGACGACGCCGAGGGCCTGTCGGCCGGGGAGCGTCGCCGGGTGGCGATGGCCCGGGCCCTGCTGCGGGTCGAGCACGGCGGCGCCGGCATGATGGTCCTCGACGAGCCCACCGCCGGACTCGACGACGTCACCGAGGCCGATGTGCTGGCCACCCTGCGCAGCCTCGGCTACTCCGTGCTGGTGGTGAGCCACCGGCCCCAGGTCCTCCAGGACGCCGACCGGGTGGTCACCCTCGAGTCGGTGGTGAGCTCATGACGACGCACCCGGATCTGATCCGGCGTCCCGCCTGGCGCCTGCTGCGGCTGCTGCTGGGCGACGTGCCCGCCGGACGACGCCGACTGCTCGGCTCGATCCTGCTGTCGGCCTGCGCCTCGGGGGCCTCGGTGGCCCTGATGGGGGTGGCCGGCTGGCTGCTGTCGCGGGCCGCCGAACTGCCGCCGGTGCTCTACCTGGAGGCCGCCGCGGTCGGCGTCCGGTTCTTCGGCATCTCGCGCGGCGCGTTCCGCTACGTGGAGAGGCTGGTCGGTCACGACCTGGCGCTGCGGATGCAGAGCGCCCTGAGGATGCGGGTCTACCGGCATCTGTCGGGCACCACCCTGCTGGGACGCCGTCACGGCGATCTGCTGGTGCGCGCCACCGCCGACGTCGAGGCGGTGCTGGACCTCGTGGTGCGGGTGGTCGTCCCGGCCTGCTCGGCCAGCCTGGTGATCATCGGGACCACGGTGCTGCTGGGCCGGTTCTCGATCGGTTCGGCCGCGGTGCTGCTCGGCTCGGCCCTGATCTCCGGGGTGCTGATGCCCTGGCTCACCCAGCGGGTCTCGCTGCGCGCCGACCGGGAGATCACCCCGCTGCGCGGCGAACTGGCCGACCGGACCCGCGAACTGGCCCACCTGGCCCCCGATCTGGTCGCCCTGGGGGCCGACCGGGACGCCCTGGACCGGACCCTGGAGGTCGACTCCAGGCTGCGCGACGCCGAGCGCCGGGCCGCCCGGGCGCGCGGCCTGGCCAGCGCCGGACAGGTCTTGGCGGCCGGGGTCGCGGTGATCGGGGCCCTGCTGATCGGCGGCCAGGCGGTGGCCGACGGGGAGCTGGGAGGCCGCATCCTGGCCGTCCTGGTGCTCACCCCGCTGGCCCTCCACGAGGTCTTCGCGAACTTCACCGCCGCCGCCCAGGCGCACACCCGCGCCACCGAGTCCCTGGACCGGATCGTCGAGGTGCTGGACACCCCGCCGGTCGGCACCGGCGACTCCACGAAGGCACGGGTGGACGGCGAGCACGTGCGCGCCGGGGAGCTTCCCGGCCTGCACGTCGGCGGCCTGACGATCGGCTGGCCCGGTCACCCGCCGGTCCTGGCGGGCCTGGACCTGGACATCGAGGCCGGCGAGAGGGTCGCGGTGGTGGGCCCCTCCGGGATCGGCAAGACCACCCTGGCCGCCACCGTGATGGGTCTCATCCCGCCACTGGCGGGGACCGTGACGACCACCGGGAGGGTGCGCTACCTGGCCCAGGACGCCCACGTCTTCGCCACCACGATCGCCGAGAATGTCCGGATCGGCGACCGGGACGCCACCGACCGGGAGGTCGCCGAGGCGCTGGCCCACGCCGGTCTGGCAATGGACCCCGACCGGATCGTCGGGGAGGACGGCGCCACCCTGTCGGGGGGCGAGGCCCAGCGGCTGGCCCTGGCCCGGGTGCTGGTGATCCACCGGGACGCCGCCGAGCCCGGGATCGCCCCGCCGCTGCTCATCCTCGACGAGCCCACCGAGCATCTGGACAGCGAGACCTCGGCGGCCCTGATCGACGACCTGTGGGCCGGCAGCCAGGATGCTGCGATGCTCGTCATCACCCACGACACCTCGGTGATGGACCGCTGCGACCGGGTCTGGAAGATCGACTGACGGGTTCGGCCTACCGGGCACGGACTGAACACGCCTGGCTGCTCACCAGACAAAGCCTGAACTCGCCCGGCCCACCACGCTCGCACGCACACCCTCGACCTGAGCACGCATGAGGGGGGCGCCGCCCCGGCCTGGACCGGAACGGCGCCCCCCTCGAGCACCAGGATCATTCGCGGCGAGCCGCGGTGAGACTCAGATGTCGTCGACGACGATGACGTACAGCTTGCGCGGTCCGTGCACCCCGTCCACCCGGGACAGCTCGATGTCGCTGGTCGCCGAGCCTCCCGAGATCCAGGTCAACGGGTGACCCTCCTTGACCGCGGGCTTGACGATCTGGGTCGCCTCGGGCACATCGGAGACCACCTGGGAGGCCCGCACCACGCACACGTGGCGGTCGGGCACCAGGGTGATCGCACGGCGTCCCTGATCGGCGATGTGGGTCAGCACGATGGTGCCGGTGTCCGCGATACCGCAGGCGGCGGCGGTCACCACCGCCTCGGTGTCGTTGAGCACCTCCTTGCTCAGCGCCGGCTCGTCCACCCGGGCCTCCAGACCGGCCGCCCGCATCGCGTAGATCCAGTCGGCGTCCAGCCCGGTCGGGACCACCGCGCTCATCCGCGCGCCGGTGGCCCGCAGACCCTCGACGACGGCCTGCGGCACGTCCGGCGGAGCCACCCGCACGACGGTGGCGGAGTAGTCGATGACCTTCTGGACGAAGGTGCTCACGACGTCGTCCATCTCGATCCCGCGGCCGTACTCCCACTGGATGGGGGAGTCGGTCTCGGGATCCTTGTCGGTGATGTCAGCGGTCGCCCGGCGGATCCTGGCCAGGATCTCGGTGCGTGCCGCGGTGTCCCTCGCGCTCATCGTGGTCTGCTGGGCACTCATCACTTGCCCTCCTGTCGGTTCTTCTTCCACCAGCTGCGGAAGGTGTCTGCCGGCGGCGCCTGAACGTCGCGGTACTTCAACCAGCGCTCGGCCACCGGGACCGGGATCGGTCCGAGAGGCTTGCCCTTGAGGACCTTGCCGGCGCCGCGGGTGGCCACCTGGACCGCCTCGAAGTGCTTGGCGTCGCCGAAGATCCATCCTGCGGTCTTCATGAGGTTGCGCTCGACGGTGCCCTCGGCATCGGCGCCGAAGCGGTCGGCCTTCTCGGCCTGGGCCACCTTGTGGCGCAGGTGAAGGATGATGTCGGTGAAGGGGATCTTCACCGGGCACACCTCGTTGCAGGCCCCGCACAGCGAGCACGCGTAGGGCATCGCCCGGTCGACCGCGTCCTCGACGCCGCGCAGCTGCGGGGTGAGGGAGATGCCGATCGGGCCGGGGTAGACCGAGCCGTAGGCGTGACCGCCGGCCCGCTCGTAGACCGGGCAGGTGTTGATGCAGGAGGCGCAGCGGATGCACCGCAGCACCTCGCGTCCCACCTGGTCGGCGAGCACGTCGGTGCGGCCGTTGTCCATGAAGATGACGTGCTGCTCCTGGGGGCCGTCGCCGTCGGTGACGCCGCTCCACACCGAGTTGTACGGGTTCATCCGCTCGCCGGTGGCCGAGCGCGGCAGCAGCTTGAGGAAGACCTCGAGGTCGTCGAAGGAGGGCAGGATCTTCTCGATGCCCACCATCGACACCAGGGTGTCGGGCAGGGTGAGGCACATCCGGCCGTTGCCCTCGGACTCGACGATCACCAGGGATCCGGTGTCGGCGAGCACGAAGTTGCCGCCGGAGACCGCCATCTTGGCCCGCAGGAACTTCTCGCGCAGGTGGAGGCGGGCCGCATTGGCCAGCTCCGGCGGGTTCTCCGAGACATCCTCGGGGGCCGGACGCCCGTAGTTCTTCATCTCCCGCAGGAAGATCTCGCGGACCTCGGCGCGGTTGCGGTGGATGGCCGGGACCACGATGTGGGAGGGCCGGTCGTGTCCGAGCTGCACGATGAGCTCGGCCAGGTCGGTCTCCCAGGCTGCGATCCCCTGCTCCTCCAGGTACTCGTTGAGGTCGGTCTCCTGGGTGGTGATCGACTTGATCTTGACGACCTCGTCGACCCCCTTGGCCTGGGCGATCTCGGCGACGATCTGGTTGGCCTCCTGGCCGTCACGGGCCCAGTGGACGTGGACGCCGTGAGCGGTGAGGCTCTTCTCGGCCTCCTCCAGGTAGTAGTCGAGATGCCGCGAGACCCGGTTCTTGATCTCGGTCGCGGCCTCCCGCAGCTCCTCCCAGTCGGGCGACTCGGAGACGCGCAGAGCCCGCTTGTTGCGGATCGTGGTGGTGGCGTTGCGCATGTTCTTGCGCTGGACGTTGAGCTCCAGCTCATGCTTGACGGCCTTCTGGAACTTGGGCATTCCCAGGAAGGTGCCGCCGTGGTCGGGGGCCGGTGTCAGCCGCGCGACGCCGTGATTACCGTCGGTGATGCGACGCAGTTCGGTACCCATGCCGTCAGTCCTCCTCGGTGTTGGCCAGGATCTCGGCCAGGTGGATGGCCTTGACCCCGGAGTTCTGGCGGGACAGCACCCCGCCGATGTTCATCAGACAGGAGTTGTCGCCGGCGACCACGTACTCGGCGTCCGTCTCACGGATGTGACGGACCTTGTCCGAGGCCATCGCGGCACTCATGTCGGAGTTCTTGACGCAGAAGGTGCCGCCGAATCCGCAGCACTGCTCCTCCATCGGCAGCGGCACGATGGTCATGCCCTTGACGTGGCTGAGCAGTCGGGCCGGCTTGTCGCCGAGCTTGAGGAAGCGGCGCCCGTGACAGGACGGGTGGTAGGTGACGCGGTGCGGGAAGTAGGCGCCGACGTCCTCCACACCCAGGATGTCGATGAGGAACTCCGGCAGGTCGTAGAGCTTCTGGCTCACCTCGTCGACCTCGCGGATCAGCCCGGCGTCGCCGAGCTTGCGGGCCAGCATGGGGTGCTGCTCGCGGACCGCACCGGTGCAGGAGCCGGACGGGGCGACCACGTAGTCGTAGCCCGAGAAGGCCTTGACGTACTGCTTGACCGCCGGCATCGACTCCTCGAAGTAGCCGCTGTTGGTGGTCATCTGGCCGCAGCAGGTCTGCGCCCTGGGGAACTCCACCGAGCAGCCGAGCCGCTCGAGGATCTTGACGACCGCCTGACCGGTCTGGGGGAACATCACGTCGTTGATGCAGGTGATGAACAGGCCGACGGTCATACCGTCGCCGGGCTTGGCCAGGGATGCTGTGCTGCTCGCGGCAGCTGTTGTTGTAGTCATTGACGGGGCCTCCGAGCTAGTACCGGTATCAGGGGAGAATCCAGGAGAGCACCGGCGTGGACATCAGTCCGGCCAGGATGCACATGAGAACGATCAGGAAGATCGAGTACTTGAAGACCTTGCGCAGGATGACCGACTCGGAGCCGACCAGGCCGATCGCGCTGGCCGCGACGGCCAGCGACTGCGGAGAGATCATCTTGCCGACCACGCCGCCGGCAGCTCCGGTACCCACCAACAGGTGCGTCATGCCATCGACTCCCAGGTACGAGCCCTGGCCGATCGACTGACCGACGGTGTACTGCAGGTTGGAGAAGAGGATGTTGGCCGAGGTGTCCGAACCGGTCACGTAGGTGCCGATCCAGCCGAGCAGCGGTGCGAGGAAGGGGTAGATCGCCCCGGCGCCGGCGATGAACAGGCCCAGGGCCAGGGTCTGGCCGGAGTCGCCCATGACATAGGCCAGTGCCACCACCATGCCGATGGTCAGCATGGTGAACTTCATCTTCTTGACGTTGACCCACAGCTCCTTGAAAATGTCGGCGAGCTTCATCCGGTAGATGAGGCCGACCAGGATCGCCACGATGGCGAGCAGGAACCCGGGCTGGGAGAGCCACGGCCAGGTGTACGCGGCGTGACCGGCGGCCTTGCCGGAGGCGGACTGCAGACCGGACAGGCCGGGCCACGCCATCTTGACGTCGGCGCTGGCCAAGGCCTTCTTGATAGAGGGCACGGCGGCAATTGCGAAGATCACGATGGCCAGGATGTAGGGCACCAGAGCCATGAAGATGCGCTTGCCGGTGAGGTCGGAGGTGTCGACCTTCTCGGCCTTGACCGGGTCGGTCTCCAGGGTGGTGTCCATCGGGATGCCGATCCGCTGGGCGGCGTCATGGCCGCCGACGGGCTTCCAGAACTTGAGGAAGAGAATGCCCAGGCCGACGGTGATGACCGCCGCGAAGACCTCGGTGAGGTTGAACATCGGGGTGGAGGCGACGATCCACTTGGTGGCGCCGAACACGACACCGCAGAACAGACCGAACGGCCAGACCTCCTTGACGCCCTTCTTACCGTCCATGATGGACAGCATCAGGAAGGGCACCACCAGGCAGAGGATGGCGCAGATCCGCGCGCTCACCGGAGCGACAGCAGAAACCGGAAGACCCGGCACCGGCCCGGCGGTCGCCGCGGCCTGAATCACCGGAAGTCCGACCGCTCCGAAGGCCACCGGGACGGTGTTGGCCACCAGGGCGGTGATGGCGGCGCGCAGCTTGCCGAAACCGATGCCGATGAGCATCGCGGCCGCGATGGCCACCGGGGCGCCGAAGCCGGCCAGGGCCTCCAGCAGACCGCCGAAGCAGAAGGCGATGAGGATGCCGAGCACCCGGGGGTCGTCGCTGATGAGGAAGAAGGTCTTGCGCAGATCGTCGAATCGGCCCGAGACCACTGTGAGCTGGTACATCCAGATCGCGGCGATCAGGATCCACACGATCGGGAAGAGGCCGTAGAGGAAACCCTCCGCGCTGGTCGACAGCGCCATCAGGAAGGGCATCTTGAAGGCGACCACCGCGATGACCAGGGCCACCGCCCAGGAGAAGATGCCGGCCCAGTGGGCCTTCCACCTCAGGGCGCCCAGAGTGATGAGCATCGCGAGCACGGGGACGAAGGCCACCAGCGCCGAGAGCCACCGCTGCCCCAAGGGGTTGGTGTCTGGTCTGAATACCACAAGAAGAACCATGGAAACTCCGTTGTTCCGCCAAGTTGGCTGAGTTATTTAAGTCATGGAAACGGACCGTTTTCTTCGCGGGAAGCCTCTGGTCCTACCAAAAAACTACAGTAGGTCGTAGCCAGAGTGGGTGTCAAGACTTTCGTGCAAACTCTCCCGATGGATGCTGCACCAACATTCAGCCGGCTCGGCACACCCCCGAGTTCGCACACTCCCGGTTACCGATCGGCCCCGATCGGGGTGAGAATGGGCCCCACCCGGCACCCCTTGCCAGGCATCTGATCGACCAAGGCCGCTCGACGACAGGCGCACCATGACTCCATCCCCCGCCACCCCTGGCAACCCCGACGCGACCTCAGACGCCGATCACGCTCCGAGCCCGACCGCCGGCCCCGCCCCGCAGGCGGGCGCCAGCCCCAGCCCCGGCACGGCCTCCCCCGCCAACCCTGGAACCACCCCGGCCAACCCTGGAACCACCCCGGCCGCCAGCCCTGCGACGAAGCAGCCCACCGCCGACAACCCCGGCCCCCAGGGCGGGTTCGACGTCGCACTGGGGTACATCGACTCCCAGATCCTGGCCGGAGAGTACGTCAACGGCACCCGGCTTCCCGCCGAGCGGGACCTCGCCATCCATCTGGGGGTGAGCCGGGGAGCGGTGCGCGAGGCGATCCGGGTGCTCCAGGCCCAGGGGATCCTCGTCTCGGGGGCCGGCCGCGGCAACGGCACCCGGGTGCAGGCCACCTCCACCAACGCGATGGGTCGGATCCTTCGCCTGCAGCTGGCCCTCGACATCGTCTCCTTCGCCGATCTCACCGAGACCCGGGTGGCCCTGGAGCGGGCCGCCTGCGCCGCCGCCGCCCGCCGGCGCGAGCCCGAGCCGCTGGACCGCGCCCGGGAGCTCCAGCAGCGGATGCGCACCGCGCTGGACCCCAACCCCTTCAACGAGCTCGACACCCAGTTCCACGTCGCCCTGGCCGAGGCCGGCGACAACCGGTTGATGAGCGACATCACGGTGGCCATCCGGCGCGCCGTCCAGGACCCCATCAGCATCGCCGAGCACGCCCTGGTCAGCTGGCCGACCGTCCGCCAGACCCTCATCGACCAGCACGACGCGATGCTCACCGCGATCTGCGAGGGCGACATCGAGAGGGCCGCCAGGCTCACCGAGGAGCACATCCGGCACGCCTACCGGATCCTGCTGGACTGACCCGGCCGCACGTCCGTCGGGCCGCTCACCGCACCCCCTCCATCGCTTCGCGGCACGGCACCGCCGGGCCCCCGCCCGACACCGCTCCCGGAACACCACCAGGCGACTCCGGGCACCCGCACGATCCATGGAAAGCGCATTCCAGCACGTTTAGCGAAAATGCCGCTTTCGTATTTCGCGGTGCCTGTTCAGGCCCGGGAAAGCGCTGTCTTGTGGCATTTACCACACTATTTACGCAACGCCTGCTGAACATAATCGCAATAGCGGCCCCCGGTTCTGAACAAACGATCACCGGGGTTTACCATCGCTGTCAGTTGACGTTGTGACGCGACGTGCCCGGATCGCTGGGCCCGCGGACGTGGCATCGCGTCACAGCACTGTCCACCACCGAGCGAGTCGGCACCCGAATCCAAGGGAGAAGTCAGGCATGAGCACGGACACCCCGTTCAGCACCGAGGGCCAGGTCACCCCGCCCGAACACCAGGTCACCACCCAGGACCTCACCACACTGCCGAATCTGGCAACCACCACCGGGCGGGTCGCCCCGGTCCGGACGCGACGTCCCGTCTACCTCGACATGCTCCCCCCGTGCAACGCCGGTTGCCCGGCAGGCGAGAACATTCAGGAGTGGCTGCGTCTGGTCACCGCCCACCAGGAGGAGAAGGCCTGGCGTCAGCTCACCGCCGACAACCCCTTCCCCGCCATCCACGGCCGGGTCTGCTACCACCCCTGTGAGGTCGCCTGCAACCGCGCGGACCTGGACGGATCGGTGTCGATCCACTCCGTGGAGCGCTACCTCGGCGACCTGGCCATCGAGAAGGGCTGGAAGTTCCACCGCCCCACGCTGCGCTCGGGCCACCGCGTGCTGGTGATCGGCGCCGGCCCCGCCGGACTGTCGGCCGCCTACCACCTGGCGATGATGGGCCACGAGGTCGAGATCCACGACGGCGGCGACGCCGCCGGCGGCATGATGCGCTACGGCATCCCGGAGTACCGGCTGCCCCGCGAGGTCCTCGACGCCGAGGTCGACCGGCTGGTCGACCTGGGGGTCAAGATCGTCCTCCACCACAACGTCACCGATCTCGCAGAGGAGAAGGCACAGGGCCGCTTCGACGCGGTCTTCGTAGCGATCGGCGCCCACCTGTCCAAGCGCGTCGACATCCCCACCACCGATGCCTCCCGGATGGTCGATGCGGTGAGCTTCCTGCACCAGGTCGGATCCGGCGAGAAGCCGATGATCGGCCGCCGGGTCGCCGTCTACGGCGGCGGCAACACGGCGATGGACGCCGCCCGGGTCGCCAAGCGGCTCGGCGCCGAGGAGTCCATCGTGGTCTACCGGCGCACCGCAGACCAGATGCCGGCCCACGCCGAGGAGCGCGAGGAGGCCGAGCGCGAGGGCGTCCAGATGAACTGGCTGCGCACCATCACCGATGTCGGCAACGACCTCACCGTCGAGGTGATGGAGCTCGACGAGAACGGCAAGCCGCACGGCACCGGCCGTTACGAGAAGCTCGAGGCCGACACCGTGATCCTGGCCGTCGGTCAGGAGGCCGACACCGGCTTCCTGCACAAGCTGCCCGGGATGCGGTTCAAGGACGACGTCGTCGACGTCAACCCCTCCACCCTGATGACCGATGTCCCCGGCGTCTTCGCCGGCGGCGACACCGTCCCCTCCGAGCGCACCGTCACCGTCGGCACCGGCCACGGCAAGCGGGCCGCCCGGCAGATCGACCGGTGGCTGCGCCGCGACGACAGCTACCCGGCCCCCCGGAAGAACATCGCCGAGTTCAACGACCTCAACGTCTGGTACTTCGGCGACCACCTGCGCCGCCACCAGCCCGAGCTCGACCCGACCCAGCGCGTCAACTTCGACGAGGTGGTCGGCGGCCTGGACGAGCGCCAGGCCCACTTCGAGGCCGGCCGCTGCCTGTCCTGCGGCAACTGCTTCGAGTGCGACGGCTGCTTCGGGTCCTGCCCCGAGGACGCCATCATCAAGCTCGGGCCCGGCCACCGGTACGAGTTCGACTACGACAAGTGCACCGGCTGCGCGACCTGCTTCGACCAGTGCCCGGTGCACGCCATCGAGATGGTCCCCGAGGAGACCCCGATCGAGAGCATTCCCGGATCGGGCAACCCCACCCCCGGATGGGCGGTTCGTCCCGAACCCAATCCCGCCGTCTACGGACCGGAAGCCCGTACCGCCGTCACCCCTGAGAACTGAGCGGAAAAGAGATAGCCATGGAACGCACTCGTACGATCGCCGACGGCAACACGGCAGCTGCCTCGGTCGCCTACCGCTGCAGCGAGCTCTGCTCGATCTATCCCATCACCCCCTCCTCGCCGATGGCCGAGACCGCCGACGAGTGGTCCTCCGCCAAGCGGGTCAACATCTGGGGAGACATCCCCACGGTGATGGAGATGCAGTCCGAGGGAGGTGCCGCCGGAGCCCTCCACGGAGCCCTCCAGGGAGGCGCCCTCACCACCACCTTCACGGCCTCCCAGGGCCTGCTGCTGATGATCCCGAACATGTACAAGATCGCCGGTGAGCTCACCAGCACGGTCTTCCACGTCGCGGCCCGTTCGCTGGCCGCCCAGGGCCTGTCGATCTTCGGCGACCACCAGGACGTGATGGCCTGCCGCCAGACCGGCTTCGCCATGCTGTGCTCGGCCACCGTCCAGGAGTGCCACGACCTGGCGCTCATCTCGCACGCCGCGACGATGCAGTCGCGGGTCCCCTTCATGCACTTCTTCGAGGGGTTCCGCACCTCCCACGAGCTCAACGTGCTGGAGACCCTCAGCGACGACGACATCCGCCAGTTCATCACCGATGACCTGGTGCACGCCCACCGCGAGCGGGCGCTGTCGCCGGCCCACCCGTTCATCCGCGGCACCGCCCAGAACCCGGACATCCACTTCCAGGCCCGCGAGGCGGCCAACCAGTACTACGAGAAGGTTCCCGGCATCGTCCAGGGCCTGTTCGACCAGTTCGCCGAGCTCACCGGCCGCAGCTACCACCTCGTCGACTACTTCGGCGACCCGCAGGCCGAGCAGGTCATCGTCTGCATGGGTTCGGGAGCCAAGACCGTCCAGCACACCATCGAGCACCTCAACAAGGAGGGCCACAAGCTCGGTGTCGTGATGGTCCGGCTGTTCCGTCCCTTCCCGGCCGCCGAGCTGGTCAGGGCGATCCCCGAGACCGCCCGCACCGTCGCCGTCCTGGACCGCACCAAGGAGCCCGGCTCGGAGGGCGAGCCGCTCTTCCTGGACGTCGTCAGCGCCCTGTCGGAGGCCGTCTCGCGCGGCAACCGCAAGACCATGCCGATCGTCTCGGGCGGGCGCTACGGGATCTCCTCCAAGGAGTTCACCCCCGGAATGGTCTCCGGCATCGTCGACGAGCTGGAGCTCGACCAGCCCCGGCCGCGGTTCACCATCGGCATCGACGACGACGTCACCCACCTCTCGCTGCCCTGGCAGGACCTGGACATCGAGGATCCCAAGACGCTGCGCGCGGTGTTCTTCGGGATGGGTTCGGACGGCACCGTCGGCGCCAACAAGAACACCATCAAGATCCTCGGGTCCGACCCCGACACCTTCGCCCAGGGGTACTTCGAGTACGACTCCCGCAAGTCCGGGTCGCGGACCACCTCCCACCTGAGGTTCGGCCCCAACCCGATCGAGTCGGCCTACCTGGTCAACCAGGCCGAGTTCATCGGCGTCCACAACTTCAACATCCTGGAGTCGATCGACGTCCTGACGATGGCCCACGAGGGCACCACCGTCCTCATCAACGCCCCCTACGACGCCTCGGAGCTGTGGGACCACCTGCCCGACTCGATGCAGCGTCAGATCATCGACAAGAAGATCAACCTGTGGACCATCGACGCCCTGCCGGTGGCCCGCAAGGTGGGGCTGCGCAACCGCACCAACACCATCCTGCAGACCTGCTTCTTCGCGATCTCCGGGGTGCTGCCGCGCGATGAGGCGATCAAGCGGATCAAGGACTCGATCCAGAAGACCTACGGCAAGAAGTCCCAGAAGATCGTCGAGATGAACCACGCGGCGGTCGACGCCTCGCTGGAGCATCTCCACCAGGTGACGGTCCCCGGCCAGGTCACCTCCAAGCACGGGCTGATCCCGCCGGTCACCGCCGACGCACCCGAGTTCGTCCGCGACGTCACCGCCCGGATGATCGAGGGCCAGGGCAACCTGCTGCCCGTCTCGGCGGTTCCCGACGACGGCACCTACCCGGCCGGCACCACGAAGTTCGAGCAGCGCACCCTCTCCGACCTGATCGCCGAGTGGGACCCGCAGGAGTGCATCCAGTGCGGCAACTGCGCCTTCGTCTGCCCGCACGGCGTGATCCGTTCGAAGTACTACCCGCAGTCCTCCCTGGAGGGGGCGCCGGCCGGATTCCCGACCGCCACCCTCAACGCGGCCGGTCTGCCGGAGTCGAACTACACCCTGCAGGTGGTGCCCGACCAGTGCACCGGTTGCGGACTGTGCGTGGAGGCCTGCCCGGTGCGGCCCGCCGCCCATCCCGACCGCCGGGCGATCAACCTCGCCGAGCACCTCGACAAGACCAAGCAGCGCCGCGATCTCGAGTTCTTCGAGACGCTGCCGGTCAACGACCGCTCCCGGGTCGACTTCGCCTCGGTGCGCGGCACCCAGTTCCTGCAGCCTCTCTTCGAGTTCTCCGGAGCCTGCTCGGGTTGCGGCGAGACCCCCTACGTCAAGCTCGTGAGCCAGCTCTTCGGCGACCGCGCCGAGATCGCCAACGCGACCGGCTGCTCCTCGATCTACGGCGGCAACCTGCCGACCACCCCGTGGGGCAAGAATGCCGACGGACGCGGCCCGGCCTGGTCCAACTCGCTGTTCGAGGACAATGCCGAGTTCGGTCTCGGCATGCGGCTGGCGGCCGATGTCCAGACGAACCTGGCCAAGGTGCGCCTGGGTCAGCTCGCCGAGGGGCTCGACGCCGAGCTGGTGGACGGCCTGCTCAACGCCCCGCAGCTCACCGAGCACGATCTGCAGTCCCAGCAGGAGCGGGTGCACACCCTGCAGGCGATCCTCGCCGACATGGAGCAGACCCCGCAGGTCCGCGACCTGATCAGCGTCGCCGACCACCTGCTGCGCCGTTCGGTGTGGATCATCGGCGGTGACGGCTGGGCCTACGACATCGGCTCCAGCGGCGTCGACCACGTGCTGGCCTCCGGCCGCGACGTCAACGTCCTGGTCCTGGACACCGAGGTGTACTCCAACACCGGCGGCCAGGCCTCGAAGTCGACGCCGATGGGCGCGGTGGCGAAGTTCGCCACCTCCGGCAAGCCGACCTCCAAGAAGGACCTGGCGATGCAGGCCATCGCCTACGGCTCGGTGTACGTGGCCCGGGTGGCCCTGGGCGCCGATCCGCAGCAGACCCTGCGGGCCTTCCGCGAGGCCGAGGCCTACCCCGGCCCCTCGATCATCATCGCCTACAGCCACTGCATCGCCCACGGCTACGACCTCAAGAACGGCCTGGACCAGCAGTACAAGGCCGTGCACTGCGGCCACTGGCCGCTGATGAGGTACAACCCGGTGCTCACCGAGGAAGGGCTCAACCCCTTCCTTCTCGACTCCCCCCGTCCCGACATCAGCTGGCGCGAGTACACCAAGCTCGAGCTGCGCTACAAGATGCTCAACAAGACGAATCCGGAGGCCGCCGAGAGGTTCCTGGATCTCGACCAGAGGACCGTGGAGCGCCGCTGGACCGAGTACGAGGACATGGCCACCCGCAGCGCCGACCGGTTCTCCTTCGACGCCCGCACCTCGGAGTTCGCCGCCGGTTCCAACCGGTCCTGAACTCACCTGATCCCGGCGGTGGGGCGGTTCACCCGAGCCGCCCCACCGCCGGGCCCCGTCACCACACAGCACTACGAGAGGCAAGTCAATGAGCGTCGATCTGTCAACGAAGTACCTCGGCCTCGGTCTGCGGTCACCGCTGGTCGCCTCGGCCGGACCCATCCAGCAGAACCTCGACGGGGTGCGCGCGCTGGCCGACTCCGGCGTGGGTGCCATCGTGATGTACTCCCTGTTCGAGGAGCAGGTGCGTCACGAGGAGGCCCGCCAGGCCGAGATCGAGCTGGAGTACATGGACTCCTTCGCCGAGTCGCTGTCCTTCTTCCCGACCGTCCAGAGCAACAAGGGCGGGATCACCGCCGAGTACCTCGCCCATCTGGAGGCCTCCGCGAAGGCCGTCGACATCCCGGTCATCGCCTCCCTCAACGGCGCCACCAAAGGCGGCTGGGTGGAGACCGCGCACCGCATGCAGGAGGCCGGTGCGGCCGCCATCGAGTGCAACATCTACATGGTCCCCGGAGCGGTGGACACCACCGCCGACGAGGTCGAGGACCGTCACGTCGAGATCCTCTCGGCGGTGCGCGACGCCGTCGACATCCCGGTGGCCGTCAAGCTCTCCCCGTTCTTCTCCGCCCCGGGCAACATGATCGCCCGGCTGGACGCCGCTGGCGCCGACGGCCTGGTGCTCTTCAACCGCTTCCTGCAGCCCGACATCGACACCGAGAAGCTGGAGGTGGTGCCCGGCGTCTGGCTGAGCAACCCCACCGACTCCCGGATCCCGCTCACCTGGATCGCCAGCCTGTCGGGGCGCGTCAAGGCCTCACTGGCCGCGACCTCCGGCGTGGAGACCGCCGACGACGTCCTGAAGTACCTGCTGGCCGGAGCCGATGTCGTGATGACCACCTCCTCCCTGGTGCGTCACGGGGCCGGCTACGCCGCCGACCTCATCGACGGCGTCTCCGCCTGGCTGGAGCGCAAGGGTCTCACCCTGGATCAGGCCCGCGGCCTGCTCGCGGTGCCGGCCGACGCCTCCAGCTCCGAGTACGAGCGCAACGGCTACGTCTCCGCACTGGAGAAGGCCAAGGCCACCTACGGCGCCTGATCTGGCAGCCCTCCGGCAGGCCGCTGCCACCTGCCGGAGGCGTGCTTCGCAGCGACGACCTCTCGGGCCACCCGTCCTCGCGGGTGGCCCGAACTGCGTCTGCGGCAGGCCCCCGCGGCCGCAGACAGTTCCCCCGGGCCGTGGTCTCCCCTCAGCGCGCAGCAGCGGGGCCCCACGGATTCCGTGGGGCCCCGCTGCTGTGTTGCTGTGTCAGGGGTTCCGGGCCAAGGGCCCGGGATCCGGATCAGGAGCTGTAACGCACCGTGACCAGGCCCTCTCCGGGAGCGATCGCATTCATCGCAGCGGTGGACAGGTCGAGGCACCGGCCACCGACGTACGGCCCGCGGTCGTTGATCCGCACCGTCACCGTCTGACCGTTGGCGACGTTGGTGACCCGGATCGACGACCCGAGCGGCAGCGTCTTGCTGGCGGCAGTCAACTGGGAGGGATCGAAGGTCTCACCGGAGGCGGTGGGGCCACCGGCGGTGCCATCGTTGGCGCCGTAGGTCGAGGCGGTGCAGGTCGTCCCGCCGGTCACCGGGCTACCGCCCGACGAGCTTGAGCTCGAGCTGGAGCTGGAGCTGGACGAGGAGGAGCTCGGCTTGGGGGCCGGGGCCTTGGTGCCGACCTCGGTCACCTGGGTGACCGGAGCCTTGACCTTCTTGACCGCGGTCCTCTTCTGGGAGACCAGCTTGCCGTCGTGGTAGGTCATCACCCAGGTCTCCTGGTTGACGCCGTCGACGCCCTGGGTGGTGATCTTCGTGTCGCCCTTGGTGAGCTTCGAGGTGTCCACCGAGGTCTTGGAGTAGGCGACCGAGACATTCTTGGTGGAGTTCTTGACGTCGACCTTCGTCCACGCGATGGACATCCCCTCGGTGAGGGCGGTGCCCAGGCCGGGCTTGGAGATGTCATTGGAGTCGTACTTGACCCCGGCGGCGTCGAGGGCGTCGGCGACGGTACCCGGGGTGGTGACCTTGGTGGTCTTGCCGGCAGCGGTGACGGAGACGTCCCGGGCGACCGAGACCGCGAGGTTCAGACCCTTGCGGGGGATCTGGGCCGACCGGCTCACCGAGACGATGTTCTTGGGGTTGTCGAGGTTCAGCTGCTGAAGCACGGCCGAAACGGTGCGAGCGGTGGTCCAGCGGGAGCTGCCGGTGCCGTCCACGTCGAGGTTGACCTTGCGGCCGTAGTTGACGGCGATGTAGGTGCCGTCGGCGACCTTGGTCGCCAGAGCCGGCTGAACGGTGTCGTGGGAGCCGACGGAGATGCCCTGCGCCTTGAGCGCCTGGTCAACCGAGCCGGGACGAACCTTCACCTGCTGGGAGACACCGTCCACGGAGATCGTCACATCGGCACGATCCATGACCTTGGCAACTGTCAGCCCACCTGCGGTCGTGAGCGTGAGGGCTCCGGCGATGGCTGCGGCAACAACTTTTGACATGCAACTTCTTCGATTTCGGGAGGACGGTGACCCGTCCGCGGTATCTGGGAACTTGTCCGCCGGCCGGTGTCGACCAACGACCGCTTCAGACTATATGAAGAGCCGAAGAAAGCCAAACTTTTCCTGAGAAACCTCAGTATTGCGTAGTCACGGGCCCGCCGGAGCCCTCCCTAGCCGGACACCTGACCCCACACCGCGCCCGGCCATGGGACCACACCGCGCCCGGCCGTGGGGCCACACCTGCGCCCACACCTGCGCCCACACCTGCGACGATGCTCGCGAAGTTCGACGATGCTCGCGCTATAGCGCGAGCATCGTCGAACTTCGCGAGCATCGTCGGTAGAAGTCAGCAGACGTCAGCGGGCGTCAGGACGGTGGCGGACAGAGTGCGAGCGTCCGCCTCAGTGACGGATGCGGAACCGGGTGAGGCGGACGCTGTTGGTCACCACGAAGACCGAGGAGAAGGCCATCGCCGCCGCCGCCACCATCGGGTTGAGGTAGCCCAGGGCCGCCACCGGGATCGCGACGACGTTGTAGGCGAAGGCCCAGAACAGGTTCTGGTGGATCGTCCGCAGGGTCGCCCTCGACAGGTGGAGGGCATCGACCGCCAGCCCCAGGTCCCCTCGGGTGAGGGTGATGTCACTGGCGGCGATCGCGACATCGGTCCCGGTGCCCATCGAGACGCCGAGGTCGGCCCCGGCCAGGGCCGCGGCGTCGTTGACACCGTCGCCGACCATCGCGACCTTCCTGCCCTGCCCGCGCAGCTGCTCGATCACCGACAGCTTCCCGGCGGGCCTCACATCGGCGTGCACCTCGTCGATGCCGACCTGGTCGGCGACGTACTGCGCCGCCCCGGCGTTGTCGCCGGTCAGCAGCACGGTGCGTATCCCGTCGGAGTGCAGCCGGCCGATCGCCGCCGATGAGGTCTGGCGGAGGGTGTCGGCGACCAGGATGGCGCCGAGCAGCTCACCGCCGAGGGCCACCACCACGACGGTCCTGCCCTGGGCGGCCGACCTGTCGACCGCGTCATCCAGACCCGCGGGGATCGTGACGCCGGCATCGCGCAGCAGCTGCGGCCGACCGGCCAGGCCGTCGCGGCCGTCCACCACCGCCCTCACCCCGGCCCCCGCCAGGGCCGTGAAGTCGTCGACCGGCGCGACCCGGACGCCGATGCGGGAGGCCTCCGCCAGTACCGCTCTGGCGATCGGGTGCTCCGAACCGGACTCCAGTGCGGCGCCGACCGCCAGCAGCCGTTCGGCGGCCGGGCGCCCCTGCGCCGAGGACGCCTCCAGCACCGCTCCCCCGGCGTCCAGCAGCTGGGCGACGCTCATCGTGCCGGTGGTGAGGGTTCCGGTCTTGTCCATCACGACGGTGTCGATGCCGTGGGCGCGTTCCAGCGCCTCGGGTCCCCGGATGACGATGCCCATCCGGGCGCCACGACCGGTGCCTGCGAGCAGGGCGGTCGGCGTCGCCAGTCCCAGGGCGCAGGGGCAGGCGATGATGAGGACGGCGACGGCGGCGGTGAAGGCCGCGGTCGCCCCCTCGCCGATCAGCAGCCAGATCGCCAGGACGACCACGGCCAGCGAGATGACGGTGGGCACGAAGACCGACGAGACCTTGTCCGCCAGATCCTGGGTGGCCGAGCGTCCCACCTGGGCCTGCTCGACGAGCCGGGCGATCTGGGCGAGCTGGGTGTCGGATCCGACGGCGGTGGCCTCGACCACCAGGCGTCCCGACGTGTTGACGGTGGCGCCGATCACCCGGTCTCCCGGGCCGACCTCCATCGGCACCGACTCCCCGGTCACCAGGGAGGCGTCCACCGCCGAGGACCCCTCGACGACGACACCGTCGGCGGCGACCTTCTCACCGGGACGCACCACGAACCGCTTTCCCACGCCGAGCGCGGAGATCGGCGTCTCGGTCTCGGTGCCGTCCGCCCCAAGGATCCGCACCGACTTCGCACCCATCGCCATCAGGGCGGTGAGGGCGGACCCGGCCTCCCGGCGGCTGCGGGCCTCGATGAACCGGCCGGCCAGGATGAAGGTGACCAGCGCGCAGGCAGCCTCCAGATAGATGGTGGAACCGGCGTCGCCCCGGGCGAGGGTGAGGTGCACCGCGTGCCTCATCCCGATCATCCCGGCATGGCCGAACAGCAGCGCCCACACCGACCATCCCAGGGCGGCCAGCGATCCCATCGAGATGAGGGTGTCCATGCTGGTGGCGCCGTGCTTGAGGTTGGCCCAGGTGGCGCGATGGAAGGGCAGCCCGCACCAGAACACCACCGGCAGGGTCATGGCCAGGGCGACCCACTGCCAGCCCGGGAACTGCAGGGGCGGGGCCATCGAGACGACCATCACCGGGATCGACAGCACCGCGGAGACGATGAGTCGGACCCTGAGCTCGGCGGCCCGGTCGGGGACGGCCGACTCGGGGGTCGGGACGGAGGCGTCGTAGCCGGTCCGCTGGACGACGTCGATGAGATCCTGGGCGGAGGTGCCGGCCGGCACCAGGGCGTGGGCCCGGGCGGTGGCGTAGTTGACGGTGGCGTTGACGCCGTCGATCCGGTTGAGCTTCTTGGTGATCCGGGCGGCGCAGGAGGCGCAGCTCATGCCCTGGATGTCGAGGTCGATGGACCGGCGGGAGGAAGGCCTGTCGGCGGTCCGCCCGTCAGTGCTCGTGGCGGTCATGACGATTCCTCTCGGAACCCCTTCCGGACGACGGGGTCGACGTCGCCCGGAAGGTTCCTGTGTTCAGATGTTTCGTGTGGTCAGCTGGACTGACGCCGGTGACACCGGCGGGACGCCCCGACCCCGGCCCCTCGGGGACGACGGCAGGGCGTCATCGGGACCGGACTCAGTGGTGCAGCAGGCGCCCGAGGAAGCCCTTGTGCCCGCTGCCGGCCGGCTCGGCGTCCTGGGTCCCGTCGGCGGCGAAGACGTGAGAGTGGGTCTCGGCCTTCTGATGGTGACCGCAGCCGCAGGACTCGCCCTCACCGTGTGAGGCGTGCTTCTCGGCGGCATCGGCGGAGTGCTGATGACCCTCA
>NZ_AUDD01000019.1 GCF_000425285.1 Acidipropionibacterium jensenii DSM 20535 | reverse complement strand
GCATCGGCGAACGGCTTGTCCTTGGATCACAAGGCGATCGACCGGGCCCGCCAACTGGTCGGGTTGAAGGGATACGTGACCAATATTCCAGTATCGGTGATGACTCCGGTCCAGGTGATCGGGGCCTACCACGACCTCTGGCACGTCGAGGACTCCTTCCGCATGGCCAAGTCCGACCTGCGGGCCCGGCCCATCTTCCACCGGCTCTCTGACTCCATCGAGGCCCACCTGACCACGGCATTCGCCGCCCTGGCAGTCTCGCGTTACCTACGACAGGTCACCGGCCTGTCGGTCAAACGGATCGTCCATACCCTCGCCCCACTACGCTCAGCGACCCTGGAGATCAACGGCTCGCTTCACACCATCAAGCCCCAGACCACACCCGAGGCCCGCGCCATCATCAACGCGATCGAGTCCGATGCGGGGCACTAAGCCAATGCAACAAGTCAGGTCGGAGGTCCGGTCCAGACGCCGGCCCCCACTGGGGGCCAGGACTCGCAACAGACGCCACGGTGGCCGTCGTGGACCACTCGCGGGCAGATCATCGGCGCGCACGAGGGTGCGCCTCAGTGAGGCTGGGGGCCCTCGCAGTACCCGTCCTCCACTGCCCTGATGTACAGATCGGTCCGGGTCGGGGCGGGCCTGCCCGCCGCGATGTACTTGCCCCGGATGCGCTTGAGCCAGGTTCCGACGGTGTCACCCTGGACGCCCATCCTGCGGGCGATGGTGGCGGCCTTCAGTCCGGCCGCGAAGAGCCTGAGTGCCTCCTGCTCGCGTTCTGCCAGGTGCGGCATGATCCAGGTCGGGTCGGACACCACCTGGGCCCACTCCTGGGACAGCCAGGGCTCGCCACCGGCGACGGTGGCCACCGCCTCGGCGAGGGTGTCGGCGTCGGCGTTCTTCTCCAGCATCCCGGCCGCACCGGCAGCAAGACAGGCCTGCAGAACGCTGGGCTGCGCCTCCTGGGAGAACATCAGCACCGGCGCACCGAGATCCCTCACGATCCGGGTGACGTTCTGGTGCGGCAGGGAGCCGTCGTTGAGACGGATGTCGAGCAGCACGACGTCGGGTCGGATGCCGCTGGCCAGCAGCTCGTCGACGGTGGCCGCGCAGGTGTAGTCGGCGATCGGCATCCGTGTCGCCAGGACGACGCGCACCCCCTCGAGCAGGACCGGGACGTCGTCGACGGCAGCCAGGACAAGCGAATGCTCACAGCCGGTCGGGGGCTTGCTCGACGGCGCGGCGGCCGAACGGCGAGCAGCAGACGGTCCGTTATCAGCGTGCATCATGCTTGTCACGCCAGCATGGTGACACGACACGGTAACGCTCGGTGGCAGTGAGCGAAAAGTGGTCACTCCGGTCGTGCCGGGCAAGGGGAGATGCCGGACCTGTCCCCTGAACAGGGGACAGGTCCGGACCCCGCCGGTACGGCGCGGCGTGAGTGACGCGGGTCTGTCAGGCCAGGTGGTCGATGCGACTGCTGACCCTCTGCGCGAACCCGGCGCAGTCGATGTCGGACAGCGATGGCGAGCCGGCGCCGCCCTTGTCCTCGGCCTTCCTGGCCGCCAGAGTGATGGTATTTCCATAACGTACGAGGCACCCTCCTGTCGCCAGTCCAGAGGAGGAGCTCGAGCCCTCGGTGGGCAGTGCATCACCATTGGTGGAGAATGTCGTCCGCATCTCGAGAGCTACCCAGTCGGCCCCGTTCTTCCTGCCCTGGTCATGGGTCTCATCGGTCGCCCCGGAGTTGTTCTGCGCGGTGTTCATCGTGAGACACGGTTTCCAGTAGTCCAGATCGCCGAGGGCGTCCTCCGCATCTCGTGGCGAGTCGAATGCGAGTACTGCACCCAGTACGGTTCTCGACTGAGAATGACCCCAGGCCGGTCCGAACAGATAATGATCAGTCGGCCGCTGAGATGATGCGAGCACTTGCAGCATGTCCACATGAGTCATCTTCTGCTTGACAGCACTGATGCAGGAGTTGAGGGCGTCGCCGTGAAACTTTGTCCGACTCAGGTTCGCCCTGACCTCGTCACCGGAGTACTGGCCATTGCCGTCGATGCTGCCGTAGTACGAGTTGTTGGTGAGACCCATGATCGCTGGTGAGAAGACGTTGCCCGCCTCGTCGGGAGCCATCGTGGGTTGCCTGTTCAGCCACCAGAACCCGCCGCCGAGCGCCAGTGCGAGAACCACCACCCCGACGCCGGCTGCGACCAGCCACCTGCGCCCGATCCTCTCTCGCAGCGGGGTGCGTCCAGGAGCAGGCACCCATGCCCCTGCGGGCGGTGCGGCCGGGTGTCCGGCACTGTCGACATAGAACACCCATCCCTTCGGGGGATCCGGCCATTGTGGGTCAGGAATCCAGCCCAATGGGGGAAGATATCCCGGCTCCGGTGACGCCGGCCAACCCGGCGCAGGAACGAATCTGGCTGCGGGGCGATATGACGACATGAGGCGAGGCTACTGAGGTGTGCCCACCCCCGACCATCCCCTGTTGAGGGGACAGATCGGGAGAAGCCTGTGCGCCTGTTTCTCGTGTACCCGGGATCGGGGACGGATGGTCTCTGGACCACGGATCCCCTCAATTCATACCCTTTTCACGGGGGCTGGCGATTGACGCCTGACATCATAACTCGACCGATTCTCCGGGAATCACCTCGGGTTCAGGATCCTCTCCCCGACAGGTGTGCACAGGAGATGGAGAATCACCAGTGTTCCAAGGAACTGTCCCAAGGAGATCGGCTCAGCGGAGCGAGGGGCTCCAGCACAGGCGCAACGCGGGCATCCTCGCGGTGACCGGGTTCCTGCTGGCGGGCCCGGTCTTCGGAGTTCTGGTGATCTGGCAGGCGGGCAAGGCCAGCAGCCTGAGCGTGAGATCAACCGGCTGGATGGTTCTGGGAGTCGTCGACATCATTGCCGGGATCCTCGTGGCCAGCACGATCCTGTGAGACCCGGCCGTCATACGGCGCCGATCAGGACCAGGAGATCCCCATCGGCGTCGATGATCTCGATGGGCACCGGGCTCGCCGTGCCCGCCGTGCCCGGCGTGCTCCTCCCGGTGGCGTCCCGAAGCCGTGCGAGAACGGTCTGCCGCCAGGACTGCCCACCCTGCTCGCCCGTGGAGTCGACGA
This sequence comes from Acidipropionibacterium jensenii DSM 20535, assembly GCF_000425285.1. Taxonomy (GTDB): domain Bacteria; phylum Actinomycetota; class Actinomycetes; order Propionibacteriales; family Propionibacteriaceae; genus Acidipropionibacterium; species Acidipropionibacterium jensenii. Next base: position 49,470 of record NZ_AUDD01000019.1, on the reverse strand, counting down.
CGTCACCGACCGTCGCACCGTTCTCACTGACCAGCGCCACGGTGGCGGCGTCCCCCTCGGCGCCGGGATGCCAGCGGCAGGTGAGCCGCTGGCCGGCTCCGGCCACCTCCGCCAGGATCGCGCAGGCCCGCCGGAAGGCCTGGGCGGCGTCCAGGGACGCATCCTCGATCGCCTCGCCGCCGGTGATGGTGACCCGGGTTCCCCGGCGTCGGGCCCGCTGGAACTGGGCCTGCATGGTGTGGTCGAGGATGAAGGGGGCCACCAGGAGGTCGCGGGTGGAGGCCTCCAACAGGCTGCACTGCTGCTTCACCGATCCGGTGATCGCTCCTCCGCAGGCCAGGTAGTCGAGCATCTCCATCGGCGCCCCCTTGATGGTGGCCAGCCGCCGCTCGGTCTCGTGTCGGGTGGCATCGGCGCGGGCCCGTCGTCGGAGGGTGTCGAGGGTCGCCTGGTGGCTGTGAGCGATCTCGCGCAGGGAGCTCCTCATGCTGCGTCCCGCCCAGGCCGCGGCGATGGTGAGGGTCAACGGCCAGGTGTAGGAGCTTCCCCTGCTCAGCATCACCCAGAAGGGACTCGCCCCGTTGATCAGGGTGCCGACCACTGTCACCACCGGCCAGCTCGCCACCACCACGACCGCCCAGGATCTCCTCATGGTCCGCCATGCGAGGGGGGCGAACACTCCCAGCCCGAATCCGATGAACCACTCCTGCCAGGACTGGACCGTGCCGGTGCGCAGATTCCCGAGCATCGCGACCTGGCAGCACACCGTCAGCACCGTGATGACGACCTTGGCGTTGCGACCGAGTGGACCCCAGCAGAAGGCGGCGACCACGAGGCCGATGAGCACGACCGTCAACCCGATCTGCACTCTGGTCTCGATGACGTCCTCGCTCACGAACCAGCCGAGAAACAGGCTGATGGCCAGGGCCTGAGCCAGAAAGACGACCATCGCGCGGAAGGACCAGAACCGCGCCAGATGAACCGGTTCGGTTCGGGGATCGTCCCACAGCAGGGTGATGGTCGTGCCCCGGCCCCGGGCCGAGTCGATCCGGGCCCGGCCCCCTCTGACCTCCATCGCGCTGACGATCGATCCCCGCAGGCCGTGCCGGGTATCGGGCACCCGGTCGGGGTCGAATCCGCATCCGTCGTCCCTGATGACGAGTTCGGCATGTTCCGGCGTGAACCGCCCTGTCACCCGCACAGACGCCGTCCCGGCATGTCGGGAGATGTTGGTGAGCGCCTCCTCGGCAGCTCGTCCCAGAACGCCGACGATCGACGACGGCGGTTCCCCGGTGATGTCGATGTCGGCGTCCAGTCCGCGCAACCGGGCGGCGTCGACCAGTCTTGCGGACAGGCCCCTCGCCGGGGGATGGATCTGGTCCTGACTGAGGGCGTCAAGAGCCTCGCGCGACAGTGTCCGGGCGGCCTGCTCGCAGACCAGTCCCGGATGGGCCACCGTGGCCAGGGCGTTGAGCACGTGATCGTGGATGACGCCGTCCCACCGACTCGACGCCGCGGCGGCCTCCTGGGCAGTGACGAGCTGGGAGACCGCTGCCGCGGAGCTGTCGCTGGCGCGCTGGGCCATCTGGACGGCCGAGACGATGGCGGTCCACGCCATCGTCGCCACCAGCCCGATCGCACCGTAGTAGGCCGAGTTGCCGATATTGAGGACGACGGCCTCGATCTGGCCCACCGCCCCGGTCCGGGCCATCACCACGCCGCCGAGACTCACCGTGAACAGCTGGTCGACGACGGCCACCGGCCAGGTGAGGCAGGTCCAGGCCGCGGCGGCACCGAGCTCGACGGCGAAGGTCATCGGGGAGAGGAACTGCCCCGGGGAGGCCTCCCAGAACCCCAGGAAGACCAGCACCGAGAGGAAGCACACCGCGGTGTGCACCACCAGGGGAACGCGGGCGCTGCACCTCCGGACGACCGCGGTCGCGATCCATCCCGTCGTGATCGCGGTGAGGGGCAGCAGGGTGGCGACGATGACGCCGTCGCGCGGCGTCAACTGGTGGTGGAACCACTGGAATCCGGTGGCGCCGATTCCCCAGAGCAGACCCAGGCCATTCATGAAACAGCCGATGACATCGGCCGTGCGGTCCAGGTGCGGGGTCACTGGACGCGACACCCACCGCAGCGGGCTCCAGGACATGGACCTCACGTCACGGGCCCCACGAGCGTTGGATCGGGTGGCCGATCCGAGGTGCGGGTCCAGGTGCGGACATGCCACCACCGTATGGGCACTCCTGGCGAGCCGCCATCCCCTCTTTGGGGACACCCCAGGGATCGGTGCCCTGAGCGTGTTGATGGCCCCGACCGAACCCATGCCCCGGCTGCGGTCATCGCCCTGAGCGTGTCCCGGGATCCGGCGCCGATCCCGCTCCCGACGCCGATCCCGCTCCCAGTATCCGCACGGCCGGCATCGTGCCGGCAGCACGGCTCATCGGGTGGTCACACCGCTGGACCGTGGACCCCTCATCGAGGAGGTCAGAGCGACATGTCGACCACTCCACGGCCCTGGATGTGGCCCTGCCGCAGCAGGTCGTACCCCTGGGCGACGTCATCCAGGGAGAACCGGCGGGTGACGATCTCCTGGTAGTTGATCGCTCCGGCGGCCGCCATCCGCACCACCTCGGGCAGGTCCTGGCGGGTCCGGGCGCCGTAGTTGCCCAGGATCGACTGGGAGCGGCGCACCGTCCGGTTGATCTCGACCTCGGCGGTCTGCACCCCGGCACCCAGCCCGATCGGGACCATCCGGCCGCCGTCGCGCAGCGCGTCGAGGGCCGAGGCCCAGGTCTGCGGGCGGCCCAGGGCCTCGAAGGCGACGTCGACCCCGCGGCCGCCGGTGGCGGCGAACACGGCGTCGTGGACATTGGCGGTCATCGAGTTGACGACGTCGGTGGCGCCCAGAGCGCGGGCGGCCTGCAGCTTGTCGTCGGCAACGTCGATGGCGATGATCTGCTTGGCTCCGAAGGCCTTGGAGATCTGGATGATGTTGGAGCCCACCCCGCCGGTGGCGACCACCGCCACCGTCTCGCCGAAGCGCAGGTCGGCGCCGCGGCGCACCGCACCGTAGGCGGTCATCGCCGCGCAGCCGAGGATGGCCCCGGAGACCGGGTCGATGGCGTCGGGGACCGGTGTCACGGAGGTGGAGGGGATGACGCAGTACTGCGCCAGGCCGCCCATCGAGTACATCGCGATCGGGGTGCCGTCCAGATCGGCCAGCCGGGTGGTGCCGTCGTAGAGCTTGCCCTGGATGCGGTTGAGGTCGAAGAACGGGGCGCACAGGTCGTCGCGTCCCTCGGAACAGGCCTCGCACTGGCCGCAGGGCATCAGGAAGGCGCCGGCCACCCGCTGTCCCACCTCCAGTGCATTGTGCTCATTGCCGGGGCCGACCTCGACGATCTCGCCGGCCACCTCGTGGCCGAGCACCGCGGGCAGCGGGAAGGCGATCGCCCCGCTGATCACGTGCAGGTCGGAGTGGCACAGACCGCATCCGCTGACCTTGACGAGTACCTCGCTGGCCTTCGGGTGGGGGGTCCGGATGGTCTGCACCTCCAACCCCTTGTCGATGCTCCGCAGCACAGCGGCGCGCATGGTTTCAGGAATTTGTACCGACATTCTTGAGTCCTTCATTGGAACCAGAATTCACTCGAACCGTGGTCGTTCACGGTGTCGGGGATCATCCTAACCGATCCCGCAGGGCTTTGTGCACACAAAGCGGGACTGTGCACCGAGAGCCCCCGTCCCTGGCCGCCAGATCCACCACGGACACCGAGCCCGACGCCGTGCCGGCAGGGTCCCGGCATCATCTCGGCACCTCTCCCACCCCCGGTGTACGCCGACAGGGAGTAAATGTATTGACATAGACGGCATGTCAAGGCAGACTTGTCCCGACGTCAACGACTGACGGCTGCGCCCATCCGGGCGGTCGGAGTTGGCGGACGACGAGCGTCCGCGCGATCCGCCCCGGCAACTGCGAGGAGATCATGAGCACCATCAAGCTGGGTATCGCCCCGATCGGCTGGACCAACGATGACATGCCATCGCTTGGAGGAGACACCACCTACCAGCAGATTCTCTCCGAGGTGGCTCTGGCGGGGTTCCAGGGCACCGAGATCGGCAACAAGTACCCCAAGGACCCGGCCGTCCTCAAGCCTCAGCTCGAGATGCGCGGCATCCGGATCGCCGCCGCCTGGTGCGGTCTCCACCTCACCACCGAGCCCTACAAGAAGGTCGAGAAGGAGTTCATCGCCTTCCGCGACTACATGGCGGCCCTCGGCGCCGACTGCATCAATGTCGCCGAGCAGGGTCACACGATCCAGGGCAGCCGCGACATCCCGATCTTCGACGGCAAGCCGACCTACACCGACCAGGAGTGGGACAACCTCACCACCGGGCTGGACAAGCTGGGCGACCGCGCCGCCGAGGCCGGCCTCATCATCGCCTACCACCACCACATGGGCACCGGCGTCCAGACCACCGCCGAGATCGACCGGCTGATGGACAACACCGATCCCTCCAAGGTGAAGCTGCTGCTCGACGTCGGCCACCTGCTGTTCTCCGGCGAGGACCCCCAAGACATCGCCACCCGCTACGCGGACCGGATCGGCCACGTGCACATGAAGGACGTCCGCCCGGCGATGGTCGCCAAGGCCCACGACGAGCACCTGAGCTTCCTGGACTCCGTGCTGGCCGGGGTGTTCACCATCCCCGGCGACGGCGCCACCGACTACGGCCCGCTCCTCAAGCCGGTCATCGACGCCGGGTACCACGGTTGGTTCATGATCGAGGCCGAGCAGGACCCGGCCCTGGCCGATCCCTTCGTCCAGGCTCTCAACGCCCGCAAGTACCTGCACGAGACCTTCGGTCTCTGAGTTCACTCGACAGACCGACGCCGCCCGGCGTCGGTCACAGGGGCGTCGGACGGCGGCCGGTTCGTCGGAACCGGCCGCCGTCCGCGGCCTTTTCCGGGCTCCGCATGTCATGTCACAAATTCACTGCCGAACGAACCTCCCGTCGCTACACTGTGGGACGTTCGACTGATACTGGCTTTATGTTCTCTCATGGACCGCGAGCCCGCCCTCCCAACCCCATCCAAAGGCCATGACGACGACTTCAACCGCAGCTGCCGACGGTGAGGCAGACCAGCCTTTCATCCCGCAGATCGATCTGGACCGCGACTCCGCCGATCCGCTCTACCGGCAGATCTCCCAACCCCTCGAGGAGTTGATCCTGTCGGGGGCCCTCAAGGCCGGCCGGCTCATCGAGGACGAGGTGTCGATGGCCCAGCGCCTCAGCGTCTCACGGCCCACCGCCAGGCGCGCCCTGCAGGACCTGGTCGCGCGTGGACTGCTCACCCGCAGACGCGGCGCCGGCACCCGCGTCACCCCCTCCCATGTCAGGCGTTCGCTGTCCCTGACCTCACTCAATGACGACCTGGTGAAGTCCGGGTTCAAACCGCACACCCAGGTGATGAGCTACCAGGTGCGGCTCGCCAATGACGAGGAGGCCGCCCTGCTGCACTGCGAGGAGGGCCACGAGATCGTCCGGATCGAACGACTCCGACTCATCGACGAGCGCCCGCTGGCCTTCATGTCCAACCTGCTGAGAGCCGACATCGCCCCCTCCCTCACCCAGCTCAGTCAGTTCGGCCTCTACGCCTGCCTCGATGAGCGCGGGCTGCGTCCGGTCGCCGCCGAGCAGGCGATCGGCGCACGGTCGGCCAACGACGCGGACGCCTCCCGGCTGGCGATCTCCGCCGGAGCGGCCCTGCTCACCATGCAGAGGACCGCCTATGACGCCAGGGAACAGGTCATCGAGTACGGCTCCCACGTGTACAACGCGGCGCTGTACTCCTTCCAGTTCAACCTCACCGCCAACTGAGTCACCGGACGGATCCTCGGCAGGTGGTCAGTCCGGGCCGGGAGGGACGCCGCGAGTCGGGACCACGGGTCTGAGCGCCACGGCGTTGGAGGCTTCGTGCTCCGGGCCCCCAGTCTCCGCGCAGCCCACTCTGAGCACCACCGCCGCGGGCGCTACTGCCTCTGGGCGCTGTTGGGCTCGGGCGAGACCTCGGGGGACCACCGTCTCACCCATCCCAGGATCCGGCGACCCCAGTCGTCGGCGACCACGGTGTGCCGCAGGTCCAGCTGCAGTCTGCGCACCGGTGCGGCATCCAGCGGGTCGACCAGCCTGAACCCCAGACGCTCCCACCAGGTGGTCGGGGCGACCCGTGGGTCGCGCGACAGCGTCTCGACCCCGCCGGCCTCGATCGCCGTCACGCTGCCATGGAGTCGGCCCACCAGGAAGCTGGTGAGCTGATGGCCACCGGCCACCGAGTGGAAGGGGTCACGATCCTCCGCGGCTCCGCCGGCCGCGCCCCAGCCGCAGTCTGACGAGTCGTCATGTCGGTTGGTCGATTTGTCGACATTGTGCCAGCGGTCATGTCCGTTCTTGCCATCTCGACCGTGCCGGCCGAAAGCCGCCGCACCGTGCCCAGAGCCACCACCAGACTCATTGCCGCGCCCAGTACCGTGTCCGGCCGCGCCATTGCGACCGTGTCCGGAGCCGGCGTCCCTGCTGTGCCCGGGCTGGGGAGCAAGGGCGGCCACCACGACGGCGGCTCCTCGCGCCCGAGGGATCCGCCCCATCTGATGGCCGGGGGGCAGGACGTCGCCCGGTGCGACCAGCAGGAATCCGAGTCCATCGGGGCCGTGGTAGCTGACGCCGATCATTCCCCAGGTCTCCAGTGCCGCCTCGGCCCAGTCGGGCAGCGGATCGCCATGGCCCAGCCCCCACATATGAGCGGCCGGATCGTCCGGGAGACCGCGAAGTCGATCCACCAGATCCCGCGTGACGGGGCGCAATCGCCTGAGGGGCATCCGGACCTCCTGCCCTGGAGCAGCATCCGAGTGGTTCCCGGACCGTGCTCCCATCCTGCCGCACACCCGCCATCCCCGACAGCCGGGCTCCAGAACCGCGTCGACCTCGTCCCCGCAGGGTGCCGGTGCGGCCACTCGAGCGGGCACCCCACTGCCACCGGACAGGCTCGCGGAGTGAGAAACCGCACAATTTCAGCCGTGTCATTCTATGTACCGGACCGGATTCTGAGGCACAGTAGCCGGGTGAGTATGACAGACCGACTCAGCCAGACCACACCCGACCTCGCACACCTCATCGCTCCCGCTGCGGGCGCCGCCGAGGCTGCCGGGGCCGCAGCGGCTACTGAGCCGGCCCGCGCCGGTTCGCAGCACCCCACCCCCACCACCCTCAGCACGAGCAGCGAGCGCACCGACATGACACCTCACGAGCAGCAGCCCACCCGCCACCAGACCCGCATCGACACCACCTTCGACCACTTCCACCGGCTGTACGCCAACCGCACCCTGGGCCTCAAGACCTCCCCGGTGCGCGCCCTGTTCGCGGTTGCCAACCGTCCCGAGGTGGTGTCCCTGGCCGGTGGCATGCCCAACATCAGCGACCTCCCGCTCGACGTCGTCGGCGACGTCCTCAAGGATCTCGTCGGCGCCCGGGGCGCCCAGGTGATGCAGTACGGCTCCGGGCAGGGGGAGCCCGAGATCCGCGAGGGGATCTGTCAGGTGATGGCGGTCGAGGGGGTCCACGCCGACCCGGACGACGTCACCGTCACCTGTGGCTCCCAGCAGGCGCTGGACCTCGTCACCAGGATCTTCTGCGATCCCGGGGACGTCGTGATGGCCGAGTCGCCGAGCTATGTCGGGGCGCTCAACACCTTCGCCTCCTACGAGGCTCAGGTGGTCCACGTGGGGATGGACGAGGAGGGGATCGATCCAGAGGACCTCAGGGTCAAGGTGAGCGCCGCCCGTCGGGCCGGCAAGCGGGTGAAGTTCCTCTACACGATCCCCAACCACTCGAACCCGTCGGGGATCTCGCAGAGCCTGGAGCGGCGCCATGCGCTGGCCGAGGAGGCCCGACGACTGGATCTGCTGGTCGTCGAGGACAACCCCTACGGCCTGCTCAACCTCGACGGTGACCCGCTGCCGACGCTACGTTCGATGACTCCCGAGAACGTCGTCTACCTGGGATCCTTCTCCAAGACCTTCGCACCCGGGTTCCGGGTGGGCTGGGCGCTGGCACCGACCTTCGTGCGCGAACGCCTGGTGCTGGCCCAGGAGTCGGCGACCCTGTGCCCGCCGGTGTTCAGCCAGTTCGCGGTGGCGACCTATCTCAGGAGCTGGGACTGGCGCAAGCAGGTTCGGGTGTTCATCGACATGTACCGCCAGCGGCGCGACGCCATGCTCGAGTCGCTGGCCGAGCAGATGCCCGAGGGCACCACCTGGACCCACCCCTCGGGGGGCTTCTTCGTGTGGTTGACGATGCCCGACGGGCTGGACTCAACCGCGATGCTGCCACGGGCGGTCACCGAGCTGGTCGCCTACACCCCCGGCACGGCCTTCTACGCCGACGGGCGGGGACAGCAGAACATGAGGCTGTCGTACTGCTACCCGACTCCCGAGCGCATCCGGTTGGGTGTCGACCGGCTCGCCGGGGTGATGCGACGCGAGCTGGACATCCGCGAGACCTTCGGTGTCGGACCCTCTGTCGGCTCGCGTTCCCGCGATCTCGGCCCCGGGCCCAACTCACTGTGACGGTGGGCCGGGATTCCCGCTGCAGCGCGGGGCATCGTGCAGGACGTCGTGCGGGTCGCCGGTGGGAGCTGGTTGCGGTCTGTCATGTGGGCCGTGGTGCGGTCCGTCACAAGCTCGCGAGGTGTCGGTCCGACGTCGGTCGGTACCTCCTGACAGAATGGGCCCCATGAAGCACCCCGTCGTCGTCGTTTCCGGTGGTCTGAGCCACCAACGAGATGTGTCCCTGAAGTCCGGCCGCACCGTGGCCCAGGCTCTCCGCCGGGCCGGTCACACGGTGGTGGAGACCGACGTCGACTCCGGTCTGGTCCCCACCCTGCTCGGCACCGAGGGGCTGGTGGCCTTCCCGATGCTGCACGGCGGGGTCGGGGAGGACGGCGCCCTGCCCGAGGTGCTGCGACTCCTGGGGATTCCCTATGTGGGCTCGGGACCGGCCACCTGCCGGGTGTCCTTCGACAAGTCGATCGCCACCAGGATCGTGGCCGGGGCCGGGGTGACGACGCCTCGTCAGGCGGCACTCCCACATGACATCTTCCGCGAGCTGGGGGCGGTCGAGCTCGTCAAGGCCCTCACCGAGCGCATCGGGCTGCCTCTCATCGTCAAGCCCGCACGGGGCGGGTCGAGCCTCGGGGTGACCAAGGTGACCGACGCCGCCGACCTCCCGCAGGCGATGGCCACCGCCTACGCCTATGACGACATGGTCGTCATCGAGCAGTTCATCACCGGCACCGAGCTCGCGATCGGCATGCTCACCACCCGGGAGGGCACCGAGGTGCTGCCCGCCGTGGAGATCAGGCCGGCCAGTGGCGTCTACGACTACGCGTCGATGTACACCGCCGGGGAGACCCGGCTCACCGCGCCGGCGGACATCACCGAGACCCAGGCCCGGGCCGCCGCCGAGATGGCCCGGACCGTCCAGCAGACCCTCGATCTCAACGGCATCTCGCGGGTGGACGCCATCATCGATGAGCACGGACGACCGGTCTTCCTGGAGGCCGGGGTCGCCCCCGGCATGACCGGCACCTCCCTGGTGCCGGTGGGGATGCGAGCCGCCGGTGTCGATCTGGCGGAGGTCTGCTCCCGTCTGGTCTCCGACGCCGCCCACGATGCCTGATCCCACCGAACCTGTGTCGCGGACCTCCCGGGAAGGTGCATCGCCGTCGGCCGCACGTCGTGGACGCTCGGGCAAGGTCTCGGTTCGCCTCACCCAGTTCCTCCTGGTCACCCTCGGACTGGTGCTGGCCGTGGTGATGACGGGGCTGGGACTGTGGCAGATGAACGTCTTCGAGTCGCAGCGGGCGAGTACCGCCCAGGCTCGCGCGAGCCAGCAACCGGTCATGTGGTCCGGAAACCAGCAGCGTCACAGTGAGGCCGGCGACGTCTACGGACGCCGCGTCCAGGTGACGGGCAGCTACCTCAAGGACACCCAGGTCCTGGTCGGCACCTCCTACCCGTTGCGTGTCGTGACGGGACTGAGGATGACCTCGGGTGAGGTGATTCCGGTGGTCCGCGGGCAGGTGAGCCAGGTCTCCAAGGTCACCGCGCCACCCAGCGGCACCGTGACCCTCGTCGGCGTCCTGCTCGCATCCGATGCCCAACCCACCGAGGCACAGAGCCCGTCGGTGCACATGCCGGCCTCCATCCTGCCGGCACTGCGTCTCGAGGTGCTGGCCCAGTCGTGGCCGGAGCCGATGGTGCCGGGCTACATCACCCTCGGGAAGGACGACGCCGCACGCGGAGGCATGCAGGCGGCCACCCTGCCGCTGCCGAAGACCGACGGTGGGGCACGCAACCGCAGCTATGCGCTGCAGTGGTGGGCCTTCGCGGCCTTCGCCCTGGGGATGTCGATCGTCTTCGCCCGGGCGGCAGACAAGAACCGCAACGGTGGGAACGCACGGCACTGACCGTGGTTCCGGCGTCAACCGGCCAGTCACTGCAGGGCACCCAGCTGGAGTCATACCGTCCAGGTGACGATTCCAGGCGTCCAGGTGACGATTCCGGGCGTCCAGGGTGGTAACACGCTCGACACGGGCATCTGCCTAGGATCCTCGTCATGACTCTGATCCGCGTCATCGTGCACCAACCTGAGTGCCCGCTGGGTCACCTCCAGCGGGTGTGGACCGATCTCGGCTGCACCCTGGATGTCATCGAGGCGTGGCACCAGCCAGTACCCGAGTCGATCGACGACGCCGACGCTCTGGTCGTGATGGGTGGCACGCAGAACTGCCTGGACGACGATGTCTGGGGCTGGTTGCCAGCTGTCAGACAACTGATCCGCTCGAGTGTTTCACGTGAAACACCGTTCCTCGGAGTGTGCCTCGGACTTCAGCTCGCCACCGTCGCACTCGGTGGGGAGGTGGGCCGCAGCGATCACGTCACGCTGGGAATGACTCCAGTCGGACTGCTCGACGAGGGCCGGGAGGACCCTCTTGTCGGCGGCCTCGCGGGATCGGAGGCCATTCACTTCAATGACGACATCGCCGTCAGCCTGCCCACGGGTGCGACTCGGCTGGCCAGCGACCCCACCGGCCAGCCCCAGGCGGTGCGGTTCGCTCCGCGCGCCTGGGGAGTCCAGTTCCACCCCGAGGCCGATCAGTCCATCTTCGACGGGTGGCTGCGGCTCTCTGAGACGTCGGGATGGCAGGTCCGTGCGTCACGGGAGACGGCGCTGACTGCTTCCCAGCAGATCGGGGCGGCCGACTCGGCCCTTGCAGATGTCGCTGCCGACCTCGGCAGGCGGTTCCTCGCAGTGGTCGAGGCCCCTACCGGCGTCCGAGTAGCCTGAGGGACGTGCCCGAGCAGCATCCTGTCGACGACGTCACCAATGACGCGTTCTATGAGACCCCCGACCAGCCACGAGCCTCCGACGATGGATCCGAACCCACACAGTCCGGCCCCGACGATCAGGAGCCCTGGATCCTGCCAGACGACATTCCCGCGGTCCGTAGCGCCCTGCTGCGCTACCGGGTGATGGCTTACGTCGTGGGGACTCTCCTCATCGTGCTCGTCTGCGTCGCCATGCCCCTGAAGTACTTCGCCGACATCCCCCAGATGACCAGTGTGGTCGGCGTCGCCCATGGGTGGTTGTACGCACTGCTGCTCATCACCGCGTACATGCTGGGAAGGAGAGCGGGCTGGCCGCTGTGGAGACTGGCCATCATCGCCCTGGCCGGGACCGTGCCATTCCTGTCCTTCGTCGCAGAGCACTACGCGCGCACCGATGTGAACCGCCGCATCGCGGAGTCGACCGCCTACTACTCCGACTCTCCGGAACAGGCCTGAGGACCAACCGCCCCCGGTCGGCACACGTGGTTGACGAGGGGGCCTGGCGGCCCGCTACCAAGAGCCGCCAGTTCTACCCCTCGCCGAGGCGAGTGGGTGTCACCTGCCGCCAAGACGAGGCCCGTGACACTCTCCTCCTGACCGACCAGTCCCACCTGTCGCCAAGACAACGCAGCGCCAAACTGTCTGCCTGACGAGCCACTTACAGCCAGCTCCCTCAGACTGTAGGAGAGGCATGTGCGCCGGTCGGGGTACTGTGCTGCTGTCAGCAAGAGCTGACGCACGCGGACTCCTGTGGCCTGGCCCACTGGGAACCAAAGCTAAGTAGTCAGGTGGCCACAGCGGCGCCGATCATGATCCACATCTCCATGCCAGCATGATCATCTTCTATTGTTCTCAGCTAGAAGCATGATCTGATTGTTCTGCGGCTCTCTCGCAGCGGCACTGAGAGGCTCTTTTCCGGCACTCGACCAACTCTGAACACGCAGACGTGCCGTCGGGGCCCACCCACAAGGCTCACTGCCGCCCAAAGCGAATGGACACCAGGGCAGCACCGTGGCGACCACAGCGTGGATGAGTCGCTGGCCCCTTACCCGCGCACGGCGACCGGACAAGTCGCACCTTCGTCAGGCTCGGCATGGGCCTTGCCGGGAGAGCTTGTGATCATGGACACAGTGCCCATCCTGAACCCGCCGTGCCGTTTGCCGCTCTCACACTGCGCCACTCGTCACCCTTCAGCGCACAACCGGGCCCCGTGGCACTCACCGGGTCCTGTGACGCCCGCCTGCCAAGGCGGGTGCAGGCTTGCCAACCGCGTCCCCCGTTGAGCGGGACCACTACCGACACGTCTATATGTCGACAAATCGATATATAGATCTAGTGATCTGCCGCTGACTCCTGGGTTCGCTCCAAGATCCCCATGAGGCGATCAAGGTCGTTGTCGTCCTCGAAGCCCAGGGTAATGGTCCCCCGACCCTTCCTGCGCTTGACCTTCACCTCGGTGTCGTAGACATCGGCAAGCCTAGTGGCCAGCTGAAGGGCGACCTCGTCGCTTCGGGGCTTGCGGCGGATATGCGGCTTCACCGTGGTCTTCGAGTCGTTGACGGACTTCACCAAGGTTTCAGTGGCTCTTACGCTGAGCCCTTCATCGACGATCTCCTCAGCGATGCTGACCTGATCCTCCGCATCCTTGGCACCGAGGAGTGCGCGAGCGTGGCCGGCTGTGAGGTATCCATCGATGAGGTGCCGTTGGACGGGTCTCGGCAGCCTCATGAGCCGCAGAGTGTTGGCGATCTGCGATCGGGACCTCTTGATCCTTCTGGACAGCTCGTCCTGGGTGCACTCGAAGTCATCCAGCAGCTGCCGATAGGCAGCAGCCTCCTCGAGGGGATTGAGCTGAGCACGGTGAAGGTTCTCCAGCAGGGCGTCACGCAGTAGATCCTTGGACTCAGTGGTCCTGACGATTGCGGGAATCCTCTCGAGTCCCGCCAGCCGGGTAGCCCGCCAGCGGCGCTCGCCCATGACCAACTCATAGCTGTCGCCCTCTGGACGCACCACGATGGGCTGCAGCAAACCGACCTCGGCGATCGACTCAGACAGCTCGAGGAGTGCCTCCTCGTCGAAGGTACGACGGGGCTGCCGTGGATTGGGATGGATCTTGTTCACAGCGACCGACTGAAGACGAGAACCATCCACCAGTTCCGTGCCCTCGGTCTCGGACCCGCCGTCACGATGAGGTTCCTCAAGTGCGGCATCCGCCTGGTCGTGTGCTAGTTCTGAGGCCCGCGAGCCATTCTGCTGGTCAGCGTGACTGTCGGTCGAGGAGCCGGTCGTCTCGGTCTCCTCTGGAGTCCGGCCCGCGGCATCCTCATGTCCGGATGGCCGCGTCAGTGTCGCTGCGTCAGTGTCGGCCTTGGTCACGGTGCTGTCAGGGATGGGTTCAACGGGCTTGGTGTCGACCGGTGCCGATGGCTGGAAGAACTCGCCGAACCCTCGTCCCAGCCCACCCTGGTGCTTGCTCGCCATGGTTTATGCCCTCTTCTTCCGCTGTCCCTTGGATGTTGACTTCCCTGCCGTCCCGGTCTGACCAGCACTGACCGTGGTCTTGCTGTGTCGCTTGGCAAACTCGGCGGCGGCCGCCCGGTAGGCCACTGCTCCCGTTGATCGTGGCTCATAGGTCAGGACGGACCGCTGGTAGCTGGGTGCCTCGGCAACACGAACGGATCGTGGCACCAGCGTCGTCATCACCTCACCTGGGAAGTGCTGGCGCACTTCTTCGACCACATCGGCCGAGAGACGGGTGCGCTTGTCGAACATCGTCATGAGAATGCTGGTCAGTGTCAGCTGCGGATTAAACGCCTTCTGAACAGCCGTGATGGTGCGCTGCAGCTGAGTGACCCCCTCAAGCGCGTAGTACTCACACTGGATGGGGAGCAGGACCTCGTCAGCTGCGACGAGGGCGTTGATGGTGAGCAGTCCGAGAGAGGGCGGGCAGTCGAGGATCACGTAGTCGATGTCATGGTCCTTCAGGTGCTCATCGATGGCGTCCTTCAGCCGCCTCTCCCGATTCTGAGCCATGGCGAGCTGGAGCTCCGCACCCGACAGGTCGATCGTGGCGGGAACCACTTCCAGCCCCGGAGTCTCGGGACTCATCTGCGCCAGTGGGGAGATCTTCTCCTGGTCGACCAGCACCTCGTAGGTGCCGGGTGTTCCGATCTCATGCGGAATCCCCAGGGCCGTTGAGGCATTCCCCTGCGGGTCGACATCAATAAGCAGGACCCTCAGTCCACCCATCGCCAGGCCGACTGCGAGATTGACCGCCGTCGTGGTCTTCCCGACTCCACCCTTCTGGTTCGCCACTCCCACCACACGCCGAGTCGTCGGCCGGGGGAGAGTCAATGGAAGAGTGCGCAGCTCGGCCTCATCTGCTTTGTCGGCCTCGTGGCTCTGCTGCTCCGGTACGTCTGACACCTCGAAGGCCGCGCGTTTGGGAGCGTCCTTGTAGACCGGGACCTCGTCCTTCATGGATATCCTCCGTGGCTATGCGTGGAGTGGATGTACATGCCCATCGCAGTCACATGCAGCATCGATGTTTCACGTGAAACATCGCGTGTTCCACACTCTGCCGACTGACCGCGGGCCGCAACGACACTCTAGCCGTGGGTCACCCCAGGTTCATCACGACACAGTCCAGCTGTGGATAACTTCCCCTGACTCAGAACAGTTATCCACAGGAGGCTGCATCGTCGAGGCAGCGCCACGGATCGCAGACCTGGTTTGAAGGGATCATTGCTGCCTCTCGCCTTCCGGGCCGCACCGGGTGCACCAGCCAGGGCTCGCAACGCCTGGCACCTGGCACCTGGCACCGACATGGTCCTCATTGCGCTCTCCCACTGAGAGTCTTCACCTGACGCTCTCTTCCCCAGGTGATCGACGGCGGGACTACCGCCGGCCCCGATGTCGACTTATCCACATATCCACAGGCTGTCCACCGCTTGAGCCCCGCACACGTCGAGGGTTAGTCGGCGTAGCTCCGCGACTCGTCGTAAGACGGTGTGCCAACCTCCCGGTTCAACCAGCTAACCTCGGCCCACTTTGCCCGCCGCTGTGTCAGCCCAACCACTCTCACGACGCTGCTCGGCTGTGGCTTTCGTCCCGCCCTGGACTCCGGACCCAGACTTCAGAGTCGGCCTCCCGACGCCGTGCCACGACACCCTGACCTGCCCGCCCCAAGGCTCACCCCGAGTTCATCATCGGCAACACCCGAGTTCAGCCCACTCGCCTTGGGACCGCAGTGTTTTCCCCGCAGTGTGTTCGCGATGAAGTGGTGTTCACGATGGATGGCGTGTTGGTGGACCCCGGGACGTCGAGCCAGTCACTCGCCGTGCGGGCGCCCATTCCATCTGTTGGCGACACTATCCAAGATCACCCGGCACACCCTGATCAGGTGCTCCTCACAACCGTTCGGTGACTCAGCGGACGCTGGCCCCCCCTCTCAGTGCGCCGACCGACGGCCGCTGTCACCGACGAGTCCCCCTCAATGTTTCACGTGAAACATCCACATACATTCGGAGATGTCTGGGGACCCATCTGATTCTCACTCCGCAGGTCGCTGCATCGGTTGAAGGCCTTCCGGCTGAGCCCCTCCCAACCCGACCCGAGCGCCGGGATGTACGGCGAACTCAACCCAGCCGCTTCTCGTTCAACCGCTTCTCGCGCCACTCAGTGGGGAGCTCGCGGAGTTCCGCGCTGCCCAACCGGAACACGTGTCCGCCGCACTCACAACGGCACGGACACAGCCCTGACCGTCGCCGCAGTCCCACGCGGGCCTCCTTGATCACCAGGACGCACCGCTGGCAGGCCACTCTCAGTGCGCCGCTACTGGACTCCGGGACGACATCGACGATGTCGCGACCTCCAGTCACAACGGCCCACTAGCTGTACTAGCCCGGGCGTTGTGACAACAACCCGGGGTCAGTTGCTCCTGCCAACTCGCACGACGTGTGTCACCTGTGCCTGTGGATGAGAACGCACAACCAGGACTTCAGCCTCCAGGCCCCCGGCCTTCAGCGCCTTGGCCGACCCCTTCACCTCGTCGGCAGCCGACACTCCCTTCAATGCCAGCAGGTACCCATCGGGAAGGAAGAGGCTCTTCGTCCAGCCAATGAGGGTCGGCAGCTTCGCGACTGCCCTGGCGGTGACGATGTCGAAAAGCTCATCGCAGTCCTCAGCCCGGGCGCGAAGAACATCGACGCGATCCCCAAGACCCAGCTCCTCAACCACCTGGCTGAGGAAGTTGAACCGCCTGAGCAGGGGCTCCATGAGAGTCACCCGCAGGTCGGGGCGCTGGATGGCCAGAGGGACTCCAGGAAGTCCAGCGCCACTGCCCACATCAGCAACACGCGATCCCTCCGGGATGAGAGAGGTCAGAGCGGCACTGTTGAGAATGTGCCGCTCCCACACCCTCGGAGCCTCCTTGGGTCCCAGAAGGCCCCACTCCACACCGCGCGATGTCAATATGTCGACATATTGCTTTATCTGCGCGAGTCCGGTGTCGAACACCTCAGCCGCAGTCTGAAGTTCGGAATCCTCTGTTGCCATGCCTTCCATCTTTCCCGACATCTTCGCTCTTCGCACGTGCGAGGACTCCCATCTCATCGCTTCGTGCCAAGCGCCGCGGCAACACTCGCAACCCCACACCCCTCGAACGACCGAGGAGCCGGACCATGCTCCCGCCAGAGCGACGGGTCACGTGCGGATCCAGCGCCGGTTCGCCTGCCCAACCATGATCACCAGACCGACAGGGGTCACTGGTGCGCCCCGTCAGCTTCCGGCAACGCTCCTACCCGGACCATGATCAACACCCCACACACCACTTGCTGCAATGCCGTACCGAACGGGGTCACCAGAGCTGTTGGAGTGCTGCCCGGGGCACGCCTCCAGTCCATTTAGGCTCAGTTTCAATCACTTCTCCCTGCACACTTTTAAGGACTCATGCGTCTAGACCCCCAGACCGAGCCCCCACCGAGGGGCACGACCGGCAGCTATCCAACTCAACCCGCACTCTCCCTGGCCCAGCTGTCACCGGCTCCGTGCGTGAGTCGAAGTCTTCAGTCTTGAGTCCACCAGACTCACTTCTTGGGACACTGCTCGTGACCAGCACACCATCCCCAGGATTGAGCAGGACAGGCTCACGATGCAGACAGCGCTCGCAGCGACACCGATGCGAGCTGGGCCCCAGCGCATGAGGCCGCCGGGTTCACCATCGCTTCGCCGACATGTCTATTTATCGACAAATGCCCTTTCCGCTCATCGACGGACTGTGCGCATGCTTTCATCCGATGCCCATATGTGCGGGGTGATGCAGTTGGCCCGAGTGATGCGGAAGCCATGCCTCCCGGGCCCCACTCTGCGAAAGCACCGACGGAACACATCGGAGCACACCGCAGCGGAAGACGCCACGGTGGAAGGCACCATCAACGGCACGCTCCTTGGGAACGCACCACGGGTACAGCTCCCGTACAGCTCCCCACAGAACGCTCAGCACGGTAAATGCACCACGGGGGACGTCGAGGTCCGCATCAACGGACTCCCGACGTCCCCCGTGAAGGGCACACCCTCGACTGAATACCTCCGTCCCACTACCCTCGGCCTACAGGCAGCCACTCCCACACGCCCTCAACCGAGAACGCACAGCAGGTTCAGATGGGGAGCGCGCAACAGGCTCTGCCTGAACCAGCCTCAATGGAAACCAGCCTCAGGAGAAACCAGGCTCTGCCGAACTAGGGTCAGGCCGAGATCACCACATGCCGGCGGGGCTCCACACCCTCCGACTCGCTGGAGAGTCCGGCTGCCGCCACGGCGTCGTGAATGATCTTGCGCTCGAACGGATTCATCGGGGCCAGGTGCTCCGGCTCACCGCTCTCCTTGACCGAGGCGATCGCCTCGGTGGCCAGGATGAGCAGCTCCTTACGGCGCACCTCGCGGTACCCGGCAATGTCGAGCATCAGCCGCGAGCGGTGACCGGCCTCGGTCATCACGGCGAGTCGGGACAGCTCCTGGAGGGCCTCCAGCACCTTCCCGTCCTTGCCGACCAGGGTCTGGGAATCGGTCACGATGGAGACGTGGGCACGCCCGGCCTCCACATAAGTGTCGATGTCACCGTCCAGATCGGCGATGTCGAGGAGCTCCTCGAGGTAGTCGGCGGCGATATCGCCCTCCTCATCGAGAGGATCGACGTCGCCCTCCTCGCCCTCCTCGGACTCCTCGGCATCTTTGGGGGCGGCCTGCGCACCCTCGGTGTCGTCGGTCCCGGAATCCTCAGCCTCGCCGGCGACATCCCCGGCAGGCTCGGCGGCCTCGGCAGTCTCAACCACGACCACCGGGGCATCCTCCTCGACGACCTCGACCACGTCCACCTCCTCCGGAGCCGGCGCCTGTGCATCGGCATCTGCCTCATCGGCAGGCTCGACGACCACCTCGGAGACGACCTCCACGGGCTCCTCGCCCACCTGGGTCGACTCGATCGTCACCTCTGCCACCGCGTCATCAACCTGGACGTCGGCCTGCGGCTGTGCACTCTCTTCACTCATGAAATTGGTTCCTTCATCCAGCGGACGGTAGGGCCCGCAACCTGGTGACAATGGTGACGATCCCATGACCGTCAGCGACTGGGGGACCCGACCTCAATGCTTGCGGTCGGCACGAGTCTTGCGGGTGGGCTGCTGTCGCCGCACCACCTGCTTCGTGCCGTCGCTGGCCTTGCGGACGGTCTGGCGGGTCACGCCCCCCTGGCGGGCCACGACGGCCGATCCGGACTCATCGGAACCGGCCGCGACAGTGGTCGCCTTGACGGACTTGCGACGTCCCTTCTCGCGACGACGCCGCTCGATCTCGTCGGGATCCTTGCCCTTGGCGCGCATCCGCTCCTGCCAGTCGACGAAGGCGGGAGTGTTCGGTGTCGGATTGCTCCGAATGAGGATCTCCTGCTGTCCCAGCGTCCACAGGTTGGTGGTCGACCAGTAGAGCATGACGCCGATCGGGAAGCTCACGCCGGTGAACAGATACATCAGCGGGAACAGGTAGATCATCATCTTCTGCTGCTGGGCCATGTGCCCGGTGAGAGCCTCGGGCGGCATGTTCTTCCGCATCAGCTGGAGCTGCGTGTAGAACAGCGTCACCACCATGATGATGATGAGGACAATGGCCACGATCTGAGTGCCGCCGAAACCATCATTCAACGGCAGGAACCGGCCCGACAGATTCGCGCCGAAGATCTTGGAGTGACGCAGCGAGTTCAGCAGATCGGGATTCTCCACCAAGAACTTGCCGCGCGCGATCCCCCTCGACGCACCGTCGAGGACCCGGAACAGGGCCAGGAAGATCGGCATCTGGAGCAGCAGGGGCAGGCAGGAGGCGGTCGGGTTGACCCCCTCCTCCTTGTAGAGGTTGGCCATCTCCTGACCGGAGCGCTCACGGTCGTCGCCGTACTTCTCCTGGATGGCCTTCATCTTCGGCTGGATGAGCTGCATCTGCCGAGACGTGTTGATCTGCTTGACGAACAGTGGAATGAGGATGATTCGGATGGAGATGGTCAGAAAGACAATCGCCAGGGTCCAGGACCATCCGGAGTCTGCGCCGAGCAGCGGCGACCACATCTTGTGGAAAAGTACCAGCAGTCCGGAGACCGCCCAGTACAGCGGGATCATGATGGCGTGGCCAAGCGATTGGAGTCCACTCCACAGGCCAAGAATGACCAGCGGGCTCATCATCAGTTCTTCACCTCAGAGGTATCAGCGGGTGTACCCCGCGAGAGACGGAAGACCGCCGTCCCGCAGGTACTTCCCGGGCCGGCCGGCCCGGGAATGGTTCATGGTCGCGGTGTTGTCCGCGGAATCGTCCGGATCGTGCGACCCGGGGACTGTGTGGGGCCCGGAGGGCTCCGGGCGGTGCCGACCGTCAGCGGTCGTCATCTCGTCCAATTGTGCATCCTCATCGACGCGCAGGGACGCGGACACCGCGCAGGAGTCGGTGCTGGCACCACCCTCTGGTCCGCACACCCCCGAACGGCTGGAGGCGACGTCGCGAACCCGCTCCGCCTGGCGCTCGGCCCACTCGTCGGCCTCGGGTGTTCCGGGAATCGGGTCGTAGCCGCCGTTGGACCAGGGGTTGCAGCGCAGGATCCGCCACACGATGAGAGGGGTGGCGCGCAGCACCCCGTGCACCTGGAGTGCCCGAAGGCCGTAGGCCGAACAACTCGGCTTGTACTTGCACACATTGCCGTACATCGGGGAGATCACCAGGCGCCAGACCTTGACGAACCCGATCGCCAACCAGGTCACCGGACGAAACCGTCGAACGGCCAGTCGACCAGTCATCGGGATCATCCTCGTGTCCCGGCGGTACCGGGGCCGCCGGCGGGTGCGCCGGAGGGGCGCGCCGAGGTGGACCGGTCGGCCGAGCGACGTCGATCCCGCTCGACCTTGCGCATCGCCGACCGCCATGCGTCGGCCAGATCCCCGGGCACGGACTCCGGACTGGTCGAGGCCGCCGGAAGCGCCCTCACCACCACCAGGGTGTGATCGGGGGTTGCGCCGAGGAGGTCGCGACTGAGATGACGCAGACGCCGCTTGACCCGGTTGCGGGTCACCGCGTTCCCGACCGCCTTGGAGACGATGAAGCCCACACGCGGCCGGCTGTCCACAGCGTCAACGGAGTTGTCCACAGCATCTGTGGACAACTCCGGGTGTGTGACGCCGTCGCGCACGCCCGGACCACCGGTCCGGGAGGCGTGCACGACGAGCGTGGACCGACCGGCCCGGACGCCGCGGTGCGTCACGGCACGGAACTCACCGGGCCGATGCACCCGGCAGCGGGCAGGCAGCATGGAAGATCTCAGGCGGAGAGCTTCGCGCGACCCTTGCGGCGACGGGCGGCCAAAATGGAGCGACCCGAGCGGGTACGCATCCGGGAACGGAAACCGTGGTTGCGTGCACGGCGACGATTGCTGGGCTGGAAGGTGCGCTTCACGGGATATTCTCCCTTGTGTTTCGAGGATCACCCGGAAGTGACGGCGGAACCCGCAGCCCTGTGTCCGGGGCGCCCGGACGGGCGCGGAGGAAAGAGTCGCCAAGGACGGCGACTTGTCAACGATACGAGTCCAACCCCGTCCGGGGCAACTCGAACAGAACCCATATTGAATCACACCGGAGTAGTCCACTCGACACGCCGATCCCGGACAGCAATGATGGCAGGAGTGGTTCCGGGCGCCCGATCGCAGCCCGGGTCCTCGGAGACAGGCCGCGACCGTCCGCCGCTACCATGTCCTGTGGACAACGGTGTGAACAACTGGGAACGGGCCGCACGAGCTCGGGATGCCGGGGGCACAGCCGACAACCGGTCGCCGACCACGGCAACGCCGACGGGGGACCGGATGGACACTGCACGAGCGAGCGACAGAACCAGGTGGCGAGTATGACGGAGGCCAGTTCCGAGGGCGACACGTCCTACCCGGGCTCCGGACAGGATCCGCAGGCCGGGCACCAGCACATCGAGCACGACTCGACCGGGCCCTCACAGCCCGGTCCGAACACCGTCGGGACCTCCCCCCATCCCGATGCCATCCTGCCGCCACCGATGAGCGCCCATGAACCCGGTGATCCGACCGCCGACCTCGTCGTCGCCTGGTCCTCGATCATCCGCAAGGTCTCACCGGCCAACCGCGCCTGGCTGACCAACAGCCGCCCGGTGACGATGCACACCTCGACCGCCATGATCGCCGTCCACAACGAGTTCACCCGGGACCGCATCGAGACCAAGATGCGCAGCGAGCTCGAGGAACTGCTGTCCGACCACTTCCGGCGGCCCATCCACCTGGCCATCACCATCGACCCGGACATCGAGCTGGCCCTTGGCGCCCCCGACTCCTCGCCGCAGGAGGCCGAGGAGGAGCTGCCCCCGGCCGAGTTCGTCCCCAAGGTCAATCCCGGGGATCCCGACGCCCTGCCCTACCGGCCGCAGAGCGCCGATGAGCGACTGGCCGGCGAGGCCAACGGGCTGATGCGCCTCAACCCGAAGTACACCTTCGACACCTTCGTCATCGGCGCCTCGAACCGGTTCGCCCACGCCGCCGCGGTCGCGGTCGCGGAGTCACCGGGCAAGTCCTACAACCCGCTGCTGATCTACGGCGGCTCCGGACTGGGCAAGACCCACCTGCTGCACGCCATCGGCCACTACGTCGTCAACTACTACGACAAGGTCAAGGTGAGGTACGTCTCCACCGAGGAGCTCACCAACGACTTCATCAATGCCATCGGCACCAACACCGCCAACGACTTCCGACGCGCCTACCGCGACGTCGACGTCCTGCTGGTCGACGACATCCAGTTCCTGGAGAACAAGATCCAGACCCAGGAGGAGTTCTTCCACACCTTCAACACCCTGCACAACGCGCAGAAGCAGATCGTGATGACCTCCGACCGCCCCCCGAAGCTCCTGGAGGCCCTCGAGCCGCGGCTGCGAAGCCGGTTCGAGTGGGGTCTGCTCACCGACATCCAGCCACCCGACCTGGAGACCCGGATCGCGATCCTGCGACGCAAGGTGGCCTCCGAGCGGCTGTCGGTGAGTCCCGACGTGCTCGAGTTCATCGCCAGCCGGATCCAGACCAATATCCGCGAGCTGGAGGGCGCCCTCATCCGCGTCACCGCCTTCGCCAGCCTCAACCGGCAGCCCGTCAACATGTCCCTGGCCGAGGTGGTCCTGAGGGATCTCATCCCCGACGGCCAGGAGGCCCCGGTCACCGTGGACCGGATCATCACCGTGACCGCCGGCTACTTCGGGATCACCCGAGACGACCTGATGGGCACCTCGCGCACCCAGACCGTGGTCACCGCCCGACAGATCGCCATGTACCTGTGCCGGGAGCTCACCGACCTGTCGCTGCCGAAGATCGGGGCCGAGTTCGGCGGCAAGGATCACACCACCGTGATGCACGCCGATCGCAAGATCCGCTCCCTGATGGGTGAGAAGCGCCAGATCTTCAACCAGGTCTCCGAGCTCACCAACCGCATCAAGCAGAACTGATCTGTCCCCGAGGCACTCCGGGAACCAGACTCGTGCCGACCGTGCAGGACGCCCTGGTCCCTTCTCCCGTTCCCGTACCAGCGTCATCCCTTCGCGACACGCCGTCGTCGGCTGCCGCCCATCCTCTGCACAGTCGGGTCCAGTCGTCCCCAGAACCGGGGACGACCGCCGTTCTCGTCGTCGTGATCCCGGTCCAGACTCGGTGGGTGGGGGTTGTCCCCAGGGGCCTGTGGATAACCGGTGGACAACCGGGGGACGCCTGTTCACAGCCGAAAAGGTCCACAGCAAGGCCCTCGGGATCCACCTCGATCCCCATCCCACTGCACACCCTCAATCCCATTCTGACTAGGGGATACTCGAGTTTTCCACAGGTTCCACAGTGGTGATGACTACGGCGAAAGGACATACATCCAAAGGTCTTCAAAGTAAGTGCGGTGCACCGTGTGGACAACCCTTCACGGGTCCTGGGTCGATGCAGGCTGTGGACAAGAGCACACTGGGACACCGGACCGGCGCACCGCGGTCCGCGCACCCGACACCAGTTCCAGGAGGACAGATGACGGCACCCGCTGCACGCGCGGCCGCGCTCACCAAGACCTACGGTCGCGGCGACACCCTGGTGGTTGCCCTCGACAGTGTCGACGTGGGCTTCGAGCAGGGACACTTCACCGCCGTGATGGGACCCTCCGGTTCGGGCAAGTCGACCCTGATGCACTGCATGGCCGCACTGGACCGGCCCACCTCCGGACAGGCCTTCATCGGGGAGACCGACGTCGCCACCCTCTCGGACAACGGCCTCACCGAGCTCCGCCGCGATCGCATCGGATTCATCTTCCAGTCCTTCAACCTGGTGCCGACACTGACCGCCAAGGAGAACATCCTGCTCCCGCTGGCCATCGCCGGTCGCAGACCCGACCCCCACTGGTGGGACGAGGTCATCGAGACGGTCGGACTGGCCAACCGCCTCAGCCACAAGCCCTCCGAGCTGTCGGGGGGTCAGCAGCAGCGCGTCGCCTGCGCTCGCGCCCTGGTCTCCCAGCCCGAGATCATCTTCGCCGACGAACCCACCGGCAACCTGGACTCAACCTCCTCGGGCGAGGTCCTGGACTTCCTGCGATCCAGCGTCGAGACGATGGGCCAGACCATCGTGATGGTCAGCCACGACCCGGTCGCCGCCTCCTTCGCCGACCGGGCCCTGTTCCTGGCCGACGGCCGGATCGTCGACGACCTCGCCGACCCCACCCGGGAGCACGTCCTGGACACCATGGCCCGTCTCGACGAGCGGACACCGGCCGCACCGCGTCCCGCCCGTCGCCCGCGCCGGCCGGTGGCCGCCCGCCCCGTCGCGCCGACGTCCGGTTCGGGAGTCTCCGGCGTCGCCGAACTGACCAACTGATCAACCGGACGCAGGAAGGAGCAGAACCGTGTGGAAGACCACCTGGAAGTCGCTGTGGGCGCGGAAGGTGCGGCTGCTCATGTCCACCCTCGCGGTGGTTCTGGGAGTCGCCTTCGTGGCCGGCTCCTTCATCTTCACCGCGATGCTCCAGGGATCCTTCGATGCCATCGTCAAGGGCACCACGAGCGACGTCGAGGTGTCCCCGCGCACCGATGTCGCCGTCGTCTCCGCGGGCGCCGAGGCCCCGCTCATCAGCTCCGACCTGGTCGCCAAGATCGGCGAGGTCCCCGGCGTCGCGAAGGCGGTCGGGGTGGTGAGCACCCCCGGGGTCTACGCCATCGGGTCCGACGGCAAGGCCCTCACCGCCTTCGGACCGCCCCAGCTCGGGATGAGCTGGACCACCCTGCCGGTCTACGGCGGACAGCCCGGCGTCGTCCTGAAGTCCGGGCACGCCCCGAGGGCCGACGACCAGATCGTCGTCGATCCCGCCACCCTGGAGAAGTCCGGCTACCGGATCGGCGACACGATGCGCGTCATCACCCCCGAGAGGGGGACCGTGCGCGTCACCGTCGTCGGCACCGCCGGCTGGGAGTCGGGAGGCACCGCCGGAGCCTCCTACATCTTCTTCACCCCGGCGCGCGCCCAGGCCCTGCTCACCACCGGCCGCGACGCCTGGACCGGGGTGCGGGTCCAGACCGAGCCGGGCGCCGACCGGGACGCCGTCGCCGCCGCCATCAACGCCTTCCTGCCCTCCAATATTCGGGCCACCAACGGCGCCACACTGGCCGCCGAGGTCACCTCCCAGATCAACGAGGCGCTGAAGTACGTCAACACCTTCCTGCTGATCTTCGCCGGGATCTCCCTGGTGGTGGCCGCCTTCCTGATCCTCAACACCTTCTCGATCCTCATCGCCCAGCGGTCCAGCGAGCTGGCCCTGTACCGGGCGATCGGCGCCAGCCGCAAGCAGCTGCGCAACTCGGTCCTGGTGGAGGCCGCGGTGGTGGGACTGGTGGGCTCCGCGCTGGGAGTGGTCGCCGGGATCGGCGTCGCCTACGCCATCAAGACCTTCATGGCGATGGCCGGCTACGACCTGGGGGTCTCCCACCTGTCGGTGCCGGCCAGAGCGGTGGCCATCTCGGTCGTGGTGGGGATGACCGTCACCCTGGTCGCCGCCCTGCTGCCCGCCCAGCGCGCCACCCGGGTCCCCCCGGTGGAGGCGATGACCGGGTCGCGCACCGAGAACCCCCAGGGGCTGGGCGCCCGCACCGCCGTCGGACTGTCGATGGCCGGCGTCGGGACGATCGGAATCCTGATGGGCCTGTTCGGCCATCCCGGACACGACGCCGCCTGGGCCGGGATCGGGATGGGACTGGTCACCATCGGGGTGACGATCGCGACCCCGCTGCTCGGCCGGCCCGTCGTCTGGCTGGTCGGGCGCGCCTACCGCGCGGGCTTCGGCGAGGTGGGGCGGATCGCCGAACTCAACTCCATCCGTCAGCCGCGCCGCACCGCCGCGACCGCCTCGGCCCTGATGATCGGCCTCACCCTGGTCACCCTGATGACCGTCTTCGGTGCCTCGGCGAAGGCCTCGATCTCCGACCAGGTGCATCAGGGGCTGCGCGGGGACTACCTCATCGGCAGCCAGGGATTCGACGACTTCCCGACCCAGGTGGCCACCAGCGCGGCGAAGGTCCCCGGCGTCGAGTCCGTGCACACCATGACCACCGCGGGCTTCCAGCTGCTCGGCCCGGACGGGAAGCTGCAGCGCCTGCCCGGCGGCAGCGGCGACCGGCTGCTCTACTTCTCGGTGGCCGGGATGAAGCCTTCCGACCTGGACACGATGTTCCCGCAGAAGATCGTCCAGGGCAGGATGTTCCGCGCCCCCGGGGAGGTCATCATCTCCGAGGACGCCGCCTCCATGCGCAGCATGCGCGTCGGGTCGACCTTCGCCGGCTACAACGCCTCCAAGCAGAAGAAGGTCACCTTCACCGTGGTCGGCGTCTTCAGCTCGGGAGAGGGTCAGGCCGGCGCCGGCATCTGGACCGACAAGCAGACCCTCACCCGGGTCGGGCTGGGACGCCAGGACACCTTCGTCTCGGTGAACATCGCCCCGGGCGCCAACCGGGACGCCGTCCGTGCCGCACTGGAGCGGGCCACCGCCGACATGCCGCTGGTCTCGGTGATGGACATCAACGAGTACGCCGGCCAGCAGATGGCCCAGATCAATCAGATCCTGGTGTTCATCTACGCCCTGCTCGGACTGAGCGTGGTGATCGCCATCCTGGGCATCGTCAACACCCTGGGGCTGTCCATCATCGAGCGCACCCGGGAGATCGGACTGCTGCGCGCGATCGCCATGAAGCGCCGCGACGTGCGGCGGATGATCACCCTGGAGTCCGTGCTCATCGCCCTGTTCGGAGCGGTGGTGGGCCTGATCCTGGGAGTGATCTTCGGCGCCGTCCTGCAGCGTCTGCTGGTCGACGACGGGATCACCGTGCTGTCGATCCCCTGGCTCCAGCTGCTGGTCTTCCTGGTGGCGGCCGCGGCGGTCGGGGTGCTGGCGGCGGTGTGGCCGGCGAGGAGGGCGACCCGGATCAACGTGCTCACCGCCATCGCCACCGAGTAGTGGGGCAGAGTAGCGGGACAGTGCGACCCAGTGGCGGGACAGTGCGACCCAGTGGCGGGACCGAGTGGGACCGAGTGGCGGGACCGAGTGGGACCGAGTGGCGGGACCGAGTGGGACCGAGTGGCGGGACCGAGTGGGACCGAGTGGCGGGACCTCAACCTTCAACCGGGCCTTCCAGGTCGCGGCTGCTGTCGGCGCGTGAGGGGTGGTGGGCTGGATATGATCGATGCGCGCGCAGTCGTGTGCTGCGAGATGAACTTGTTCCACAACCAGAAGAGGCGATCCACGTGAAGATCCGGCTGGAACGCGACGTCATGGCCGATGCAGTCTCCTGGGTTGCCCGTACCCTGCCGAACCGGCCGGCCGTGCCGATCCTGGCCGGACTGATGGTGCGCGCCGAGGGCGACACCGTGACGATGTCGGGTTCCGACAACGAGACCACCGGTCATATCACCCTCACCGCCCAGGTCGACGAGCCGGGTCAGGCGCTGGTCTCCGGCAAGCTG
Source organism: Acidipropionibacterium jensenii DSM 20535 (assembly GCF_000425285.1). Classification (GTDB taxonomy): domain Bacteria; phylum Actinomycetota; class Actinomycetes; order Propionibacteriales; family Propionibacteriaceae; genus Acidipropionibacterium; species Acidipropionibacterium jensenii. Next base: position 21,450 of record NZ_AUDD01000019.1, on the reverse strand, counting down.
CTCGCCGACATCGCCAAGTCCCTCCCCGACAAGCCGGTCGAGATCACCGCCGACGCCTCCCGGATGGAGCTGGTCTGCGGGTCCGCCCGGTTCACCCTCCAGGGGCTGCCTGTCGAGGAGTACCCGGCCCTGCCCGAGATGCCGGGAACCACCGGAACGGTGGCCGCCGACGTCTTCGCCAAGGCCGTCGCCCAGGTCGTGGTGGCCGCCGGACGCGACGAACTGCTGCCCGTCTTCACCGGGGTGCGCGTCGAGATCGACGGCGACACCCTGTCCCTGCTGGCGACCGACCGGTACCGGATGGCCCTCAAGGAGATCACCTGGCAGCCCGCCGCCACCGATCTGGAGGCCACCGCCCTGGTCCCGGCCAAGGTGCTCAACGAGACCGCCCGGTCGATGACAGCCGGCGACAGCGTGACGGTGAACCTGTCCTCGGGAGCCACCGGCGACGGGCTGGTCGGCTTCGAGGGTCATGGCACCGCGGGCAGCCGCCGGATGACCACCCGACTGCTGGACGGCGAGTTCCCGAAGGTCCGGCACCTGATGGACATCAAGGCCACCCGGTCGGTGCGGGTGCGCACCGACGAGCTGATGGCTGCGGTGCGTCGCGTCTCCCTGGTCGCCGAGCGCAACACCTCGCTGCGGATGGAGATCAACGAGGACGACATCGCCCTGTCGGCGGCCACCGGCGACCAGGCCCAGGCCTCCGAGGCCATCCAGGCCTTGGTCACCGACCATGTCGACGGGGATCCGTCGATCCTGGCCGCCGGGTTCAACCCGCACTATCTCACCGATGCGCTGGGGGCTCTGGACACCCCCTTCGTCGACTTCTCCTTCACCGCCCCGGGCAAGCCCTGTCTGGTGATGGGCCTGGACTCCCTGGAGGGGGAGCCGGAGGTCGACTACCGCCACGTGATCATGCTCATGAGGCTGCCCAACTGACCTGAGGGACTCAGTCCCCCCGTCGTGTGCGGACCCCCGGTCACAACCGGGGGTCCGTCGCCATGTCCGGGGTCGTCTGGAGTGCCCAGGTCTGAAATGCCGGGGTTCGACATGTCCCGGCCCGGCAGTGTCCCGGCCCGGAAATGTCCACGATGCTCGCGAAGTTCGACGATGCTCGCGCTATAGCGCGAGCATCGTCGAACTTCGCGAGCATCGTGGGGTGGGGGTGGACGCGTGGGGTGGGGGTGGACGCGTGGGGTGGGGGTGGACGCGTGAGGTGGGTTAGAAGGCGGGCTGGGTAGTGGGTGGTTCAGGTGGTGGGGCGCCGGGTCTTTTACCACTGGGGGACCGGAGCTGTTGAGACGGGGTGACGACAGTGGCCCCCGGACCCCATGCCAGACTTCGGACATGAGCATCATCGACGAGGCCATGGCCTCCGTCGATGCCGAATTCAGCCGGCTCGACGCTCCTTCCTGGCCCGATCCGCACGAGGGTCGCCGAGTCATGGAGGAGGAGTACGGACGGGTCACAGATCCCGGCCGTTTCCGAGCTCTGAGGCTGCGCCTGGAGGCGTGGCGGAGGTGTCTCGCTGAGGCCTGGGGAGTCGACGTCGCGGAGCCCGGGGACACACCATCGGCGGGAGATCTCCCGCCGGAGGAGAAGTTGTCCACAGCCACCACCAGCCTGTGGACAAGTGCGCGGGAGGGCACTCTCCCGCTGCGCACCACCGTCCTGGAGGACGGCGGCATCACCTGCGTCGCACTGGGCATCGCCGACGACCCGGTCGACTTCGGACTCCTTCCCGGGTGCGCCTGCGACGCCTGCGACACGGGCTCGGACGCCCTGCTGGCAGAGCTCGACGCGCTGCTCGTCGCCACGGTCACCGGAAGCCTGGTGGTCGTCATCGGACCGGTGAGTCGCGACGACTCGGACCGCCCGGTGCCGCGCTTCCTCATCGTGGCCACCGAGGAGGACTGGAGCCTCCAGGGGGACGGTCCCGCCGAGCCTGCCGAGATCGTCGACGCGGTGCGCTCCGGGGACGACCCTCATCTGCCGGTCGGATCGATCGTCCACTGCGGCAGGTCCTGGCTGTCCCGGGCCTGACCAGTCAGACCACCCGGTCCCGACCTCTCACGGACCCGGGCCTGCCGGTCCGGCACCCGGTGATCATGGGCCACGACCACCCGGGCCGTCGGTCTCCCGTGGCTCACCGGGATCGTCGTCTTCTAGGATCGTCCCGATGTTTGTCGAGCATCTGTCCCTCACCGACTTCCGGTCCTATGTCCGCGCCGACGTGCCCATGGCACCCGGCGTCACGACCTTCGTCGGCTCCAACGGCCAGGGCAAGACCAACCTCGTCGAGGCCGTGGAGTATCTCTCCCGGCTCTCCTCCCACCGGGTCCGCCAGGATCTGCCGCTGGTCCGGATGGGCTGCGACCAGGCGGTGGTGCGCGGCCGGGTGAGGGCCGGTCACGGCGACGACCGGTCCCTGCTGCTGGAGATCGAGATCAACGCCCACCGGGCCAACCGGGCCCGCATCAACCGGGCGAACCTGCCCCGCACCCGTGACCTGCTCGGGGTACTGAGGACGGTGGTCTTCTCCCCCAGCGACCTGGCCATCGTGCGCGGGGACCCCTCGGACCGCCGCGAGTTCCTGGACAGCCTGGTGATCACCCGCTGGCCCCGGATGGCCGGGGTGAAGGCCGACTACGAGCGGGTGCTGCGCCAGCGCAACGCGCTGCTGAAGTCGGTGTCGGGACGAGGCGCCTCCGCCGGGTCCGAGATCGGCGCCACCCTCGACATCTGGGACGACCAGCTGGCCACCATCGGCGCCGAACTGCTGTCGGCCAGGCTGGACACCCTCACCGCGGTGATGCCGCTGGCCTCGGCCGCCTACCGCGAGATCGCGCCGGTCAACGACCTGGCCAGCGCCGACTACCGGGCCAGCCTCGACCTCTCCCGGCTGTGGCAGCCCCCGGTCGCCGGGCAGGACCCCGGTGCTCCGGTCGACCGCACCCTGCTGGTCGAGGAGTTCCTCGACGCCCTGGCAAGACGCCGTCCGGACGAGTTGGTGCGCGGGGTCACCCTGGTCGGACCCCACCGCGACGACGTCATCCTGTCCATCGGCGACCTGCCCGCCAAGGGGTACGCCTCCCACGGCGAGTCCTGGTCCCTCGCCCTGGCGCTGCGCCTGGCCTCCTTCCAGCTGCTGCGCGCCGACGGCATCGAGCCGGTGCTGGTGCTCGACGACGTCTTCTCCGAGCTCGACGCCACCCGTCGCGACCGGCTGGCCGCCGCCGTCATTGACGCCGACCAGGTTCTGGTGACCGCGGCGGTCGCCCAGGACGTGCCGGCCCAGCTGGCCGGGGCGCGGTTCCACGTCGGGGGAGGAGAGGTGCACCCCGCCGACCAGCAGATGTCCCAGACTGTCAGTGGGTCCGACGACAATGGGACCCACAGCGACCAGTCCAGCAGCAGCGAGCCCAGCAGCACGACCACCAGTGGTGCCGAGCTCGACCCGGATGGACAGCACAGCGACGATGACGGGAGGAGGCAGGATGACTGACCCGACCACGCCCGAGGATCCACAGTCCACCAGCGCACCTCGTCACAGCGGGGGCCGCGTCGAGAGTCACAGCGAGCACCGGTCCGGGGGCCCCGATAGCACCGGAGACCCCGACCAGGCTCCCGACGAGTTCGACCTGGAGGCCCTGGCCGACCACGACGACGAGGGTGTCGACCTGGCTCGGATCATCGCCCTGTCGGCCAGGGGCGATCCGGCCGGAACCCCCCGGTCAGGGGCCGACCACGACGTCATCCTGCCCCCGCCGATGGGCATCCGACGCACCCGCAAGCGGCGTCGTCGTCGCTCCTCCCCCTGGTCGGGATCGGGACCCGACGGTCGCGACCCGGTCTCCCTCGGGACGGCGATGGATCGTCTCATCGCCGACCGCGGATGGTCCCGGCAGATCAGCCTGAGGGTCGTTCTGGAACGCTGGAGCGATCTCGTGGGGCCGGTCAACGCCCATCACTCCCATCCGATCGGCTACCGGGACAGCGTGCTCACAGTCCAGGCGGAGTCGACGGTGTGGGCCACCTCGCTGCGATCGATCGCTGCGAATCTGGTTGCCGAGCTCAACCATCAGCTGGGGGAGGGAACGGTCACCCGGGTGGTCGTGGAGGGACCCGCCGCACCCAGCTGGAAGCACGGGATCCGCAGCGTGCCCGGTCGGGGTCCCCGCGACACCTACGGCTGACGGCCCCCGACCCGACCGGTGAGATCGCCGTTTCTGTGTAGCCGGTGCGCACTCGTGGTTGACTCTGTCTGGGACCGGGACGGACCGGTCGACAAGGAGGGGTGGAATGCGGTCGCTGACCGGACGGGTCCAGCACTATGCGTGGGGTTCGACCGACGACATTCCACGGATCCTCGGCACTCCCCCCGACGGCGCCCCGTGGGCGGAGTACTGGCTCGGCGCACACGCCTCGGCCCCCTCGGCCCTGGACGACCCGCAGTCCGGTGAGGTCGGCTCGGGGGACGTCCTGGACGAGTACCTGGCCCGGCACGGCGAGGAGATCGGTGACGTCTCGCGCGCCACCTTCGGCGAGCGACTCCCCTACCTGGTCAAGATCCTGTCGGCAGCCCACTCGTTGAGCCTTCAGGCCCACCCCTCCCGGGCCCAGGCCCAGGCCGGTTTCGCCGCCGAGAATGCCGCCGGGATCCCCCTGGACGTCCCCGAGAGACTGTTCCGCGACGACTGGCCCAAGCCGGAGATGATCGTCGCCCTCACCGACTTCGACGCCCTCTCGGGATTCCGCGACCCCGCCGAGTCGCTGGCCCTGGTGGCGGCCCTCGGTCCGATGCCACTGGTCGACCAGGTCCTGGAGCCGCTGAGGCAGTCCGACCCGGCCACCGGCCTGGCCGCCGTGATCCGCGACTGCCTCACCGGATCGGACCGGGTCCGGGCCGCTCTCACACAGCTCCTCGACGCCGCCCGCAGCTACCGGGCAGACGGCGTCGGGCCCGCCGGGGAGTTCGCCAGGACCGCCGTCGACCTGGCCACAGACCACCCGGGGGATCCGTCCATCCTGGCCGCCCTGCTGATGAACCGTGTCCGGCTCAGCCCGGGCGAGCAGATCCACCAGCCGGCCGGCACCATTCACGCCTACCTCCAGGGCACCGGCATCGAGATCATGGCGAACTCCGACAATGTGATGCGCGGCGGCCTGACGGCCAAGCACGTCGACATCGACGCCCTGCTCACGATCGCCGATCTGGAACCGCATCCGGTGGTGCCCTCCCTGGCGCAGCCGTGCGCCCCGGGCATCGCCCTGTACCAGACCCCCTACCCCGAGTTCCGGCTGTGGCGGCTCACCCCGTCCGAACCGGTGGAGCTGCCCGACACCGAACGGGGCCGGATCCTGCTGGTCATCGAGGGATCCCTGGACTGCAGCGCCGGGAACCAGAGCCTCACCGTGACCGCGGGCGGATCGGCGTGGCTGGCCGCCGGGGAGAAGGTCGCCATCTGCGCGGCCCCCGACACGCTGGCCTTCCTCGCCGGCCCCGGCATCTGAGTCGCCGCCGAGTCAACCGACTCAGCCGACTCGACCGACTCAACACTGTGGCGACGCACCCGGCAGGCACCGGGGAGGCACGGGAACGCTGCTTCAGCGCCTGCGGCGGGCGGCCTCCAACAGGTCGTTGACGCTGCGCAGCCGCGGCCCTGCCGGCCGTGTCGAATCACCCGGTCGCGCCGAATCGAGGTGCAGGACCGCGGTCTGCCCGGGCAGCAGGGTGAGACGTCGTCGCCCGGAGGTGAGCACCGGGTCGCCCGGACCGCACAGCAGGCACAGATCCTTGACGAGGTTGTGCGCCGTCACGGTGATCATGGCCTCACCAGGGATGATGTCCAGATCTGCGGGTTCCAGGGCCAGATCGATGTCCCTGACGAACCACCACAGGGCTCGCCGGTCGCCCAGCTGCGCGACGATCAGCTCGCGGCTCGGGTCGGCGGGGGTGATGAGGCTCTGAGGCAGGGCGATCGTCAGATTGTCGCGCGGTCCGACCACCACCGGGGTGGTCAGTGAGTCCAGCACCCGCCCGCCCAGATCGCACCGTTGGACGCTGAGCGTCTGCTCCCAGGCAGATCCGGCCAGATTGCTGGCGACCACCGTGGGCACACCGCCCAGGCCGTCAGTCGTGCGCGGCTGGATGGTGAGGAAGTGGTCGTCGTAGAGGTCGCGCAGCGCGTACCAGAGCAGTTTGCGGCGTCCTCGGGAGTCGACCGCCGCCCACGAGCTCACCGGCCAGCAGTCGTTGAGCTGCCAGATGATCGATCCGGCGCAGCGCGGCCACCATGATCGGAACCAGGAGATCCCGCACTCGATCGCCCGGGCCTGGTTGAGCGAGGTGGTGAAGTGCCAGTCCTCGAAGTCGACCGGTCGGGGCAGATGAGGGGCGTAGCCGTCCTCGAGTTTCCGCAGCCCGTCGGCGGCCTTCTCGTGGAGGACCATCCCCGGACTGCTGGCAGTGAGCGGGTCGTCGTCCAGGTACTCGGCGAGGGTGGCCCGCTCGGCCGGCCCCTGGAAGCCGAACTCGGCGCAGAACCGCGGCACGGAGTCGCGGTAGTGGGTCTGATCCAGCTGGTTCCACACCTGCCAGGAGTGCACCGATCCATGATCGGGATTCCGCGGGTCCATCAGGTCGACCGGGTTGAAGGGAGAGGTCGGGGTGTAGGGACGGGTGCCGTCCCAGTGGGCCACGATCTCGGGCAGCAGCCGCGTGTAGTAGTCCAGCCCCCAGCTCTGGTCGGGGGCCAGATGGTCCTGCCAGCCCCAGTGGACGTACCCCTCGATGGTCTCGTTGGACCCGTTCCACAGGATGAGGCTGGGGTGGACGGACATCCGGATGACGTTCTCGACCGCCTCGGCCTCGACCTGGCGGGACAGCTCGGGCTCCTCGGCGTAGGCGGCGCAGGCGAACGGGAAGTCCTGCCAGATCATCAGGCCGACCTCGTCGCAGCGCTCGAGCATCCACTCGTCGGCGAACAGCCCGCCTCCCCAGATGCGCAGCACGTTCATGTGGGCGTCCAGGGCGTCGGCGATGCCGCGCCGGTAGTTCTGGTGGCCGATCCGGGAGACGAAGACGTCGTCGGGGATCCAGTTGGCCCCGCGCAGGAACAGGTCGCGGCCGTTGACGCGGACGGTGAAGCTGGTGCCGTGCTCGTCGGGCCGGGTGATCAGTTCGACGCTGCGGAAGCCGACCCGGCGGCTGCGCCGGTCGAGCACCCTGCCGTCCGGAGAGATGAGGGAGACGTCGACCCGGTAGAGCGGCTGGTCACCCTCCCCGACCGGCCACCACAGCCGGGGGTCTGGGGCCTGGAGGGTGACGTCGTCGGCCCCGGTCAGCCGGTGGCGGGCGGTGGCGAGGGTCCGGCCCTGGGGGTCGGTGAGGCAGACGTCGACAGTCAGGTCGGCCGTTGCCAGGGTGGCTGCCGGGTCGAGGTCGACGAACGGCTGGACGCGGACGGTCCCGACCTGACCGCCGGCCCCGGGTGCCACAGCCGCCACCACGCTGAGCGGGTCCCGCAGCCGTGCGGTGCGCCAGCGGATCAACTGCACCGGCCGGAACAGCCCGGAGGTGGCCAGGTCGGGACCCCAGTCCCAGCCGAAGTTGCAGGCCATCTTGCGGATCGCGTTGAAGGGATGGGCGTTACCGGTCTGGGGCCGGTCGCCGATCCGCCGGGCCGCCTCCCGGGCCGCGGTCACCGGGGCATGGATGACGACGTCCAGCACATTGCAGTCAGGGGCCCCGGTCTCGGCAGGGCTGCCACCGGCGTCCTGCGGGAGGCCGGGACGCAGCAGGTCGGTGACGTCGAAGTCGTAGCTGCGGTGCATGTCGGCGACCCGGCCCAGCAGGGTGCCGTTGAGGACGATGTCGGCCACCGTGTCGACCCCCTCGAACCGCAGCGTGACACGTTCGGAGGGCCCGGCCGTCTCGTACGCCTCGGATGACTCGGAGGTCGGCTCGAATGGTTCGGACGGCGTCCGAGGAGGGGTTCCCGCAGGGGTCGCGAAGCGGCACCGGTAGCGGACATCGGACAGCCCGATCCAGTCGGTGAGGTGCTCATTGGTGCCGTGGAAGGGATCGGCGATGAGCCCGGCCTCGAGCAGGTCGGTGTGCACGCACCCGGGAACCCGGGCGTCGATCTCCTCGATGGGGAACGGGGCCGGAGCCCCGCCCAGATGGCTGAGGGTCCAGCCGCTGTCCAGAACGGTGACATGAGGGAGATCGCCGGATGACATGGGACCGAGTATGGCCGCACCGCACCGCCAGTCGTGCAGATCCCGCTCCCAGATCCCAGGAATGCTCATCTCGGGCGTGCGATGGCGGAAGAATGGATGCGGCCGTCGACACGAGACGTCGACACGAGGGCCGGGATCGGACACGGAGAGGTGAACGACGATGAGTGAGCTACTGGCCATCGACTGCGGGCAGAGCGGTTCGCGGGCGCGCCTGATGAGTGCCGGGAGAACGGTCTCGGAGACCGAGTACGGCCCGGTGTTCACCCAGAGCGCGCTGGAACCCCAGCTGGCCGAACTCATCGGCCGGGCCGCAGGCGACCTGCCGGAGGGCACCGAGAACCTCACCGTGGCGGTGGGCTCCTCGGGATGGTCCGACGACGCCGAGCCGGCCGAGGTGGGCCGCCTGGTCGACAGCGACCGGGTGAGCGAGGTGATCCTCGCCCACGACTCGGTGACGAGCTACCTCGGAGCCCTGGCCCAGAACGCCGAGGGCGGGGCCAGCGACGTCAGCCTGGGCGCGGTGGTGGCCTCGGGCACCGGGGTGGTCACCCTGGGCGTCGGCGAGCACCGGGTCGCCCGGGTGGACGGATGGGGATACCTCTTCGGAGACGCCGGGTCCGGGTTCTGGATCGGCCGGGCCGCCATCGATGCGGTCCTGAGGGCCTACGACGGACGCGGCCCCCGGACCGCCCTCACCGAGCGGGTGACCAGCGAGTTCCCCGACCTGTCGACCCTCTACCTCCAGGTCCAGGCCGACCCCGGGAAGGTGAGCCGGGTGGCCCGCTACGCCAGGATCACCGCCGAGCTGGCCGCCGAGGACCCGGTGGCCGCCGGCATCTGCCGGGACGCCGGGCACACCCTGGCGGACTCGGTGCTGGCCGCCCTGCGGGTGGTCGGGCTCACCGAGCAGAGCGCAACCCGGACCCCGGCCCCAGCTGTCACCCGCGCGGTCGGGACCCCGTCGGTGGCCCGGGTGGGCAAGGTCTTCGGCTCCGAGGTGGTGCGCCAGGCCTTCGACGAGCACCTGACCCGCACCGTTCCCGGGGTGCGGATCGTCGAGCACCCCGGGACCGCCCTGGACGGTGCCGGCCGGCTGGCCGGTCTGCCGGTCACCTCGGCCCTGTACCCGGCGGTGCGACGGGTCGGGATCCGACCCATCACCGGGTGAGCGCCACACCAGCGAGCCGGTACCAGCGATCCGGTGAATGGAGACCCGGTGATGGAGGAGCACCGGACCGGTGACCCCTCACCGCGGGCCGGCTCTCCCGCGATCCCCGGTGTCGCGGTCTGGACCCCCGGAGTCGGCCCGGGAGTCCAGACCGGGGGTCGCGCGACTCTCAGCGGCACTCACGGCGTCCTGAAGTGGGGCCCACCCCGCGAAGGGCCGCGCTGAGCGGCGGGGCCGAGGGGATTTCGGGGGTGAGGAGGAGTAGAGTGGGGCCGATGTCAGGGAAACCGCTCGCGCGGATCTCCCGACGCCGAGAGATCCTCTCTCCGATCATCCCGATCACACAGGAGCGCGTTGCCCGTGAGCCAGTCGCCGAAGCCCGAACCGTCGTCCGACCCAGAGATGAGTGAACTCCTGGTGGACGACACCCCCACCGCTGACGGCGCACAGGCCGACACCACACCCGACGACATCACCCCCACGATGGTCGACGGCGCCTACGACGCCGAGCAGATCCAGGTCCTCGAGGGCCTGGAGGCGGTCCGCAAGCGCCCCGGCATGTACATCGGGTCGACCGGCGAGCGCGGCCTGCACCACCTGGTCTACGAGATCGCCGACAACTCCGTCGACGAGGCACTGGCCGGATACTGCGACAAGATCTCCATCGAACTGCTCGACGGCGGCTGGTGCCGGGTGGTCGACGACGGCCGCGGCATCCCGGTCAAGGAGCACCCCGTCGAGCACATCCCCACCGTCACCCTGGTGCTCACCGTGCTGCACGCCGGCGGCAAGTTCGGCAACGGCGGCTACAAGGTCTCCGGCGGCCTGCACGGCGTCGGCTCCTCGGTGGTCAACGCGCTGTCGAGCCACTACATCGTCGAGGTCCGCCGCGACGGCCACCGCTGGCGCCAGGCCTTCACCCTCGGCGAGCCCGACGCCCCACTGGAGATGCTCGAGGAGACCGACGAGACCGGCACCACGACGACCTTCCAGCCCAGTGCCGACATCTTCGACACCACGGTCTTCGACTACGAGACGCTGGCCACCCGGTTCCGCGAGTACGCCTTCCTCAACAAGGGCCTGTCGATCTCGCTGACCGACCGCCGCGAGGGCCGGGTCGGCGAGGACGGCGAGCCGCTGCACGACGAGTTCTGCTACAAGCGGGGCCTGCAGGACTACGTCCGCTTCCTCACCGGCCCCAAGGACGTCATCAACCCCACCGTGATCTCCCTGGAGGAGCACCGCCCCGACGAGGGGATGGGCCTGGAGATCGCGATGCAGTGGAACACCTCCTACGCGACCAGCGTCCACACCTTCGCCAACACCATCAACACGATCGAGGGAGGCACCCACGAGGAGGGCTTCCGGGCGGCGCTGACCGGCACCGTCAACAAGTGGGGCGAGACCTGGGGCCTGATCAAGAAGCGCGAGGACCGGGTCTCCGGAGACGACATCCGCGAGGGCCTGACCGCCGTCCTGTCGATCAAGCTCACCGAGCCCCAGTTCGAGGGCCAGACCAAGACCAAGCTGGGCAACACCGAGGCCCGCTCCTTCGTCCAGAAGGTGCTCAACGAGAGGCTGTCGGACTGGTTCGAGGAGAACCCGAACGAGGGCAAGAACATCGTTCGCAAGTCCCAGGCGGCCGCCCAGGCCCGGGTGGCGGCCCGCAAGGCCCGCGACATGGCCCGCAACCGCAAGGGCCTGCTCGGCTCGACCTCGCTGCCCGGCAAGCTCAAGGACTGCTCCTCCACCGATCCCGAGGAGTGCGAGATCTTCATCGTGGAGGGCGACTCCGCCGGTGGCTCGGCCTCCCAGGGCCGCGACCCGATGATCCAGGCGATCCTGCCGCTGCGCGGCAAGATCCTCAACGTCGAGAAGGCCCGACTGGACCGGGCGCTGAGCTCGGAGACCATCGAGAGCATCATCAACGCCCTGGGCACCGGCGTCCACGAGGAGTTCGACCTCGACAAGCTGCGCTACCACAAGATCATCCTGATGGCCGATGCCGACGTCGACGGGGCCCACATCCGGACCCTGCTGCTGACCCTGCTGTTCCGGTTCATGCGCCCGATCATCGACGCCGGCCACGTCTACCTGGCCCAGCCGCCGCTGTTCAGGCTGCGCTGGACCAACTCCGCCCATGAGCTGGCCTACTCCGACGAGGAGCGCGACGCGCTGCGCGACGACGGCATCGCGCACGGCAAGAAGCTGCCCCAGGTCAACCCGATCCAGCGGTACAAGGGCCTGGGCGAGATGGATGCCGAGGACCTGTGGGACACCACCATGGACCCCGAGAAGAGGCTGCTGCTCCAGGTGACTCTGGAGGACGCCTCGATGGCCGACCAGATGTTCTCCATCCTGATGGGAGAGGACGTCGAGCAGCGCCGCCACTTCATCCAGCGCAACGCCAAGGACGTCCGGTTCCTCGACATCTGAGGAGGACGCCCCTCGCGAGGCCGCCCGCCCCCTCCGGAGGGGGCCCGCGGCAGGGGGCAGGGGTCGCCGGCCCTTTATCAACAACTTCATGCATGATCACTGACAAGGAATTCCATGGCTGACGACGAGACCGGTCCCGATGAGCAGAACCAGGCCGACACCCAGGGCCTGGTGACCGGACGCCACACCGGCGTCCAGCCCGTCGAGATCCGCGACGAGATCCAGAACGCCTACCTCGACTATGCGATGAGCGTCATCGTCGGGCGCGCCCTGCCCGACGTCCGCGACGGCCTCAAGCCCGTCCACCGCCGCGTCATCTACGCCATGTACGACTCCGGCTACCGACCCGACCGCGGCTGGAACAAGTGCTCCCGCGTCGTCGGGGACGTGATGGGCAAGTACCACCCGCACGGCGACTCGGCGATCTACGACACCCTGGTGCGGCTGGCCCAGCCCTGGGCGATGCGCTACAAGCTGGTCCAGGGGCAGGGCAACTTCGGCTCCCAGGGCAACGACGGGGCCGCGGCGATGCGGTACACCGAGTGCAAGATGGCGCCGCTGGCGATGGAGATGGTCCGCGACATCGACCAGGACACCGTCGACTTCCAGCCGAACTACGACAACAAGGAGACCGAGCCGATCGTCCTGCCGGCCCGGTTCCCGAACCTGCTGGTCAACGGCTCGAGCGGCATCGCGGTCGGAATGGCCACCAACATCCCGACCCACAACCTGCGCGAGGTCAACGAGGCCGTCCAGTGGTCCCTGGCCCATCCCGAGGCGAGCCAGCAGGAGCTGCTGGAGGCCGCGATGGCCCGCATCAAGGGGCCCGACTTCCCCGGCGGGGCGCTCATCGTCGGCCGCCAGGGGATCGAGGACGCCTACCGCACCGGGCGCGGCTCGGTGACCATGCGCGCGGTCATCGACATGGAGGAGGACAAGGCCGGCCACCAGTGCCTGGTGGTCACCCAGTTGCCCTACATGTGCAACCCGGATAACCTGGCCCAGAAGATTGCCGACCTGGTGAACTCCGGGCGGATCAACGGGATCGCCAACATCCGCGACGACTCCTCGGCCCGTACCGGCCAGCGGCTGGTCATCATCCTCAAGCGCGACGCCCAGCCGCGGGTGGTGATGAACAACCTGTACAAGCATACCGCTCTGCAGGACACCTTCGGCTGCAACATGCTGGCCCTGGTCGACAACGTCCCCCGGACCCTGCGACTCGACCAGTTCATCAGCTACTGGATCACCCACCAGCTCGAGGTGATCCGGCGCCGGACCGCCTACCGGCTCTCCCAGGCCGAGAAGGACGCCCACATCCAGCGCGCCCTGGTCAAGGCTCTCGACATGCTGGACGAGGTGATCGCCCTCATCCGGCGCTCCCCCAACACCGAGACGGCCTCGGCCGGACTGCAGCAGCTGCTCGACATCGACGAGGTGCAGGCGCGCGCCATTCTCGACATGCAGCTGCGTCGACTGGCCGCCCTGGAGCGCCAGAAGATCATCGACCGGCTGGCCGATCTGGAGCGTCAGATCGCCGACTTCAAGGACATCCTCGCCCACGAGGCCCGCCAGCGCGAGATCGTCTCCACCGAGCTCGCCGAGATCGTCGACAAGTACGGCGACGACCGGCGCACCCGGATCATCGCCGCCGACGGGGACTTCTCCGAGGAGGACTTCATCCCCGACGAGGACGTCGTCGTCACCATCACCCGCGGCGGCTACGCCAAGCGCACCCGCACCGACCTGTACCGGGTCCAGAAGCGCGGCGGCAAGGGGGTCAAGGGGGCTGCCCTCAAGGCCGACGACGAGGTGGCCCAGCTGTTCGCCACCACCAACCACCAGTGGCTGCTGTTCTTCACCAACATGGGCCGGGTCTACCGGACCAAGGTGTGGCAGCTGCCCGAGGCCGGCCGGGACGCCCGCGGCGGCCACGTCGCAGGTCTGCTGAGCTTCCTGCCGGAGGAGCACATCACCCAGGTGATGACGCTGCGCGGCTACGACGACCGGCCCTACCTGCTGCTGGCCACCCGGCGCGGACTGGTGAAGAAGACCGTCCTGTCCGCCTACGACTCCCCGCGGTCGGCCGGCGTCATCGCGATCAACTTCCGCACCGAGGACGACGAGCTGATCGGCGCCGAGCTGTGCGGACCCGATGACGACGTCCTGCTCATCTCCCGCAAGGGCCAGGCGATCCGGTTCGCCGCCTCCGACGACCAGTTGAGGCCGATGGGGCGGGCCACCTCGGGAGTCACCGGGATGAAGTTCCGCGGCGACGACGAGCTGCTGTCGATGTCGATCATCTCCGCCGACATGCCCGAGGACGACCGCTTCGTGGTGACCGTCACCGACGGCGGGTTCGCCAAGAGGACGGCCGTCTCGGAGTACCGGCGCCAGGGCCGCGGCGGCCTGGGCATCAAGGCGATGGCGCTGTCGGAGGACCGCGGTTCGCTGGTCGGCGGGCTGGTGGTCAGCGAGGCCGACGAGGTCATGGCGATCAAGAACTCCGGACAGGTCACCCGTTCCCAGGTGGCCGAGATTCCCGTCAAGGGCCGCTCGACGATGGGTGTGAAGTTCGTCTCCGTCAAGGGCAAGGACGCCGTCTCCCTCATCGCGCTCAACCCGGAGCGCGAGGACGATGAGGAGACCGACACCACGCCCGCCGATGGCACGGTGCCCGACTCCGAGCAGGATCACGGTAGCGTGGGCACCGACCAGGACGGCGTCGCAACTGGAGAGGACGACGGTGAGTGACTTCAGGACGCGGGTGAACCCCCGAAAAGACCCGGGTGGGAACGACCTCGACGCGACGCACTGGACCGCCAAGGACGCCCGGGAGAGCTTCGGACCGGGCCCCTCGAACCAGTCCGGACCGGTTCCGCCGGCCCAGAACCAGGGCGCGCAGGGCCCGGCCGCACAGAGCTCGGTTGGACAGAATCAGGCCGCGGTCTCCGGGGCCTCGGCCGCCGGCGTCCAGTCGGCCCCGAGCAGTCCGGTCCAGGCCCCTGCCGGCCGGACCGCCGCCGCGGGACTGCGCAGGACCCGCAAGGCACGGCTGAGGATCTCCCGGATCGACCCGTGGTCGGTGATGAAGACCTCGCTGCTGTTCGGCGTCGCCGGAGCGATCATCTTCTTCATCGCGGTGTGGGTGGTGTGGGGCGTGATCGGCGCCTCCGGTGCCTTCGACTCGATGAACAAGGCCGTCAACGACCTCATCGCCTCGCCCACCTCCCAGGAGCAGTTCCAGCTGTCCGACTACCTCAACACCGGTCGGGTGCTGGGTCTGACGGCGATCATCGGTGCGATCGACGCGGTGCTGTTCACCGCTCTGGCCACCCTGTTCAGCTTCCTGTACAACCTGGCCGCCCAGGTCATGGGGGGCCTGGAGGTCACCCTCGCGGAGGACTGATCGGCCCGCTTCGACGTCGGCCGGCCCCGGGACTGCCTGGGGCCGGCCGACGTCGCTGTGTGCGGCCCCGGCGCAGCGCCCTCGGACTCAGGAGTCGAGGATCGCGGTGAGCTCGGCGATGAAGGCCTGGAACGAGGTGGCCTGCTCCACGATCCGCCGCAGGTTCGAACCGTCTGAGAACACCGCGATGAACTGGTCGAAGAAGGTCTGGAAGTCGGACCGGGAGTCCGAGCTGAAGGCCACGAAGGCAGCCACATTCACCCTCTTGCCGCCCCACGGGATGCTGGACCCGTTGATGGCAACCGCGATCACGGTCCGCCGGGCCGACATCTCGAGGGCGTGCGGGACGGCCAGCCCGTCGGCGAACACCGTCGAGGACAGCCGTTCGCGCTCCAGGGCGCCCGCGACGTACTGCGAGGTGATGGCACCGGCCGCCACCATGCGGTCCCCGAGCATCCGGATCGTGTCGTCGGCGCCCGTCAGCGGCGCGTCCCGGACGAACAGCGACTCGTCGAAGTAGGCCAGCAGGTTCTCCTTGATGGCCCGGCGGCGTCGCGTCGTCCGGATCCGGGGGAGGGCGCCGCGCACCCGGTCCGCGTCGGCCGGCGAGAAGAAGGGTTTGATCACCAGGGCCGAGGGCGAGGGCACCGGCGGCTCGATGGTCGTCAGGACGAGGTCGGTGCCCAGACGGTCCCAGTCCACATCGGTTCTGGCGATGAGCATCTTCACGTCGAGGACGTCCCCGAGCATCACCTGCACCCGGTCTCGCAGTGTGGTCTGCAGGTCGTAGTAGGTCGGGCAGACGATCGTGCAGGTGACCCGCTCCTCGGCCTGGGCGCGCTCCGACAGGTAGGCGCCGATGTGCAGTGCGATGTAGGCGATCTCGTCGTCGTTGAAGGTCACGCCGAGCCGCTTCTGCAGGCCTCGGGCCACGTACACGCTCAGCTCGTAGGTCATCGGGTAGGAGGTCTTGATGGAGCCGGCCAGCGGGTTGCGGGAGTAGGCGCGCTGACTGGCCCGACGCAGCAGACTGCGCACGTGCAGCGCGAACCGGTTGATGAACTCGTCATCCGACAGGTCGATGAGGTACTCCCGCCCGACGTCCTCGATGACCGAGCGGACGACCGCCACGATCTTCGGGTCGAGGTAGGAGCGCCCGGCGTCATTGAGCAGGGGGGTGATGGCGTGCACGGCGAGCAGGGAGGGCAGGTACTCGAGGTCGTCGCCGCTGAGGGCGACGTCGAAGTGCTGCGCCGTGAGCCCGGCGATGATCCTGGCCACCGGGTCATCCGGGACGGCCTCGGCCTCCTCGGCGACGGGAGCCTTCCTGGTGCGGTCGACCGCGATCGCGATGTGCAGCAGGGCGCTGTCGATGCCGAAGTCGTTCACGTAGTAGCCGGCCTCGCGCAACGCGGAGACCAGATCCGTCTTGAACTCGGAGAGGTGATCGGGCACGAACTCCCGCTGAATGGCCTCCAGTCCCACGACGCCGTGCTCGGTCTCGTCGTGGAACATCCGGCTCAGCAGTCGGCGCTTGGCCCGTTCCCCGCCCGCCAGGGCGACGATGCTGCCGGACCGCGACAGCCCCAGGCCCTCGGGCAGGATGCGGCGGACGCGGCCCAGATCGGACTCGACGGTGGAGTCACTCACGGCGAGCTCGCCCGCGAGCTCGTAGAGATCGACCCCGTCGTCGCTGTCGACGAGCGTGCGCACCAGGTCGTAGAGCCGCTGACGGGGGGTCGCCGCCTCACCGGCGGACAAGGACTCGCGGTAGACCGCGTAGGCGGCGGCGTTGAGCCGGTAGCCGCGCGGGCTCGACTCGATGATCTCGTGGTTGCGGGAGTGCCGATTGATCGACGCCACATAGTTCCTGATGGAACGCCTGGTGACTCCCAGGGCATCGGCCAGAGAGCTGCTGGTCGTCCATGCCTCGGCACGACCGAGACGCTCGACCAGTTGCTGTTCCCGTTCCTGGTTCACGACCGCGCCCCCGTCGTTGCCGACCTTCGGCGGATGCCCATCTCGTGGGACCTTCCTTGGCCCGTCGCCATTCCAATAGTGCCATGGGCCACGCAGCG
Organism: Acidipropionibacterium jensenii DSM 20535; assembly: GCF_000425285.1. Taxonomy (GTDB): domain Bacteria; phylum Actinomycetota; class Actinomycetes; order Propionibacteriales; family Propionibacteriaceae; genus Acidipropionibacterium; species Acidipropionibacterium jensenii. Next base: position 4,112 of record NZ_AUDD01000019.1, on the reverse strand, counting down.
GATCTTCCTCGGGTGCGGAAAGAGACGTGTTGGTCGTGACCTCTTGTCGCAGGCCAATATGTCATCAGGAGGGAATCGATGGCAAAGGTTTCGACGAATGGTGCGCGCCGGATCGTGATCGTGTGCGGTCTGGGCGCCTCCAGTGCGTTCGTCGCACACCGGGTGCGCCACGCCGCAGGCGAGGCGGGCCTGGCGGTGGTCGTGACTCCGTGCGCCCTGACCGAGCTCGAGGATCGCGTCGTCGATGCCGACGTCGTCCTGGTCGCCACTCACCTGTCGGCCCATCTGGATGAGATCCGGGACGCCGCGGCCCGCCATGGCGCGACGGTCGCGGTACTGCCCGAGTCCACCATGCACGGCGGTGACGGCCACGAGGTTCTGCCGTTGATAGCTGCCGCCGACTCCCATCAGGAACACCGTCACTCACAGGAATCGAGTCAATGATGACAACAGAAGTCAGTCCGCCGGCCCAGTCCGGCCTGAAGAGAGCCCAGGTCGGCGCCCAGAAGTTCGGCACCTTCCTGTCCGGCATGGTCATGCCGAACCTGCCGGCCTTCGTCGCCTGGGGCCTCATCACCGCCCTGTTCATCGCCACCGGATGGGCCCCGAACGGGATCCTCGGTGGATTCGGCAATGCCGACCTGATCGGCTGGCAGGGCGCGGCGACGACGCTGGCCAAGGCCGCCAACGGCGCGACCTTCACGCAGTACGTCGGTCTCGTCCAGCCCATGATCACCTATCTGCTCCCGCTGCTCATCGCGAACTCCGCCGGCCGTATCGTCTACGGCGAGCGGGGCGGTGTGGTCGGCAGCATCGCGACCGTCGGCGTCATCGTCGGCAGCACCATCCCGATGTTCATGGGCGCCATGGTCGTCGGTCCGCTGGCCGCCTGGATCATGAAGAAGATCGACAGCATCTGGGACGGCAAGATCAAGCCCGGCTTCGAAATGCTGGTCAACATGTTCTCGGCCGGAATCGTGTCCGCCGGGCTGTCGGTGGCGGCATTCTTCGGTGTCGCGCCGCTGGTGACCCAGGTGAGCTCGTGGTTGGGATCTGGTGCGGCATGGCTCGCCAGCCACCAGCTGCTTCCCGTCCTGGCGGTCATCGTCGAGCCCGCCAAGGTGCTGTTCCTCAACAACGCCATCGGTAACGGCGTCCTCGTCCCGCTGGCCACCCAGCAGACCATCGAGGCGGGCAAGTCCCTGCTCTTCCTCGTCGAGTCGAACCCCGGCCCCGGCCTCGGCATCCTGATGGCCTACACCTTCTTCGGAATCGGCGCCGCGAAGGCGTCGGCCCCCGGTGCAGCGGTGATTCAGTTCATCGGTGGCATTCACGAGGTGTACTTCCCCTACGTGCTCATGAAGCCGACCCTCATCCTGGCGGCCATCCTCGGTGGCGCCACCGGCATCGCGACCAACGCGGTGTTCGGCAGTGGCCTGAGGGCGCCTGCCGCCCCCGGCAGCATCATCGCCGTCATCGCCCAGACGCCGCGCGGCAGCTTCATCGGCGTCATCCTCTCGGTCGTGCTGGCCGCAGCCGTGTCCTTCATCGTGGCGTCGGTCATCCTGCGGGCCTCCCGCCGTCGTGACCTCGGCGCGGGCAAGACGGGCGACCTCAGCGCCGCCATCGCCCAGACCGAGGCCAACAAGGGCGGCAGCATCGCCGTCCTGGGCAACCTGGGAGACCAGAAGTCCGAGGACGCGCAGACCGGTTCCCCGGCCGCCGCGGCCGCCGGTCCCGTCGCAACCGCAGAGCCCTCGATGGCCTCGGTGCACAAGATCATCTTCGCGTGCGACGCCGGCATGGGCTCGAGTGCGATGGGTGCCAGCGTGCTGCGCAGTAGGCTCAAGAAGGCTGGTGTCGAGGGCGTCACGGTCACGAACCTTGCGGTGGCGAGCCTCTCCGATGACGTCGACCTGGTCATCACCCAGCGCGAGCTCACAGACCGGGCCAGGCAGAAGGCGCCCAGTGCAAAGCATCTGTCGGTGGACAATTTCATGAACAGCCCCGTCTACGAGACCGTCGTGACGGAGATCAAGGAAGCCCAGGAGGCTGAGTCCCATGAGTGAGATCCTTTCGCGCGACCTCATCATTGCGTCCGGAACCGCGTCGACGAAGGAGGACGCCATCCGTGAGGCCGGCGGCCTGCTCGTCAGGGCGGGCGCCGTGTCCGAGGAGTACGTCGATGCCATGGTGGAGCGTGAGCACACGGTGTCCACCTTCATGGGCAACCACCTCGCGATTCCGCACGGCACCAATGAGGCCAAGGAGAAGATCGCGCACTCGGCGATCTCCCTGGTGCGCTACGCCAACCCGATCGACTGGGGAGACGGCAATCCGGTCCGGATCGTCGCTGGCATCGCGGGGGTCAACAACGAGCACCTCACCATCCTGTCGAAGATCGCGATCATCTTCTCCGACGAGGACGAGGCGCAGAAGCTGCTGGACGCCCCTGATGCCGACGGGATCTACCACATCCTCGAGGGAGTGAATGCAGAATGAGCAAGAAGGCAGTTCACTTCGGAGCCGGAAACATCGGGCGCGGATTCATCGGTCTGCTGGAGCACGAGGCGGGCTACGAGGTCGTCTTCGCAGACGTCAGCGCGGCTCTCATCGACGCCCTCAACGCGCAGCCGAGCTACCGCGTGCACGAGGTGGGAGAGTCCGGCCACGACCACACGGTCACCGGCTACCGGGGGATCAACAGCGCCGAGCACGAGGACGACCTGGTCCACGAGATCGCCACGGCCGACGTCGTGACGACCGCCGTCGGCCCGACGATCCTGCGGTTCGTGGCTCCGGTCATCAACCGCGGCATCGAGTCCCGCGATCCGTCGGCGGCACCGTTGGCGGTGATGGCCTGCGAGAACGCCATCAATGCCACCGATGTGCTGGTCGGCGAGATGAAGAAGGCGGCCGGGGACTGGCAGACCATCGCGAGTCGCGCGGTGTTCGCCAACACCGCCGTGGACCGCATCGTCCCGGCCCAGGATCCCAATGCGGGTCTGGATGTGGCCGTCGAGCCGTTCTTCGAGTGGGCCGTGGAGCAGCCTCCGTTCGGTGACGAGGTCCCGGATCTGCCCGGTGCCACCTTCGTCCCCTCGCTGGCCCCCTACATCGAGCGCAAGCTCTTCACCGTCAACACCGGCCACGCGACGGCCGCCTACGCAGGTTTCGCGGCGGGTCACCACAGCATCGCCGAGTCCCTCGCGGACCCGGCCGTGGCCGACCTCGTCAAGCGGGTCCAGGCCGAGACGTCGACCCTTCTCAGCCGGCGCCACGGGCTCGATCCCGATGACCTGGCGCGCTACCGGGAGAAGATCCTGAACCGGTTCGCCGAGCCCGCCCTGCCCGACACCGTCGAGCGGGTGGGACGTCAGCCGCTGCGCAAGCTGTCGGGCCCCGAGCGGTTCATCGGACCCGCGGCGGCACTGGCGGAGGCCGGCCTGCCGGTCGACGCCCTCGTCGAGGCGGTCGGGAAGGCTCTCCAGTTCGATGTGCCCGAGGATCCGCAGAGCGTCGAGCTGCAGAAGCTGCTGGCAGATCTCGAGCCCGGTGAGTTCGTCACCCAGGTCACCGGCCTTGGCTCCGACCACCCGCTGTTCGGGGCGCTGACCGCGGTCGTCGCCGATCGTCAGGCCAACCTGTAACGGCTCTGCGAGCGGCATGTGAGGGAGGACCGGGCTTTCCAGCCCGGTCCTCCCTGTCTTCCCGGCCCGGTGCGGCTTGGTGAGGCCCGGTGCGGCTTGGTGGGCCCAGGGAGCTCGTGCTGGCCTAGGTGTACTTCCCCGGGACGTTGTGAACAGTTGAGCTGAGGGGGGAGGCCTCCGGCAGGATGTGGGTTACCACACACGCATCCAGGAACCGGAGGCCTCTGTGACCCACGCTAACGCACCCCTGACCCCCGCTGGAAGGCTCCGGCTGGCCGCCTGCATCGTCGACGACGGCTGGCCCCTGAGACGGGCTGCTGAGCGCTTCCAGGTGAGTCCGGCCACCGCGAAACGCTGGGCCGATCGCTATCGTGCCGGCCAGCCGCTGATCGATCACTCCTCCCGGCCGGCTCACAGCCCCAACCGGTTGTCGCGGAGCACCGAGCACCGGATCGTCGGGCT
>NZ_KE384345.1:2093-57610 GCF_000425285.1 Acidipropionibacterium jensenii DSM 20535 | reverse complement strand
ACCGAAAACTCAACACGGCCGCAGCCAACTGCACCCCAAGCTCTGCTTGACAGACATAGGAGATTCAACGGCCGACTCGAACACCTCCGCGGCACAGCCCTCGGCTTCCGCAACCTCAGCCACTACATCGCTCGGTCGCTGCTCGAAGCCGGCGGATTCAGACCCGCGCTACACCCTCGTTCGTGAAGAGCCCCTGAACTCTGCAGAATCGGCTGGTAGCCACTGATGAATAACTTCCTCAGTTCTGTGCTCGCGCTCTCTGGGGGTTGATGTGTACGCCACGATCCGCGAAGCTGGGCTGCATCCCATCACGGTGGGGCTGCTGTGGCTCTCGACCGTCGGGCCGCGACGAGCCGGGCCGGCTCACGGGGGGTATGACCGCGGGTATCCTCGTGGTATGACACTCACCACGATCAAGGTCAGTCCCGAGGTTCGCGACCTGCTCAAGGAGCAGGCCGCCGCGGAGCACCGCACCTTGGGTGAGCATCTCCGGTATCTCGCCTCACTGGCCGACAAGCAGAAGCGGTTCGAGCGGCTGAGGGCCGAGATCGACGCGACGCCGGCCAAGGATCTCGCCTCATACCGGCAGGAGACTGCCTGGTGGGAGTCGGCCCAGGATGCCTGACCTCAGCCCCGGTGACATCGTCTGGGTCTTCCTCGATCCGGTCGTCGGGCGGGAGCAGAGCGGACGGCGCCCCGCGGTGGTCGTCTCCTCGCGCGGACATCTCCTGATCGCCGACACGCTCGTGATCGTGGTGCCGGTCACATCCGTGGACCGCGGATGGTCGAATCACATCCCGCTGCGGCCCGATGCCCTGCAATGCCGGTCATGGGCCATGAATGAGCAGCTGCGCACCATCTCGCGGGAGCACGTGGTCGGCCGTGCGGGCCGGGTCGATCCGGCGACGCTGGCCGAGATCCGCAGGTGGATCACTGATTTCGTCGACGAGTAGACGCTCATCATCCAGAGGGCCGGTCCGCGTGATCCAGCATGAGTTCAGTCGATCAACTGTGGTGGTCTGTCGTGTGAACTCGCACCGCAATTGGTCAGACTCTGTCCGCACCCCCAGCGACCTCGATCCCGGGATCAGCGCCCGAAGAGTCGCGCGAAGGGGTTTGAGGGCCGGGCCCTGCGCGCCGCCCGGATCTCGGCCTCGGTGTGCTTCCCGCCGCACCACTGCGAAGCGGGAACGCCCGCCTTCACCTGATCGATGTGTTGGCCGCATCCGGCCCAGGTGGTCTTTCCGCAGACCTTGCAGGTGACTGCTCTACACATGATGTCGCTCCTCGTGCTCGTGGCCCTGGTGCTCAGTGGCTCTCGTACTCCCGTTCCGGGGAGCCGTTGACGATGGACAGCATATACCCCGGGGGGTATCATTTCTCGTCATGAGGATCGTCATCATCGGCGGAGTCGCCGCCGGCATGTCCGCCGCCACCCGTCTGCGCCGTCTCCAGGAGGACGCCGAGATCATCGTCGTCGAGCGCGGCGAGCACGTCTCCTTCGCCAACTGCGGGTTGCCCTATCACCTGGGTGGAGTCATTGAGAATCGCTCGGCGCTGCTGCTCCAGACTCCGGAGTCCCTCGCCGCCAGATTCCGTATCGATGTGCGCGTTCGCACCGAGGCCCTGGCCATCCACCCCGCCGAGCGCACCGTCGAGCTGCGACACCCTGACGGGGCGGTCGAGTCCCTGGAATATGACGAGCTCGTCCTCACCCCCGGTGCCGCGCCCGTCCGCCCGCCCATCCCCGGCATCGAGCATGCCCTGACGCTGCGCGACGTCACCGACCTCGACCAGATCATCGACGCCGCAGAGGACGCCGCGGAGGCCGTCGTCATCGGAGCCGGGTTCATCGGTGTCGAGGTGGCCGAGAATCTGGTCGCCCGCGGCATCTCGGTCCATCTGGTCGAGGCCGCCGGCCATGTCATCGCACCCCTGGATCCCGAGATGGCCGAGCCCGTCCACTCCCGGTTGCGCGCCAACGGCGTGGACCTGAGGCTGCGCTCGACGGTGGTCGAGATCGGTGACGACGGCGTCACCCTCGATACCGGCGAGAAGCTGCCCGGCGCCCTCGTGCTCGCGGCCATCGGGGTGCGGCCGGAGTCGCGTCTGGCTGCCGGGGCGGGCCTGGAGATCACCGGATCCGGTGCCATTGCGGTCGACGATCGCTGGGCGACCTCCGACCCGCACATCCACGCCGCAGGAGACGCTGTGGCCAAGATCGATGCCATCACCGGCGACGACGTTCTCGTGCCCCTGGCCAACACCGCCAACCGTGACGGACGGCTGGTCGCCGATGTCATCTCCGGGCGCCCCGGGGTCGTGCGCCCGACCCTCGGTAGCGCCATCGTCGGGGTGTTCGGGCTCCAGGTCGCGGTCACCGGCTGGAGCGAGACCCGGCTTCGGGCCGCCGGGCGGCCCGTGCGCGTCATCCACACCCATCCGGTGCACCACGCCGGCTACTACCCCGGCGCCGTCGGAATGCGTCTCAAACTCCTTGTCGACCCCGGGACCGACCGCATCCTCGGCGCCCAGGCGGTCGCCGATCAGGGGGCGGACAAACGGATCGACGTCATCGCCACGGCCATGGCAGGCGGGCTGAAGGCGTCGCAGCTCGCCGATCTGGAGCTGTGCTACGCGCCGCAGTTCGGCTCGGCCAAGGATCCGGTGAACTTCCTCGGCTGGGCCGACCAGAACCTCGCCGACGGCCTGGTCGACACCATCCAGTGGCACGAACTGGCCAGTGCGATGGCAGGCGGCGCCCGTGTGATCGACGTGAGAACCCCCGCAGAGCACGAGAAGGGGGCCATCCCCGGTTCGACGCTCATCCCTCTCGACGAGCTGCGCGAGCGCCTCGGCGACCTGCCTGACGGCGACCTCATCGTCCACTGCGCGGCCGGGTTGCGCAGCTACGTCGCCGCCCGGATCCTCACCCAGCACGGACGGCGGGCCCGCAGCCTGGACGGCGGCTTCGCCACCTGGGCCGACGGGACGGCGGGACGGTAGCCGTCGGGTGCTCGTCGCAGACTGGGTGCGCTCACGCCAGGGACAGGAAGAGTTTCTCCAGCCCGGCGAGGTCCTCCTCGCAGCCCTCGCCGCCGTTCGCGATGCAGCTGCGCACACCGGTGGACACCAGGGTGAAGCCGGCCCGGTTCACCGCCTTGCCGATCGCGGCGAGCTGGGTGACGATGTCGCGGCACTCCCGGCCGTCCTCGATCATCGCGATCACCCCGCCGATCTGGCCCTGGGCGCGGCGCAGCCGGGTGATCACGGGCTTGAGTTCCTCGGGGTCGAGTTTCATCGGATCTCCTCGTCAGCTGCGATGGCCGGGCGCCCTCGTCATCAATGGGGCCGGCCGGAATCGGGATGATGATACCCCGGGGGGTGTTTTGATGACTCCGGCCAGAGGTCGGGCCCGCGGGCCAGCACGACGGCGGGCGGGCCGGAGCCCTAGGGTTGCACCATGGCAGAAGACCAGACGCATCAGAGTCTGTCGGCCGAGACGGAGCCGGCGACGCGGCTTCCCCCGGATCCGGCGATCGCCGAACTGGCAGACCACGGCCGCAACGACTTCCTCTCCGTGGTGCGGGACTACCCCACCTCGGCGCTGTGCTGGGCGCTGCTCGCCGAGGGCGCCCTGATGGCCGGCACCGAGGAGGCCGACATCGCCGGATACGCGTATGCGCTGACCGGTTGCCACCACGGCATGGCGGCACTGCGGGCCGAGGGGTGGCAGGACGAGGGCACGGTCCCCTGGGGCCACCTCACCAACCAGGGTCTCCTCCGGTGCGTGTGGGCGAGGTCCGTGGCCGCAGACCGGATCGGCCAGACCGAGGAGGCCCATCGCTGCGTGGAGTTCCTCCGTCGGTTCAGCGAGTCCGCATGGGAGGTTCTCCACACCACACTCGTGGTGGCAGACACCTCCGACACCGCCGATGCCCCCGACCATGCTGATACCCCGGACACTGCCGACGGCTCCGACAATGCCGATACCTCTGACAAGGCGCGCGAGTCGCGGGATGATGGGGGTCAGCCCGCCGCTGAACAGACGGTCGGCAGCACGGCTCAGGGCTGAGCCGGTGCCACAGGCCTCAGGAGGAGCCATGGTCGAGCACGTGGGGTTCCGGGATCTTAAGATCGACGACATCACCGGGATCGAGTTCGGGGAGCCCGGCAGCCTGGCCGGATGGCTCGACGATCCGAGCGCCAACGTCATGGTGGCCACCTGGCGCGGCCGCGTCGTCGGATACGCCGTCAGCTGGCTGGCGGCCGTTCACCGCACCCGCCGGTTCATCGACGTCGAGGTGGCTCCGGAGTCCCGCGGACGACGGATCGGGAGCCGGCTGGTCGAGAGGGTCAAGGAGAGGTCCGACCGTCCACTGGCCACCAAGACAGTCGAGGGATCGGACGCCGAGGGATTCATCCGCAGTCTCGGCGGCGTCCCCTACGCCATCTGCCCGCCGCTGGAGCTTCCCCGGCGTCAGTTCGGACGGGTTGTCGCGATGCTCGGCGGCCATCGCGACGTCGTGCCCGTATCGACCCTGTCCCCCGGGGAGGCCGAGCACCTGTGGGCGCAGATCTACCGGTGGGTCCACCAGGACTGGTCACCGGTCGACGACTCCGAGAAGGCGCGCGAAGTGCTTCGCTCGGAGGCCTCCGAGCTGGACCTGGACCACACCGCGATCGCGCTGGTGGACGGCCAGCCCGCCGCGGTGGCCTTCGTCTTCGACGACGAGGGGGCGCCGACGGTGTGCGCCGAGACCGTTACCCCGGACGCGCCCGACGGGGATCAGGCACTGGCCGCAGCGGTGGGTCGGGTGGTGGCCGACGCCCGAGACCGCGGCTGCCGAAGGCTGCAGTTCGACGGCCACGAGGCCGATCCGCACTTCGGCCCGCTGGCCCATCGCCTGCCGCTGGAGGGCTCCCGGCTGCTTCTGCTGGAGATCTGAACCGAGGTTGTGGGGAGCCGCTCCGCGGCACCGGGCAGAGCCGCCGGGGGCCTGCGGTCGCAGCCGTCCATCGCGGGAATGTGGGGTGGACGATCCCCTACAATGCCCATGTTGTGCCGTTGGCCGGTCGTCGGCCACGGACCGCAGGGATCGGCCTCCACCGCTCTGGACGGCCGAGGAAGCGAGTGAACATGCCTGGAATCGTCGTTGTCGGATCCCAGTGGGGGGACGAGGGGAAGGGCAAGGCCACCGACCAGCTCTCCGAGAGGGTGGACTACTGCGTCCGCTACTCCGGCGGCAACAATGCGGGCCACACCGTGGTCGTCAATGGTGACAAGTTCACCATGCACCTGCTGCCCTCCGGCATTCTCAACCCCAACTCCACCGCCGTGATCGGCAACGGCGTCGTCATCGACCTCGAGGTGCTGCACCAGGAGCTCGACGAGCTCGCCGCCCGCGGCGTGACGATCCCGCACCCGCTGATCAGCGCCAACGCCCACATCATCACCCCGTACCACCAGGTGATGGACAGGGTCACCGAGCGCTTCCTCGGCAAGCGCAAGATCGGCACCACCGGCCGGGGAATCGGGCCGGCCTACTCCGACAAGATCAACCGGATCGGGATCAGGATCCAGGATCTCTTCGACGAGTCGATCCTGCGCCAGAAGGTCGAGGCGGCCCTGGAGCGCAAGAACCAGCAGCTGGTCAAGATCTACAACCACCGCGAGATCGACCCCGAGCAGGTCTCCGACATGCTGCTCGCCCACGCCGACCGGATCCGTCCGCACGTCGTCGACACCGCGCGGCTGCTCAACAAGGCCCTCGACGAGAAGAAGGTGGTCCTCTTCGAGGGGGCCCAGGCCCACCACCTGGACGTCGACTTCGGCACCTACCCCTACGTCACCTCCTCCAACCCGATCGCGGCGGGAGCCTGCACCGGATCGGGGGTCGGCCCCTCCCGGATCGACCGGGTGATCGGCATCGCCAAGGCCTACACCACCCGTGTCGGCGAGGGCCCCTTCCCCACCGAGCTGCTCGACGAGACCGGTGAGCGGCTGCGGACCGAGGGCGGCGAGTACGGCGTCACCACCGGGCGGCCGCGCCGCTGCGGCTGGTTCGACGCGCTGGTCGTCGAGCAGGCGGTGGTCGTCAACGCGATGACCGACATCTTCCTCACCAAGCTCGACGTCCTCACCGGCTGGGACAAGATCCCGGTCTGCGTGGCCTACGAGATCGACGGCGAGCGGTTCGAGACGATGCCCATGACCCAGTCCCAGCTGCACCACGCCAAGCCGGTCTACGAGTACCTGCCCGGCTGGACCGAGGACATCACCGGGGTGCGGGACTTCAGCGACCTGCCGGCCACCTGCCAGGCCTACGTCAAGCGCCTCGAGGAGCTCATCGGCTGCCGAATCTCGGGCATCGGGGTGGGCGCGGACCGCGACCAGTCGGTGATGATCAACGACCTGATCGACTGAGGTCCCGGGTCCGCCGCCGGCCCGACGCGGACCGGCGGCGGGCCACCGACCTGCCCTGGGAGATCGCGCTCAGCACGATCCCGGCACCGACCAGGGACAGACCGATCCAGCCGGTCCCGGTGGGCTTCTCACCCAGGATCGAGGTCGCCAGCAGGGTCGCCGTCAGCGGCTCGGTGAGGGCGAGGGTGGTGGCGGCCGAGGCCGGCACGCGCCGCAGCCCGAAACCGAACAGCGTGTACCCCAGCGCCATCGGCACCACCGCCAGGTATGCCAGCACGGGCAGCCCGCCCGCCCCGATCAACGGCCCCGGCCCGGCCAGCAGGAACCAGGGCACCAGGACCACCGAGGCCAGCGTGAACATCGCCGCCATCACGGTGCCGGAGTCGCGGCCGCCGGTGCCATTTCCCCCAGCTCCAGGATCGACGATCAGTCGCGACCCCGCCCAGGAGTAGAGCGCCCAGCCGAATCCCGCTGCCAGACCCAGAACGGCACCGGCCACCGGCCGGCTGGCCGGCGCCGAGCCGCCCGAGGACACCAGCAGACAGATCCCCGCCACCGGAACCGAGACGACACCCAGCCAGACCCACCCGGGCGGACGCCGGTCCACCACCATCTCGAGGACTCCGGCCCACACCGGTCCCGAGGCCAGCGCCAGGGCGTCCCCGGCCGCGACCCCGATGAGGTCCAGGGGCCAGTAGTAGAAGCAGGCGTACCCCAGCACCCCGACGGCACCGACCGCCAGTAGCGGCAGTGCCCGGCGTTCGCGCAGCAGGGCGAGGGTGCGACGCGGTCGGGTCGACATCAGGATCAGACCGCCGAACCCGAAGGTCGACAGTCCGATCAGCATCGGGTCGGATCCCGGCGGGGCGTGGTGGGCCACGGTTCCGGTGGTGCCCCACAGCATGCCCGCCACCAGGACCGCCGCGACGTGGCTCAGGGAGCTCTGCACCCGGGCAGCGTACGGTACCCGGGCCGGCTGCCGGGCTGCCGGACATCAGCCGGGACGCCGGCCGCCCGACCCGTCAGGTCTGGTGCCGGGAGCGCCGTCCTCTAGTCTTGACCCGTGACCGAGATGACTGTCCTCGTCCTCGGCCAGGGTGGACGCGAGCACGCGATCGCCCTGGCCATCTCCCGCGATCCCGCGGTTGCGGCGGTGCACGTGGCCCCGGGCAATCCCGGGACGGCGTCCTTCGCCACCAATCATCCGGTCGACATCAACGATGCCGAGGCGGTCGTGGAGCTGAGCCGCCGGATCGGCGCGGACCTGGTCGTCATCGGACCGGAGGTGCCGCTGGTCGCCGGGGTGGCGGACGCCGTGCGCCAGGCCGGCATCGACTGCTTCGGCCCCGGCCTCGAGGCGGCACGCCTGGAGGGATCCAAGGCCTTCGCCAAGGAGGTGATGGCGGCCGCCGGGGTGCCGACCGCCACCGCCGTCAGCTGCGTCAACCTCGACGAGGTGGCCGCCGCCCTGGACCGGTTCGGCGCCCCGCACGTGGTCAAGGACGACGGGCTGGCCGCCGGCAAGGGGGTCGTGGTGACCAGCGACCAGCAGGCCGCGCTGGACCATGCGGCGCACTGCCTGGACGCCGGTCACCGGGTCGTTGTCGAGGAGTTCCTCAAGGGGCCCGAGGTGAGCCTCTTCGCGATCTGCGACGGCCAGCTGGCACTGCCCCTCCAACCGGCCCAGGACTTCAAACGGGTCGGCAACGGCGGCACCGGGCCCAACACCGGTGGGATGGGCGCCTACACCCCGCTGCCATGGGCTCCCGACGACCTGGTCGAGCAGGTCGGCCGCGAGGTGATCCGCCCGACCCTGGCCGAGATGAGGCGTCGCGGGACGCCCTTCCAGGGGCTGCTCTACGTCGGCCTGGCACTGACCGCCGAGGGTCCCAAGGTGGTCGAGTTCAACGTCCGGTTCGGCGACCCGGAGACCGAGCCGCTGCTGTCCCTGCTGACCTCCCCGCTGGCCCAGGTGATGCGGGCCGCCGCCAGGGGAGACCTGTCGGGGTTCGGCGGCCTGGAGTTCCGTCGCGGATTCGCCGTCGGCGTCGTCCTGGCCTCTCAGGGATACCCGGGCACCCCGACCACCGGGGGACCGATCACCGGGGCCCAGGCCCCCGACGGAGGCCCCGACCCCGACGTCATCCATGCCGGGACGGCACTGGCCGCCGATGGCCGGCTGGTCTCGGCCGGCGGCCGGGTGCTGGTCGCCCTGGGCCACGGCGAGACGCTGACCGGGGCCCGCCAGGCCGCCTACGCACGTCTCGCGCGGATCGACCTGCCCGGAGGGTTCCACCGCGACGACATCGCCCTGACCGCCGCCGAGGAGGAGGCCTTCAACGCGATGTCGGAGCCCAACGGTCCCTCCGCCAAGGACTCCCGGGAGTCCCCGGAGGACGGCGGGAACCAGGGCTGACGGCCGTCCGCCGAGCCCTGCTCCCGCCGCCGTCGGCAGCCGTCCCTCGAATCTGTCCCTCAACCCTGTCAGGAGAGCGTCCGTGAGTGTGCCCAATGTCCTCGCCAACCGTTACGCCTCGGTCCAGATGCGCGAGATCTGGTCGCCGGAGAACAAGATCAAGGCCGAGCGCCGGCTGTGGATCGCGGTGCTGGCCGAGCAGATCGCACTGGGCGTCCCGCTCGGGGGAGAGGATCCCGAGCAGGTGCTCGCCGACTACCGGCGGGTCGTCGACGTCATCGATCTGGACTCCATCGCGGCCCGTGAGCGGATCACCCGCCACGACGTCAAGGCCCGTATCGAGGAGTTCAACGCGCTGGCCGGCCACGAGCAGATCCACAAGGGGATGACCAGTCGGGACCTCACCGAGAACATCGAGCAGCACCAGGTGCTGGTCTCTCTCACCCTCATTCGCGACCGGATGGTCGCCGCGCTGTCCCAGCTGGCCCGGCTCGCCGCGCAGTACTCCGACCAGCCGATCGCCGGCCGCTCCCACAACGTCGCGGCCCAGGTCACCACCCTCGGCAAGCGGTTCGCCACCATCATCGACGAGATGCTGGTGGCCTACCGGCGCGTCGAGGAGCTCATTGAGCGCTACCCGGCCCGCGGCATCAAGGGGCCGATGGGCACCGCTCAGGACATGCTCGACCTGCTCGGGGGCGACGCCGCCAAGCTGGCCACCCTGGAGCGCACCATCGTCGAGCACCTCGGCTTCCACCACGTGCTCACCTCCACCGGCCAGATCTACCCGCGCTCGCTGGACTTCGAGGTAGTCTCGGCTCTGGTCCAGGTGGCCTGCGGGCCCTCCGATCTGGCCACCGCGATCCGCCTGATGGCCGGCAACGAGCTGGTCACCGAGGGATTCAAGCCCGGCCAGGTGGGCTCCTCGGCGATGCCGCACAAGATGAACGCGCGCTCCTGCGAGCGGGTCAACGGCTTCCTCATGGTGCTGCGCGGCTACCTCACGATGACCACCGGGCTGGCCGGGGTGCAGTGGAACGAGGGGGACGTCTCCTGCTCGGTGGTGCGCCGGGTCGCGCTGCCGGACGCCTTCTACGCCGTCGACGGGATGTTCGAGACCTTCCTCACCATTCTCACCGACTTCGGCGCCTTCCCCGCCGTCATCGAGGCCGAGCTCCAGCGCTACCTGCCCTTCCTCACCACCACCAAGGTGCTGATGGCGTGCGTGCGCGCCGGAGTGGGCCGGGAGGATGCCCACGAGGCGATCAAGGAGAACGCCGTCTCGCTGGCCCTCCAGATGCGAGAGACCGGCAGCACCCACAACGATCTGTTCGACCGGCTGGCCGCCGACGACCGGATCCCGCTGAGTTCCTCCGAGCTGGCCGACCTGGTGACCTCGCCGATCGAGCTGACCGGGGCCGCCCGCTCCCAGGTCGCCGCCCTGGTGGGGCAGGTGGAGGCGATTGTCGCCGATCATCCCGAGGCGGCCCGGTATCTGCCCGGTCAGGTGCTGTAGCAGAGGCTCTCGAGGGGTTCGACCAGGCCGCCGGGCAGGTCGCGCAGCACCGCGACCAGCGCCCGCACGGCGCGCCGCTCCAGCACGGCGGCCCGCCCGCACACCACCACGTCGCGATGGGGCCGGGGCTCGGTGAACTCGCGCAGTGCGATCCGGGGATCGGGGGCCATCGGGGGGCTCACTGCCATCCGGGGCATCAGGGTCCGCCCGGAACCGGCCGCCACCAGCTGGGACAGGGTCGCCACCGACCCGGGTTGGATGTCCTTGCGGACACCGGAACCCGAGTCCGCGCACACCTCGAGGACCTGGTCGCGCAGGCAGTGACCCTCCGACATGAGGATCAGATCGGTGCCGCGCAGAGCAGCCGGGTCCACCGGGCCCGGGTCGGTTCCCAGCGGGTCATCGGCCGGGGTGGCCAGCAGGAACTCCTCGCGGAAGACCGGCACCGAACTCAGCTTGGCGGGCACCGCGGAGGCCAGCAGGGCGACGTCGATCTCACCAGAGTCCAGCAGCCCCAGCAGGGTGGCCGACTTCTCCTCGACCACCGACAGGTCCACCCCCGGCGCATCATGGTCCAACCCGGCCAACAGGTGCGGCAGCAGGTAGGCCGCCAGGGTCGGGAAGATCCCGACCCGCACGGTCCCGGTGACCGATCCCTCCTGGTCACGACCCGCCCAGGAGATGTCCTCGGCCAGGGAGAGCATCTGGCGGGCCGGACCGACCACCCGGCGCCCCAGCTCTGTGAGCTCGACCCGCGGTTCACGCACCACCAGGGGCCCGCCGAGCTCCTCCTCGAAACGGCGCAGCTGGGCCGACAGGGTCGGCTGGCTCACCCCGCACCTGGCCGCGGCCCGGCCGAAATGACGCTCATCGGCCAGTGCGACCAGGTACTCCACCCACCGCAGATTCATGACTCCTGCAACCGCCCTCAGGACGCCTTGGCCAAGGTCTTGGCGGCTCCGGCGGAGCGGATGATGTGATCGAAGGCGCCCAGTGCCGCGGTGGCACCCGATCCCATCGAGATGATGATCTGCTTGAAGGGCTGGGTGGTGCAGTCACCGGCGGCGAAGACACCGGGCACCGAGGTGGCGCCGCGGGTGTTGACGACGATCTCGCCGCGCTTGGTGAGGTTGACCGCATCCTCGAGCCACTCGGTGTTGGGCAGCAGGCCGATCTGGACGAAGATTCCGCGCACCGGGACGGTGTGCAGCTCGCCGGTGCCGCGGTCGCGGTACTCCAGACCGGTGACGTGCGAGCCGTCGCCGACCACCTGGGTCGACTGGGCCGAGGTGATGACGTCGACATTGGGCAGCGACTCCAGGGTCGACAGCAGCACGGCGTCGGCCTTGAGGGAGTCCATGAACTCGAGGACGGTGACATGACCGGTGACACCGGCCAGGTCGATGGCCGCCTCGATACCGGAGTTGCCGCCGCCGACCACCGCGACGTCCTGACCCTTGAACAGCGGGCCGTCGCAGTGCGGGCAGTAGGTGACACCCTTGGTCTTGTACTCCTGCTCGCCGGGCACCCCCAGCTGACGCCAGCGGGCGCCGGTGGCCAGCACCACGGCCTTGGCGCGCAGCACCCCGTCGGAGAACCGGACGCCGGTCAGACCGTCCTCCCCGGCCGGGATGAGCTCGGTGGCGTGCTGACGCTCGATGGCGTCGATCTGGTAGTCGCTGATGTGGGCGCTGAGCGAGGCGGCCAGCTTCGGGCCGGTGGTGTGCGGCACCGAGATGAGGTTCTCGATGGCGTCGGTGTCGAGCACCTGTCCGCCGATCCGCTCACCGGCCATCGCGGTGCGGATCCCCTTGCGGGCGGCGTACACGGCGGCGGAGGCTCCGGCCGGGCCGGCACCCACCACCAGGACGTCGTAGGGCTCGCGCTGCGAGAGGTCCTCGGCGGCCTGCTCGGCGGCCGCGGAGTCCAGCTTGGCCAGGATGTCGGCCATCGTCATCCGGCCCGAACCCCACTCCTGACCGTCCAGGTAGATGGCCGGCACCGACTGGATGCCCTTGGCCTTGACCTCGGCGGCGAAGGCCCCGCCCTCCACCGCGGTGTGCCGGATGTTCGGGTTGGTGATGCTCATCGCGTTGAGGGCCTGGACCACCGTCGGGCAGTTCTGGCAGGTCAGCGACATGTAGGTGGTGAACTCGTGGTGGCCGGACAGGCCGCGGACGGCGTCCAGCAGGGCGGCGTCGGCCTTGACCGGAACCCCTCCGACCTGGAGCAGGGCCAGCACCAGGGAGTTGAACTCGTGGCCCATCGGCAGGCCCGCGAAGCGCACCGAGATGTCGGTGCCGGGGCGGGTGATGGCGAAGGAGGGGGTGCGGTCGTCGGCGATTGGGTCGGCGACGGTGACCCGCTCGCCGGCGGCCTCGATCTCACCGAGGAGCTCCATCATCTGCTCGGACCTCTTGTCGGTGCCGGGGGAGGGCACCAGGACGACCGGTTCGGTGGTCATCGCCAGGTAGGTCTTGAGCTGTTGGGTGAGGGCGGGATCGAGCATGGTGTTTCTCCTTCGAGGCTGTGACGGGCGGCCTTGCAAAGCTGTCCGAGAAGGGTGACGAGATATCGCGAGCCCCCGGCGGGTCGGGTCCCCGCCGGGGGCTCGCGATGGTTCGGGGATGAGGATCAGATCATGCCGACGAGGTCGATGGACGGGGCGAGGGTGTCATCGCCCTCCTCCCACTTGGCGGGGCAGACCTCACCGGGATGGGCAGCGATGTACTGGGCCGCCTTGACCTTGCGGACCAGCTCCTCGGCGTTGCGGCCGATTCCCTCGGCGGTGAGCTCGTAGAACTGGATGACTCCCTGCGGGTCGACCAGGAAGGTGGCCCGGTCGGCCTGTCCGGCGCCCAGGCGCTCGACGTCGAAGTTGCGGGTGAGCTGGAGGCTCGGGTCGCCGATCATCGCGTACTGGACCTTGGCGACGGTCTCCGACTCGGAGTGCCATGCCTTGTGGACGAAGTGCGAGTCGGTGGAGACCGAGAAGACCTCGACGCCCATCTTCTGCAGTTCGGTGTAGTGGTCGGCCAGGTCGCCGAGCTCGGTGGGGCAGACGAAGGTGAAGTCGCCCGGGTAGAAGAAGAAGATGGCCCACTTGCCGGCCACGTCGGCATCGGAGACGTCGACGAACTCGCCTTGGTGGTAGGCGTGCGCCTGGAAAGGAAGGATCTTCGTGTTGATCAGACTCATCAGTGACCTTCTTGGTTGTCTCGCTTGCTGATAGAGACAAGCTATCACTTTTGGTCCGACCAATAGATTCCAGTGATCACGATGTGATCGGGACGCGCTGAGCACGGGCCGTCTGGACGTGCTGCGCACGGGCCGTCTGGACGTGCTGCGCACGGGGGCGGAGTGCGTGAGATGATGCCTGCATGGCCAGCTCCACCGATGATCTCGGGCTTCCACTGCTCAGCGAGGGCAAGGTTCGGCGCATGTACCGACTGCCCGATCAGCCGGGTCGACTGCTGATGGTCGCCACCGACCGGATCAGCGCCTACGACCACATCCTGTCCCCGGACATCCCAGACAAGGGGAAGGTGCTCACCGGCATCTCCCTGTGGTGGTTCGACCAGCTGCGCGACGTGGTCGCCAACCATCTCGTCTCCACCGACGTCCCCGAGGCCGTGCAGGGCCGGGCGATGGTGGTCGAGGAGCTCCAGATGTACCCGGTCGAGTGCGTGGTGCGCGGCTACCTCACCGGATCGGGCTGGGCCGAGTACCAGCAGAGCGGCAAGGTCTGCGGCATCGCCCTTCCCGAGGGGCTCCAGGACGGCTCACGACTGCCCGAGCCGATCTTCACCCCGGCCACCAAGGCCGACTACGGCGAGCACGACGAGAACATCGACTTCGACACCCTGGTCTCCATCGTGGGGGCCCCGGTCGCCGAGGAGCTGCGCCGACTGTCCCTGGCCATCTACGCCCGCGCCGAGCAGATCGCCCGCGACCGCGGCATCATCCTGGCCGACACCAAGGTCGAGTTCGGCCACCGTGCCGACGGCACCATCGTGCTGGGCGACGAGGTGCTCACCCCCGACTCCTCGCGGTTCTGGGACGCCTCCCAGTGGGCCCCGGGAGGGTCCAACCCCTCCTTCGACAAGCAGTTCGTCCGCGACTGGCTGACCTTCGGATCGGGGTGGGACCGACACTCGGACGAGGAACCCCCGACCCTGCCCGACAACATCGTCAGCGCCACCCGCGACCGGTACCTCGAGGCATGGACGATGCTCACCGGAGTGAGCGATCCGCTGGGGTCCGCCGATGCCGGGACGGTCCGCCCCGGGACCGACGACCAGACGTCGGCCGGTACCGATAGGATCGGCGCCATGGCACGTGTTGTGGTGGACGTCATGCCCAAGCCCGAGATCCTCGACCCGCAGGGCAAGGCCATCACCGGCGTCCTCGGGAGGCGGGCCCACGAGGGCCTGACGGTCCGACAGGGCAAGCGGTTCGAGATCACCGGCGAGGGGGTCGAGGACCGGCTCGACGAGATCCGCGAGATCGCCGAGACGATGCTGGCCAACACCGTCATCGAGTCCTACGACATTCACGTGGAGCGCTGAGATGGCCCCTCGGATCGGTGTGGTCACCTTCCCGGGAACCCTCGACGACCAGGACGCCGCCCGAGCGGTGTGCCTGGGCGGCGCCGAGCCGGTGCACCTGTGGCACGCCTCCGCCGACCTCAAGAGTGTTGACGGGGTCATCCTGCCCGGTGGCTTCTCCTACGGCGACTACCTGAGGGCCGGTGCCCTCGCGGCGCTGTCGCCGGTGATGACCGCGGTGCGCGAGGCGGCCGACAGGGGCCTGCCCGTGCTGGGAATCTGCAACGGCTTCCAGGTGCTGTGCGAGGCTCACCTGCTGCCCGGAACCCTGATGCGCAACGAGCAGCGGCGGTTCCACTGCTCGGTCCAGGAACTCGTCGTGGAGAGCATCGACACGGTGTGGACCTGCGACTTCAAGCCCGATCAGCGGATCCTGATCCCGGCCAAGCACGGCGAGGGCAACTACGTCGCCTCCACCGATGAGCTGGCGGCCCTGGAGGCCAACAACCAGGTGGTCTTCCGGTACGTGCGCAATCCCAACGGGTCCGAGCACGACATCGCCGGGGTGACCAACGAGACCGGCAATGTGGTGGGCCTGATGCCCCATCCCGAGCACGCCGTCGAGGACCTCACCAGCGGTGGGACCGACGGACTGGGATTCATCTCGTCGGTGCGTCGATTCCTCAGCGTCCACGTCTGAGCGGTTGGACGGACGCCCGACTCGCCGGGTCCATACTTACCCGGTGAGTTCGGACGCAGACACCCGGGTCGTTGACAAGGCCGACGAGGGTTACCAGAAGGGTCTGAAGACCCGACACATCAGAATGATCGCGATCGGCGGATCGATCGGCACCGGGCTGTTCCTGGGTGCCGGCGGCCGGCTGGCGAAGGGCGGCCCGGCGCTGGCCATCGCCTACGCGATCTGCGGACTGTTCGCCTTCATCATGGTTCGAGCGCTGGGCGAGCTGTCCATCCACCGGCCCTCCTCGGGAGCCTTCGTCTCCTACGCCCGTGAGTTCATGGGGGAGAAGGGCGCCTACATCACCGGATGGCTGTTCTTCCTCGACTGGGCGACCTCGGTGATGGCCGACATCACGGCCGTCGCGCTCTACCTGCACTTCTGGACCTTCTTCCAGCCGGTCCCCCAGTGGGTGCTGGCGATGATCGCCCTGGCGGTGGTCTTCACCCTGAACATGTTCTCGGTGAAGTACTTCGGCGAGGCGGAGTTCTGGTTCGCCGCGATCAAGGTGACGGCCATCGTGGCCTTCATGGCGGTCGCGATCTGGGCCATCGTCACCGGCCACGCGGTCGGCAAGGACCATGCCGGACTGGCCAACCTCACCCAGCACGGCGGGTTCTTCCCGCTGGGAGTGGCCCCGCTGCTCACCCTGTCGCTCGGCGTCATCTTCGCCTTCGGCGGCACCGAGATGGTCGGCGTGGCCGCCGGAGAGGCCGCCGAGGCCAAGAAGATCCTGCCCAAGGCGGTGAACTCGATGATTCTGCGAATCTTCGTGTTCTACGTCGGCTCGGTGATCCTCATGACCCTGGTGCTGCCGTGGACCGCGTACTCCGGGGACGAGTCCCCGTTCGTCACCTTCTTCGCCCGGATCGGGGTGCCCTACGCCGGAGACATCATGCAGGTGGTGGTGCTCACCGCGGCACTGTCCTCCCTCAATGCCGGTCTCTACGCCACCGGTCGCACCCTGCGGTCGATGGCGGTGGCCGGGGAGGCCCCGCGGATGGCCTCCAAGCTGAACAGGCACCAGGTGCCGGCCGGCGGCATCACCATCACCGCCTCGCTGGGCCTGATCGGCGTGCTCATCAACTACATCTACCCCAGTGGCGCCTTCGACATCGTCATGAACCTGGCCGGTATCGGCATCGCCGGCACCTGGATCTCGATCCTCGCCTCCCATGTGATCTTCGTCCGCCGCGCCAGGAGGGGAGACGTCGAGCGTCCCGACTTCCGGCTGCGCGGGGCGCCGGTGACCAATATCGTGGCCATCGTCTTCCTGGTCGTGGTGATCGTGTCGATGTGGTTCGACCCGGGTGTCGGGCGTCCCACCATCTACATGTTCCTGGGGGTCGTCGTGCTGCTGGTGATCGGCTGGTTCGCGGTGCGCAACCGCATCAAGGGGGACCTGCTCGACAACATCCTGGACGCCGACTCGGCCGAGTCGGCCGACACCACGTCCCAGACGTCACAGAAGTAGAACCGAGGAGGAGAGCCGCATGAGGGTCGAGATCCTGTACACCGGTGGCACCCTGGGTATGGTCGACACCCCTCAGGGGCTGGCCCCCGGGGCCGACCTGGAGGGTTGGCTGCACAGACTGCTCAGCGGCACCGAGCTGGATCGGGGGGTCGGTCTGGTCACCTTCGACCACCTGATCGACTCGGCCAACGCGACCTCCGAGGACTGGCAGCACATCGTCGACGAGCTGTGGGCGCGGCACGATGACGCCGACGCCTTCGTCGTCCTGCACGGGACCGACACGATGGCCTACGCCGCCGCCGCACTGTCCTACGCGCTCACCGGCTTCGACAAGCCTGTGGTGCTCACCGGGGCCCAGTACCCGCTGGGGGTGGTGGGCACCGACGCCGCCCCGAATGTCACCGGGGCGCTGCGTGCCGCGATGGCCGGGCAGTCCTTCGGGGTGGCGATCTTCTTCGGCCACAAGCTGCTGCGCGGCACCCGGGTGACCAAGACCTCGTCGTGGGCCTTCCAGGGATTCGGTTCGCCCAGCGTCCCCGAGCTGGCGCGGACCGGGGCGCCCTGGCAGTGGACCGCTCCCGGTCCGCGCGGGTGCGGCTGGGACAGCCCCCGGCCCTACCGGCGCTGCGACATCGCGGTGCTGGACCTGGCGCCCGGAATCACCGCCGACCGGCTGGCCGCGATGATCGATCCGCGTCCCGAGGCCGTGGTGCTGAGGGCCTTCGGGGTGGGAAACGCTCCCAGCGACGAACCCGGACTGGTCGACGTCATCGCCGCGACGATCGCCGACGGGGTGCCGGTGGTGGTCACCTCCCAGTGCCACCAGGCCGATGTCCTGCTGGGCCACTACGAGGCCGGCTGGGAGCTGGCCCGGGCGGGGGCGATCGGATCGGAGGACATGACTCTGGAGGCCGTCTACGCCAAGCTGGTCTTCCTGCTCTCCCAGGGTCTGGGGGCAGAGGAGGTGGCCCACTGGATGGGCACCAGCATCGCCGGGGAGCTCACCGTCCGCAGCTGAGCGGCGGCCGAGCTCCACGGCTCAGCCGTCACCGCCTGCACCGCTCAGCCGTCACGGCCTCCTCGGTGTCGGGCGATCGCCTCGCGCCAGGGCGGGACGACTGTCCCGGAGGCCGCCATCATCGCCCGCATCCGGCGTCCCGAGTCGAGGAGCCCCCAGACTCCCACGGCGAAGAAGATCAACTGGATGCTCATCGCCCACCGGAACGCCGACAGGGTGTAGGCGCCACCGGGGCACAGCCGGTCCAGGACCAGCCCGATGACCTGGATGAGGATCAGGGAGGCCGTGAACCCGCCCATGATGGCGATCCCGGTCGCGGTGCCCAGCCGCCGGGCCGGATGGCTGGTGCGCAGCACGTCGAAACCGATCGCCCCGCCCGGCAGGCACAGTCCAAGACCTGCCGACAGGGTCGCCAGCAGCCACAGCGGGGCCCTGCCCGGCCATCCCAGGACCGCGATCCACGGGACCACGGCCAGCCCCACCATGCCGACCACCAGGGTGGTGCGGCGCAACGGGTGGCGCTGGGTGAGTCGGGCCGCGACCGGCCCCGACACGGCCGAGGCGATGATGTAGAAGGTCATCAGCCCCGAGGCCGTGGCGGTGGATCTCCCCTCGGCCCGGGTGAGATAGGGCATTCCCCACATCATCGAGTAGACGACCCCGCCCAGATTCGTCGACCAGTGGGCCCAGAACCCCACCCCGGTGGCCGGGTTGCGGATCACCGCCAGGACCTCCCGGGGCAGCTGGCGCACCGATGCGGAGGCGCGCTGATCCCTGGACCCGGCGGGCGCGTCCCTCAGCAGCAGGGCACTGGTGAGGATCCCGACGACGCCGGCCGCGGCCGCCACCAGGTAGGTGGTGCGCCATCCTCGGGTGCCGACCAGGGTCACCAGCCCCACCGTCGAGCCGATCTGGCCGATCTGGCCGATGAGCCCGGTGAGCTGGGTGAGCATCGGGACCTGTCGGGCCGGGAACCAGGCCGGGATGACCCGGATCGCCGAGCTGAAGGTGCAGGCGTCCCCGGCGCCGACCAGGATGCGGGCCAGGATCGCCAGACCGGGATCGCTGGTGAGGGCGATGATCAGCTGGCCCGCGGTCATCAGCACCGCGCCGAGGGTGATGACGACCCGAGGTCCCAACCGGTCGAGGAGCAGCCCGGCGGGAAGCTGTGCGAGCGCGTAGACCGCCAGCTGAAGCATCATGAAGGTGGCGACGATGCCTGCGGTGGCGTGGAAGTGCGCGGCGGCGGTCAGGCCCATCACACCGAGTGAGCTGCGCTGGAGCACCGCCAGTGTGTAGGCCAGTACGGCGGCCCCCCAGACGATCCAGGCTCTGGCCTGCGGTCGCCCCGTCATCCGCACTCCTGCTGGCACGACCGGTCATGCTATGCCCGGCCCGGTCCGGCAATCCAGGCGGGGGATGTGCCCGGGCCGTCACACAGGTGATCGGGTGCGGAAACGACCCGGAAACACGGGAGCCGGACAGTGGGGCCACCGGCGGTGGGCCCGGTCAGGGTCGGCACCGCGAACACCCCAAGCAGGTCCGAGTCGGAAGAAGGCACCGATGTCCACCTCCTCGCACAGCAGCACCGGGAATCAACGTGAGGCCGGGATCCGCCCCGTCGTCGGGTGGGAGGAGGACTGCGGAGCGGCGGGGGTCGGGCACGACCTGACCGGCGCCGATCTCGACGCCGCCGTCATCGAGGCCGACCACTCCCGGGTCCTCCACTCCTGGAGCGCCCAGGCCCATCTGCCCTCCTCGTCGATCGCCGGCGGGTCCGGAGCCAGTCTGTGGGACTACGCCGGCAACACCTGGATCGACTTCTCCAGCCAGCTGATCAACGTCAACATCGGCTACCAGCACCCGCGAGTCGTCGCCGCGATCCGCAGGCAGGCGGAGGTGATGACGATGGTCGCCCCGTCAACCTCCAACAAGCAGCGGGCCGAGGCGGCCGGCAAGATTCTGGAGCACGCACCGGCCGGTTTCGAGAAGGTCTTCTTCACCAACGCCGGGGCCGATGCCAACGAGAACGCGATGCGGATGGCGCGGTTGGTCACCGGCCGGGACAAGATCATCTCCCGGTACCGCTCCTACCACGGCAACACCGGTGCGTCGATCGTGGCGACCGGTGACTGGCGACGCATCCCCAACGAGTACGCCAGGGGACACGTTCACGTCTTCGGCCCCTACCTGTACCGGTCCGAGTTCTGGGCCACCACAGCCGAGCAGGAGTGCGCCAGGGCTCTTGAGCACCTCGAGCACACCATCCTCGCCGAGGGACCCGAGACGATAGCCGGGATCCTGCTCGAGTCGGTTCCCGGCACCGCCGGGATCATGGTTCCCCCGCCCGGATACCTGGCAGGGGTTCGCAGGATCGCCGACCGGTACGGCATCGTGATGATCTGCGACGAGGTGATGGCCGGGTTCGGGCGCACCGGTGCCTGGTTCGCCTTCCAGCGGCAGGACGTCGTCCCCGACCTCATCACCTTCGCCAAGGGGGTGAACTCCGGCTATGTCCCGGCCGGCGGTGTGGTCATCAGCTCCGAGATCGCGCACTTCTTCGACGAACGGGTGTTCCCCGGCGGCCTGACCTACTCCGGCCACCCGCTGGCGATGGCGGCGATCGTGGCGGCCATCACCGCGATGGAGGACGAGGGGATCGTCGAGAACGCCGACCAGATCGGCGAGACGGTCCTTGGCCCCGGGCTGCGTGCTCTCGGCGACAACCCGCTGGTCGGGGAGGTGCGCGGCCAGGGTGTCTTCTGGGCCGTCGAACTGGTCGCTGACAAGGCGACGAGGGAGAGGCTGGAGGGGTCACGGTTGGCAGCCGTCTCGAGGCGCTGCCACCAGCGGGGCCTGATCCTTCCGGTCCACGACAACCGCATTCACGTCGTCCCGCCCTGCGTCATCACCGCCGAGCAGGCCACCCGTGGCATCGAGATCCTCGCCGACGCGCTGGCGGAGGAGGCCCGCCACTGAGCTGGGGCACGGGGCGCTCGCCCTGTTGCTCACCCGCCCTGCTCACCCCGCTGCCCGGTTCGCGCAGACCCCGGCCCGGAGCCGGCCGCTCCCGGTTGCGTCCGCCCCGGTGCGAGGATGTCGGAGCGACATCATAGGCTCGACGAACGGGCGGCTGGCCGGGCCAGGACCGGTCTCGAGACGGAGGAGCAGAACAGTGGGACCAGTGGACGTCAACGATCTCGTCGAGCATGTGGTGGCGGGCAGCAGGCCGCACATCGCCAGGGCCCTGACCCTGGTGGAGTCCAGCCGACCGGTGGACCGTGAGCGGACCCGCACGATGCTGAGGCTGCTCGCCCCGCACACCGGAAAGGCGGTCAGGGTCGGCATCTCGGGGGTTCCCGGCGCCGGCAAGTCGACCTTCATCGACGCGATGGGCTGCCGGCTGGTCGACGAGTACCACCACAAGGTGGCCGTGCTGGCCATCGATCCCTCCTCGGCCAACACCGGCGGCTCGATCCTGGGCGACCGCACCCGGATGGGGGCCCTCGCCGAACGCGAGGACGCCTTCGTCCGCCCCTCTCCCTCGGGCGGCTCCCTGGGCGGTGTGGCGCGAGCCACCCGCGAGGCCATCGTCGTGATGGAGGCGGCCGGCTACGACGTCGTGCTGGTGGAGACGGTCGGCGTCGGACAGTCCGAGGTGGCGGTGGCCGGGATGGTCGACACCTTCCTGCTGCTGTCGGTGGCCGGTACCGGAGACCAGCTCCAGGGGATCAAGAAGGGCGTCCTGGAACTCGCCGACATCGTCGCGGTGAACAAGGCCGACGGGGACAACGCCCCCAACGCCCGGGAGGCCGCCCGCAACCTGCGTCAGGCGATGCGGATGATGTCCTCCTCGACGGAGGAGGACAGCCGCAAGATTCCGGTGCTCACCTGCTCGGCGGTGAGCGGGGAGGGGCTGGACGACGTCTGGAAGGCCGTCCAGGACCATCGCTCCTGGCTGGTGGACAACGGATCCCTGGAGTCCCGCCGAACCCTTCAGCAGCACGAGTGGATGTGGAGCATCGTGCGCAACCGGATCATGGACTCCCTGGACGGCGATCCCGAGGTCCAGCAGCGCGCTCAGCAGGCCTGCGCCGCCCTGGACGCCGGCGAGTCCGACGCCCTGGACGCCTCCGAGCAGGTGCTGAGGATCTTCGCCTCGCGGGTCCCGGAGTTCGGCTGGTCCGAGCCCGCCGACCCCCGGAAGTAGCCGCCCAGCAGTGGTGGGGGCCGCCCCATACCACTGTCACGGCGCGAACCGCTAGATTGTTCCCGTGGCCGACACCGTAGAGAATGCCCGCAACACACCGGATCTGGCGCAGCCCTGGGCCGACCTGGGGCTCGCCGAGGATGAGTACCGCTCGATCCGCGAGATCCTGGGACGACGTCCCACCGGCGGGGAGCTCGCCATGTACTCGGTGATGTGGTCGGAGCACTGCTCCTACAAGTCGTCGAAGATCTACCTCAAGAAGTTCGCGGCGCTGCCCCAGACCACTCCCCGCGGCCCCCTGCTGGCCGGCATCGGCGACAACGCCGGGGTGGTCGACATCGGCAACGGGCTGGCGGTGACCTTCAAGGCGGAGTCCCACAACCACCCCTCCTACGTGGAGCCGCACCAGGGCGCGGCGACCGGGGTCGGCGGCATCGTGCGCGACATCATGGCGATGGGCGCCCGGCCGATCGGGGTCATGAACGCCCTGGGATTCGGCCCCCTGGATGCCCCCGACACCGCCCGGGTGCTGCCCGGGGTGGTCTCGGGCATCGGCGACTACGGCAATTGCCTGGGACTGCCCACGATCGGCGGCCAGACCGTCTTCGACCCCACCTACTACGGGAACCCGCTGGTCAACGCGCTGTGCGTCGGCGTGCTGCGCCACGAGGACCTTCAGTTCGCCAAGGCCTCGGGAGCCGGCAACCTCGTCGTGCTGTTCGGTGCGGCCACCGGCGGGGACGGGATCGGCGGGGCCTCCATCCTGGCCTCCGAGTCCTTCGAGGCCGAGGGCGAGTCCAAGCGGCCCAGCGTCCAGGTCGGCGACCCGTTCATGGAGAAGCTCCTCATCGAGTGCACCCTCGAACTGTTCTACGCCGGTGTCTGCGAGGCCCTCCAGGACTTCGGCGCCGCCGGCATCTCGTGCGCCACCTCGGAGCTGGCCAGTGCCGGCGACGGCGGCATGCACGTCGAGCTCGACCGGGTGCCGCTGCGCGACCCGAACCTCGCTCCCGAGGAGATCCTGATGAGCGAGTCCCAGGAGCGGATGGCGGCCGTCGTGACCCCCGAGAACCTCGAGCGGTTCATGGA
Source organism: Acidipropionibacterium jensenii DSM 20535 (assembly GCF_000425285.1). GTDB lineage: Bacteria > Actinomycetota > Actinomycetes > Propionibacteriales > Propionibacteriaceae > Acidipropionibacterium > Acidipropionibacterium jensenii. Next base: position 34,174 of record NZ_KE384345.1, on the reverse strand, counting down.
GATCTGCGCCCACTGGCAGGTCCAGGCGACCGTCATCGGCGAGGTCACCGACGGGGACCGGCTGATCGTCGACTGGCGCGGCGAGAAGATCGTCGACGTCGACCCCCACACCGTCGCCCATGACTCCCTGGAACTGCACATGCCGGTGGCCCGTCCCGACTGGATCGACCCGCTCAACGCCGACCACGCCAACAACCTGCCGCGCAGCAACGACGGCGCCGACCTGGCGGCCCAGATCCTGGCCCTGGTCGGCTCCTCGAACCTGTGCGACCGGTCCTGGATCACCGACCAGTACGACCGCTTCGTGCGCGGCAACACGGTGCTCGCCCAGCCCTCCGACGCCGGGATGATCCGGGTCGACGAGACCAGTGGCCTGGGCATCGCCCTGTCCCTGGACGCCAACCCCCGCTACGGGATGCTCAACCCCTACCTCGGCGCCCAGCTCGCACTGGCCGAGTCCTACCGCAATGTGGCCGTCACCGGCGCCACCCCGGTGGCGATCACCGACTGCCTCAACTACGGCTCCCCCTACGACCCCCACGTGATGTGGCAGTTCTCCGAGACCATCCTCGGCCTGGTCGACGGATGCCGGGAGCTCGGCGTGCCGGTCACCGGCGGCAACGTCAGCCTGCACAACCGCACCGGCGACCAGTCCATCCGGCCGACCCCGCTGGTCGGGATGCTCGGCATCATCGACGACGTCGCCAACCGCATCCCGGCGGGCTTCTGCCACTGCGGCGACGCCGTCCTGCTGCTCGGCGAGACGAAGGTCGAGATGGGCGGATCGGCCTGGGAGGACGTCATCCACGACGGCCACCTCGGCGGGATGCCCCCGATGCCCAACCTGCCCGCCGAGAAGGCGCTCGGGCAGGTGCTGGCCGCCGCGGCGGCCGACGGCCTGCTCAGCTCCGCCCACGACCTGTCCGAGGGAGGACTGTCCCAGGCTCTGGTGGAGGCCTGCCTCGATCACGGCATCGGGGTCAGCCTCACCCTTCCCGAGGGGGAGCCCGCGGTGACGCTGTTCTCCGAGAGCCCGGCCCGCGCCCTGGTGTCCCTGTCGGGGGCCGACTACCAGCGGTTCACCGACCTGTGCGCCGAGCACGGGGTGCCGGTGGCCCGGCTGGGCGAGGTGGTCGACTCCGGGGAGATCGAGATTCAGGACCTGCTCAGCCTCGACCTGGCCACCCTGGGCAAGACCTGGCAGGCCCCGATCCCGGCAGCCATGGAGATCTGAGTCGACGGTTCCGGTACTCGTCGGGAACTGCTCATGGACAGTTATCAGGATTGAGTCCTCAATAATATAGAGTCCTGCCCATGACCAGAACTTCGAAGGCGCGCTCGCAGTCAACGCCGCAGCGCCGGCCGATGGTGGTGGGCAAGGGTTGGGTGCAGGGCGTGGTCCTGGTGATGCTCTTCGGCTTCACCATCATGGGGGCCGTCACCTGGAGCACCTACACCGACTCGATGCCGATTCCCCAGAAAGTCACCACCACGTCCGGCCAGGAGTTGTTCAGCCAGGCCGACATCACCGCTGGACAGGTGATCTTCCAGAACCGCGGCCTGATGGAGTATGGCTCGATCGTCGGTCACGGCGGCTACCTCGGCCCCGACTTCACCGCCGACTACCTGCGGCGGGCGGCCGACCACACCCTCCAGCTGCGCCAGAAGTCCGGCGTCCACGACCCGACCGAGGCCAACAAGGCCGACTGGCGGACCAACCGGTACGACGAGAAGACCGGGGTCCTCGTGTTCTCCCCGGAACAGGCCTCCGCCTACTCCTACCTGGTCGGCTACTACACCGACTACTTCGGCAAGAACTCCCACAACCTGGGCCTGCTCGCCGACAACATCACCGACCCGGTGCAGGCCAAGCAGCTCACCAGCTTCTTCGCCTGGACCGCCTGGGCGGCGGCCGCCAACCGGCCCGGCCACGACTACTCCTACACCAACAACTGGCCCTCCGAGTCGCGGGTGGACAACGGGCCGACAGCCGACATGGTGCTGTGGTCGGCACTGTCTCTCATCGTCCTGATCGGCGGCACCGGCATCATGTTCGCGATCTACGGCCGATGGAGCCGGAAGATCGGCTGGCATGAGTCCGAGGTGCCGACGCTGTCCTTCATCCGACCGCGCGATGTCGGCCTGACGAAGTCCCAGCGGGTCTGCTCCTGGTTCTTCCTGGTGATCGCCGCGCTCTTCCTGATGCAGACGATCTGCGGGGCCGCCGCTGAGCACTACCGCTCCGATCTCACCAGCTTCTTCGGTTTCGACCTGGCCAGCTGGTTCCCCTACAACCTGGCCCGCACCTGGCACGTCCAGCTCTCCCTGTTCTGGACGGCGGCGGCCTTCCTGGCCGGTGGCATCTTCCTGGCACCGTTCATCTCCGGTCGCGAGCCCAGGCACCAGGGCCGGTGGGCCGGGGTACTGCTCGGCGCAGTGGCCATCGTCGTCTTCGGCTCCCTGGCGGCCGAGATGCTGTCCATCTACGGGGTGTCCTGGGCGCGCGGCCCGCTCTTCGGCCAGCAGTGGGAGTACCTCGACCTGCCCAGAGTGTTCCAGACCCTGCTGACGGTCGGGATGTTCCTGTGGGTGTTCATCATCTGGAGGTCGATCCGCGGCCGCCTCAAGGGGGAGTCGCGCGGCAACATGCCCTGGGTCTTCTTCTTCTCGGCGCTGTCGATCCCGATGTTCTACGCGGTCGGTCAGCTCGCCAGCTCCGGCACCCACCTGTCGGTGGCGGAGTTCTGGCGGTTCTGGGTGGTCCACCTGTGGGTGGAGGACTTCCTCGAGCTGTTCACTACCGTCCTGGTCGCCTACATCTTCGTGATGCTCGGCGTGGTCCGGGAGAAGGTGGCCCTGGCCATCATCTACATGGACGTCATCCTGTACTCGGCCGGCGGGGTGCTGGGCACCATGCACCACCTGTACTTCTCGGGCACGCCCAGCTCGAGCATGGCGGTCGGCGCCTTCTTCTCGGCGGCCGAGGTGATCCCGCTGACCTTCCTCACCGTGGAGGCCTGGGCCTTCATGCAGCTGGGAGCACGACAGGAGTCCCGGTCGAGGACCCCCTTCCCGCACCGCTGGTGCGTGATGTTCCTGGTCGCGGTCGGTTTCTGGAACTTCGTCGGGGCCGGCGTCTTCGGGTTCATCATCAACCTGCCGATCGTGTCCTACTACGAGATCGGCACCGCTCTCACCGCCAACCACGCCCACGGCGCCATGATGGGTGTCTACGGGATGCTCGCCCTGGCGCTGGGGATGTTCGCGCTGAGGTACCTGATCCCCGAGGAGAAATGGAACGACCGGCTCGCCAAGATCTCCTTCTGGTCGACCAACATCGGCCTGGTCTGGATGGTCTTCGTGACCCTGCTGCCGCTCGGCCTGCTGCAGCTCTACCACGCAGTCGGTGCCGGGTACTTCGAGGCCCGTTCCCTCAACTACATCACCGATCACCGCAACTCGGTCCTGGAGTGGATGCGGATGCCCGGGGACATCATCTTCATCGTGGGCGGCGTCCTGCCGTTCCTGTGGATGGCCTTCCAAGGCTGGCGGCACCGCAAGCACGGCAAGACCGTCGACGAGCTGCCGGTGGAGAGCCTGTTCACCGTCGACAAGCCCGAGGGCGGGCAGGCCGGACCGGTGGCCGATCCGGCTCCGACCGGTCCCGGCGGGGCGCAGTCATGACCGCTCCGGTCCAGATCTTCCTGGTGTGCGGCTACGCCGTCCTGCTCATCGCGGTGGCCTGGCTGCTCGATCTGTTCGGACGGCGCAGCGCCAGGCGCTCCCGGGAGTGGAAGACGGCCAACTTCGTCTTCCACGACTCCCACGGCGCCTGGAAGTGCCACGAGGACCACTGGCTGTGGCCGGCCAGTTTCGACCCGGTCAAACGAGTGATCCGATACCGCGGTCAGCACGAGATCTGTGGACGCTGCCCGGTCAAGGACTCTTGTGCACCGGGGGTCAGCGCCAGGGAGATCACCGCTCCGGTGGATCCCTGGCCCTACTCGGAGGCCGGCACCTTCCACCGCGGCATGAGCCTGTGCATCCTGATCGCCGGGCTCGCGCTGCCGGCCGGGATGCTCCTGATGGCCCGCACCACCGCCGAGTACGTGGCCCTGCTGGCCACCATCGCGGTGGTGGGGTTGGCCGCCTTGCCGATGGTCAGATCGCTGCGGACCCGTCCCGTCGACATCCCCGATGAGATCCCGATCGAGTCCTCGGTGCCGTTGGACGCCGGCTTCGACGAGATTCCCGGGCCGCGCTCGCGGGCGGTGACCCGAGGGGTGCACGGGCAGCCGCTCACCGACCGTGCCTCCGACGAGGCCGAGCAGTTGATCAGGCGGTACAGCTCGCGGTGGTCCACCGGGAGTACTCGACAGGGTGGCTCCCGGGCCACCCGGACACGGACCGGAGGCCCGCGATGAATCACACGGAATGGCTGTTCACCACCATCGCCCTGGTGATGCTGGTGGTCGGGATACTGGTGACCTGCCTGAAGATCATCCCCGAGTACGAGCGTGCCGTGGTGTTCCGGCTCGGCAGACTGCGGCCTCTGCACGGGGCAGGGCTGGTCTTCATCGTCCCCGGCCTGGACAAGCTGGTCCGGGTCGACACCCGGACCGTCACCCTGACCATCCCGCCCCAGGAGATCATCACCCAGGACAATGTCCCGGCCAGGGTGAATGCGGTGGTCCTGTTCAACGTCACCGATTCCCGGGACGCCGTGATGAATGTCGAGAACTATGCGGTGGCGACCAGTCAGATCGCTCAGACCACCCTGCGGAGCGTGCTCGGACGGGCTGACCTGGACACTCTCCTGGCCCATCGCGAGCAGCTCAACCACGATCTCCGCGAGATCATCGAGGTCCAGACCAGGCCCTGGGGGGTCGACGTCTCGGTGGTGGAGATCAAGGATGTCGAGATCCCCGAGGCGATGCAGCGAGCAATGGCCCGCCAGGCCGAGGCCGAGCGCGAGAGGCGCGCCAAGGTCATCAATGCCCGCGGTGAGCTCCAGGCCTCCGGGGAGCTCAAGCAGGCTGCCGATGTGCTCTCCCAGAGCCCGGCCTCGCTGCAGTTGCGCTATCTCCAAACCCTGCTGGAACTCGGGGCGGACCAGAACTCCACGGTGGTCTTCCCGCTGCCGATGGACATCATCACTCCGCTGCTGAACGCGATGGGAGGAGATCGCAGGTCCGCAGAGCCCACCGGCGACCAGGCTCACTGAGCAGTCGCTTCCGGCCGGCCCCGGCGGGCTTCGGCCCCGACCGGACGGCGGTCGGCCCCGGCCACCGGGGAGTCTCTCCGGTGGCCGCGGCCGAGGCCGGACTTCTAGGCTGTGGCCATGAATCTTGCCGAGCACAGCAGTGAGCTGGAGGCCAGGGTCGACGCCGTGATGGAGTCTGCCGTCGAGGAGCTGACCCGGCTGGTCGCGATCCCCTCCGTCAGCTCCCTGAACCCCGACCAGGTGGTCGCCAATGCCGAGCACATCGCCGACCTTGCCTCCCGGGCAGGGGCCGCCGACGTCGCCGTGGTCACCGAGGGGCAGGGGCTGCCCGTCGTCATCGCCCACTGGCCGGCCCCCGAGGGTGCGCCCACCGTGCTGCTCTACTCCCACGGCGACGTCCAGCCCACCGGGGACCTGTCGGCCTGGGGATCCGAGCCGTTCACCGCAACCCGAAGGGGAGACCGGCTCTACGGTCGCGGCACCGCCGACGACAAGGGCGGGGTCGCCGCTCATCTGGCGGCGATCCGCGCCCTGGGCGACCGCCCGCCGGTGGGGATCACCCTGCTCATCGAGGGGGAGGAGGAGATCGGCTCCCCGTCGATGGCCGCCATCATCGCGGCGCACCGCAGCGAGCTTGCCGCCGACGTCATCGTCATCGCCGACGCGGTGAACTGGGAGCAGGGCGTCCCCTCGCTGACCACCAGCCTGCGCGGGGTCGCCGACTGCACCGTGGAGGTGCGCACCCTCGACCACCCGCTGCACTCCGGACAGTTCGGCGGGGTGGTGCCCGACGCCCTCACCACCCTGTGCCGACTGCTGGCCACCCTCCACGACGAGAACGGGGACGTCGCGGTGGAGGGCCTCGGGTCCTACCCGGCCCCGGACCTGGAGTACCCGGAGGACCGGCTGCGCGCCGAGACCGCCATTCTCGACGGGGTCGAGTGGACCGGGACCGGATCCCTCGTCGAGCGGATGTGGACCAGACCCTCGATCTCGGTGCTGGCCATCGACGCCACCCCGGTGGCCCAGGCGGTGAACATCCTGCCCGCCGCGGCCCGGGCCAAGGTCAGCCTGCGGGTCGCCCCCGGGGATGACGCCGGCAGGGCCCTGGAGGCCCTCACCCGTCACCTGGAGAGCCACGTCGGCTTCGGCGCACACGTGAGCATCAGCGCCGGACAGATCGGTGCTCCCGGACTCATCGGCATCAGCGGACCCGCCGGCCAGGTGGCCGAGGAGGCCTTCCGGATCGCGTGGGGTCACGAGCCGGTCGAGATGGGCTGCGGAGGGGCGATCCCGCTCATCACCGATCTCCAGCAGACCTTCCCGGAGGCCACCGTGCTGGTCACCGCGGTGACCGACCCGGACTCGCGGATGCACGGCATCGACGAGTCCCTGCACCTGGGCGACTTCCGCCGGGCGATCCTCACCGAGGTGCTGCTGCTGACCGGTCTGGCGGACCTTCCGGGACGCTCCTGACATCCCCGACCGGAAGGCTGCTGGCCGGGGGTGTCCCCGCAAGAGACGCGTCTGAGGGCACTCCGGGGCCGCGCGGGGAGCTGCGAGCCCGTACATGTTCCGCACGTAATTGGTTGGGGCACTCCGGGGCCGCGCGGGGAGCTGGGGGAGGCCGGAGGCGGCGGGCCGGCGTACTGTAGGTGTCACGCCGTCAGGCAGGGGTGGTACCGCGTCTCAGAAGGGTGGGGGGACGTGAACTGCAGCGCACCCTGAGGAGTTCCATGGCAGCGATCCGCTACCGCACCCTGTTCTCGTACTCCGGCGCCACCTTCGTGGCCGTCGGATTCGCCGCCCGTCTGCCCCTGGCGATGAGCCAGCTCGGCACCATGCTGCTGGTCTCCAGCCCGATGGTGGCCGGCCGGATGGGACCCGGCGGCATCGCGGCCGGGGCGGTCGCCCTGGCCAATGCCATCGGCTCGCCCCTGTTCGGCGGGCTCACCGACCGTCGCGGCCAGCGGGGGTTGATGATTCTGCAGGCGATGGCCGGTGGGATTGCGCTGATCGTCGAGGCGGTGGTGGCGGTGATCGGCGCACCCTGGCCGGTGGTAGCCGCCATCGGCGCGGTGGCCGGCTTCTTCATGCCCCAGATCGGCACGATGGCCCGTGTCCGGTGGCGTCAGATCGCCGCCGCTCGGCCGGCTCAGCGGGCCGGCATCCTGGAGACCTCCTTCGCCTGGGAGGGATCGGGTGACGAGGCCTCCTTCGCCCTCGGGCCGGCCCTCACCGGAGTGCTGGCGGTGGCCCTCGGACCGGTCTGGGCGATCGTCGTGGCGGGAGTCATGCTGCTGGTCTTCGGCACCTGGTTCGCCGTCCACCCCACCGTGAGACTCGTCAAGGCCACCGCGAGAGCTGCTTCAGCCCGCTCGGCGGCGGCCGGGAGCTCCTCGGGCCCGACCCGGGAGAGGCTGTTCACCCCCGGTGTGCTGGCCGCCACCCTCGGGCTGCTGATGATCGGCGTGATCTTCGGGTCGGTGCAGACCGGCACCACCACCCTGGCCACCGCGGCCGGCCGGCCCGGCCTGGCCGGTCTGCTGCACGCCGTGCTGTCGATCGGCAGTGCGACGGCCGGGCTGCTGCTGCCCAGGCTCGCCCACCGGGTGGGACTGGTCGGACGCTGGCGGGTCTTCGCCACCGCCCTGGCGGTCCTCACCCTGCCGCTACTGGCGGTCAACACCCTGGGCGGCCTGCTCCCGGAGCTGCTGGTTCTGGGACTGGCGGTGGCCCCCTACCTCATCACTCTCTACTCGGTGGCCGAGAGGGCTGCCCGGCCCTCCCGGATCGGCGCGGCGATGACCGTGCTGGCCGCCACCACCAGCCTGGGCTACTCGCTGGGCGCCTCGATCGCCGGACAGCTGGCCGACTGGGGTGGACACACCCCCGCCTACGCGGTGACCGTCTGCGCCGGAGCCATCGCCTGCCTGTTGGGCTGGCTGGTCGCCCGGCGGGTCACCCCCGCGCCCCGCGTCCACGATCCGAGGAAGCACCCGGGCCGGCCGACGGTGGTCACCGACTGACCGGGTGCTCCGGCTGAGATAGCTTGTACCTGTGACCCGCGCTGACGGACATCTCACTGCAGATCTCGACCCCCAGGACCATGGACCCCAGGACGCCTGTGGCGTCATCGGGGTGTACGCCCCCGGCGAGGAGGTCGCCACCCTCGTCTACTTCGGGATGTACGCCCTCCAGCACCGCGGTCAGGAGTCGGCCGGGATGGCCGTCTCCGACGGCCGGCGCACGATGGTCTTCAAGGACATGGGACTGGTCTCCCAGGTCTTCGACGGACCCACCCTCGACACCCTCAAGGGCAGTCTGGCGATCGGCCACACCCGATACTCCACGACCGGGTCCAGTGTCTGGGACAACGCTCAGCCGACCTTCCGCTCCCGGCCCGGGGGCGGTGGACTGGCCCTGGCGCACAACGGCAACCTCACCAACTCCGAGGAGCTGGAGGAGCTGATCCGGGCTCGCGACCCCGAGGCCTCGGTCCCGCACAAGGAACGGATGGACTCCACCTCCGACACCGCCCTGATGAGCGCCCTGATGGCCACCTACGAGGGTCCGATCGACGAGATCGCGATGAAGGTGCTGCCGATCCTCAAGGGCGCCTTCAGCATCGTCTTCATGGACGACACCATGCTGTGCGCCGCCCGGGACCCCCAGGGGATCCGTCCGCTGGTGCTCGGACGACTGGAGACCGGCTGGGTGGTGGCCTCCGAGACGGCGGCCATCGACATCGTCGGGGGCACCTTCGTCCGCGAGGTCGAGCCGGGCGAACTCATCACCATCAGCGCCGCCGGGCTGCGTAGCGCACGGTTCGCCACCGCCCGTCCCAAGGGCTGCATCTTCGAGTACGTCTACCTGGCCCGTCCCGACACCATCATCGCCAACCGGCGGATTCACAATGTCCGGGTCAAGGTCGGCAAGATCCTCGCCCAGCAGGCCCCCGTCGACGCCGATCTGGTGATCCCGGTCCCCGAGTCCGGGACCCCGGCGGCGATCGGTTACGCCGACGAGTCCGGCATCAAGTACGGCATGGGACTGGTCAAGAACTCCTACGTCGGACGCACCTTCATCCAGCCCTCCCAGACGCTGCGCAACCTCGGCATCCGGCTCAAGCTCAATCCGCTGAGGGACGTCATCGAGGGCAAGCGACTGGTCGTCGTCGACGACTCGATCGTGCGCGGCAACACCCAGCGCCAGCTTGTCGCCATGCTGCGTCAGGCCGGCGCCAAGGAGGTCCATGTGAGGATCTCCTCACCGCCGGTCAAGTGGCCCTGCTTCTACGGTATCGACTTCGCGACCAGGGCCCAGTTGATCGCCGCCGGCCTGTCGGTCGAGGAGATCGCCGCCTCCATCGGCGCCGACTCGCTGGCCTATGTCAGCCTCGAGGGACTCATCCAGGCCACCCACGTGCCCAAGGACGATCTGTGCCGGGCCTGCTTCGACGGCGTCTACCCCGTGCAGGTGCCTCCCGAGGCCGACCACCTGCTCGCCGACTCGCCCTCGGCCACCGGACGTGACCACCAGGCCACGCTTCCCGAAGCTCCTCAGGAGGACCCGTCATGACCCCACCCTCCCAGTCGTCATCCACCCAGCCCTCATCTCCCGGGCCGACATCTCCCGAATCAGCACAGGCCGGTTCCGGTACGCCCTCGGCATACGCCCGTGCCGGGGTCGACATCGAGGCGGGGGAGCGGGCCGTCGAACTCATGAAGGCCCACGTCGCCCAGACCGCCCGCCCCGAGGTGATCGGCGGCCTCGGCGGCTTCGCCGGGTTCTTCGACGCCTCCGCCCTGGCCCACTTCCGCCATCCGCTGCTGGCCACCTCGACCGACGGGGTGGGCACCAAGGTGGCCATCGCCCAGGCGATGGACGTCCACGACACGATCGGCTTCGACCTGGTCGGGATGCTCGTCGACGATCTCGTGGTGGTGGGCGCCGAACCGTGGTTCGTCACCGACTACATCGCCTGTGGGCGGGTCCGTCCCGAACGGATCGCCAATGTCGTCAAGGGCATCGCCCAGGCCTGTGAGAAGGCCGGCTGCGCGCTGCTGGGCGGGGAGACCGCCGAGCACCCGGGGCTGCTGGCCGCCGACGAGTACGACGTCGCAGGGGCCACCACCGGGGCCGTCGAGAAGGACGCCGTGCTCGGTCCCGACCGGATCGTCGAGGGGGACGCCCTGCTCGCGGTGGCCTCCTCGGGACTGCACTCCAACGGCTACTCCTTGGTTCGCAGCGTGCTGCTCGGCCAGGCCGGCTGGAAACTGGAGAAGGTGGTGCCCGATCTGGGCAGGTCGCTGGGCGAGGAGCTGCTCACCCCGACCACCGTCTACGCCGCAGACCTGCTGGCGCTGATCGGAGCGGTCGAGGTGCACGCGATGAGCCACATCACCGGGGGAGGGCTGGCCAACAACCTGGCCCGGGTGATCCCCGACGGGCTCGAGGCCACCGTGGACCGTTCGACCTGGGCGCCGGCGCCGATCTTCCGGCTCGTCCAGGAGGTCGGCCGGATCTCCCGACCCGACATCGAGGAGACTCTCAACATGGGCGTCGGGATGATCGTGGTGCTTCCCGCCGACCGGGTCGAGACCGCGGTGACGTTCCTGGCCGGACGAGGGTTGACGGCCTGGCAGTGCGGCTCGATGTCCTCCCGCGGCCACGATGACGCCGGCGCCGTTCAGCTTGTGGGGGACTACCGGAGTCTGTGAGACCGGGTGCTTTGGTGTCCTCGCGCTGGCTCGGGTAGCCTGTCTGTCACGACAGTAGATGACATGCGCGCGGCAATGCCGCGGCCAACGAGGCGAGGGGGTCGACCCATATGGGGCGCGGCCGTGCAAAGGCGAAGCAGACCAAGGTTGCTCGAGATCTGAAGTATCGTTCGGTTGATATGGATCTTGAGTCCTTGGAGCGCGAGCTGAGGGGCGACAAGGTCCGTGAGCGTGAGGACCCGGGCAAGGAAGACGAGCTCTCCGACAAGTACGCCGATCTGGCTGAGAAGTACTCCCACTACGGCGAGGACGATCAGTGACTCCGGTCACCCTCCGGTGATCTGGTCACAGGGGTCCCCCGAGTCCCGATGAGGTGGATCGCAGATCCGGTGGTGCCCGGCTTCGAGTGGGCACGCATCGCTCTGCCACGCGCAGCGAAGGTTCCCGGTGATCCCGAGGGACTGCTGACCGCAAGCCTGATCCGCCCCCATCCGCCCAGACGACGACGGGCCCTGCTGTACCTGCACGGCTGGTCGGACTGCTTCTACCAGGCGCACCTCTCCGACGAGGTGGAGTCCTGGGGGATGGACTTCCACGCACTGGAGCTGCGGCGCTACGGCCGCAACCTGGTCGACGGTCAGATGGCGGGCTGGATCCCCGATCTGGCCGACTACGACCAGGAGATCAACGCCGCGATGTCGTTGATCGGCGCCGACCACGACGAGGTGACCCTGATGGGCCACTCCACCGGCGGCCTGATCCTCCCGCTGTGGATGGCCCGTCATCCCCACCGGGCGAGCGGCATCATCCTCAACTCGCCGTGGATCGACCTGCAGGGCTCGACGATGACCCGACTGATGGCCGGCCCGGTCACCCGGGCCGTCAGCCAGGCCTCCGCGACGACTGTGCTGCCGCTGCCCAGCCACGACAACTACTCGCGGTCGGTGCGCCGGGAGTTCGGCGGGGAGTGGGCCATCCCCTTCCAAAAGTCCCACGGTGACGCCTTCGTGGTGCGCGCCGGATGGCTCAATGCCGTCCTGGCCGGCCATGCGATGGTCGAGCAGGGGCTGGGCATCGAGGTGCCGATCCTCACCCTGCTGTCGGCCCGCAGCGACCTGTCGGCCACCTGGAGCGAGACGATGCGCGGCGCCGACACGGTGCTGGACGTCTCCCGGCTGGCGGCCGCCTCGGTGCACCTGGGCCGTCATCTCACCCTGGTGAGGGTCACCGGCGGGCTCCACGACCTGGTGCTGTCGGCCCCCTCGGTGCGCGCCGGCGTCTTCGCCGAGATGCGCCGCTGGGTGCAGGCCTACCAGTAGTCGTCGGCTCCGCGTCGCACCGGTTCTCCGGGCCCCCGGGGTGCCAAAGATCACGGGGCGGTCACGATGTCATGATAACGTCACCATTTTGGTTGCCGAGCTGTCTGGGGTCTGTCAGAATCGGCGTGGCCGGACAAGGCAGTCCGGAACGAGACATGGATGTCTCGATGTGACCGGGAGGTTATTTCTGATGCGTGGCAAGAGACTGGCGGCGCTCGCGACTGCGTCGCTTCTGGTGCTGTCCGGCACCGTGGCGTGCGGATCATCGAGCAGCACGAAGGCTGGTTCCGATGAGACCTCGGCCTCGACCCCCAAGGCGGGTGGCGCCGGAGGCACGGTCGGCGTCTTCACGTGGTGGGCGGACGGCTCCGAGAAGAAGGGCCTGGACGCCCTCGAGAAGATGTTCAAGGAGAAGTACCCCAACGACACCTTCCAGAACCTGGCGGTGGCCGGTGGATCTGGTTCCAACGCGAAGGCCAAGCTGGCCTCCGACCTGAAGAACGGCAACCCGCCCGGATCCTTCCAGGGTCACGCCGGTGCCGAGCTGATGGACTACATCGACAACGACCAGGTCGAGCCCGTCGACAGCATCATCAAGGAGGTCGGCGGCGAGTCGGTCTTCCCCAAGACCCTGCTCGACCGACTCACCGTCGACGGCCACATCTACTCGGTGCCGGTCAACGTCCACCGCGCCAATGTGGTGTGGTCGAACACCGCCGTGCTGAAGAAGGCCGGCGTCACCAGCACCCCGAAGAGCGTCGACGAGTGGTTGGCCGACATGGCCAAGGTCAAGGCCTCCGGCGTCTCCACCCCGCTGTCGATCGGCGGCACCTGGACCCAGACCGAGCTCTTCGAGTCGATCCTGGCCTCCAACCTGGGAGCCGATGAGTACAACAAGCTGTTCACCAAGGACGGCAAGTGGGACTCCGACGGCGTCAAGGCCTCCATCGAGCAGTACAAGAAGGCTCTCAGCTTCGCCAACACCGCCTCCGACGGAGACGACTGGCCCAACGCCACCGACATGGTGGCCAACGGCAAGGCCGCCTACAACGTGATGGGCGACTGGGCGGTCGCGCAGTTCGAGATGCGCAACAAGACCTACAAGACCGACTGGGATGCCTTCCCGATGCCCGGCAAGGAGAACATCTTCGACTTCCTGGCCGACTCGTTCACCCTGCCGACCGGCACCAAGAACCCCGAGGGCACCAAGGACTGGCTGCGGTTCGTCGGTTCCAAGGACGCCCAGACCACCTTCAACAAGGTCAAGGGGTCCATCCCTCCCCGCACCGACATCTCGCCCGAGGGCTTCAGCCCCTACCAGCAGTCCGCGATGAAGGACTTCAAGTCCCCCGACACCAAGATCGTCTCCTCGATCGCACACGGTGCCGCAGTCTCGCTGGCCTGGAGCTCGGAGATCAACACCGCGATGAGCAAGTACTACCAGGACAAGAACTCCGCGAACCTGGTGAGCGCCCTGGTGGCCTCGCACGGCAAGTACGCGCAGTGAGTTAGCGGTATCGGTGGGCCCGGCCAAGGCGGCCGGGCCCACCTGCTGGCCGCCCCCGGCCGGCTCAGCTCAGGTGCACCGCTGGTGCACACACGCAGGTGCAGACACAGAGGTGCAGAAGACATGGTGAAATTGCGACGCTGGTTGCCGAGCTTCCTGTTCGTGCTGCCGTCGATCATCCTCATCGGGATCTTCGTCTACGGCTTCATCGGGAAGAACATCGTGGCATCCTTCGCCACGGTGCGGACGAGATCGGGACGGCTCAAGGCCCCGGGAGGGTTCCAGAACTACTCGACGCTGATCGGTGATCCGCGCTACCAGCACGCGCTGTGGAATCTGCTCGTGCTGACCGTGGTGTTCATCGCCGGCACGATGTTCTTCGGGCTGCTGTGGGCCCTGCTGCTGGAGCGGGGGGTGCGCGCCGAGGGAGTCTTCCGCTCGGTCCTGCTGTTCCCGATGGCGATCTCCTTCATCGCCGCCGGTGTGGTCTGGCGCTGGCTGCTCTCGCCGGCCCAGGGCTCCGATGCGGTGGGTCTGAACCAGCTGTTCCAGATGATGGGCCTGGACGGTCTCCAGTCGAGTTGGTACTCGGCGGGCAGATTCAACATGGCCGCGATGGCCATTCCCGCCATCTGGCAGCTGTCGGGGTACATCATGGCGCTCTTCCTGGCCGGTTTCCGCGGCATCTCCGAGGACCAGCGGGAGGCCGCCCGGGTGGACGGCGCCACCGAGTTCAAGCTGTACCGGCACGTGCTGTTCCCCCAGCTGTCGCCGATCGCGTTGAGCGCCCTCATCATCGTCGGACACATGTCGATGAAGATGTTCGACCTCATCTACTCGATCGCCGGGCAGAGCTCCTACACCGCCGAGGTGCCCGCCACCCTGATGTGGACCCAGATGTTCCAGCTCAACGACCCCACAGCGGCCGCCGTCAACGCCACCCTGCTGCTGCTCATCGTGGCGGTCGCGGTCATTCCGTACCTCATCTACACCAACCGCACCGAGAAGGGGGCCCGCTGATGTCCTCGGCGACTCTTGAGGCCGACCGGCTCGCAGCCGTTCCGCACCGCCACCGCAGAAGCACCAGGGGGCAGAAGGCCTTCGGGACCGTTCAGTACGCCCTGCTGTTCGTCTTCTCCATCATCGTGCTGATGCCGGCCTATGTGCTGCTGGTGACCAGTTTCAAGCGCCAGGGCGACTATGACCAGTCGACCGCCTGGCAGATCCCCACCACCTGGTCGGTGGAGGGCTGGGTGGCGGCCTGGAACACCCTGGCCCCGGCGGTCGGCCGGTCCCTGGTGATGGCGATCCTGGCGGCCGTGCTCTCCTCGGTGCTCGGATCGCTCAACGGCTACATCTTCGCCAAGTGGCACTTCCCCGGCTCCCACGTCATCTTCGTGCTCTTCCTGTTCGGGATGTTCATCCCTTACCAGGCGATCATGATCCCGCTGTCCGGGATGATGCTGAACATCCAGGACAGTGCGCCCTGGTTCGCAGGGGTCCCGACCCTGATCCTGTGCCACATCGTCTACGGCATCCCGATCTGCACCCTGATCTTCCGGAACTACTACGCCACCTCGGTACCCAACGAGATGATCGAGGCGGCCCGGGTCGACGGCGCCACCACCTGGTCCACCTACACACGGGTGGTCCTGCCGGTGTCCCCTCCCGGATTCGTGGTGACCCTCATCTGGCAGTTCACCAGTGCTTGGAACGACTTCCTGTTCGCACTGTTCCTCACCAACCAGAACAACGGCCCGGTGACCTTCGGCCTCAATGCCCTGGCCTCCGGGCAGAACCCGAACTACCCGCAGATCATGGCGGGAGTGCTGGTGGCCTCACTGCCCACCCTGATCGTCTACATCGTCCTCGGAAAGTACTTCGTGGCCGGTCTGATGAGCGGTTCGGTGAAGTAACAACACGTCTGTGAGAGACCCGCGTGGCGGGGGTTCGCGGCACTGCGTCCGCGGCCTCCGCCACTGCTGTGCAGGCGCGATTTCGCAATGTTACAGATTCGCGATGATCTGTTACTTCTTGAGGTCGTCGGGCGGTAGGCCGGTGAACCGCTTCTACAGTTCCCACAGGTTGAGCCACTGCCCAGGCACTGCGTCCGGGCAGGAGACGAGGCTCACCCGGCACCCCTCAGAGGGCCGGGGACACGGGAGGAAAACGCGTGAGACCAGCACATCCGGCGATCATTCGGACCAGCTACGGAGGACGCCTGTGGCGTCTGGGGTTAGCTCTCCTGGCCTTCCTGGCACTGTTCGGAACCCTTCAGGCTCAGAACGCGCCAGGAGCCCACGCGGCGGGCGTTCAGCTCATCGTGACGGTCGCTGACGACTCCGGAAAGCCGGTCGCCAAGGTCGGCCTCACCGTCGCCGACGCCGCCGGCAAGCTCATCAAGGGCACCACCGATGCCCAGGGCAAGGCCACCGTCGACCTCACCGCCTCGGGCAGGTACGGCGTCTACTTCGACGTCGCCACCCTGCCGAAGGGAGTCGGCCCGGCGGCCAATCCGACGGTGCGCGCCACCACCGGCAACATCTCGCCACAGTTCACAGCGATCTCGCTGTCGGCCTCCGGAGTGCGCACCGCGTTGACTCCGACCCCGCTGGCCACGGCGCCCTCCTCGGCGTCGACCCCCGGCGCGACAGTCGGCGGCTCCGGGTCCGGATCCTCCGGAGGGTCCTCGGGCGGCACCAGCTTCATCGACCAGCTGACCCCCAAGATCGCCACCGGCCTCACCTTCGGCCTGTTGCTGGGGCTGGCCTCGATCGGGCTGTCGCTGATCTACAGCACCACCCGACTGAACAACTTCGCCCATGGCGAGCTCGTCACCTTCGGCGCCTTCATGGCCTACATGATCGCCGGACAGTGGGGGCTCAACGGGTGGATCGCCATCCTCGGCGCCCTGATCCTCGGCGGCTGCTTCGGCTACCTCCAGGACATCTCGCTGTGGCGACCGCTGCGCAAGCGGCGGCTCGGCATGATGCAGATCATGATCGTCAGCATCGGGCTGTCCCTGGCGCTGCGCTACATCTTCGCCTTCATCTGGGGCCCCGACCGGCTGTCCATCCCCGCCGACAACGACCCGGTGGTCTCCTTCGGGCCGGTGAACCTGCGGTACTGGGACGTCGTCGGATCGATCATCGCGATCGTCCTGCTGGTGCTGGTGGCGCTGTTCTTCTCCTTCACCAGGATCGGGAAGGCGACCCGCGCGGTGGCCGACAACAAGGCCCTGGCCGCGGCCACCGGTATCAACGTGGAACTCATCATCCGCATCGTGTGGGTGGGCGGCGGTGCCCTGGCCGGTGTGGCCGGAGCCCTCATCGGCTACTACCAGACGCTCCAGTGGAACGCCGGCGCGCTGATCCTCCTGCTGCTCTTCGCCTCGGTCACCCTCGGTGGCCTGGGAACGACCTGGGGGGCCCTGGTCGGCGCCATCATCATCGGACTCGCGATGGACGTCTCGACGATGTGGGTCCCGACCTCACTCAAGTATGTCGTCGCCATGCTCATCATGATTGTTGTTCTG
The DNA here is from genome assembly GCF_000425285.1 of Acidipropionibacterium jensenii DSM 20535. Lineage (GTDB taxonomy): Bacteria > Actinomycetota > Actinomycetes > Propionibacteriales > Propionibacteriaceae > Acidipropionibacterium > Acidipropionibacterium jensenii. The sequence continues at coordinate 16,866 of NZ_KE384345.1, read as the reverse complement.
CTGGTCAGGCCCCAGGGTCTGCTCGGCAGGAAACAGCGGATCGGCTGAGAAGGGAACTCTCATGGATTTCAGCTTCATCTCCCAGGCTCTCTCGCAGCTGTTCGCCCCGGACACCGCGGCCTACGCCCTGGCCACCATCGGCCTGGCGGTGCACTTCGGGTACACCGGCCTGATGAACTTCGGCCAGTCGGCCTTCATGGCCGTCGGCGCCTACTTCTTCGCGATCGGCGCCCGCACCCTCAACATGCCTCTGCCGCTGTGCCTGCTGTTCGGGGTCCTCGGCGCGGTCGTCTTCGCCCTGCTGCTCGGCATACCGACCCTGCGGCTGAGGGCCGACTACCTGTCGATGGTCACCATCGCGGCGGCCGAGATCGTGCGATACGTCGCGATCACCCCGGAACTGACCCCGCTGACCGGCGGCCAGGGCGGACTCACCAGCTTCGACTACGGCAACGCGTGGGCCGCGCTCAATCCGATACCGGCGCCGGCCTCCGGAGGGTTCTACACCTTCGGTCCGTTGTCCTACTCGCGCGACGACCTGTTCAACCTCATCGTCTGCTGGGCGGTGGTGATCGTGGCTGCGGTGCTCGTCTGGGCCCTGATGCGCAGCCCGTGGGGACGAGTCGTCCGCGGCATCCGTGAGGATGAGGACGCGGTGCGGGCGCTGGGCAAGAACGTCTTCAGCTACAAGATGCAGGCCCTGGTCCTGGGCGGCGTGCTGGCCGGTGTGGCCGGCATGCTGTACATCATGCCGAAGGGCCTGAACCCCGACATCGGCGGCACCCAGACCACCTTCTTCCTGTGGACGATCCTCTTCCTGGGCGGTGCGGCCACGGTCTTCGGGCCGATCATCGGTTCGATGATCTTCTGGTTCACCCTCATCGTCACCGACGGAGTGGTGAGCCTGCTCACCACCTCGAACATCCTTCCGATCAGCGGCATCCAGGGCGGCCAGATCCGGTTCATCCTGGTCGGCCTCGGACTGATGGCGCTGGTGATCTTCCGGCCGCAGGGCATATTCGGCAACAAGGCGGAGACCTACTTCAATGGCTGAGACCTCACAGACTGCACCAGACTCCGGCACGGAGGCGATTGCTGCCGAGAAGGCCGCACCCGGTTGCCACAAGGTTCACCCGATCCTGGTCGCCAGCAATGTGACCCGCGAGTTCGGCGGCCTCAAGGCCGTCGACGTCGAGCACGTCGAGATCCCGCGAGGGGCGATCACCGCCCTCATCGGGCCCAACGGTGCCGGCAAGACGACCCTGTTCAACCTGCTCACCGGGTTCGACAACCCGAACACCGGTGCGTGGGAGTTCGACGGGACCGACCTGGCCGGCGTCCCGGCCCACAAGGTCTCCCGGCTGGGGGAGGTGAGAACCTTCCAGCTCACCAAGGTGCTGGGGCGGATGACCGTCCTGGAGTCGATGAAGCTGGGCGCCCGCCACCAGACCGGCGAGCACTTCTGGGCCGCGCTGTTCCCCTTCATCTGGCGGAGCCAGGAGAAGGCCAACGAGAAGCGCGCCCTGGAGCTGTTGGACCGCTTCGGGCTGCTGGCCAAGAAGGACGACTTCGCCGGATCGATGTCCGGTGGCCAGCGCAAGCTGTTGGAGATGGCGCGCGCCCTGATGTGCAACCCGCAGCTGGTGATGCTCGACGAGCCGATGGCCGGCGTCAACCCGGCCCTCAAGCAGTCCCTGCTCGGCCACATCGTCGGGCTCAAGGACAGCGGCGTCACCGTGCTGTTCGTCGAGCACGACATGCACATGGTGCACACCATCGCCGACTGGGTGATCGTGATGGCCGAGGGCAGGGTGGTGGCCGAGGGCACTCCCGATGTCGTGATGGAGGATCCCGCGGTGGTCGACGCCTACCTCGGCTCCAACAAGGACCGGGATCTCGGCGACGTCATCAACGGCATCCGGTCCTCGCGCAAGAGGAAGGTCGACGTCTCCGATATCGACATCCAGCGCGACGAGGAGGTGCTGGACGCCCAGCAGGAGGCCGTCGAGGCGGCTCAGGAACTGGGCGAGAGCGGCGACTCCCAGGCCGTGGTGGACGATGCCGCCGACGCCGTGGCAACCGATGACAAAGGGAAGGACAAGGCATGAGCCACGTTCTTGAGACCAAGGATCTGGTCGCCGGGTACCTGCCTGGAGTCAACATCCTCAACGGGACCAACACCTACGTCGAGGACGGCGAGCTGGTGGGCATCATCGGCCCCAACGGGGCCGGCAAGTCCACCCTGCTGAAGGCCGTCTTCGGGCTGGTGCGGGTGTACTCGGGATCGGTGGTGCTGGACGGCACCAAGATCACGAACCTGTCGGCCAACCGGCTGGTCACCCACGGAGTCGGGTTCGTCCCTCAGACCGAGAACGTCTTCCAGGCGCTCACCATCGAGGAGAACCTGCAGATGGGCTGCTACCAGAAGCCCAAGCTGTACACCAAGAGGCTGGCCTTCGTGGTGGACCTCTTCCCCGAGCTCAAGAAGCGGCTCAAGCAGCGGGCCGGTTCGCTGTCGGGCGGCGAGCGTCAGATGGTGGCGATGTCGCGGGCCCTCATGATGGACCCGAAGGTGCTGCTGCTCGACGAGCCGAGCGCGGGACTGTCCCCGGTCCGGCAGGACGAGACCTTCGTCAACGTCGCACGGATCAATGCGGCCGGGGTGTCCATCATGATCGTGGAGCAGAACGCCTCCCGGTGCCTGCAGATCTGCGATCGCGGCTATGTGCTCGACCAGGGCAAGGATGCGTACATGGGTACCGGACGTGACCTGCTCAACGATCCGAAGGTCATCCAGCTGTACCTCGGTACCCTCGCCGCCGACCACAAGGCGGGCTGAGCGGCTCTCCTCGGCTCATCCCCGGTCCCCCACCCCGACTCGGGGTGGGGGACCGGGGATGAGCTCTGAGTGGGCACGGACAAGCCACCTGCCACGACGGACTGGTCGACCCGCTCATGACCTGACCGCGTGCGAGGGGATCCTCTACCGTGCCGGGCGTTGCCAGGTCCACGGCACGGTCCCGGTGATCCTCATCAGGCCCGCGCGTTCGAGGATGGGGCGGGAGAACTCGGTGGAGTCCGAATGGATCCACCGCGCGCCGTGCGACATCGCGGACCGGACTCGAGCGGCGGTGAGCGCACGGTAGATGCCGCGACCCCGGTAGGCGGGCAGCGTTGCGCCGCCCCAGATCCCGGCGAAAGGGGTGCCGGAGATCGGGTCTATCCGACCGGCGCTGACGATGCGACCGTTGGTCTCCGCCGCCCACAACTCGACGTTCTCCCCGTTTGACTGGCGGGTCAGGATCTCGCGCAGCATCCGTTGAGCGCGCGGGGTGCCGCCGAAAACGGCGTCCTGCACGTCGAGGGCCGCGCGCATCTCCTCAGGCACAGTCAGTCGGCGCAGCGTCACGCCGGTCGGCGGTTCGCTGCCGAGATGGGCGTCGTACTCGGCGAGGAGATCTGTCACCAGCCGATCGTATGCGTCGGACGGCGTACCCCCCTGGAAGTCGACCAGGCCAGAAGCTACGAGGAAGGGCCCGGTTCGACAGAACCGGGCCCTTCCTGATGTCCTGGGCGTCAGCCCACCTCGTGGATCACAGCGAGGAGGTCTGCTGGCTCACCCAGTCGGTCTTGTTGTTCGGGCCGACAGTCTTGTAGAAGGAGATGCTGGCCTTGGTGACGTCGCCCGCCTTGTTCCAGGCGATCGGGCCGGACTGACCGTCGTAGTCGATGTCGGTGCCCTTCTGGATGAGGTCGTAGCAGGCCTTGAAGGTCGTGCACTTGGTGCCACCGTCGGAGACCTTGATGAGGTTGTCGGCGATCGTCTGGGGAGCGGTGCTCTTGCCCTCGGCCGCGGCCAGCGCGATGAGGATCGTCGCGTCGTAGGACTCGGCAGCGTAGGAGAAGGAGTTCAGCGGCTTGCCGTTCTCCGTGTTGAGCTTGTCCTTGAGGCCCGAGGCCGGGTTGACACCGGGGGTCGAGAACTGGGCGCCGGTGATGTCGGGATCGCCCTTGCCGAGGATGCCGTTGTTACCGTCAGTGCCGTAGAAGTTCTTGAAGTCGAACTTGTTCTGCTGCAGGGCGGCGGAGATCGACTTGATCTCGTCGAAGGAGATCACCACCAGGGCGTCGGGCTTGGCGGCGAGCACCTTGCCGACCTCGGCGTTGAAGTTCGTCGAGTTCGGGGTGAAGGACACATCAGCGCCGACCTTGACGTTGTTGGCCTTCAGGGTGTTGACGATCTGGTTGTTGAGCCCGGTGCCGTAGGCCTCGTTCATGTAGAGGATCGCGACGTTCTTCTTGCCGTCGGAGACGATCTTCTGGGCCAGGGCCTGGCCCTGCAGGAGGTCGCTGGGGACGGTGCGGAAGAACATGCCGTTGCTCTTGTTCGGGTTGGTCATGCCCGGATCGGTGGCGGCCGGGGTGATGAACGGCACCTTGGCGTTGGTGATCTGGCTGAACACCGTCTTGACGACGGCCGAGGACTCCGGGGCGAGGATCGCCGAGGTGCCCGAGGCCAGCAGGGACTTGGCCGAGGAGGAGGCGATGTCGGTGGTGGTGTCGCCGGAGTCCTTGACGGTCAGGCTGGTCTTGAAGGTGGGCTTGGCGGCATTGATGTCGGCGGTGGCCAACTTGGCGCCCGCGATGGCGGCGGGTCCCAGCAGGGCCAGCGACCCGGTCTGCGGGTAGATCGCGCCGATCTTGAGGTCGCCGGAGGCACCGTTGCCGCCCGCGGAGGACGAGGAGGTTCCGCCCGAGCCGGACGAGCAGGCCGCCAGCACCATCACGGACAGGGATGCGGCGACAGCCTTGGCGGCCACACGACGCCGACGCGAGATCACGGTCGACGCGGTGCCGGGCACCTCTGACGATGCAGTACGACCCGAAGAAATGCGGTGCATGTGGGTTCCTCTCGAGGGAGCTGATCACTACTTGCCCGAGACGCTATCCGCCCCCTGTCGTCGTATCGGCGACGAAGGCGTTTCCACCGTGTTACACCCCTTGTCAGCGCTCGACGGCCGGATGTGAGTCGTGACCAAGCTGTGACATTCGGCGGTCTGAGGGGGGAGAGGGACCCCCGATGCGGGGACGCAGGGATCCGGTCCGGTGACCTGCCGGAGGTACGAGAAGGCCCCTCCGTGGAGGGGCCTTCTCATCTGTGTGGCCGGGACCGGGATCGAACCGGTGACCTTTCACTTTTCAGGCGAACGCTGCTGCCGACTGAGCTACCCGGCCAAAGGCTCGTGTCTGGGAACTTACGCTCCACAGCACGAACGCGACGCCGTGAACGCCGCGTGAGCGACCCCGATGGGACTTGAACCCACGACCTCCGCCGTGACAGGGCGGCGCGCTAACCAACTGCGCTACGGGGCCTTGATCTTCGGGTTGCCCCGAGAATCCTGACCGCTGCCTGCATCAGGCAGCTCGAGAAATATAGCAAGGATCGCCGGTGATGTGAAATCTGCGGTGTCGGCGGGCGGTCGAGGGGCCATGCGACGGCCGTGGCGCTGACGAGGGGTGATGGCCGTCAGCCCCGCCGGACGACGTCCGACGGGGCTGATCGTTGGTATCCCGAACGGGATTCGAACCCGCGTTACCGCCTTGAAAGGGCGATGGGACACCCGAAGCCAGAGGGCCGAACGGCTCTATAGGCGGGTTTGTGGCGTTGTCCGTGTCGTCCATGCACCCCGGTTTCCGGGGCTGGGAGTTGCACGAGAGTTGCACGGAACAGAGGTGTGGCCCCCGCCGGTTTCCAAGCGACGGAGGCCACTGGAAGAGGGTCGGAACACCCCTGCCAGAGCAGCCGTGTGACTGCACCACCAGGATGCCACCCGGCACACACAGTTCTTCCCCGATCGGGGAAGAACTTCCCGGCGCCGGGAAAAGCTTCCACCAGGGGGTGGCACCAGATGCCCACCCCCGGGCAGCCGTTCGGATGAACCGAACAGTTGCCCTCCACTGCCGTAATGGCAGCGCAGCTGGTCGGCCAACCACGGTCGTAACGACCGTGCCCAGGTGGCCCATCGTGAGCCACCCCCCCTGGGCGTGGGAGTGCCCCCGCTCCAGCACCAGGACGGGGGCACTCCGCTGCGCCGCCCACTCCGCGGCGCGGAACCGGTCAGGGGGTCTCGAAAGGGTTAGCCGTCAGGCCGGACCCCCCACCGGAGGATTCAGTTGTTCATCGTTCCTCGAACTGGAACGTCCGGCCCAGCTCGGCGGCGATCAGCCGGCGGGCCCGGTTGACCTCACCACCAGGGGAGGCGGCCTGCACCTCATCCAGGCTCATCTCCGAACGACCGCCATTGTCCCGGTACGCGTCAGCGAGGAACCGCCACAGCCGCGGGCCGGCCTCGGGGTGCTCGGCCCGGTAGTACTCGAACGAGCCGGGCTCCAGTGCCTCCGAGGGCTCGCCAGCGTCGATCTGAGGGCCGTTCACCGTTCCGCCGTCCTCCCGGCCGCCCCCGGGGTTCTCAGAGCCGCTCATCGCTTCTCCTGCTCCAGGAGGAATAGGCCGACCCAACCGTCAGAGTCCACCTGACGGCGATTCTGCGCACCCGCCGACGCCCGACGCTGAATCTCGGCCCTGAGCATGTTCCGACGATCACGAGGCAGGCTCATAGCCCGTCCGACAATCTCCGGGTCCAGATCCACGACCGGGGCCGCCGGCCCCAGCCGGATCACCGCCCGCTTGCTCCTGGCCGCTGGCGGGATCGCCGACATCACCGGTGCGGTCAGGTCGTCCCAGCGATGCCCCCCGGGAGCCACATGGGCCCGACGTGCCGGCCTCGGCACCACATCATCCCAACGATTCCTGCTCATGCCGCCACCTCCACTTTCTGAACGACGCCGGCGGCCCGACGGGTCACCTGCCCGTAGCGCAGCCATCCGAGCTGGGTCCCAAGTACCTTCGGATCGATCATGGAGAACGCCTCGATCGGGGAGGCCTCCAGCCACACCCCGCCCATCGCGACCACGTAGGCGGTTCCCGGCTCGCGGACCCCGCCGGTGGCCAGCACCAGGGGGCGATCGGCCGGCCCCAGCTGGGCGGCCGCATAGGAGCGGACGATCTTCGGCCGGTCGGCCGCATGGCACAGAATCAGGTCCGCACCCGACGGCCATGCCTGCCCGCACGCGACCTCCGCAGCCTCCAGGTTGGCGGCAGCCGGCGCACCATCGGCCAGCTGACGGATCAGCTCGGCCTCCAGTGCCACGTCAGCCACCGCCGTACCGAGCCGGTCCAGCTCGGCCAGGGCGTTCACCCCCCAGTTCACGACCTGGGCGGACCGGCTGGTGGACCAGCCGGCCAGCGTGTACCGCTTCTCGTCGCCCTCCAGCTGCGAGAGGTCGGTTCCAGCATCGGCCGGGTTCGAGGTGCCCGGGTTGATCACCCCGGCCGGGAACGCGTCCCAGGCGACCGGCGTCATCAGCTTCGCAGCCGACGAGGCGGTCACCGGCTGGGCGTACCCGTCCAGCCATGCGGCCAGACCAGGCAGCTCCGCGGCCGGCGGCGCCACGAACACCTCGCCAACGTCGGCGAAGCCGAGCCCGGCGGCCCGCGCTCGCACGTCGGCCAGCTGGGAGGCCACCCGAAGCCTGTCCTGGGCCGCACGGACCGCAGCCTCACCGCCGAACGCCTGCGGCATGTTCCGGCCCTGATGATCGACTCCGGGACCGTCCGGGTTGAACGCCACCGGCCCCTCGGCGGTCAGCACCAGGTCGCGCACCCGGCTGTGCTGCCCGTCGGCGTACGGGTCCAGCCCGTTCAGCACCTGGGGCACGTCCCGCAGAGCCTCAGCAGCCCGCCGCGACCGGGTCACACGCTCCGCGCGGCTGATTCCAGCCTCGCCGGTACTCGCGGCCAGGTCCCGCACCGCAGAGAGCAGCTGCTCGGCCGCCCCCAGCTCTGCCGTCTCATCCATCAGCGTCTCCTTCTCGTCGGCGGCACCTCGTCCGCCACCACAAGCCACGTCCGGCCCGACCTCCGGGCCCGGATCTTCGACGCGGCAGCCCAGTCCCGGGCCGTCCGCACAGGCACCCCGCAACTGCCTGCCCACTCAGTCAACGTCACCCAGGCACCCCCAGACCAGCGGCCAGGATCAGATTCGCCGAAAACGGCGAACTCCCGGGCCCGACGGGCGATCAGATCCAGCCGGCCGGTCTCCCGGCCCCGCCCACTCAACTGCCGGCGCAGACCCTCGGCATCCATCACGTCGGCGAGCTCCTGGGCATCGATCGGCACCCCGAACAGCATCACCGAAGCCACGGGTCCGCCTCCCCATCGAGATGGTCAACCGGCCTCAACCGCCGCCACAGGTCCAGCCGGCCACCACGCTGCAACGCCACATACAGCCCGTGCTCAGACAGCCGCAACGCCGAGCAGACCCCCGCCAAGGACTCCCCGAACGACAACAGCCACTCGACCTCCTCCACCGTGGCCGCGGTGGTCGAAGGCCGGCCCCTCCGCCGCCTCACCGGCTGATCGTCAGCCACGACCGGCCCCCCACGTCGAGACGATCGATTCGAGGAAAAAAAGACCAGGGGGGGCCATCGGCGGTGTCTGAGCCGGCCGGCCTCCCAAAAAAACGGGCGGCGGTCATCGTCGAACGATTCGTTGACGATCGGTTGACGATCCGTTCGCTGGTCTCGGTTGCCGGATCACGTAGTCGATGTATCCGTGTCCGGGTTCGGTGATGGTGACGCGGATCTCGCCTCCGCAGTCGGGGCAGCGGTTGATGCGGGGTGCAGTCGGCTTGCCGCACTGGTTGCAGCGTCGGAGCCTCATGATGCGTTCGGGGGGAAGCCGGGCCGGATGGCTGCCAGGTCGTTGCCGATGTCTCCGAGGTTGAGCAGGGATCCGGTCTCCTCGCGGTCTCCCATGAACACGGGTTCGGTGGATCCGTCGTCGTCGGTCTCGTATCCGGCGAGGAGTAGCTCGTAGGAGTGGCCGTCCTGCTGGCGGAACACTCCGTGCATCGGGTAGGTGGCGGGGGCGAAGCTGGTCATGATGTGTCCTCTTGGTGGTTGGTTGGGGTGCCCGACCTACCCCCTTCCCTCCCCCTATAGGGGGGGGAGGAAACGGGAAGGTAGGCGTCCGGGAAGGTAGGGAAGCTTGCCGGGAAGGTCATTTCCCCTTGTCAGGTACAACTTGCAGGTGTTTGCCGGGAAGGTCGGGAAGGTGCCGGGATGCCTTCCCGTTCTGACCCCCCGCGGGAAGGTGTCCGGGAAGGTCCTTCGCGACCCACAGCGAGGCTGTCTGAGTGGCGCTGTCGCCGGGGATCTTGTCGAGCAGACCCTTGTTCACCAGGACGGTGAGGCGCCGTTCTGCCTTCTTCCGGTCGTTGGCAGAGTCTGACTCGAAGAGCAGCCGGGCAGCGTCAGCGTTGGTGATCCCGTTTCGTCCGCGTGCCGCCTGCACCAGGTCGACGCCGAACCGTACGTGGGTCCGCCCGGTCCGGTTGTCATGCTCGATGGTGAGGGGCCCGACGTCATCCATGGGCTGCTTGACGTGGAAGAGCTTCACGACTGGGTCACCGGGCTGGCCGTCCAGCAGCAGCACTGAACCTGCGCCTGAGGTGATCCAGGTGGATCCGTACACGTCATCCACCGATGGCCTGCCCCTGACGTCCGTCGGGCGCTTCTTCGTGTGGTGCAGCTCGATGATCTCGAAGCCTTCAGCGAGGGCGTGCTGTCTGGCGATGTTGTAGGCGGATCCACCGTCGTCCTCTTTCAGGGCACGGGTGGTGTCCTTGAGGGAGTCCACCACGATGGTCCCCCGGTGGAATGTCCGGCCGAGCTTGACGAGGGCCAGCGGGTCATCGTTCAGCGACTTGGGTAGCGGCCCCCGCCATACATCCATGCGCCGGTTGACGATGTCTCTGGCTGACTTGGGAACCATGCGGAGCATGGAGCGGGCGACCTGTATCGAGCGATCACACGCCAGGTAGAGGACGCCGCGAGGGTCTGGCGCTATGGGGTACCCGAGTAGTTCGGAGTAGTCGGTCAGGCCGACTCGGCCGAGTGCGAGCTGCTGGCCGATAGTGGACTTGCCTGTGCCCTGGGGGCCCGCGATCACCAGGGACTCACCGGTGGCACCAAGTACTTCCGTCCCTCGGCCCCACCATGCCGACGGTGTTTCGGAGGCGGTGAATATGAACTCTCCTCCGGCGATGGCGCGGTTGTGGACAGGGCTGCCGCCCTCGCGGATCTCGACGAGGGCGGATACGTGACGGCCTGGGTCGTGGCCCTCGCTGATGTCCTGGGCGATGAGCCGGCTGAGCTTGAGGGTCTCGCGATCCAGTGCATGACGCCGGACGATGTCGGCGTGCGCCTGGGCGTCGACTGGGAGACCGGCTTCCCACAGTCCGGCCAGGTAGGGGCGTCCGCCCTTGACGTTCAGGTGCACATTGTCTGCGGCTAGTGCGTCGCCGATGGTGACCACGGTCACTGGCTTGTCTGCGAGCCGGAGCCGGCAGGCAGCGGCCCAGATTGCCTCGTGGTCTGGATCGTCGAACTGGTCAGCTTGAAGACTCAGCTCGGCCGGGTCGACCCCTTGCATGACGGCTCCGAGGACGGCTCGCTCAGCATCGTGGTCGTTGGGCGGTAGCCGGCCAGTGGCCCCTGCCGGCGGATCGTCGGCAGGGGCCCTGTGGTGCTCAGTGGCGGTCACTTCGTGCGCTCCAGCTCCGCCAGGAGGCGGCTGTAGTGGTCGTCGTTCAGGAGGCGGCGGAGGCGGCGTAGTGCCCGGCGCTGCCCGATCGGTGCAGAGCGGACCATCTGCGCCATGCCGGCCAGGTTCACGACCTCCTCGGGCTGCCCGTCGATCACGGCGACAGTCCAGTTCTCCGGGGAGACGATCCCAAGCAGTTTCAGACCGTCAGCCATGGTGGGCCTCCAGGATGATCGAGTCGGCGGCGAACACCATGTCGGTGAGTCGCTCCAGCTGGGCGGACGGCGTGGACGGTTGCAGCCCGTCGGCCTCCAGGGCTTGGAGTCGGTGCACCTCGTTGTCGAGGACGTTGCAGATCAGCTGATGCTCAGCCTCGGTGAGGACACGGTCAGGCATGGCTGGCCTCCTCGTCGGAGTGCTCGGGCAGGTGGTCGGCGTCAAGGTCGGCCGCGATCTCTTGGAGCGCGGCGATCAGCGCGGGAAGCTCGGCCCGGGTGAAGAAGCACGTCCCGCCGTCCACGCCCACCAGCTCGATGGTCTCGAAGGAGTCTTCGGTGACGGCCCCGTCACAGGTGAAGTCCCCCCAGCGCACCAGGTCAACCTCAGTGTCCTTGTGCCCCGACGTGATGGGGAACTCTCGGATCCAGTGCATTGAGGCCGTGGGGTCGTTCGGGTTCTTCTGGTAGAAGGCCCGGAGTCGGCCGGCCCACCGGGGACGCTGGGCCTTTATCCTCGCCATCACATCGTTGGGCAGGTACTCAATCGTCTTGCCCTTACCGTTCCACTTCATGCCTGGGCCTCCCCGAGCTGGTCGCGGTCGGTGAACACGCTGTCGATGCTGTGGCGGATCGTGGCCGCGGTGCGCTCGCGGTGTCGGCGGGCGTTCGCGGTCGGGATGTTCTCCCACGCGGGGGTGGCTTCCAGGATGGTGACGGTGCAGCCGTAGCGGCGGAGCAGTGCGGCCCGGTCGGTCGCGGCGGATCGTGACTTGTAGATCCGGTCCGTCTTCGGCCAGTAGAAGGCCGGCACCTGCTCGGTCGGGGTGAACGTGTCGGGCACCCAGTCGGGGTCAAGCGCCCCGTCAGTGGTCAGCGCGGCGGCCGGGTAGGCCACCTCCAGGCGGTACAGGCGGGTAGTCTCGGTCATGTCCTTCTCCTTGTTGGGGGTTGGGTTGGCCCCGGTGACGTCGCTCTCCGCCAAGATCGAGACGTTGCCGGGGTTGTTCTTGTGGGGGCCGGGGGTGTCGAGGGCGACAGAGCAGCGGGGACGGCTGAGCGCGGCCATGGCGACGAGCACCAGGGCGGCGAGCAGGTAGGCCAGCAGGCCGCCATTCGCGGCGGTCGGGATCGCGTTCATCGGGACACCACGACACCCTCGCCGCGCACCGTGGCGTTGTAGGTGTCATCGATCCACTGCTCAACATCGGACCGGCGGTAGCGGACGACGCCGGCCATCTTGAAGGACTTCGGGCCGACGCCCTTGCCCGTGGCGGTGCTCTGATGCCTCCAGTTCCGGAGGGTCACCTGGGAGACGCCAGTCATCTCTGACACCTGGGCGGTGTTCAGAACCTCGTGGTTGGGCAGCCCGGTAGCTTCCCGGCTGGCGGCTCCTCGAGACTTGCTCGCCTTGTTCATGAGTGAACCTTTCATCGGATCGGTATATTCCCGTGTGGGTTGATTGCATACTATGCCAGGGTTTTCTGGGTTGCAACCGATGATGGCGTTAAAGTATGCCCATGGGGAATGACAAGGGCGATCCGGACCGCTACAGAGAGCTCCTCGGAGAGCTGGCAAGCACCACCGGGCAGCAACTCCGTGCCCAACGCGAGCGACTCGGACTGTCTCAGCGCGAAGTCGCCGAGCAGGTCAGCGAGCTCTTGCCCGACCCGTGGCGGCAGACGACAGTCGCGAAGGTCGAGGCTGGTTCGCGCCCATTGCGATGGGTCGAAGTCTGGGCGCTGGCGTGGGTGCTCGATACCTACGACGTACGGGTGCTTGCCGATCACGATGGTTCCGTGGTTAGGGAGCTCAACGTCCACGCCCGAGGCAACACCGCAGAGCGACTGATGGAACTCATGCACCAACTCGAGGACTCGTCGGAGCGGATCGATCAGGGGGACTACAGCCCCGGGATGATCGATCCGGACGCGCGGGAGGCGTACCTCAGACTGCTACGTGAGATGAACCACGGTGAGTGATGGCCAGCATCTACAAGCGGACTCTGAAGTCGGGCACGGTCACATGGCAGGCCCGATATTTCGATCGCGAGCGTCACGCCCACTACCAGAACTTCCCCCGGAAGATCGACGCGCAACGCTGGATCGACCAGCAGACCGCCGACCAGGTCACCGGCGTCTGGATCGACCCGAAGCGGACCCGCGGCACCGTCGCCGCGGAGGCGGCCGCATGGATCGACGCTCACCCCGACTGGTCGCAGAAGACGCGCGAGCGCAACGAGAACATCGTCAAAGTCCACATCGCTCCGCGGTGGGGGAGTGTTGCCCTGGGCGACGTCACCACCGAGGCGATCCAGGAGTGGATCTCCGGATACGAGCTCGCGCCGGCCACCGTCCACAAGATCGGGAATGTCCTGTCTGGGATCCTCGGCCATGCCGTCATCGCGAATCGTCTTGTCGTCAACCCGGCGAAGGGTGTCTCCTATCCGCGTGCCGAACCGAGGAGGCGTCGCTATCTCAGCGTGGGCCAGGTGGAGGACTTGGCCCGGGCAGCCGGCCCCTGGGGGGATGTCATCCACGTGCTGGCCTACTGCGGTCTGCGATGGGGCGAGTTCGCGGCCCTCAAGGTGGAGGACATCGATCTGGGCCGGCGCAGGCTCCGCGTTGATGAGTCGGTGACGAACGTCTCGATGGGCATGGCCTGGGGGCTGCCGAAGGGCCGCACGAGCCGCACCGTGGCCTACCCGTCGTTCCTCGACCGGGCGATGAGGGACAGGACGGCCGGCAAGAAGCCCGAGGACCTGTTGTTCCCCGGGGAGCGCGGCGGGCCGCTGCGCAACGCGTCGGCCCGCGGGTCATGGTTCGACGCGGCCGCGAAGGCTGCCGGCGTCGAGGGGCTGACCCCGCACGAGCTGAGGCACACAGCGGCCAGCCTCGCGGTGGCGGCCGGAGCTGACGTCAAGGTCATTCAGGGCATGCTGGGCCACAAGTCCGCGGCAATGACGCTCGATGTCTACTCCGACCTGTTCGATGCCGACCTCGACCAGGTGGCCGATCGGATGGAGGCCATGAGGGCCGCGGCGATGAGGCCGACGAGACGGCGCCGGGGCATACGGCGATCCTGAGCGTTGCACGAGCGTTGCACGCCGCTGTCTGAACGTGACGAACGGCCTAGCCGATTGTTCATCTGACTAGGCCGTTCGCTCTGGTATCCCGAACGGGATTCGAACCCGCGTTACCGCCTTGAAAGGGCGATGTCCTAGGCCGCTGGACGATCGGGACGGGGCCAGCACCGGGCCCGACCATGCTACCGGTGGGGCCGACATCGTGCCACCGCACGGTACTCCGGGTCTGAGGGGCCCGCGCCAGACCGACCGGCTCAGTCCCAGATGGTGGTGATGTGCACGTGATCCATGTGGTTGGCGGTCTCCGAGCCCCGGTCGGCGACCGCACGCCAGCCCTCCGAGTCGCGCGAGATGTTCCAGATCTGCTTATTGTACATGATGTACTGCACCCCTAGCTCCTGGGCGTGGGCGCGGAAGTAGGCCGCGATCTGCTGACCCAGGGCGGCGTCCCTGCTGCCGCGGGGGAGCATCAGGTCAACCGCGTGGCCACTGGGGTGGTCGGCCATCGAGTCGGCGCGAATTCCGTAGATCGTCCTGATCTGCGGGAATGCCGTGATGGTCCGGTTGACGATTCCCTTGGCGCTGGGGCGCAGACCGGACAGGCCGGAGGAGCCGTTGGCGGTGAGTGCGGCCCAGGAGGAGGTCGGGGTGCTCGACCCCGAGGAGCCACTGCCTGAGGAGCCGTTGCTGCCGGTGCTGGTGGCGGGTTTGGTCCGCGACAGGTAGTCGCTGGAGATCCAGGCGTTGGTGCCCTGGTAGTTGACCGGTGTCCAGCCGTTGACGGAGGCCCCTCGGGTGCCGACGTGG
>NZ_KE384345.1:0-1723 GCF_000425285.1 Acidipropionibacterium jensenii DSM 20535 | reverse complement strand
GAGGCCCCTCGGGTGCCGACGTGGCCGCCTCTGGGCAGGACTCCGACGATGGCGCTGGCGGTGGTGGCCGAGGCTCGGACCCGCACATCGGTCGTGGCGTAGACCAGAGTCGCCTTGGCCGAGGCGCTCGGAAGGGGGGTAGTCGGCATCCAGGGCGAGGGCATCGCGGCCGGTGCTGGAGAGGCGGGCATTCTGAGCGCTGTGGGCGCCGTCTGAGAGGCCAGCGCCTGGTTGGCGGTGAGCAGCTGTGCTCCGCTGACGATCAGACCTGCTGACGCCAGGGTTGCCGCCCCAACTCGAACTGGATGCACAGCTGCCATCTCGGCCTCTCCCCCTCAGTAGAACCCCTTGTCATACCGGAATCTACGAGTTCTGCCGGGGCCTGACCAGCCCAGAGAAGGTCGATGATGCGATCAGGTCAAGACGAAACGCCGTGTGCGTGGCAATAATTACAACGATGCAGTTTTAAGTGGTGAGGACAGCATTCTGAGGCCAGTGAGCAGCCTCCGACAAGGATCTATGAGACGTTGTGAGGACTCGGAGGGGGAGCACTGCAAGGAGATGAGAGACCCCGTGGGGAGTCTGAGAAAAGTTCAGTAAAGCCTCATGTGGTAGTTGAGACTCCGGGGGATGTCGTCCCCGGGGAAGAGGGCAGCAGGGTCGTGGAGATAGCGTCGCTCACAACGAGTTCGGCGTGCGCCCAGACCTCGGCGGGCAGCCATCCGCTGCGGATCCCGGCGGTGGTGGTGGCGGTACTGCTCAGGGCCTGGGTGATCTGCGCGCACTCCTCGGGTGTGGCGATGACGGGCACGACGGCACGGGACCCGTGGAGATGATTGGCCAGGACGACTCCCAGGGCGAACTCGTCGAGAGCCGGCGTCACGATGGCGAGATCCCCCTGGTCGGGATCGCCCATCAGGATGGCCTGGATGAGACGGGCGCCGTCCAGCGGTTCGGGACAGGTGATCACTCTGGCATGCTCCAGCACGGCGGTGGGGACGTCCTCGGGGGACAGGTGAGAAGCTGCGCGGGGGTCGGCGAGCCGGGCGGGGATCGTGAGGTGCTCGGCCTCCAGCAGTGCGTCGAGGTGAGTGCACAGGTTCTGCGACATCCGCGCCAGACGGCGACCGGAGGGCAGCGCGGCCATCTCCGCCTCGGCGTGCAGCCGGGATCGACGGTCGGCGAGGGCGGCGACCAGTAGCGCGACCAGACCGATCCCGAGGATGACCCACATGCCGACCGGGACTGCCATGGGGACAGCTTGTCACGGAAGACAGGCCCGGCGATGGATCGCTAGACTGATCGGGCCCCCGTAGCTCAGTTGGTTAGAGCAACGGACTTTTAATCCGTGGGTCCTGGGTTCGAGTCCCAGTGGGGGCACTCCCCGATGAGCCGCTGACCAGCGGCGATCCCCGATCTCATTGATGAGGGCGGGGTACTCAGCTGAGCTTCCTATGATCGGCCTCCGATGATGGAAGTGGTAGCGCCGTTCAGAGCTCTCCAACACCGTCCTGGCAACCGGTGCCGCCTATGGGGCAGCATGCTGTGGGTCCAGAATTACCGGCTCTTCGCGTCAAGGTTTCGGATCCGTTTCGGTGTGCCCGCACACATCGAGACGTTGTTTTCGGGCTCTTCACGAACGAGGGTGTAGCGCGGGTCTGAATCCGCCGGCTTCGAGCAGCGACCGAGCGATGTAGTGGCTGAGGTTGCGGAAGCCGAGGGC
>NZ_AUDD01000016.1 GCF_000425285.1 Acidipropionibacterium jensenii DSM 20535 | reverse complement strand
CCAGCCCATGATCGCCGCCTACCGCCACGAGAACCGGCGCCACGGCCGCGAGCTGATGGCCCGGCTCATCGACTCGATCAGCACCGGCGTCCCCAAGGCCCTGGTCGAGATCACCAAGCTCGGCAGGACGCTGAAGAAGCGCGCCGCCGACGTCCTGGCCTACTTCGACCGGCCCAGCACCTCCAACGGGCCCACCGAGGCGATCAACGGCAGGCTCGAGCACCTGCGCGGCTCGGCGCTGGGGTTCCGCAACCTGACCAACTACATCGCCAGATCCCTGCTCGAGACCGGCGGGTTCAGACCCCGACTACACCCTGGATTCGGATGAGCCGGAAATGCTCATTGTCGAGCCTGCTGGAAACGCTCCAGGTGGCCGGTACGCAGGGCGATCCCATCAGCGTCGGCATCCACGATCGGCGGGCGGGGACCGTCGGGGCCCGCCAGTGGCACAGCTGCGCGCTCATCCGAGGTGGGGCAAGGACTTTCAGTATTGGTGCGGACCGTGCTGCTGCGGGAGAATGTCCCCATGGCAGATTCCACAAATCGCGGCGGACGTTCGGGCCGTGGCTTCTCCGGTGACGGACGTCGCGGAGGAGCGGGGCGCTCCGGCGGCTACGGCAGATCCTCCTCATCACGAGGCGGGGGTTACCGCTCCGGCGGCGGTCGCTCCGGTGGCGGTGACTGGCACGGTTCGCGTCGCGACAATGATCGAGACAGCAGCGGGTCGCGTTGGCACGGTGACAACGACCGCGATCATCGTGGATCCGGTGGTCGGGACGACGACCGGCGCAACTCCCGACGTCGTGATGATGATCACCGTGGGTACCGGCGTCGCGACGACGATCGCGAGGGAGGCGGATCGCGCTGGCACGGAGATCGCGATCGAGACCGCGGTGGCTACCGGGGCCGAGACGATGATCGTCGCGAGTCACGGGGCTCGGAGGGTCGCGGCCGACGTGACTGGGATCGCGGTGAGGGCGGCGACGACTCGCGTCGTGACGGCGGACGCCGTGGCGGGTACTCGCGCGGTGGACGTGACGAGCGTCGGTCCGATCGTGGCGGACACCAGTCCCACGGGTCCTGGGGAGATCGTGGGCCCAGGCGTCACGACGATCGAGGAGCGTCCAGGGACGATGCCGGCAGCGAGACTCGGGGACGCGGACGCTACGCCGATGAGCCGCTGGCACCGCTGGACTTCGACGAGGACTCTCTGCCGCCCTCGGTGAAGGCCGAGCTGCGAAGCGTTCCCTCCGATGTTGCTCACATCATCGAGGGTCACGTGGTGGCTGCCGCGGAGCTGCTGGACGATGATCCGCAGTTGGCGCACCGTCATGCCCAGGCCGCGCTGAGGCGTGCCGCGAGGCTGCCCGTGCTGCGCGAGGTCGCTGCCGAGACGGCCTATGCGGCGGGGGAGTACGCCTCCGCCCTCAACGACTACCGTGCGCTGCGACGGATGACGGGCAATGACAACCTCATCCCGGTGATGGCCGACTGCGAACGAGCACTCGGTCGTCCGCAGAACGCTCTCAAGCTCATTCGACAGGCCGAGGATGATGACCGGCTGAGTTCCTCCCAGCGCGTCGAGCTGGTGCTGGTGAAGGCCGGTGCACGCGAGGACATGGGCCAGGTGGCCGAGGCCAAACGCCTCCTCCACGCGGCCGTCACCACGATGCAGGGCTCCGATGAGGCCAAGGCGCGGCTGCACTACGCCTACGCCGATCTGCTGCTCAACACCGGCGACAAGCACGGGGCGAAGACCTTCTTCGCCTCCAGCGATGCCCTCGACGCGTCTGGACTGCTGGATGCTGCCGACCGGTTCGAGGAACTGGAGGCCGGCCGCAAGGCCGCTCCGGATCCCGATGAGCAGAGCCCGTCGGACCGCCCGAGTGACGGCAGCAGCCAGAGCCCTGACGTCGAGAAGCCGGACATCGAGAAGCCCGACGCTGAGAAGCCAGCCTCCGAGAAGCCCGACGCTGAGAAGCCAGCCTCCGAGAAGCCCGACGACGAGACGAGCAGCAACGAATGAGTGACGACGTCAACCCCCGAATGGCACAGCAGGATCCCGTCGGTCAGCCGTTGATCGACCACTACGACGCGGCCCTGTTCGACCTGGACGGGGTGATCTACCTGGGTCCCCACCCGGTCCCGGCCGCACCTCCGACCGTCGAGAAGCTGCTCGCCCACGGGGTGAAGGTCGGTTTCGTGACCAACAACGCCGCGCGCAGCACCACCGTGGTCGCCGATGTGCTGCGGGGCATGGGCATGGACGTCACCCGCAACGACATCGTCTCCTCCGGGGAGGCGATCACCGACCTGGCGGCGTCCCGGCTTCCCCGCGGAGCACGCGTCCTGATCGCCGGCACCGAGGCGCTGGCCGACGAGGCGCGCGCACGAGGCCTGGAACCGGTGTGGACCGCCGACGAGAACCCGGTGGCGGTGATCCAGGGCTATCACCCCCAGATGCCCTGGTCCCTGCTCGTCGAAGCCGGCCTGGCCGTTCAGCACGGAGCCGCCTGGTACGGGGCCAATCCGGACATGACCAGACCCACCGACCGGGGCATCGTCCCCGGCGTCGGGGTCCAACTCGCAGCGGTCGGTGCCACCGTCGATGTCGAGCCGGTGATCGCCGGCAAGCCGCACCGCCCCCTGCTGGATGCCACGGTCGCCCGTCTGGGCTGCACCCACCCGGTCTTTGTCGGCGACCGGCTGGACACCGACATGCTCGGGGCCAACCGCGCCTCGATGGGCTCGATGTTCGTGTTCTCCGGAGCCCACGGCAAGCACGATCTGCTCGACGCCGACCCCCAGTCGCGTCCCGAGCACATCGCCAAGGACGTCTCGGGGCTGCTGGATCCACCGCGCGAGGCGGTCATCGACGGTGATCGCGCAGCGTGCCGGAACGGCAGGGCCGCAGTGGTGGACGGCCTCGTGCAGGTCGACGGTCCGGCCGGGTCCGAGCTGGACGCCCAGATCGACTGCCTGGCGGCGGTTCTGGCCCTGGTCTGGTCGGGCCGTGGGACCGGATCCCACGACGGACTGGCGGTCCTCGACCTGGTCCACTGAACACTGTTCAGGGCGGTCGGCTATGATGTCTGCCGACCCGGTCCCCACGACTGGGTCCACCCGTGCCATCAGGAGGGCATCATGGCCGACCCATCGGCAACCGACTCGACGCGTGCGTCGGGCACCGACTATCTGCACAACGGATCGGCCGGTGGGCCCGCGGTGCCGGGCCAGGGGTCGCGCGGCATCCCAAGGGCTCCCGAACCGGCTCGCACCGCACCGGCGAAGCGAGGATTCGAGGCCACCGACATCGCCCTGATCGCGGTCTTCGCGGCCCTCATTGCCGTGCTGGCGATCATTCCCCCGTTGTTCGCGATCGGTGCGGTGCCCTTCGCCCTGCAGATGATCGCCGTGATGGCGGCCCCGATGATCCTCGGGTCGCTGCGGGGCGGCGCGGCCGTCGGCCTCTACCTGGTGGTCGGCCTGCTCGGTCTGCCGGTCTTCTCCGGCCAGACGAGTGGACCCGGGGTGCTTTTCGGAGCCTCCGGCGGATTCCTCCTCGGATACTTCTTCGGCGCCTTCGTGGCCGGTGCGCTGGCCACCGCGGTGCTGCGGTCCCGGCCGCGGCGCAGTGTGCTGCCGATCCTGCTGTACCTGGTCGCCCTGGTCGACATGGTCGTCATCTACGCCTTCGGGGTTGCCGGGATGATGATCAACGCCGGCATGTCCCTGCGGGTCGCGGTGGCGGCCAACGGCCTGTTCATGGCCGTCGATCTGGTCAAGGCGGTGCTGGTGGTGATCATCGCGGTCGCCGTCTTCACGGCTTTCCCGCGGCTGATGCCGGCTCCCCGACGGGGCTTGCGAGCAGCGGCCGGTGATTGAGTTCAGCGAGGTCGGCCTGGCCGTCGACGAGTACGACATCGCCGGGGAGCACCGCCAGGTGACCATCCTCGCCGACGTCAACCTCAGCCTGCCCGAGCGCCGAGTCGCCGTCATCGGCCCCAACGGCGCCGGCAAGTCGACCCTGCTGCGAATGGTCAACGGGCTGGTGGCACCCACCACCGGGATCGTGCTGGCCGACGGCGTCGACCCGGTGCGAGATCCTCGCAGGGCCCGACGACAGGCCGGCTACATCTTCACCGACCCTCGCTCCCAACTCGTGATGTCGACACCGCTGGCTGACGTCGAGCTCAGTCTGCGCCCCCGGGTGAGGCGGCGCGCCGACCGGCACCGTCTGGCCCTGGAGCTGCTCGCCGACCGCGGGCTGTCCGACATCGCCACCCGCAGCGTCCACGATCTGTCCGGGGGAGAGCGGCAGCTGGTCGCCCTGGCCAGCGTGCTGGCCGTCGAGCCGACCATCATCATCGCCGACGAGCCCACCACCCTGCTGGATCTGCGCAACCGCGAGCAGCTCAGGCGCGCCTTCGACGCACTGGACCAGCAGATCCTGTGCTCCACCCACGATCTGGACCTGGCCTCGACGATGGACCGGGTGCTGGCCGTCGAGAACGGACGCATCGTCGACGACGGTGCACCGGGCCCGGTCATCCAGCGCTACCGGGAACGGATGACGATGGCGCCGGCCGGCGACGGAGCACGGCCGTGAACGGCCAGGGGGACGTTGAGCGCTACCTCGGCGTCTACGTTCCGGGCCACACCCCGGCGCACCGGATGCCGGTCTGGGCCAAGTACCTGATGCTCGTGGTGGTCGGGGTGCTCCCCTTCATCCTGCGGATCTGGTGGTTCTCCCTGGTCTGTCTGGCGGCGGCGGTGGTCATCGTCCTGGTGGTGGCACGGCTTCCCCGGCGCCTGGCCCTGCGGATCGGCACCGCACTGTGGATCATGAACGGGCTGATCCTCGGCTATCACGTCGTCTTCAACACCTGGCAGCGCGGGGTGGTCTACGTCGCCTCCCTGATGGCCTGTCTCTACATGGCCAGGATGCTGACCTGCACCACCTCCACCGACACCCTGATGGACGCCATCGCCGGCTTCGCGAGGATCCTGCGGCCGCTGGGCGTCAGCCCCGAGAAGGTGGCCCTGGCGGTGACCCTGATGTGGGCCACCGTCCCCTACCTGCTGGGATCCTTCCTGTCGGTGCGCGACTCCGCGCGGGCCCGCGGGATGGAACGCTCCTCGTGGCGATTCGTGGTCCCGGTGATCGTCGGGATCGTGGGTCACGCCCTGGAGGTCGGCGACGCGCTGCGTGCCCGCGGTCTCGGCGACGAACCGCAGATCAGGGCGGGCGTGCGGTGACCCCGGTGGTTCGGCCACGCTGAGGTGAAGGGGCCCGGACCGGCCGGCATCGACCGGATGTCGCAGCGGGAAAGCTAGTCTGGGTCCGTGACGTCCCAGAAGAGCACTTCCCCTGTGGGCACGGTCCGCGTGTCCGACCGGTCGCGTGCGGTGGTGGTCCTCTCCCACGCCTACCGCCAGGAGGCCTTCGACGCCGCCGCCGAGTTCATCCGGGCGATGGATGAGCGCGGAATCGTCTGCCTGGTCATCGACGAGCAGCACGCCCAGCTCGGTGCACGGCTGCCCGGGGTCGATCTGGTCAACCTGTCCCAGCGCAGTCACGACATCGAGGCGGTCGTCGTCTTCGGCGGGGACGGCACCATCCTCCGGGCCGCCGAGTGGTCCCTGCCGCACCAGGTGCCGATGCTCGGGGTCAACCTGGGCCATGTGGGCTTCCTCGCCGAACTGGAGCGCTCCGACATGAGCACCCTGGTCCGCAAGGTCTGCGCCCGCGACTACACCGTCGAGGACCGCCTGGTGCTCGACGTGCGGGTGCTGGACCACCACGGCGACCAGCTGTGGCGCTCCTTCGCGGTCAACGAGCTCAGCCTGGAGAAGGCCGCCCGCCGCAGGATGCTCGACGTGCTGGCCTCGATCGACGAACTACCCGTCCAGCGCTGGAGCTGCGACGGGGTGCTGGTCGCCACCCCGACCGGCTCCACCGCCTACGCCTTCTCGGCCGGCGGACCGGTGATGTGGCCCGATCTGGACGCCATGCTGATGCTCCCGCTGTGCGCCCACGCACTGTTCGCCCGCCCCATGGTGCTCAGCCCCGAGGCCCGTGTCGACCTGGACCTGCAGCCGGCCGGGTCCGACTCCGGGGTGCTGTGGTGCGACGGCCGTCGGAGCTTCGACCTCATGCCGGGACGACGGATCACCGTCACCCGCCACCCGCAACGGTTGAGGATCGCCCGGCTGGCCGAGCAGCCCTTCACCTCGCGACTGGTCAAGAAGTTCGCGCTGCCCGTCGAGGGGTGGCGCCAGAGCGAGGGCGATACCGGCGCATGATCGGCCATTTCCTGATCCGCGACCTCGGGGTGATCGACGAGGCCGAGGTGGAGTTCTCCCCGGGCCTCACCGCCGTCACCGGTGAGACCGGCGCCGGCAAGACCATGGTGGTCAGCGGCCTGGGCCTCCTGCTGGGTCAGCGCGCCGATCCGGGACTGGTGAGACGGGGGGCCCGCAGGGCCGTCGTGGAGGCCACTCTCGGCGTCGACCCCCCGATCGCTCGGACGGTCGCCGAACTCGGCGGCGAGACCGAGGACGGCGAGGTGATCTGCAGTCGCCAGGTGCTGGCCTCCCACCGCTCCCGGTCCTCGGTCGGCGGCGCCCAGGTGACGGCCGGCCAGCTGGGCCGGCTGACAGCCTCGACCCTCACCATCCACGGCCAGTCCGACCAGATCAGACTCACCTCACCAGACCATCAGCTAGACGTCCTGGACCGGGCCGCGGGCTCCAGGATGGCCGACCTCCTCGAGGCCCACCGCGACCTGTGGCGCCGGCACCGCGAGGTCGCCGAGCACCTGACCAGGCTGAGCACCGGGGAACACGACCGCTCCCTGCAGATCGAGGTGCTGCGTCGCAGGATCGCCGAGGTGGACGCCGTCGACCCGCAGCCCGGCGAGGACCGGGAGCTCATCGAGGAGATGAGGAGGCTCCAGCGGGGCCAGGACACCCGCGCCGCCCTGGCGCGCGCCGACCGGAGCCTCAACGGCACCGAGACCGAGTCGGGGATGGACCCCGGAGCGGTCTCCCTGCTGGACCAGGCCCGGCGTGAGCTGGACTCCCTCGCCGATCTGGACGAGTTCTGCGCGACCCTGGCCCGGACCGCCCGCGGGCTCGGCTACGACTTGGCCGAACTGGCCTCCGAGGTGGCCTCCCAGGCAGACCGGGCCTCGGCCGATCCCGCCCGGATCGAGCAGGTCAACGGCCGTCTGGCGGCGATCCAGGCGCTGGTGAGAACCCGTGCGACCACCCTGGAGAGGCTGCTGTCCGAGACCACCGCCGATCGCCGGGAGCTCGCGCAGCTGGACGGCGGGGGAGCGGACCTGAGCGCCCTGGAGGAGCAGCTGGCCCAGCTGACCGGCCGGCTGGAGACCAGCGCCGCCACGATCTCCGCACTGCGGTCGACGACTGCCGCGCGACTGGCCCACGACGTCGCCCCCGAGTTCGCCGCCCTGGCGATGCCCAGGGCCAGCCTGGAGTTCCGGCTGTCGGACGCCCCGATGGGCCCCCGGGGCACCGACCAGGTGACCATCATGCTGGCCGCCAACCCCGGTGCCGCACCGGCGCCTCTGGCCAGAGCGGCCTCCGGAGGAGAACTGTCGCGGGTGCGGCTCGCCCTGGAGGTCGTGCTGGCCGCCACCGAGACGGCCCAGACCTTCGTCTTCGACGAGGTCGACGCCGGGGTGGGAGGTGCGGTCGGCATCGAGATCGGACGCCGGCTGGCTCAGCTGGCGGACCGCCACCAGGTGATCGTGGTGACCCACCTTCCCCAGGTCGCCGCCTTCGCCGACCGCCAGCTGGTCGTCACGAAGGCCTCCGACGGCCGCATCACCCGGTCCGGTGTCCACCAGGTGAGCGGACCCGACCGGCTCAGCGAACTGGCGCGGATGATGACCGGGATGGCCGACTCCGAGCTGGCCGTCGAACACGCCCGGGAACTGATCGGCCTGGCCGCCCAGCAGCGAGGAGACGACTCCGACTGATCCCCGCAGTGTCCGGGAGACCACCCGACACCCGCCGCAGACCCCCCTCTCCCACACCGTCGGACGGCCATCACCGATCCGCGGTGGAGGAGATCCTTCTCACCAGATAGGCTGGAACCCCGTGAGCACCGACAGTCACTGCACCAAACATGTTTTCGTCACCGGGGGAGTCGTCTCATCGCTCGGGAAGGGGCTCACGGCGTCCTCCCTCGGCTCCCTGCTGAAGTCGCGTGGCCTCAAGGTCACGATGCAGAAGCTGGATCCCTACCTCAATGTGGATCCCGGCACCATGAACCCGTTCCAGCACGGCGAGGTGTTCGTCACCGAGGATGGCGCCGAGACCGATCTGGACATCGGCCACTACGAGCGGTTCCTCAACGAGAACCTGTCCGGCGAGGCCAATGTGACCACCGGCAAGGTCTACTCCACGGTGATCGCCAAGGAGCGTCGCGGCGACTTCCTGGGCGACACCGTCCAGGTCATCCCGCACATCACCAATGAGATCAAGGCCCAGATGCTTGCGATGGAGGCCGGCGATCCCGATGTCGTCATCCACGAGATCGGCGGCACCGTCGGTGACATCGAGTCGCTGCCCTTCCTGGAGGCCGCCCGCCAGGTCCGCCACGAGATCGGCCGGGAGAACGTCTTCTTCCTGCACGTCTCCCTGGTGCCCTACATCCGGCCGGCCAAGGAGATGAAGACCAAGCCCACCCAGCACTCGGTGGCCGCCCTGCGCGAGGTCGGCATCCAGCCCGACGCCGTCGTCTGCCGGTCCGAGCGCCCGCTGGCCAAGGGCATCAAGTCCAAGATCGCGCTGATGTGCGATGTCGAGGAGCAGGCCGTCGTCTCCTGCCCCGACGCCTCCTCGATCTACCTCATCCCCAAGGTGCTGCACCGCGAGGGACTGGACGCCTATGTCGTCCAGCGGCTGTCGATGTTCTTCCGTGACGTCGACTGGACCACCTGGAACGACCTGCTCAACCGCGTCCAGCACCCCACCGAGGAGCTCACCGTCGCCCTGGTCGGCAAGTACATCGACCTGCCCGACGCCTACCTGTCGGTGACCGAGGCGCTGCACGCCGGCGGCTACGCCAACCGCGTCAAGGTCAACGTCAAGTGGGTCGCCTCCGACACCTGCGCCACCCCCGAGGGAGCCCGCAAGGCCCTGGCCGGGGTCGACGCGATCTGCGTCCCCGGCGGGTTCGGGATCCGCGGTGTGGAGGGCAAGGTCGGCGCGATCCGGCACGCCCGCGAGACCGGGCTGCCCTTCCTGGGGCTGTGCCTGGGCCTGCAGTGCGCCGTCATCGAGGTCGCCCGGGACCTGGCCGGGATCGAGGACGCCGCCTCCAGCGAGTTCGAGCCGGACAGCAAGAACCCGGTCATCGCCACGATGGCCGAACAGGTCGACATCGTCTCCGGCAATGCCGATCTGGGCGGCACCATGAGGCTCGGCGCCTACCCGGCCAAACTGTCCAAGGACAGCCTGGTCGCCACGCTCTACGGCACCACCGCCGTCTCCGAGCGGCACCGTCACCGCTACGAGGTCAACAATGCCTACCGCGACCGACTGGAGGCCGCCGGACTGCACATCAGCGGCACCTCCCCCGACGGCAGCCTCGTCGAGTTCATCGAACTGGACCGCGGCCTGCACCCCTACTTCGTGGCGACCCAGGCCCACCCCGAGCTCAAGTCTCGCCCGACCCACGCCCACCCGCTGTTCCGCGGCCTGATCGCCGCCGCGATCGCCCACCACCACGGGGAGGACCGCTCGGTGCCGCTGCCCGAGGGGACCGACGCTCCGGTGGCCGGGCAGGGCGCCGAGGGCGAGGACGCGAAGTGAGCGCCCCGCGCTGGGACCACGACGAGACCTGGCGGGTCGACTCCCACGAGGTTCTCGCCACCGGCAGGGTCTGCGACTTCGTCAACGACACCATCACCACACCCACCGGTGAGCAGGTCGCCCGCCAGTACATCACCCACCCCGGAGCGGTCGGCATCATCGCCCTGGACGACCAGGACCGGGTCGCCGTGGTGCGTCAGTACCGCCAGCCCGTCGAGATGATCCTCGTCGAGCCGCCCGCCGGTCTGCTGGACGTCGCGGGGGAGAACTACCTGCACGCCGCCCAGCGGGAACTCGCCGAGGAGGCCCAGCTGGCCGCCTCGGACTGGCGGATCCTGGTCGACATCTTCACCTCGCCGGGAGGATCCCAGGAGTCCCTGCGGATCT
The DNA here is from genome assembly GCF_000425285.1 of Acidipropionibacterium jensenii DSM 20535. GTDB lineage: Bacteria > Actinomycetota > Actinomycetes > Propionibacteriales > Propionibacteriaceae > Acidipropionibacterium > Acidipropionibacterium jensenii. The sequence continues at coordinate 49,929 of NZ_AUDD01000016.1, read as the reverse complement.
TCCTGGCCCGCGGCCTGCGCCCGGCCCCCCGCCCCGACGGGTTCGTGCTGGAGGGGGAGGAGGCCACCATGAGCCACGACTGGGAGCCCCTCGACGACCTGGTCGACGCCGTCTTCGCCGGCAACTGCCAGTCGCCCACCCTGGTCACCGGAGTGACGGCCCTGGTCACGGCCCGCGACCGCGGCATGATCGACCGGCTGCGCCCGGCCGACGCCCCCTGGCCGGTCCGGGAGCGTCCCGGCGGGCTGTCCGGGATGCCTCCCGAGTCGAACGGCGCCGCGGAGCAGGGTTGAGCGACGCCTCGGTCGATGACCTGGTCGTCGACTACCTGTCCCACCTGGCGGTGGAGAGAGGGCTGTCCGACAACACGGTGGCGGCCTACCGCCGCGACCTGGACCGGTACCGCCACTTCCTGGCCGGCCGCGGACTGACGGATCTGGCCCAGGTGAGCGCAGTCGACGTCTCGGAGTTCTCCCGGGACCTCGCGCGCCGGGATCTGGCGCCGGCCTCGGTGAGTCGCGCGGTGGTCGCGGTGCGCAACCTGCACGCCTTCGCCCTGGCCGAGGGACGGGTCGGCCTCGACGTCGCCCACGAGGTCTCCCCGGGAGCCCGCCCCCGCCGTCTGCCCAAGGCCCTGAGCATCGAGTCGGTGGAGGCGCTGCTGGACTCGTGCGACACCACCACCGTCGAGGGGCTGCGCGACCGTGCCCTGCTCGAGCTGCTCTACGGCACCGGGGCCAGGGTCTCGGAGGTCTGCTCCCTGGACGTCGATGACCTCACCCCGGTGCTGTCCGACCCGCAGCAGGGACTGCGACTGTTCGGCAAGGGGGGCAGGGAGCGCGTCGTGCCGCTGGGCAGCTACGCCGCCGACGCGGTCCGCGGGTGGTTGGTGCGCGGCCGACCGGGGTGGGCCGCCTCGCACGGGTCCGGCAGCGCCCCGGCCGCCCCGGCCCTGCTGCTCAACCAGCGCGGGGGCCGGCTGTCGCGGCAGAGCGCCTGGGCGGTGATCCAGCGCGCCGGGCAGCGCGCCGGGATCACCGAGCACCTGTCGCCGCACAGCCTGCGGCACTCCTTCGCCACCCACCTGCTCGACGGCGGAGCCGACGTCCGGGTGGTCCAGGAGCTGCTGGGACACGCCTCGGTCACCACCACCCAGATCTACACGCTGGTCACCGTCGAGCATCTGCGCGAGGTCTACCGGTCCAGTCACCCCCGCGCGCTCAGCAGTGACGAGAGGGATGGCCCCACGACACCCGTGGGCACCACCGACTAGTGTTGAGCCAGCCCGGTGCAACCCGGGTCCGACACGAGGCGAGAGGAAGGGTCCCAGGTGGCCGAGGCGACGGATCAGGAGGAGATCTTCCACGTACCGGCTCCCGGCAAGGAGGCCGCCGAGGCCGCTGAGCACGACATCGGACCGACTGGTCGACCGATCCCAGACATTCCCGAGCCGCAGCCGGTGCCCGGCGGGCCCAAGCACGCCCTGGTGATCTCGATGTGCAACCAGAAGGGCGGGGTCGGCAAGACGACCACCACCATCAACCTCGGCGCCGCTCTGGCCGAGTACGGCCGGAAGGTGCTGCTGGTCGACTTCGACCCCCAGGGGTCCCTGTCGGTGGGGCTGGGGATCAACCCGCACAACCTCGAGATCAGCATCTACAACCTGCTGCTGTCGAACCGGGATCGCGTCGAGGACGTCATCCAGGAGACCGTCATCAACGGGATGGATCTGCTCCCCGCCAACATCGACCTGTCGGCGGCCGAGGTCCAGCTGGTCTCCGAGGTGGCACGCGAGCAGACCCTCAAGAGAGTCATCGACAAGGTCCGTGGCGAGTACGACGTCATCCTCATCGACTGCGCGCCCTCCCTGGGGCTGCTCACCATCAACGCCCTGACCGCCTCCGACTACGTCATCATGCCGCTGGAGTGCGAGTTCTTCGCGCTGCGCGGCGTCGCCCTGCTCACCGACACGATCGAGAAGGTGCAGGACCGGCTCAATCCCGATCTCAAGATCCTTGGCATCCTGGGAACCATGTTCGATCCCCGCACCCTGCACGCCCGCGAGGTGATGGAGAGGGTCGTCCAGGCCTTCGGCGAGGTCGTCTTCCACACCGTCATCAAGCGCACCGTGAAGTTCCCCGAGACCACCGTCGCCGGGGAGCCCATCACCACCTACGCCTCCTCCTCGCCGGGGGCCAAGGCCTACCGCGACCTCGCCAAGGAGGTGCTGCACCGTTGCCACGTCGGGTGAGCCTTCCGGGAGCCGATGAACTCTTCCGCCCCACCACACCGGTCCGGACCCCCCGCCACAGGTCCGCTGACCGGCCCCACGACCAGGATCCCGAGCCGATCGGGGAGCAGGATCCCGACGACTCCGCACACCGCAGTGCCGGGAGCAGTGCCACTGCGAGGAGAGCCGCTGCGCAACCCGCCGGTACCGCCCAACCCGCCGGTACCGCACAATCAGCAGATACCGCACGAAGGGCCGGCAGATCCCGGTCGGTGACCGGCAGGGTCCGCCACGACGAGAAGATCACCGTCTACGTCAGCACCGGCGAGCTCATCGCCCTGGAGACCGCCCGGGTGGCCCTCAAGGCTCACGGCATCAGCGCAGACCGGGGTCGCATCGTCCGGGAGGCGATCGCCATCGCGCTCGCCGATCTGGACACCAGCGCCGAGTCATCGGCCCTGGTGGCCCGGCTCAGTCGCTGAGCCACCCACACACGAACAGGAGAACCCATGACCGACGTGAAACAGGGAGTCCGGCTCCAGAAGGTCCTCGCCCAGGCCGGCGTCGCCTCCCGGCGAGCCGCCGAGGAGATGATCGATGAGGGCCGGGTCGAGGTCAACGGCGAGATCGTCATCGTCCAGGGCCGCCGCGTCGACCCCGAGCACGACGAGATCCGCGTCGACGGATCGCGGATCCCGACCGCCCGACGCCACCTCTACTACGTGCTCAACAAGCCGCGCGGAGTGGTCTCCACGATGGATGACCCGGACGGGCGGGCCTGCCTGGCGGATCTGGAGGGGGTCCCGAACCACGAGCGACTCTTCCACGTCGGGCGTCTGGACACCGAGACCGAGGGGCTCATCCTCCTCACCAATGACGGCGAGTTCGCCCACCGGATGACCCACCCCTCCTACAAGGTGCTCAAGAGTTATCTCGCCGAGGTCGAGGGATTCGTCGACGACAAGGTCATCAGGCGGCTCACCAAGGGGTTGACCCTGGAGGACGGCCCGGTACACCCCGACTCGGTGCGACTGGTGCAGGCCTCCGAGATGAAGTCCCTGGTCGAGATCAGCCTCCACGAGGGGCGCAACCGCATCGTCCGGCGCATGATGGACTCGGTCGCCCACCCGGTGCGCCGACTCTCCCGGACCGCCATCGGCCCGGTGCGGGTGGGCCGTCTCGGAGTCGGCGACATGCGTCCGCTGAGTCGCGAGGAGCTGGGCAAGCTGTTCGATCTCGTCGATCTGTGAGAACGGCGTCCAGGCGTTCGCAACCGCCTGTGAACTGGTTCGTCGACCGCCGAGCAGGGTCTGCCCCGGGTGCGGCGGGCCGTCGCCTCGGGTAACGTGCACCGGGTGATCTCTCGTGCCTTCCGTTCCCGCCGGACCACGGCCGCAGGGCTGACCGCCCTGCTGTGCGTGGCGGCCCTGGGCCTGACGGCCTGCAGCTCCGACAGTTCCTCCAGCAAGGCGACGCCGACACCGTCGGCGAGTTCGGCGGCCGTCTCCCCCTCCGCCTCGGCCACGCCCAGCCCGTCGGTCTCCGCCACCCCGACGAAGCCGGCCACCACGATCACCAGCCTCGATGCGATCACCGTCACGGGGGCGGCGGGCAAGAAGCCGACCGTCACCGCGAAGTGGCCCCTCAAGATCGCCGCGACCACCTCGAAGGTGCTCACCGCCGGATCCGGTCGCACGGTCTCCGACGACGCGACCGTGCGGATCAACTACGAGGGCGTCAACGCCCGCACCGGCAAGTCCTTCGACTCCAGCTTCTCCCGCGGCAAGCCCACCAGCTTCCCGCTGAGCCAGGTCGTGCCCGGCTTCCAGAAGGGCCTGAAGGGCCACAAGGTCGGCGACCGGGTGCTCGTGATGATGCCCGGCTCCGACGCCTATGACTCCCAGGGCGGCAACCCCCAGGTCGGGATCGCCAAGGGCGACTCGCTGATCTTCGTCGTCGACATTCTCGACACCTCCTTCGAGACGGCCACCGGCACCGCGGTCACCCCGCCCGCCGGGCTGCCGACCGTCACCGTGAAGAACAACATCCCCACCGCCACCACCGGGAAGGCCACCAAGCCGACCTCGCTGGTCACCCAGCCCCTCATCAAGGGCGACGGGGCCAAGGTCAGCGCCTCCGACGTCATCCAGGTCAAGTACCGCACCTGGGCCTGGTCCACCGGAAGCCTCATCGAGGACGGCTACTCCGGCAGTGCGGTGACCGGTCAGATGTCCGGGGTCATCGAGGGCTGGAAGAAGGGGCTGGCGGGCCAGACCGTCGGCTCCCGGGTGATGCTCATCGTCCCGCCGGCCCAGGCCTACCCGAACGGCAATGCCACCCCGGCGATCGACAAGGGCGAGACCCTCGTCTACGTCGTCGACATCCTGTTCGCCGAGCCCGCCTCCTGAGTCGAACCGGCCGGCTGACCTGAGGTCCCCTCCGCAGGGGCATCCAGTGCCACATCGGACCACCAGCCCCGGGGCCCGGCCAGAGGGCCGGCCTCCAGGGGCCCGGGTTCGGCCGAGTCCGCGGCGGCACCCCGGGGCGGACGCAGAGCCGCGTCGATCCCGGGATCCCCGGCCAGCAGGTCGGTCAGCCTGTCCACCTCGGGCAGACCCAGTGACCGGCACAGCACGGCCCTGACGCGCGCGGCGGACAGCCCGCCGGCCGCCAGCTCGGCCATCCCCGCGGCACCCCTGGCCTTGGCCAGGCGCTTGCCTCCCGGACCGGTGACCAGTCCGGTGTGGGCGTAGCCGGGGGCCGGCAGGCCCAGCAGGTCCGCGATCATCGCCTGGCGGGGGGCCGAGGGCCACAGATCCCGTGCCCTCACCACCTGGTCGACCCCCTGGAGCCCGTCGTCGACCACCACCGCCAGGTTGTAGGCCCAGGTCCCGTCATTGCGGCGCAGCACGACGTCATCGACCCGACCCGACTGGGTGCCGCGGGCCAGATCATGAACCGTCCAGTGGTGCACCGGCGCCGCCAGCCGCAGGGCCGGCGGACGGCGGCCGGCCAACTCGGCGCGTCGACTCCGGGACAGCCCCCGGCAGGTCCCCGGATAGGGCAGCCAGTCGCCCTCCCCGGAACGCGGGTTCCCGTCGGGGGCCCGGGAGGCCGCGGCGATCTCCCGGCGGGTGCAGAAGCACGGGTAGCTCGGCAGCCGGCGGGCCATCTCTGCGTAGATCTCCAGGCGGGCGGACTGGCGGACCACCGGTCCGTCCCAGTCCAGCCCCAGCGCCTCCAGATCGCGCAGCTGCTGGTCGGCGATGTCACCGGCGGCCGCCACCCTCACCTGGTCAAGGTCCTCGACGCGCACCACGAATCCACGGCCGCTGCGCCGGGCCAGCAACCAGGCGACCAGTGCGGTGCGCAGATTGCCCAGATGGAGGGCCGAGGTCGGCGAGGGGGCGAACCGGCCGTGCCCGGGGAGGTGTGCGCTGTCCATGATCGTCACTGTAGGGGCGCCCCGCACGACCGGCCCGGCGGCAAGACGGAGTGACCGGGGGTGATGGGCGACCGGCAGTGATGGGCGACCGGGGGCGATAGGCTGTGGGGCCGCGGCAACCTTCGGGAGGTGCTCATGTCGTCACGGCGGTCGGAACGGTTGGTGAACCTCGTCATCGCACTGCTGGTCACCGATCGCCCACTCACCCGGGCCGAGCTGCGCGAGGCCATCGAGGACTACCGGGGCAAGTCCGACCAGAGCTTCGAGCGCACCTTCGAGCGCGACAAGGACGAACTGCGCAACCAGGGCATCGATGTCCGCGCCGTCACCATCGACAGCTACTTCGGCAACGAGGTCGGCTACCGCATCCCCCGATCAGACTTCGAGCTGCCGCCGGTGCAGTTCAGCCAGGCCGAGGCCGACGCCCTGGGGATGGCCGCCCGGGTGTGGCGCGACCAGGTGCTCGACGAGTCCTCGGCCTCGGCCCTCACCAAGCTGCGGGCCGCGGGGGTCGAGCCCGACATCGAGGCCGGGGTCTCCACCCAGGTCACCTCGGGCCCCGACCAGACCGGCTTCCCCGAGTTGTGGCGGGCCACCCTGTCGGGAACCCCGGTGCGCTTCGACTACCGCGAGACCGCCGTGCGCCACGTCGAACCCTGGCGGATGGTGCTGCGCCGCGGCCACTGGTACCTGCTCGGCTTCGACCGCGACCGGCAGGACCCCCGCGTCTTCCGACTCTCCAGGATCAGCTCGAAGGTTTCCGAGGACGGTCCCGCGGGCTCGGTCCTCAGACCCGGCCCCGAGGTCGTCCAGCAGCACCTTCAGCGTCTGGAGCCCCCTCCCGCCAGTCCCGTCACCGCCCTGGTGGCCCACGACCGGACGGTGCGGCTACCCGGACGGGCCGAGGCGGCACAGCCTCCCGAGTCCCTTCCCGACCGGGTGCAGATCCCCGACGACTTCGTCGTGGAGACGCTGACCGTCGCGGGGATGGACCAGATGGTGACCTCCCTGCTCCAGGCCGGCGGCAGGGCGATCCTGCTGGGACCCCCGCAGGTGCGCCGGGCGATGGCCGACCGGCTCGAGCAGATCGCGGTCAGACCCTGGAGCCACTCCCCGGAGGTGCCGCGATGACGCACTCCCAGACCGAGGTCACCAGGCTGCTGTCCCTGGTGCCCTACCTGCGCGCCCATCCCGGGGTTCCGCTGACACGGGTCGCCGAGGTCTTCGGGGTGCGCCCGGCCCGCATCGTCGCCGATCTCAAGACCCTGTGGATGTGCGGCCTGCCCGGCGGACTGCCCGACGACCTCATCGACATCGACATGGACGCCGTGGACGCCGAGGGCACCGTCACGATCGGCAATGCCGACATCCTGCCCCGCCCGATGAGGCTGACCCCCGACGAGGCCTGGTCCCTGCTGGCCGCCCTCCAGGTGGTCGCCGATCTCGCAGACCCCTCGGTGCGGCCCGCCGTGGAGTCGGCCATCGCGACCCTGCGGACCGTGGTGCCCCAGATCGGCCCCGACCCCGTCCAGGCCAGTGCCGGGGCCGGCACCGACCACCGCCGCGAGTGGTTCGCCCACGCTGTGGCCGAGGGCTGGCGGGTCCGTCTGGTGCACCGTCGCCAGGAGGACGACAGGACCACCAGCCCGGTGGTCGACCCGGTCCGCATCGAGGTTCGCGAGGGCCACAGCTATCTGCTGGGGTGGTCGCTGGAGCGCGGCGCCTGGCGGACCTGGCGGCTGGACCGGGTCGAGCGTGCCGAACACCTCGGCGAGTCGGTCGGCCACGGTCTTCCGCCGGCCGAGGTGAGCTGGTTCAGCGACGTCCCGGCCCGCGACGAGGTCACCCTCACGGTGGCACCGTCGGCGCGATGGGTGGCCGAGTACCACCCCGCCCGCCGGGTGGAGAAGGTCCCCGAGGGCTGGCAGGTCACCTTCGCCATCGCATCCCGCGGTTGGTTGGCCGACCTGCTGATCTCGCTGGGCCCCGAGGTGCTGGACGTCACACCCCCCGAGGCGGCCTGGCCGGCGGCCCGGGCGCTGAGCGCGGCGGCGCGGGCCAACGGCCTGACCGAGCCTGACATCGCGGCGTCGGAGAAGGAGGACCGGTGACCATGCTGTGGCTGTGGGTGCTCATCGCCGCGCTGGTCGGAGGACTGGCCCTCACCGTCTGGGGACTGTGGTGGCTGTGGCACAAGGTGACAGCTCTGGCGGCGGAGCTGGAGAGGCTCCTGGGCCGTCTCGAGGAGGCCGCCCAGATCCTCGAGAAGGTCGACCTCGACCCGCTGGATGGCGCCGTCTCGCACCCGGGCGGCCACGATACGGCGTGGTAGCCTGAGCGGCGACTCCGGACTGCGGGAAAGGTCTCGCAGACGGCCGGTCGCGTCGGTTCTGAAAGGTTGTCGGCCATGGCCCTGCAGCTCATGCTCATTCCCACCGAGATGGGAATCCTCATTCTGGTCATCGTGGCCCTCGTGCTGTTCGGCGGGTCCCGGATCGCCGGCGTCGGCAAGGGCGCCGGCCGCGCGATCCGCGAGTTCAAGGAGGAGACCAAGGGTCTCAACCAGGCGGACAAGGACGCGAACTCCGGCGCCGCCGACACCGCCGATCCGACTGCCGGGACGAAGCCGACCACCACCGACACCGAGGCCAAGTCGGAGTGACCCCCGGGTCGGGGACGGACAGGTGGAGATGAGCGTCGACACCGGCAAGGACGTCGCGCAGGCGCCCGAGCAGCAGAGGACCGGGCGGCTGTCGTGGCTGCGCGCGCCCAAGGGCGGCGAGGGCGGCACCATGTCGCTCATCGATCACCTCAAGGAGCTGCGCTACCGGGTGGTGGTCTCCCTGGTCGCAATCGTGATCACCAGCTCGGTGGCCTTCGTCTTCTACCGGCCCCTGGTCGAGGTCGTGATGTGGCCCTACCACCAGGCCAGCGCCTCCATCCTCGCCAAGAACCCCTCGGCCCATCTGCAGGTCGTCAACACCGGCGTCACCGCCCCCTTCGTGCTCAACCTGAGGATCGCGATGGTGGTCGGCCTCATCGCGGCCTGCCCCATCTGGCTCTACCAGCTGTGGGCCTTCATCGTCCCCGGGCTGGTCGCCAGGGAGAAGCGGTGGGCGATCCGGTTCCTCGCCTCCTCTATCCCGCTGTTCCTGATGGGTGCTGCCCTGGGGTACTGGGTGATGCCCAAGGGCATCTCGATGATGCTGAACTTCACCCCGAACGGGATGGGGATCACCAACCTGCTCGACATGAACGCCTTCCTCGCCCTCGAACTGCGGCTCGTGCTGCTCTTCGGGGCCAGCTTCCTGCTGCCCGTGGTGCTGGTCATCCTCAACATGGTCGGCGTGCTCAAGGCCACCCAGCTGGCCGGTGCCCGCAAGTGGGCGATCTTCGGGTTCTTCGTGCTGGGGGCCTTCGCCAACCCTGCCGGTGACCCCATCTCGATGTGCGCCCTGGCGCTGCCGCTGACCGTGATGTACCTGGTCGCCGAGATGATCTGCCGGGCCCATGACAGGAAGACCAGGGTCGACGACATGGGCATCGACTCCGACGAGTTCAAGATCGACGTCGATTGAACCACCCCCCGGCCCGGCCGGAGGCCGTGGTCGAGCCCTCCGGCATCCTCACCCTGGTCGTCAATCCCGCCGCCGGTGCCGGCACCGCCCGCCGACTCGCCGCCCCGGTCGCCGGACGTCTCAGCGCCCAGTTGCCGGGCACCGCGGTCCGCACCGTCCTCACCGACTCCCTGGCCCACGCCGACGCCGTGATGCGCGAGGTGGTCGACCAGGCGCTGGCCGAGCCCGACCGCGGACCGCACAGCCTGGTGACGATGGGAGGGGACGGCATGTCCCATCTGGGCCTCAACGCCGCCGCCGGCACCCCGGTCCGCCTCGGCGTGGTGCCTGCCGGAACCGGCAATGACTTCTGCCGCGGGGTCAGGCTGCCGCGCCGGATGGGGGAGGCCGTTGACGCCATCAGCTCCTGGCGGGTCGGCGAGATCGACCTGGCGGTGGCCAGTGGATCCCTCCGCCACCCCGGCGGAGTGGGGCGCACCGACCGCCGATGGCTCGGATCGGTGCTGTCGACCGGCTACGACGCGCGCGTCAACCGTCGCACCAACTCCGCCCGGCTGCGGCTCGGCCCGCTGTCCTACGCCTGGGGTGCGCTGGCGGAACTCGCCAGATTCTCCCCGCTGCACTACTCCATCACGCTGGACGGGCAGCACAGAGACCTCGACGCGATGCTGGTGGCGGTCGGCAACGCGGGCTGGATCGGCGGCGGGATGAGGATCTGTCCGCGAGCCGATGTGCACGACGGGATGCTCGACATCACCATCATCCGTCCGGTGAGCCGCAAGGTCCTGCTGGCCGCCCTGGCCACCGTCTACACCGGGGCCTTCGCTCGGCTGCCATTCGTCGAGACGCTGCGCGCCCGCACCGTCCGGATCGACGGCGAGGGGCTGTTCGCGATGGCCGACGGCGAGGAGTTCGGGGACCTGCCACTGACCGTCTCCTGCCGGCCACGGGCTCTGCACCTGCTCGGGGCGCGCTGAACCGGAGCAGCCGGGCAAGGGTCCGGGTCCGGGTCCGGCCCGGCCCCGGGTCGGCGACGGGCCGACTGAACTAGGTTGGGGTCCATGGACTCCGCCCTCACCCGCTTCGCGGCCGGCTACGACTTTCCCCTCGACGACTTCCAGCGCAGGGCGTGCGAGTATCTGGACGACGAGGCCGGGGTGCTGGTGGCGGCCCCCACCGGCTCGGGCAAGACGGTGGTGGGGGAGTACGCCACCTTCCTGGCCCTGGAGACCGGCCGCAAGTGCTTCTACACCACCCCCATCAAGGCCCTGTCCAACCAGAAGTTCCACGACCTGGTGGACCGCTACGGCGCCGACCAGGTGGGACTGCTCACCGGCGACCTCTCGGTGAACTCCGAGGCCCCGATCGTGGTGATGACCACCGAGGTGCTGCGCAACATGATCTACGCCTCCTCGCGCACCCTGGAGGGACTCGGCTGGGTGGTGATGGACGAGGTGCACTACCTGGCCGACCGGTTCCGCGGGCCGGTCTGGGAGGAGGTGATCCTCGGCCTGGCCGAGTCGGTCCGGCTGGTCTGCCTGTCGGCCACCGTGTCCAACGCCGAGGAGTTCGGCGAGTGGCTCGCCGAGGTGCGCGGCGACATCAGGATCGTCGTCTCCGAGACCCGGCCGGTGCCCCTCACCCAGCACGTCGCGGTGAGCCGGCGGATCATCGACCTGTTCGCACCCGACCAGCCCGGCGACGTCAACCCCGAGCTGGTCCGGATCGCCCGGGAGGAGGCCCGTTTCCAGCGCGACGACTCGCGGCGTCCCCGCGGACGCAACGGCAAGGGGCGCAGGAGCGTCAGCTACGGCTCGGGCCGGTTCGGCGGCGCCACCAGCAGGCAGGACCGCAACGGCCCCGAGCACCGGGGCCCGCGCAACAGCCCCAGCCGCTCCCAGGTGGTCCGCTCACTGCGTCAGGCCGGGCTGCTGCCCGCCATCATCTTCGTGTTCTCCCGCACCGGCTGCGACGCCGCGGTGAGCCAGCTGATGAACTCCGACGTGGTGCTCACCAACGGGGCCGAGGCCGACCGGCTGCGCGAGATCGCCGAGCGCCACGGCGCCGGGCTGAGCCCCGAGGAGCGCGCCGCACTGGGCTGGGACCGATTCCTGGCCGCCTTCTGCCGCGGCATCGCCGCCCACCACGCCGGACTGCTGCCGGTCACCAAGGCGATCGTCGAGGAGGGATTCGTCACCGGCCTGCTCAAGGTCGTGGTGGCCACCGAGACCCTGGCCCTGGGCATCAACATGCCCGCCCGCACGGTCGTCATCGAGAGGCTCGTCAAGTACAACGGGCAGACCCACGCCGACATCACACCGGGGGAGTACACCCAGCTCACCGGTCGCGCCGGACGCCGCGGCATCGACGTCCAGGGCCACGCGGTGGTCTGCTGGCAGCCCGGGATGGACCCCCGGGCGGTCGCCGGGCTGGCCTCCCGGCGCACCTACCCGCTGCGCTCGGCATTCGCCCCGACCTACAACATGGCGGTCAACCTGGTGGCCTCGATGGGCCGGCAGCGGGCGGCACGACTGCTGGAGCACAGCTTCGCCCAGTTCCAGACCGACAGACGCCTGGGAGGCTCCACCGCCTCCCACCGCAGGAAGGACGAGGAGGCCATCGCGGAGTACCTGGCGGCCGCTCACTGCGATCGCGGAGACTTCACCGAGTACGCCGGGATGCGCGAGAGGGTCTCCCAGCTGGAGGCCGAGCAGGCCCGGCTGAGGCGCGGAGCCCGCGACGCCGAGGTCGCCGACTCGCTGTCGGCGCTGGACCCCGGAGACATCATCGCGGTGCCCTCGGGACCCCACCGGGGCTGGGCGGTGATCGTGGATCCCGGCACCCGGGGAGGCCATCGGGACCGGGGCTCCCGACCCCATCCGCTGGCCATGGTCGAGGGTCGCAGTGTGCTGCGACTCGGGGACGGCGACATCGACTCGCCGGTCCGCCGCTATGCCGGGGTGCGGATCCCGGCCCACTTCCATCCCCGCGACGCCGCCGCCCGCAAGATCCTGGGACGAAGCCTCGACGACGCCGTCGCCCAGCTGCCCGAGCTCCCCGAGAGGCCCGCCAGGGCGACCGTGGATGCCGAGCTGGCCGACCAGATCGCCGACCTGCGCTCCCGGATCCGCAGCCACCCCTGCCACTCCTGCCCGGACCGGGAGACCCACGCCCGGTTCGCCGAGCGGGGGATGGCACTGCGCCGCAGCACCGATCAGGCCGTCCAGCGCGATGCCCGCCGGTCCGGTTCCATCGCCGCCCGGTTCGACCGGATCTGCCTGGTCCTGGAGGCCCTGGGCTACCTCACCGAGGGGGGTGCCGAGGTCACCGAGCAGGGCCGGATGCTCGCCCGGATCTACTCCGAGCTGGACCTGGTCACCGCCGAGGCGGTGCGCGAGGGGGTGCTGTCGGGCCTGGACACCCCCCAGTTGGCCGCGGTGCTGTCCACCCTGGTCTTCGAGTCGCGGCCGGCGGACCGCCGCCGACCCTCCTGGCTGCCCGACCACACCTGCGAACAGGCCGTCACCCGGCTGAGGTCGGTGCGGGCCAGGGTGGGTCGGTTGGAGCGCGACCACCGGCTGGAGAGGCCCCGCGACCTGGACGTCGGGTTCGCCGAGGAGATCTACGCCTGGGCTGCCGGTGCCGGCCTGGAGGTGGTGCTGGCCGATGGGATGAGTGCCGGCGACTTCGTCCGCCAGGCCCGCCAGGTGGCCGACCTGGCCGGCCAGATCGCCGCCGCCGGGGTGGACCAGGAGCTGGCCCGCGGCTGCCGACGGGTGCTCAACGCCGTCCAGCGCGGAGTCGTCTCGATGTCCGGGGAGGACGACTGAGCGGCGCCGATGATGGATAGGCTCGCCTCATGGGTGTTGCGCTGAGAGTCATCCCGTGTCTGGATGTCAAGGACGGACGGGTCATCAAGGGAGTCAACTTCACCGGGCTGCGGGACGCCGGGGATCCGGTCGAGCTGGCCCAGGCCTATGGCGAGCTGGGGGCCGATGAACTCACCTTCCTCGACATCTCCGCCTCCACCGAGGGCCGTGCCACCACCCGCGAGATGGTCACCAGGTGCGCCCAGACGGTCTTCATCCCGCTGACCGTCGGCGGGGGAGTGCGCTCGGTCGCCGACGTCGACTCCCTGCTGCGCTGCGGGGCCGACAAGGTCGGCATCAACACCGGGGCGATCGCCCGGCCCGAGGTGATCGGCGAGATCGCCGACCGGTTCGGCAACCAGGTGATGGTGCTGTCCCTGGACGCCCGCCGGGAGCCCGGTCAGCCCTCCGGATTCGGGGTCACCACCTTCGGGGGCACCCGCTCGGCAGGCCTGGACGCCATCGCCTGGTGCAAGGAGGCAGTCGACCGGGGGGCCGGCGAGGTGCTGCTCAACTCGATGGACGCCGACGGCACCACCGACGGTTTCGACATCGAGATGATCGAGGCGGTCCGCGCCGAGATCGACGTCCCCCTGATCGCCTCGGGCGGGGCCGGCGCCGTCGAGCACTTCGTGGCGGCCGCCCGGGCCGGGGCGGACGCCGTGCTGGCGGCCTCGGTCTTCCACTACCGCACCCTCACCATCGCGGCCGTCAAGGACGGCCTGCGGGCAGCCGGGTTCGAGGTGCGCTGAGCCCCTCGAGGACCCGACCGCAGGTTCCGGTCGGCCCGGGTGCCGCGAGTTCGTCGGCGTCGGGAGCCCGGTCATGGTAGGCATGGGCCATGGACTGCCTCTTCTGCTCGATCATCGCCGGCGACATCCCCTCCCGCAGGGTGGCCGACGACCAGACCGGCATCGCCTTCCTCGACGTCGCCCCCTTCCAGGACGGACACACCCTGGTGGTGCCCCGCCGTCATGTCCGTGACCTGCTCAGCAACGACGGCGAGCTGGCCCGCATCACACCCCTGGTGACGAAGGTCTCCCAACTGCTGGTCGACCGGCTCGGCGCCCAGGGGATCAACATCGTCTCCAATGTCGGGGAGGTGGCCGGCCAGTCGGTCTTCCACCTGCACGTCCACCTCATCCCGCGGTACGAGGCCGAGCCCGGATTCGATGCCATGAGGTCCCGACGTCCGTTGCGCGATCCGGCCGAGGTACTCGCCCAGATCCAGGGCTGAACCGCAGCCGGGCCGTGCCGGTCCCGCACCTGAGCAGCGCCCCAGTCGTCCAGAATATGAGACGACTGTCCCAAATTTTTGACATAGCGTCCCGAATAAGGAAGTCTTCTCCTCGTGAACGGTCTTATTGTTCTTAGTTAGCGTCTTGGCCTCGGTCAGGACGCTCCCTCGTATGCCAGTCGGCAGCGAGGGTTTTTTCTTGCCGGGGGACCGACGTCGGGGCGCGCACAACGGGCCACGACAGCAGCGGACTGTGAACATCACGCGGGACCGACTCCCGCGGGAGCACAGACATGTTCGACACAGGCATCTCCGACACGGAGGGAATGGAGGATCAGCGATGGCTGACAATCCCCGGCAACCGAGACTGATGACCGGCGCGCAGATGATCGTCGCCAGCCTCGAGAAGCTCGGTGTCGACGTGGTCTTCGGGCTTCCCGGCGGCGCCATCATGCCGACCTACGACCCGCTGATGGACTCCTCCAAGGTGCGCCACATCCTGGTGCGCCACGAGCAGGGGGCCGGCCACGCGGCCGAGGGGTACGCGGTGGCCACCGGACGGGTCGGGGTCTGCATGGCCACCTCGGGTCCCGGAGCCACCAACCTGGTCACCGCCCTCTACGACGCCTACCTGGACTCGGTGCCGATGATGGCCATCACCGGCCAGGTGGGCAGCTCGCTGATCGGCACCGACGGCTTCCAGGAGGCCGACATCCGCGGCATCACGATGCCGATCACCAAGCATAACTTCCTGGTCACCGAGGCCGCCAAGATCCCGCTGGCGCTGGCCGAGGCCCACCACATCGCCTCCACCGGCCGGCCCGGACCGGTGCTCGTCGACATCGCCAAGAACGCCCAGCAGGAGACGGCCGAGTTCGTCTGGCCCAAGCAGTACGACCTGCCCGGCTACAAGCCGACGGTGCGTCCGCACTCCCGCCAGATCAAGGAGGCGGCCACCCTCATCCGCGAGGCCACCCGCCCGGTGCTCTACATCGGCGGGGGAGTGGCCAGGGCCAACGCCGCCCATGAGCTGATGAGGCTGGTCGAGCTGACCGACATCCCGGTCACCACCACCCTGATGGCCCGCGACGTCTTCCCCGACTCCCACCCGCGAGCCCTCGGGATGCCCGGCATGCACGGATCGGTGGCGGCGGTGGGCGCCCTGCAGCGCGCCGATCTCATCATCGCGGTGGGCACCCGCTTCGACGACCGGGTCACCGGACGGCTGGACACCTTCGCCCCGCTGGCCAAGGTCATCCACGCCGACGTCGACCCCGCCGAGATCGGCAAGAACAGGCACGCCGACGTGCCGATCGTCGGCGACGCCCGCCAGACCCTGGCCAGACTCGTCGACTCCCTGTCCGACAAGTCGATGCCCGACATCTCCGCCTGGAACTCCCAGCTGGACGCCATGAAGCAGGTCTACGCCCCCTCCTGGGAGGAGCCCCCGGCCGGCAAGATGTCGCCGCAGTGGGTGATCTCGCGGATCGGCGAGCTGGCTCCCGACGACTCGGTCTTCGTCACCGGCGTCGGACAGCACCAGATGTGGGCCTCCCACTTCCTGCCCCACACCAGGCCGCACACCTGGCTCACCTCCGGGGGAGCCGGCACGATGGGCTACTGCGTGCCCGCCGCGATGGGCGCCCAGGTCGGTCGGCCCGACTCCACCGTGTGGGGGATCGACGGCGACGGCTGCTTCCAGATGACCAACCAGGAGCTGGTGACCTGCGCCCTCAACGGCATCCCGGTGAAGATCGCCATCATCAACAACAACGTGCTGGGGATGGTCCGCCAGTGGCAGAACCTCTTCTACGACCAGCGCTACTCCCAGACCGATCTGCACTCCGACACCCTGCCCGACTTCGTCAAACTGGCGGAGGCGCTGGGCTGTGTGGCCTTCCGGGTCACCGACAAGGACAAGGTCGACGAGGTCATCGAGCAGGCCAATGCGATCACCGACCGACCGGTGGTGGTCGAGTTCGTCGTCCACAAGGACGCCATGGTCTGGCCGATGGTCGCGGCCGGGACCAGCAATGACGAGATCAAGATCGCCCAGGGGCTGGCACCCGACTGGGGCGAGTACGCCGAGGAGGAGGAGCTCTCCGCCCCGGGCTCTGCGGTGACGGCCACCAGCGAGCAGAAGGACTGAACGCCATGAACGCCACACACATCCTGTCCGTGCTGGTCGTCAACCGTCCCGGTGTCCTCACCCGGGTGGCGGGGCTGTTCGCCCGCCGCGGCTACAACATCGAGTCGCTGACCGTCTCGCCGACCAATGATCCCGACCAGTCGCGGATGACCATCGGTGTCGACGTCGACTCGCCCAACACCCTCGAGCAGATCGTCAAGCAGCTCAACAAGCTCATCGAGGTCCACAAGATCATCGAGCTGGAGGGCACCGCGGTGGCCCGCGAGCTGATCCTGGTCAAGGTGCGCTCCACCCTGGAGACCCGCTCCCAGGTGATCGACACCGTCGCCCTGTTCCGCGGCAAGGCCGTCGACGTCTCGCCGGAGTCGATCACCGTCGAGGCCACCGGCAGCCGTGAGAAACTGGGCGCCCTGGTCAAGATGCTGGAACCCTTCGGCATCATCGAACTGGTCCAGTCCGGTCGGGTGGCGCTCAACCGGGGAGCGGTCGCACTGGCGGCCCGCGGCTCCCGAAACGGCTCCTGAGGCGTCCCGCCCGGCCGTTCAACAGACTTCCATTTTCCCATCAACAAGGAGAGATTCCATGGCAAAGATCTACTACGACGACGACGCTGATCTGTCGATCATCCAGAACCGTCAGGTGGCGATCATCGGGTACGGCTCCCAGGGTCACGCCCACGCGCTCAACCTGCGCGACTCCGGCGTCGACGTCCGGGTCGGCCTGCGTCCCGGATCCAAGTCGATCGCCAAGGCCGAGGCCCAGGGCCTGCGCGTGGTCGGCATCGAGGAGGCCTGCGAGGAGGCCGACGTCATCATGGTGCTGGCCCCCGACCAGAACCAGCGTCAGCTCTACGCCGAGCAGATCGCCCCCCACCTCAAGTCCGGTGACGCGCTGTTCTTCGCCCACGGTTTCAACATCCACTTCGGCTACATCAAGGCCCCGGCGGATGTCGACGTGTGCATGGTCGCCCCCAAGGGCCCCGGTCACATCGTCCGTCGCGAGTACGAGGACGGCCGTGGCGTCCCGGTGCTGGTGTGTGTCGAGAAGGACGCCACCGGACACGCCTGGGAGCTCACCAAGTCCTACGCGAAGGCCCTCGGCGGGCTGCGCGCCGGCGGCATCGAGACCAGCTTCCGCGAGGAGACCGAGACCGACCTGTTCGGTGAGCAGAACGTCCTGTGCGGCGGCCTGTCGCACCTCATCGAGACCGGGTTCGAGGTCCTGGTGGAGGCCGGCTACCAGCCCGAGATGGCCTACTTCGAGGTCTGTCACGAGATGAAGATGATCGTCGACCTCATCATCGAGGGAGGCATCTCCAAGCAGCGCTGGTCGATCTCCGACACCGCCGAGTACGGCGACTACGTCTCCGGCCCGCGGGTCATCGACGGACACGTCAAGGAGAACATGAAGGCGGTCCTGGACGACATCCAGTCCGGCGCCTTCGCCAAGCGGTTCATCGCCGATCAGGACGCCGGCGCCCCGGAGTTCAAGAAGATGCGCGCCGCCGAGGCCAGCCACCCGATCGAGGCCACCGGCAAGGAGCTGCGCAAGATGTTCTCCTGGCTGGAGAACCAGGACGCCGACTACACCGAGGGCACCGCCGCTCGCTGAGTCTCCTCCTGCGCTCAATGAGGTCACGGCAGGGGCCCGCCTGATGGCGGGCCCCTGCCGTGACCTCAGCGCAACCGGCAGGCGATGATCGCCGCCATGTCCTCGGCCAGCTGGATCTCGGTGCAGTTCACCGACGGCTCGGTGCGCCAGGCCAGCCGGGTGTGGTCCACGCCGCCGTCGATGGTGCGCGGCGGGAAGCCGAAGCTCGGGGGCATGTCGTCGATGAGGATGATCCCGCCCCGGCGGACCGCGTGGACGATGTCGGGGATCGGGGTGGCCCGGGCTATCCGGATCGGCATCGACAGCAGCCCGAAGGGTCCGCGCTCCATGAGGTCTGACCAGCCGCCGTGGATCACCTCGACGTCCAGGCCCTCCAGGATCTCTCTCACCCGGCGGCAGCGCTCCTCGTCATCGTCGACGGTGACGACATGGGTCCGTGCCCGGGCGCCCAGCCGCAACCAGGCGGCTCCCGCTCCGCAGCCGGCCTCGCACTCGCCGATCGGTCCGCGCATGGCCCCGGCCAGGGTGGCCAGCAGCCGGCCGGTCTCGTTGCGGGTGGTGGTGACGTAGCCGAGCTCCAGGGCGTTGTGCAGGGCGGCGGCGACCAGGTCGGGAGTCTCAGGAACGGGTATCACCCCGGCATTGTGTCACCTCCGACGCACTCTCCCGCGGGGCGTCGCGCCCGGTCCGGGGACGGCGGCGGCCGCCGACGAGACCTCGTCGACGGCCGCGGCCAGGTGTCGGGGAGCTCAGACCAGGGCGGCGATGGCATCGCCGATCTGGCTGGTGGTGCGCATCGGCCCGGCCAGCCGGGAGGCGATGTCGGTGCCCACCGCGCTGCGGATCCGGTCGGCGTCGGCGGGGCGTCCCAAGTGGTCGAGGAGCAGAGCCATCGAGGAGATGGCCGCCGTCGGATCGGCCTTGCCGGTACCGGCGATGTCGGGGGCCGAGCCGTGCACCGGCTCGAACATCGAGGGGAACTTCCCGCTGGTGTTGATATTGGCGCTCGGCGCCAGGCCGATCCCACCGGTGACCGCCCCGGCCAGGTCGGTGATGATGTCGCCGAACAGGTTGTCGGTGACGATGACGTCGAACCGCTGGGGCTCGCGCACCAGGGCGATGGTGACGGCGTCGACGTGCATGTAGTCGTGCTCGACATCGGGGAAGTCGGCGCCGACCTCGTCGACCACCCGGCGCCACAGCGAGCCGGCGTTGACCAGGACGTTGTGCTTGTGGACCAGGGTGAGGTGTCCTCGCCGGGCCTGGGCGCGGGTGAAGGCGTCGCGGACCACCCGCTCCACCCCGAAGGCGGTGTTGAGGCTCACCTCGGTGGCGATCTCCTGGGGGGTGCCGGCCCGCACCACCCCGCCGTTGCCGCAGTAGAGACCCTCGGTGCCCTCCCGGCAGACCACGAAGTCGATCGGGCCGGCCCCGGTGACCTCCTCGGACAGCGGGGTGGGGGTGCCCGGGTACCACACCGAGGGGCGCAGGTTGACGCCCTGGTCCAGGGAGAACCTCAGCTTGAGCAGCAGTCCGCGCTCCAGCAGGCCGGAGGGCACCTCGGTCGATCCCGGGGCGGTCCCGACTGCTCCGAGGACGATCGCGTCGGCGGTGGCGATCTCGGCCAGGGTGTCGTCGTCGAGGACCTCTCCGGTGGCCTTCCAGTGGTCGGCGCCCAGGGAGTACTCGCGGGTGCTGAAGGCATCGGCCCCGATCGTGGCGCGCAGCACCTTGAGGGCCTCGGCGGTGACCTCCGGACCGATCCCGTCGCCGCCGATGACGGCGAGGGTGGGCGCAGTGCCGGCGGACTGGGCAGCGGAAGAGTCATTCGTCATGGCCCCACGGTATCGAACCGTCCAGAATGTGACATCCGTATGTCAGTCCGTGAACAATCGTGATCGCGTCCGGTGTAGCGTGACGGCCATGAGTCTGAGCTTTGCTGCACCCGATGATCTCACCTGGTCCCCCGACGACGCGATCGCGGCCCTGCACGCCGATCCCAAGTTCGGCGTGGCCTTCACCGACCACATGGCCGAGGCGATCTGGACCGCCGACGGCGGATGGCACGACGACGCCGTCGCCCCCTACGGCCCGCTGGACGTCAACCCGGCCAGCGCGGTGCTCCACTACGCCCAGGAGATCTTCGAGGGCCTGAAGGCCTACCGCCACGCCGACGGCTCGGTGTGGCTGTTCCGCCCCGACTGCAATGCCGAGCGGTTCGCCAACTCCGCACGACGTCTCGCCCTCCCGGTGCTGCCGGAGGAGGACTTCGTCACCAGCTGTCTGCAGATCGCTGAGACCGAGGCCCGCTGGGTCCCCGATGCCGGCAAGAACGGTGAGAAGAGCCTCTACCTGCGTCCCTTCATGATCGCCTATGAGGACTTCCTCGGGGTGGCCCCCGCCAAGCGGGTGCTCTACTCCGTGATCTGCTCCCCGGTCGGACCCTACTTCTCCGGCGGCGTCTCGGCGGTGCGGATCTGGCTCGAGCGTCACAACTCCCGGACAGCCCCCGGTGGTACCGGTGCGGCCAAGTGCGGTGGCAACTACGCCGCCTCCCTGCTGGCCCAGGAGGAGGCCTATGCCAAGGGCTGCTCGCAGGTGCTCTTCGCCGACGCGGTGGAGCACGCCTGGGTGGAGGAGCTCGGTGGCATGAACATCTTCGCGGTCACCAAGGACAAGGAGATCGTCACCCCCGTGCTCACCGGAACGATCCTGCCCGGCGTCACCCGTCGGTCCATCCTGGGAATGGCCCCCGACCTTGGGCTCACCCCGGTCGAGCGCCGTCTGGGCGTCGACGAGCTCCTCGACGGGATCCGCTCCGGCGAGTTCCCGGAGGTCTTCGCCTGCGGTACCGCCGCCGTCGTCACCCCGATCGGGTCGCTGGTCGACGAGTCCGGCGAGACGACCGTCAAGGAGCAGGCCGGCGAGGTCACGATGGCCATCCGCAACCGCCTTCTCGACATCCAGTACGGCCGCGTGGAGGACACCCACGGCTGGCTCCGCCGCGTCTGCTGAGGACTGAGATGGCTGAGTCCCGGATCACCGTCCCGTCGAACATCACACTGTTCGACACCACGCTGCGAGACGGGGCCCAGCAGGAGGGGCTGCGGTTCAGCGTCGAGGACAAGCTGCGGATCGCCGCCCTTCTGGACGGCCTGGGGGTCGGGCTGATCGAGGGCGGCTGGCCCGGCGCCAACCCCGCCGACACCGCCTTCTTCCAGCGCGCCCGCACCGAGCTGGAGCTGCACGGCTCTCGGCTGGTCGCCTTCGGATCCACCCGCAGGCCCGGCTCCCGGGCCGCCGACGACCAGCTCGTCGCGGCCCTGAGGGACGCCGACACCCCCGTGGTGTGCCTGGTCGCCAAGGCCGACTCGCGACACGTCGAGAAGGCGCTTCGCACCACCGCGGCCGAGAACCTGGCGATGATCGCCGACACGGTGACCCACCTGGTGGGTCAGGGCCGTGAGGTGATGGTCGACTGCGAGCACTTCTTCGACGGATTCCGGTACGACCCCGACTACGCCCTCGAGGTGGTGCGCACCGCAGCCGAGGCCGGCGCCTCCACGGCGGTGCTGTGCGACACCAACGGCGGAATGCTGCCCTCGATGATCTCCGAGATCGTCGGGGCCACCGCCGAGCTGGGGGTGCCCCTGGGGATCCACTGCCACAACGACACCGGGTGCGCGGTGGCCAACTCGCTGGCCGCCGTGGAGGCCGGTGCCAGCCAGGTTCAGGGCACCATCAACGGCTACGGGGAGCGCACCGGCAATGCCGATCTGGTCACCCTGATCGGCAACCTCGAGACCAAGTACCACCTGCGGGTGCTGCCCGAGGGCCAGTTGGCGCACCTGTCGGGGGTCGCCCACGCCATCGGTGAGATCGCCAATCAGCTGCCACAGGCCAGGCAGCCCTATGCCGGCCGGTCGAGTTTCGCCCACAAGGCCGGGCTGCACGCCTCGGCGATTCGGGTCGACCCCGATCTGTACCAGCACATCGACCCCGCCGTGGTCGGCAATGACATGCGGATGCTGGTCTCGGGAATGTCGGGGCGGGCGAATGTGCTGCTCAAGGCCAGCGAACTCGGCTTCGACGGTCTCACCCGCGACCAGGCCGGCGAACTGGTCGACCTGGTCAAGCGCCGGGAGGTGGACGGCTACTCCTACGAGGCCGCCGACGGCAGCTTTGAGCTGCTGCTGCGCGACCATCTCGGAATGCCCAGCTCGGCCTTCGAGGTGCTGTTCTGGCAGGCCAGCTCCCACCAGACCGGGGACGGCGAGGTCATCACGACGGCCGTGGTCTCCCTGCACCCCATGGCCGGGTCACCGGGGGTGGAGTCCTGTGGGGGATCGGCGGCGACCACCGTGGAGGCCACCGGCAACGGCCCGGTCCACGCCCTGGACCAGGCTCTGCGCGGGGCACTCATCGACCACTTCCCGCAGATCGCCGCCTGCCACCTCACCGACTACCGGGTGCGGATCCTCGACGACGGCCACGGCACCGACGCCACCGTGAGGGTGCTCATCGACACCGAGATCGACCAGCAGATCACCGCGACCGTGGGTGTCGGCACCGACATCATCGAGGCGAGCTGGGAGGCCCTCTCGGACGCCTACCGGCACGCCCTCATCAGTCGGTCCTGAGCTGGTCGGGGCGCCTCACAGGGAGTCGATCACCAGGGATGTCCGGGGAGCTGACTCGCCGATGGTGAAGGCGCCGACCAGGGCCTCCTCGGCCCTGGGGATCGCATCGGCGGTGTCGGTGAGAAGGGTGGCCAGCGGCTGGCCGGCGACCACCGGGTCGCCGACCTGGACATTGAGGTGGATGCCCGCTGCCGCCTGCACCGGGTCCTCCTTGCGGGCCCGGCCGGCGCCCAGCCGCCAGGAGGCCACCCCGACCGCCATCGCGTCGATCCCCGAGACCACGCCGTCAGAGGTGGCGGCCACGTCCTGGGAGTGACGGGCCACCGGCAGGGGGGCGTCCGGATCCCCGCCCTGGGCTGCCACCATCTGCCGCCAGACATCCATCGCCCGGCCGCTGCGCAGCTCCTCGGCGGGGTCGGCGTCCAGCCCGGCGGCGGCCACCATCTTCTCGGCCAGCGCCAGGGTGAGCTCGACGACGTCGTGGGGGCCGCCACCGGCCAGCACCTCGACCGCCTCAGCGACCTCGATGCCATTGCCGACCGCGCGGCCCAGGGGGGCCTCCATGCTGGTGAGCAGGGCGCTGGTGTGCACCCCGGCGGCACTTCCCAGCCCGACCAGCCGGCGGGCCAGCTCGCGGGCGTCCGCCTCGGTCTTCATGAACGCCCCCGACCCGGACTTGACGTCCAGCACCAGGGCGGAGGTGCCCTCGGCGATCTTCTTGCTCATGATCGAGGAGGCGATCAACGGGATCGACTCGACGGTCCCGGTGACGTCGCGCAGCGCGTAGAGCTTCTTGTCGGCGGGGGCCAGACCGGGCCCGGCCGCGCAGATCACCGCCCCGACGGCCTCCAGCTGGTGCATCATCTCGTCATTGGACAGGTCCGCCCGCCAGCCCGGGATGGCCTCCATCTTGTCGAGAGTGCCACCGGTGTGGCCGAGTCCGCGGCCCGACAGCTGCGGAACCGCCGCCCCGCAGGCCGCCACCAGGGGGGCCAGCGGAAGGGTGATCTTGTCTCCCACCCCGCCGGTCGAGTGCTTGTCGACGGTGGGACGCGACAGTCCCCTGAAGTGCATCCGGGTGCCCGACTCGATCATCGCGGTGGTCCAGCGCGACAGTTCGGCGTCGTCGAGCCCCTGGAAGAAGATCGCCATCGCCATCGCAGACATCTGCTCGTCGGCGACCGTGCCGCAGGTGTAGGCGTCGATCAGCCAGTCGATCTGCTCGGGTGCCAGGCGATCGCCCGATCTCTTGGTGCGGATGAGGTCGACGGCGTCGAAGGCAGTTGTCATGGCGGTCAGTATTCCAGCACCGATATTCTGGGGCCATGCGCATTGCCCGATTCGTCCCCACCGGTGGTGATCCGGCCTTCGGAATTGTTGAACTGGCCGCTGATGAGGGGGAGCACCCCGACACCATCGCCGTCATCACCGGGGATCCGGTGGCCGCCCCGGTCCAGTACACCGGAGCCCGCCACGACCTGGCGGATGTCCGGCTGCTGTCCCCGGTGATCCCTCGGAGCAAGGTGGTGGGGATCGGGCGCAACTATGCCGAGCACGCCGCAGAACTGGGCAATGAGGTGCCCACCGACCCACTGGTCTTCCTCAAGCCCAACACCTCGGTGATCGGACACGACGAGGCCATCATCCGGCCCTCCTTCTGTCACGAGCTGCACTACGAGGGCGAACTGGCCGTGGTGATCGGGCGGATCTGCAAGGACGTGCCGGTGGAGCGCGCCCAGGAGGTCATCTTCGGGTTCACGGTGGCCGACGACGTCACCGCCCGGGACGTCCAGAAGGGCGACGGACAGTGGACCCGGGCCAAGGGCTCGGACACCTTCTGCCCGCTGGGCCCGTGGATGGTGACCCATCTGTCGGTCGCCGAGGCCCAGAGTCTGCCGATCACCACCCGGCTGGACGGCCAGGTCGTCCAGCGCGGCAACACCCGCGAGATGGTCCGGCCGATCCCCGAGCTGATCAGCTACATCTCCTCCTTCACCACCCTGCTGCCCGGAGACGTCATCCTCACCGGCACCCCCGCCGGGGTCGGCCCGATGGAGCCCGGACAGCGGGTCGAGGTCGAGATCGACGGCATCGGCACGCTGTCCAACACCGTGGCGGAGGCCTGAGCACCCATGGCCGCAGCGCGACGACCGGTTCCGCGGCGTCCCGGTCCGCAGCGACCGGGACAGCAGCCCCCGGTGCGGAGACGACCGGTCCAGAGGCGTCCAGGACAGGACGGACCGGGGCAGGACAGGACAGGGCAGGGCGGACCGCAGTCGGCAGGCCCTGAAGGACCGCTGTCGGGCCGGGTGCGTGACCCGCAGCCCCGGGTGGACTACTCCCAGGTGCTGGTGGAGCCCGGTGAGGGGCGACTCGCCGGAGCCTTCGGCATCGCCGGTGGACTGCTCGGCTACGCCCTGGTGGTGCCGCTGGTGCTCCAGGCGCTGCTGCTGGCCGGCTGGCTGGCCGGTGGCCGGTCCAGGTCCTTCTCCGACTACGCGCACCGCGCCCAGGGATTCGAGACCATCTGGGGGCTCACCGCCACCCATCTCGCCCTGGCCTGCCTCATCCCGGTCGTCCTGCTGCTGGCCCGCTACCTGCACCACCGCGCCCCTCGATGGGTGTGGTCGGTGCAACCGGGACTGCGCGCCCGGTTCCTGGTCTGGGTGATGCTGGTCGCCGTCATCGTGCTCAACCTCACCCAGATCCTGGCCCGTGGCGACGGGCACCTGGACTTCCAGGTGCCGCACCTGTGGTGGCTGTGGCTGCTGGCAATCCTGCTCACCTCCCCCCTCCAGGCGGCGGCCGAGGAGGTGTTCTTCCGCGGCTACCTGCTCAACTGCTTCGGCTCGCTGGGGGCCAACAAGTGGGTGGCGGTGATCGCCTCGGCTCTGGTCTTCGCCCTGTTCCACGGCACCCAGAACCTCTGGCTGTTCCTCGACAGGCTCTCCTTCGGGCTGGCGGCCGGGGCGCTGGTGATCCTCACCGGGGGACTGGAGGCCGGAATCGCCGCCCACGTCGTCAACAACCTCTTCGCCTTCGGCTACGCGGTCTTCCTCGGCGGGGCCGCCCAGGCGCGAGGGATCACCTCGATGGGGGTCGTCGACGCCCTGTGGGACGTCGGTGGCTTCGTCGGGGTCGCGATGGCGGCCTGGTGGATCGGTCGGCTGATGCGGGTGGCCCGCCTCACCCCGGGTCCGACCGGCGGGGATTTGCGCAGTACTCGAAGGGGCTGATATCGTCTCTCGTCGTTGCGTCACCGGCCCGAACAGGCCTCGACGCGATGGGGTATGGGGTAATAGGCAGCCCGACTGATTCTGGTTCAGTTAGTCCAGGTTCGAGTCCTGGTACCCCAGCTCTGGAGAGCCGAGGATGTTGGTTGGCGGTCACGTCGACTCATCTGATAAGCTCTCCGGGCTGGGTTGTTCGAGGCAGTTCTCGCAATTGCTGAAGAGCATTTCCCGGTGGAGTTGAATGGTTTCGCGGAATCGTCGCTGACAAGCGTCGACAGGCGAAATCGGAGATTCCAAGGATGTACCTGTTCTCCTCGGAGAACATGGCCCCGTGGTGCAGCGGCCTAGCACGCGGCCCTCTCAAGGCTGAAACGGCGGTTCGAATCCGCTCGGGGCTACTCAATGAAAAAGCCCGGACCTCGACGGTCCGGGCTTTTTGCATTCCTGGAGGAAGATTCCGCTCGTCGGGATCTGTTGCTCAGACCCCGACGTCGGGCCGGTCGGCCCACCACGGTGACGCCCTCACTCAGTCGAGCGGCGGAGCACCTCGGAGAGACGGTCGGCGGCGGCCATCACGGCAGGGGCGTGGATCCGGCCGGGCTGACGGGTGAGACGCTCGATCGGCCCGGAGACCGAGACCGCGGCGATCACCTTGCCCGAGGGGGAGTGCACCGGGGCGGAGACGGAGGCGACCCCCGACTCGCGTTCCCCCACCGACTGGGACCAGCCGCGCTTGCGGACCGCGGCCAGGGTGACCGCCGAGAAGGCCGAGTGGGCCAGGGAGCGCTGGATGCGGTCGGAGTCCTCCCAGGCCAGCAGCACCTGAGCCGCCGAACCGGCATCCATCGAGAGCACGCTGCCCACCGGAATGGTGTCCCGCAGTCCGGTCGGGCGCTCGGCGGCCGCCACGCAGACCCGGCTCTCGCCCTGGCGGCGGTAGAGCTGGGCGGACTCCCCGGTGATGTCGCGCAACCTGGCCAGAATCGGACCGGAGGCGGCGAGTAGCCTGTCCTCACCAGCAGCGGCGGCCAGCTCGGCCAGCCGGGGGCCGAGGATGAACCTCCCCTGCAGGTCGCGGCTGACGAAGCGATGATGTTCCAGAG
The DNA here is from genome assembly GCF_000425285.1 of Acidipropionibacterium jensenii DSM 20535. Lineage (GTDB taxonomy): Bacteria > Actinomycetota > Actinomycetes > Propionibacteriales > Propionibacteriaceae > Acidipropionibacterium > Acidipropionibacterium jensenii. The sequence continues at coordinate 22,834 of NZ_AUDD01000016.1, read as the reverse complement.
CCCGGGCCAGTCGGTGAGCGGTGGGACGTGCCAGGCCGGTGGCCTGCACCAGACCCGCCAGACTCGCCGGTCCGGTCTCCAGTGCCGACATCACCAGAGCTGCCTTGTCGAGGACACCCACCCCGCTTGATTCGTCCATATTGCAAGATTAGCGTCTCACTTCTTGATCGGCCAGCCACAATGGCTGGTGACGTCGCTCACCCAGAGCGACGAGAACCGGAAGGGAGTGAGATGGGCCGCACACTCAGCGAGAAGCTGTGGGACGCCCACGTCGTGCACAAGGGCGAGGGAGGCGAACCCGACCTGCTCTACATCGACCTCCACCTCGTGCACGAGGTGACCAGCCCGCAGGCCTTCGAGGGCCTGCGACTCGCCGGCCGACCGGTGCGTCGTCCCGATCTCACCGTGGCCACCGAGGACCACAACATCCCCACCCTGCACCCGGAGCTGCCGATCGCCGACCCGGTCTCCCGGGCCCAGGTCGAGGCGCTGCGCACCAATGCCAAGGACTTCGGCGTCCCGATCCACTCCCTGGGCGACGCCGAGCAGGGTGTCGTCCACATCATCGGGCCGCAGCTGGGCCTCACCCAGCCCGGCATGACGATCGTGTGCGGGGACTCCCACACCTCCACCCACGGCGCCTTCGGCGCGCTGGCATTCGGCATCGGCACCTCCGAGGTCGAGCACGTGCTCGCCACCCAGACGCTGCCCCAGGCCCGCCCCAGGACGATGGCGGTCACCGTCGACGGCGAGCTGCCCGACGGCGTCACCCCCAAGGACCTCGTCCTGACCCTCATCTCCGAGGTCGGCACCGGCGGCGGCCAGGGATACATGGTCGAGTACCGCGGCGAGACCTTCGAGAAGATGTCGATGGAAGGCCGGATGACGGTCTGCAACATGTCCATCGAGTGGGGTGCCAAGGCAGGCATGGTCGCACCCGACGAGACCACCTTCGCCTACGTCAAGGGCCGCCCGCACGCCCCCCAGGGAGACGAGTGGGACAAGGCGGTCGCCTACTGGCGCACCCTGCGCACCGACGATGACGCCGTCTTCGACCGGGAGATCCACCTCGACGGGTCGAAGATCACCCCCTTCGTCACCTGGGGCACCAACCCGGGACAGGGCGTCCCGCTGGACTCCGCGGTGCCCGCCGCCGACTCCTTCACCGACGAGGTGGCGCGCAACGCCGCCGAGCGGGCCCTGACCTACATGGACCTGCGCCCCGGCACCCCGATGCGCGACATCCAGATCGACACCGTCTTCCTCGGCTCGTGCACCAACGGCCGGATCGAGGACCTGCGGCTGGCGGCCGGCATCATCAAGGGCCACAAGGTCGCCGAGGGCACCCGGATGCTCGTCGTCCCCGGTTCCGCACGGGTCCGCCTGCAGGCCATGGACGAGGGCCTGGACCAGGTCTTCCTGGACGCCGGCGCCGAGTGGCGCGGTGCAGGATGCTCGATGTGCCTGGGCATGAACCCCGACCAGCTGTCGCCGGGGGAGCGCTCGGCCTCCACCTCGAACCGCAACTTCGAGGGCCGTCAGGGCCGCGGCGGACGCACCCACCTGGTCTCCCCGGCGGTCGCCGCCGCCGCCGCCATCACCGGACATCTGTCGGCACCCGCCGACCTGGCCCTCAAGGAGGCCTGAACCATGGAGAAGTTCACCACTCACACCGGGGTGCCCGTCCCGCTGCGCCGCAGCAACGTCGACACCGACCAGATCATCCCCGCGGTCTACCTCAAGCGGATCACCCGCACCGGCTTCGAGGACGGCCTGTTCGCCGCCTGGCGCAAGGATCCCGAGTTCGTGCTCAACCAGCCCGCCTGGCAGCACGGCTCGATCCTGATCCCCGGCCCCGACTTCGGCACCGGGTCCTCCCGCGAGCACGCCGTCTGGGCCCTGCAGAACTACGGCTTCAAGGTCGTCATCGGATCCCGCTTCGGCGACATCTTCCGCAACAACGCCGGCAAGTCCGGACTGCTGGTGGCCACCGTCGACCAGTCGGTCGTCGAGCAGCTGTGGGCCGACGCCGAGAGCGCCGCCGGCGAACCGTTCACGGTGGACCTGCAGACCCGCACGATCACCACCCCCGAGCGGGTCGTGGAGTTCACGGTCGACGAGTTCACCCGGCACCGGCTGCTCGAGGGTCTCGACGACATCGCCTCGACCCTGCGCCACGCCGACGAGATCGACGCCTACGAGGCCACCCGGCCGTCCTTCAAACCCACTACGATCCCGGTGAACGCCACAGTCTGAGCAGGTCGGCCTGGGCGCCGTCCGAACAGGAGAGCTCGTGCACCGGATCACCGTGCCCCGTCTGAAGCCGCTGGCCAGCCCCGCCGACAGGCCGGGGCCGATCTTCATCGCCGGGGTCGGGGTGCTGCTGCCGGCAGCCCGTCTGCTGACCCGCTTCGACCACCACGGTCAGGCGAACCTCCCGGCCAGCGGGGGTGCGCTGATCGTCAGCAACCACGTCTCGAACTACGACCCTGTGGTGCTGGGCGCCTTCCTGGTGGAGAACGGCCGGTGGCCGCACTGGATGGCCAAGAAGGAGCTCTTCGACGTGCCGGTGGTGGGATTCGTGGCCCGTCACGCCGACCAGATCCCGGTCGATCGGAAGGCGCCCGGCCCCGAGATCCTGGCGGCCGCCCGCCGCGAGCTGATTCGCGGGATGACCCTGGTCATCTACCCGGAGGGCACCATCACCGCCGACCCGTTGCACTGGCCGATGACCGGCCACACCGGAGCGGCACGGCTGGCGATGGATACCGGGGTGCCGGTGATCCCGGTCGGCCAGTGGGGGCCCCAGGAGGTGATGGGCTACAAGGACATGACCTTCCCCAGGGTCCTCCCCCGCAGGACCATGCACCTGCACTGCGGCCCGGCGGTCGATCTCGCCCAGTTCCGGGGGCGCAGCAACGACCAGCAGGCGGTGCGCGAGGCCACCGAGAGGATCATGGAGGCCATCGACTCCCAGGTCGAGCTGGCCCGCGGCGAGACCGCTCCCGACAGCCGTTTCGACATTCGCACCGGCCAGCGCGTGCCCAAGGACTCGCTGCGCCGATGCCGGTAGGGTGATCCGAGTCTGACAGGAAGGACACCGATGACTGACGCCGTCCACCATGCCGCGAGCACTACCGAGGCCGACCCCGGCAAGGGCCCGCAGGCAGACGCACGACCCGACGGAGGATCCGGCGAGGGTGGCCGGATCCGGGTCGCCCTGGTCTTCGGAGGAGTCAGCTCGGAGCACTCGATCTCCTGTCTCACCGCCGCCAATGTGCTGGCCGCGATGGATCCGGAGCGGTTCCAGGCGGTCGGTATCGGCATCACCGCCGACGGCACCTGGACCCGGTGGAGCACCGAGGAGATCGGGGCGCTGCCCGACCAGGGCGAGCTCCCCGAGGTCACCGCGGGACATCCCCTCACCGGACTGAAGCACCTGGACGGCGGATGCTTCCTGGTCGACAACGACGGCGCCCGCGCTCCCGAGCCGATCGACGTCGTCTTCCCCCTGCTGCACGGACCCTTCGGCGAGGACGGCACCATCCAGGGACTGTTCGAGATGACCGGGGTGCGCTACGTCGGCTGCGGTGTCGCGGCCAGTGCCAACTGCATGGACAAGCACCTCACCAAGGTGGTGCTCTCCCAGGCCGGGATCCCGGTCGGGCCCTATGAGGAGATCCTTCCGCACGACTGGCTGGCCGACCGCCAGGGCTGCCTGGACCGGATCCAGAACCTCCGATACCCGCTCTTCGTCAAGCCGGCCCGAGGCGGCTCCTCGGTCGGCATCTCGAGGGTCGCCTCCCCCGACGGCGTCGTGGAGGCCGTCGAGGCCGCCCGTCGGTGGGACCCGAAGGTCATCGTCGAGCAGGGGCTGGTCGGTCGCGAGATCGAGTGCTCGGTGCTGGACGGTCACCACGGGGAGCCGCCCAGGGCCTCCCTGCCCGGCGAGATCATCGTCCACGACCCCGACGGGTTCTACGACTTCGACGCCAAGTACCTCACCGCCGACTCGCTGGCCACCGTCGCCGTCCCCGCCGATCTCGACCAGGACACCTCGGACAAGGTGCGCCGCACCGCGGTGCGGGCCTTCCAGGTGCTGGGCTGCGAGGGACTGGCCCGTATCGACTGCTTCGTCACACCCGAGGGGGAGGTGCTGGTCAACGAGCCCAACACCCTGCCCGGATTCACCCGGACCTCGGGCTACCCGCTGATGTGGAAGGCCAGCGGCCTGGACTACCGCCAGCTGGTCACCGAGCTTCTCGAGCTGGCCCTGGAGAGGCCCCTCGGCCTGCGCTGAGGGCCCGGCAGGGACTACTGGCAGGCGTGCACCGAGGCCATCTCGCGAACCGCCGGAGCCAGATCCACCAGGGCATCGGCCGCCGGCGCATGGACCTGGGGGACCGTCACCTCGACATACCCCACCCGACCGATCGTGGTGAACCGCCGGGCCTGGGTGAACTCCTCGGTGAACCAGCCCACCTGGTTCACCTCGTCGCACCTCGAGGTCGCGGTGAGGCCCTCGGGGCGGTCCACCCCGCACCGCAGGATGATCGCCGGATCCCCCCAGGACGCCGTGCGGGCGGTGGTCTCGGAGCGTTCCAGGCCGGCCACCCTGGCCGGCAGGGCGCTCATCACGGAGGCGCAGGAGTCGGCCACCGATCCGGTGGGGGAGGGCTCGGCCACCGGCCGGGCACCGCTCGGTGAACACCCGGCGAGGGCCACGCACCCCACCAGCACCGCCCATCCGGCCAGCGCCACCGAGCGGGCCAGTCTCACCGGACGGGCCCGCACCGGCCACCTGGTCCACATCAAGGTCATGACTGCACGCTAGCGTTAGGTGACTCAGTCGCACGACCCCCCAGGAGACGCCATGAGCAGTACGGGACCGACCATCGCGCAGGTGGGGGAGTTCCCCCTCATCGCCTCACTGGTGAGAGACCTCCCCTCCTCGCCGGCGATCTCGGTGGGCCCCGGGGACGACGGCGCCGTCTTCCTGGTGGACGGCTCCGCGGTGGTCTCCACCGACGTCCTGGTCGAAGGAGTGCACTTCCGGCGCAGCTGGTCGGAGGCCGAGGACGTCGGACGCAAGTCGGTGGCGGTCAACGTGGCCGACATCGAGGCGATGGGTGCGGTGCCGGTCGCCCTGGTGGTTGGTCTCAGCGCGCCGGGGGACCTGCCGGCCAGCTGGGCCCGCGAGTGCATGACCGGGATGCGCGAGGAGTCCGCCCTGGCGGGGGTGAGCGTGGTCGGCGGGGACACCACCGGCGGGCCCGTCGTGACCATCTCCATCACCGTGATCGGCCAGACCGCCGGTCTGGCCCCGGTGCGGCGCGACGGCGCGGTCCCCGGGGACGTGGTGGCGATCCGCGGCCGGCTGGGCTGGGCGGCTGCCGGACTGGTCGTGCTGGGACGCGGGTTCCGCTCCCCCCGGGCGGTGGTCGACGCCCAGCGGTGCCCCGAGGTCGCCTATGGGGCGGGCCGCCAGGCCGCACTGGCCGGGGCCCACGCGATGATCGACCTCTCCGACGGACTGGTCGCCGATCTGGGTCACATCGCCGACGCCTCCGGATTCGCCATCGACATCGACACCGCCCGGCTGGACGTCGCCGAGCCGATTGTCACGGTCGGGATGGCCACCGGACTGGACCCGATGCTCTGGGTGCTCGGTGGCGGGGAGGACCACGCCCTGGCCGCCACCTTCGCCCCCGGCACGGTGCCCGACGACTGGCAGGTCATCGGGCGGGTGCTGGATCCCCAGGACGCCCCCGAGCCCACCGTCCTGGTCGACGGTCAGCCCTGGGAGCATCCCGGCGGCTGGACCCACTTCTGATTCCCGCGGGACACCGCGGTGGGACCCCGACCGGTAGCCGGCCAATGTGCGCCCGAGCGGCGCGGGCTGACCGGATCGACGCCCCTGATTGCTAGCCTCGATGGCATGGCGACTCGTGTGTCTTCCCCGACGCGGTCCCGCAGCAGCTCGGCCAAGAAGTCGTCGAGTCGCGGGACCGCGCGTTCCGGGGGCAGCAGGAAGAAGACGACTTCCAGGCCCCGGTCCGGGCGGGCGAGCACCTCGACGAGCCGTGAGAACCCCGTCGCCCGGGCCCTGGCCGCCACCTGGTCGGGAATCGCCCATCTGGTCGGCGGGGCGGTGCGCAGGATCGGTCGGCGGGTCGTCGATCCCGAGCGTCGCCGCGACGGCTCCGGGCTGCTCCTGCTGCTGATCACCCTGCTGGTGACGATCGCCTTCTGGTTCCAGCTGCCGGGTGCCTTCGGCCACCTCATCCGGGTCGGGGTCTCCACCATCTTCGGTTCGCTGTCCTACGCGCTGCCGCTGTTCGGTCTGGTGATGTGCTGGCGCACCTTCCGTCACCCCGACCGCAACGGCCCCACCGGGCGCCAGCTGATCGGCTGGTCACTGCTCTTCCTCGGGGTGCTCGGCGTCGTCAACATCTCCGACGGCCTGCCCCGGCCCGACCAGATGGACCGGGTGAGGGCCGCCGGCGGCGTTCTCGGGTTCATCTCCTCGAGCTTCTTCGCGGACCTGCTGACGGTCTGGGCCGCCGTCCCGCTGCTCATCGCGCTCGCCGGGCTGGGCATCGTCATCATCGTCGGCCAGCCCCTCCTCGACTCGGTGGCCCGGTTGCGCACCGCCAGGCAGCAGCGCATCGAGAGTCGTGAGGAGGAGGCCGAGTCCCGCGAGGCCTACGAGACCCCGCTGCTGTCCGACGACGACACCCCCACCCTTGACATGGCCGCCCATCCGGCCAATGCCGTCGAGGAGGTCGTGCCCCGGAGGAAGAGGCGCCGGAGCCGGCCGTCCAGGAACGACGAGGTCTTCGACTACGACTCCCTGAGCCCTGAGGCGAGCTCCGCGACGCCGGCCCAGTCGGCCCAGCCGAGCAGGCCGGGCTCCGCACAGCCCACTGGCACCGCACACCCCGATGGCACCGCCGAGCGGACCACCGCCGGCCTGCCCCAGGGATTCACGGTCCATGAACACGCCGACCCCGCCCCCGTCGAGGCCGACCCGATTCCGGCCGGAGGGGAGCAGCTCCAGCTGTCCGGAGACATCTCCTACACCCTGCCGCCCGCCGATCTGCTGGTGCCCGGATCGGTGCCCAAGGCGCGCACCGAGGCCTCGGACGCGGTGGTGGCCAAGCTCCAGGGGGTGTTCTCCGAGTTCGGCATCGACGCCCAGGTCACCGGGTATTCCCGCGGCCCGACGGTGACCCGCTACGAGGTGGAACTGGGGGCCGGCATCAAGGTGGAGAAGGTCACCGCCCTGAGCCGCAACATCGCCTACGCCGTCGCCTCCCCGGATGTGCGGATCCTCTCCCCGATCCCGGGCAAGTCGGCGATCGGCGTCGAGATCCCCAACACCGACAAGGAGGTCGTCTCGCTGGGGGACGTCCTGCGCTCCCCGAAGGCCCGCAACGACCACAACCCGCTGGTGGTGGGACTCGGCAAGGACGTCGAGGGCGGATATGTCATCGCCAACGTCGCCAAGATGCCCCACCTGCTGGTGGCCGGGGCCACCGGATCGGGCAAGTCGAGCTTCGTGAACTCCCTCATCACCTCGGTGATGATGCGCGCCACCCCCGAGGATGTCCGGATGATGCTGGTCGACCCCAAGCGGGTCGAGCTCAACCAGTACGAGGGCATCCCGCACCTGGTGACGCCGATCATCACCAGCGCCAAGAAGGCCGCGGAGGCCCTCCAGTGGGTGGTCCGCGAGATGGACCAGCGGTACGACGACCTGGCCGCCTTCGGATTCCGCCATGTCAAGGACTTCAACAAGGCGGTGCGGGCCGGACAGGTGAAGCTGCCCGAGGGCTCCCAGCGGGTGCTGGCCCCCTACCCGTACCTGCTGGTGGTGGTCGACGAGCTCGCCGACCTCATGCTGGTCGCCCCGCGCGACGTCGAGGACTCCATCGTGCGCATCACCCAGCTGGCCCGTGCCGCCGGGATCCATCTCGTGCTGGCCACCCAGCGGCCCTCTACAGACGTCGTCACCGGGCTCATCAAGGCCAATGTGCCCTCCCGGCTGGCCTTCGCGACCTCCTCGATGACCGACTCCCGGGTCATCCTGGACCAGCCCGGTGCGGAGAAGCTGGTCGGCCAGGGCGACGGGCTGTTCCTGCCGATGGGGGTCTCCAAGCCCGTCCGTGTGCAGGGCTCCTGGGTCTCCGACAAGGAGATTCACGCCGTCGTCGAGCACGTCAAGGAGCAGATGGCGGCCCACTACCGTGACGACGTCGCCGCTCCGGTCGCCGAGAAGGCGGTGGCCGAGGACATCGGAGACGATCTGGAGCTGGTCCTGGAGGCCGCCAAGCTGGTCGTCGAACTGCAGCTCGGCTCGACCTCGATGCTTCAGCGCAAACTCCGGGTCGGATTCGCGAAGGCCGGTCGGCTGATGGACATCCTGGAGACCCGCAAGGTGGTCGGCCCCTCGGAGGGGTCCAAGCCGCGTGACGTCCTGGTGCAGCCCGACGATCTGGACGACGTCCTGGCCAATCTCCAGGCCGAGGGCTGAGGCCCTGTCTGCTGGGGCTGTGCACTGTCTGCTGTGGCGATGGCGCTGTCGCCGTGCGCCATCCGTCGATCGCAGCGGGGATGCAGCGGGGCCCCGGACCGAGTGGTCCGGGGCCCCGCTGCATGCCTGTGAGGCTCAGCTGGCTCAGCTCTCAACGGGCAGCTGTCCGTTGTCCCAGCGCTGCCAGGCGGTGGGGACCGGAGCCAGAGCCAGCAGGACGATGACGATGATCCCACCGACGTAGGGGATGAGGCTGAGGAAGTAGAAGGCGCCCGACTTGTCGGTGTCGTGGAAACGCCGCCAGGTGATCGCCAGACTCGGCACGATCACCGCGAGCCACATCAGTATCCCGAGGATCATGAGAAAAATGAACCCGGCGCCGAGTCCGTTGCTGGCCGTGCTGGAGGTGGTGGTCCCGTAGGGATCGGTGCTCGACATCGCCAGGGCGAACCCGCCGGCGATCCCGAAGAGGATCCCCCAGACGATGTACACCAGGCCGAGGAAGAGGCTCACCCACCAGTACTCCGACCGGGAGGCCCTTCCACTGAAGACCGCGTAGTTCTTGAAGAACAGCTTGATGGCCGTCACGAAGTCCACCGAGGGGCGCGGACGACCGGCTCCCGGTCCGGTGAACGCGGCGTACGGGTTCTGGCCGTAGAGGTCCTGGCCGTAGCCGCTCTGACCGTAGGGGGCCGGCTGATAGGGGGCCGGCGGCTGGCCGTAGGGCGAACTCTGGGGTTGGCCGTACTGCTGCTGGGAGTCGTAGGGGCTGGGCTGGCCGTAGGCCCCCTGCTGGCCGTACCCGGGCTGACCCTGCTGCGGGTCGTATCCCTGCTGGCCGTACCCGGACTGGCCGTACTGCTGGGCGTCGTATCCCTGCTGGCCGTAGGAATCTGCGTTGGAGGCAGGTTGGGAGGACGGGTCGGCGCTGTGCTGACTCTGGTAGGGATCCTGCGGGTTCTGGTACGGATCCTGCGCGGGTTGCTGCCCATTGCCCTGGGCGTTCGGATCGTAGGATCCCCACGGCTGGTTCGACATACTCACTCCTTCACTGCAAGACGGACGGGCCCATGCTAACGGTCTCAGCCCCCATCAGAACCCGCGAAGACGCCAGCAGGGGCCGCATCCACGCGACCCCTGCACCACGATGAGGACCAGAGACTCAACTCTCGACGGGCAGCGTGCCGTTGTCGAAGCGCTGCCACGCGTCCTGCCGGGAGGGGCCGGCCAGGAAGACGATGAGGATGATCCACCCGACGATCGGGATCAGGACGATGAAGAACCAGCCGCCGGGCCGGCCCGTGTCGTGGAGGCGGCGCCAGCAGATGGCCAGCGAGGGGACCAGGATCGCCAGGCTCCACAGACTGCTCACCACCGTCAGAGCCATTGACCCGGAGTCGCCGATCGAGCGCGCGAGGCCGTTGAGGACCGCGTTGACCAGGAAGGTGAAGAGAGCCACCCACCAGTACTCCGAGCGAGAGGCCCTCCCGTTGAACACCGCGTAGTTCTTGAAGAACAACTCGATGGCCTGCTGGAAGGTCACCGAGGGCCGCGGTCTGCCACCGGCCGGTCCCGCCGCCCCGTAGGGGTTCTGCTGATATGGACCCTGCTGGTAGGGATCCTGCGGGTACGGATTCTGCGAGTAGGGATCCTGCGCACCGGCGTACTGATCGTAGGGGGATGGCGGCTGCTGGCCGTTCGGGTCATCGGGATTCAACGGGGGATTGGTCATGTCGCTCCAGTCGATCGGCTCTGAATCTTGGAAGCAGCATATGGGTCCCCGGGCCGCCGCGACAGGAACCGCACGGCGAGTCTCAACTGGTGTTCGGTGGGCACAGCCGGGCTCGAACCGGCGACCTCCAGCGTGTAAGGCAGGCGCTCTGACCAACTGAGCTATGTGCCCCGGGGTGCCGAGACGCAGGACACCATATCGCTGTCCTCACCGCTGGACCCATCGCCCTCACCGGGACTGGATCCCAGGACCCGGGCCAACGGCACGGTAGGATGGCCCGCCGTGGCACTTGTAGACCTTCAGCAGACAGCCGACGCCCTGGACCACTCCCTGGCGTCCATCGAGTCCGTGCTCGACCCCACCGCGAAACGGCAGGAGATCGTCGAGCTCGAGAAGGAGGTCGCCGCACCGGACCTCTGGGACGACCAGGAGCACGCCCAGCAGGTGACCTCCAAACTGTCGGCCCTGCAGTCCCAGGTCGATCGTCTCAACACCCTGCGCTCCCGGATCGACGACGTCCAGGTGCTTCTGGAGTTCGCCGCCGAGGACGGTGACAAGGACTCGGCCACCGAGGCGGAGGCCGAGCTCGGCGCGCTGCAGACCGAGATCGACGCGCTGGAGGTGCGCACCCTGCTGTCTGGCCCCTATGACGAGCGCGAGGCCGTGATGACCATCCGTTCGGAGGCCGGTGGCGTCGATGCCGCGGACTTCGCCGAGATGCTGCTGCGGATGTATCTGCGGTGGGCCGAGCGCCACGAGTACCCGGTCGAGGTGCTCGACACCTCCTACGCCGAGGAGGCCGGCATCAAGTCGGCGACATTCATCGTCCACGCCCCCTTCGCCTACGGGACGCTGTCGGTCGAGCAGGGCACCCATCGGCTGGTCCGGATCAGCCCCTTCGACAACCAGGGCCGCCGCCAGACCTCCTTCGCCGGGGTGGAGGTGCTGCCCGTCGTCGAGGAGGCCGACCACGTCGACATCCCGGAGTCCGACCTGCGGGTCGACGTCTTCCACGCCTCGGGACCGGGCGGCCAGGGGGTCAACACCACCGACTCCGCGGTCCGCTTGACCCACCTGCCCACCGGCATCGTGGTGAGCTGCCAGAACGAGCGCTCCCAGATCCAGAACAAGGCCGCCGCCATGCGCGTCCTGCAGGCCAAGCTGCTGGAGAAGGCTCGCGCCGATCAGGAGGCCGAGATGAACTCGCTGAAGTCGGAGGGCAACTCCTGGGGCGCCCAGATGCGGTCCTACGTGCTGCACCCCTACCAGATGGTCAAGGACCTGAGGACCAACTACGAGGTGGGCAACACCGACGCCGTCTTCGACGGCGACATCGACAACTTCATCGACGCCGGCATCCGTTGGCGCCGCAGCCAGGCCGACGAGTGAGACTCTCTGGGCAGATACTTGGGCGAGTCTGACTTGCTCACAGAGCGTCTTCTCATAGACTCGGTACCAGTGAACTGAGAAATTCTCAGGAACTTGCGGTTCCGTCGCTGCCACCGGACGGGCCGCATCATCGCGATTCCACCCGCCGGCGACGGCGTCAACCCAAGGACGGTCCGTTGATCACCTTCGACAATGTCACCAAGGTCTACGAGGGACAGGTCAAGCCGGCTCTCAAAGGTGTCAACGTCGACATCGACAAGGGAGAGTTCGTCTTCCTGGTCGGTCAGTCCGGTTCCGGCAAGTCGACCTTCATCAGGCTCATCCTGCGTGAGTACCGGCCGACCAAGGGCACCGTCTACGTGGCCGGAAAGGACCTGTCCACCCTGCACAGCTGGAAGGTTCCCGCCCTGCGCCGCCAGATCGGCACGGTCTTCCAGGACTTCCGGCTGCTGCCGGGCAAGACCGTCTACGAGAACGTGGCCTTCGCCCTCCAGGTGATCGGCAGACCGACCCGGGAGATCAAGAAGGTCGTGCCCGAGATCCTCGACCTGGTCGGGCTGGAGGGCAAGGACCGGCGGATGCCAGACGAGCTGTCGGGCGGCGAGCAGCAGCGGGTCGCGGTGGCTCGGGCCTTCGCGAACCGGCCGAAGATCCTCATCGCCGACGAGCCGACCGGAAACCTCGACCCCGCCACCAGCGTGGGGATCATGAAACTGCTGGACCGGATCAACCGGACCGGCACGACGGTCATCATGGCCACCCATGACTCCACGATCGTCGACCAGATGCGCCGGCGGGTCATCGAGCTCGACTCCGGCCTGGTGGTCCGGGACCAGCGTGAGGGCGTCTACGGCACCGCCTGAGCGGATGCCCCTCAGACCGAGGCGCCGATGACTGTCGGCGCACCATCCAGATACTCCGACCCGACTGATACCGAGGAAGACCATTCATGCGTCACACCCTGAGAGAGACCTGGACCGGCCTCCGTCGAAACCTCACCATGACGGTCGCCGTGATCGTGACGATGTGGGTGTCGTTGTCCCTGTTCGGTGCCGCTCTGCTGGCCACCCAGCAGGTCGATCTGGTCAAGGGCAAGTGGTACGACAAGATCGAGGTCTCGGTCTTCCTGTGCGTGCCCAATGTTGATGGCGGCCAGTGCACCTCCGGGCAGGGGGCGACCCAGGCCCAGAAGGACGCGATCCGGCAGGCCCTGGAGGCCAATCCCCAGGTCGAGAAGGTCTACTACGAGTCCAAGCACGAGGCCTATCAGGAGTACCAGCGGGTCTACAAGGACTCGCCGGTCAAGGATGTCCTCACCGAGGCCACCATTCAGGACTCCTTCCGCGTCAAACTCAAGGATCCCCAGCAGTACGAGGGGGTGGTGACACAGGCCAAGGGACTACCAGGGGTGCAGGCCGTCCTTGATCTGCACCCGGTGCTCGACCCACTGTTCCTGTGGCTCAATGCCCTGAAGTGGGGGACCCTCGGAATGTCGGTGCTGCTGCTGGTGGCCGCCGCCCTGCAGATCGGCAACACCATCCGGATGGCGGCCTTCTCCAGACGGAGGGAGCTCGGCATCATGAGACTGGTGGGCGCCTCGAACGCCTACATCCTCACTCCCTTCCTGCTGGAGTCACTGGTGGCGGGTCTGATCGGTGGCATTCTCGCCAGCGGGTCACTGGCGCTGGGGGTGTACTTCATCATCATCAAGAAGGCGGCTGCCTCGATCACCACCATCGTGTGGATCGGGTGGCACCAGGCGCTCCTGGCGATGGGCGCGGTCCTTGTCGTGTCGATCCTGCTGTCGGTGCTACCGGCCTTCGTGGCCACCAGGAAGTACCTGAAGGTGTAGCCCCTCGAGGGGGTGCGTGCGAGATCTGCCACCACCGCGTCGGCAACTGGATAATCCAGCTGTCGGTCCTGTGGTGGCAGATCTCGTTTCTGTGGTTCTCGGGTCGAGTGTGAGTTCTGCCACTGGAAACCTGGGGACTGGATAGTGCAGCTGTCGGCCCTGTGGTGGCAGATCTCAACCCAGTCTCTCGGCTCCGCCTGACCCGGGAGGTGACCGGGTATCATGGGCCGCCGCGCCACGGGGTGCGGAAGTGGGTGCCGTGACAGCGGCGCCGAAGGAGGTCAGGATGCCCAGGGAGAAGGGCCAGAAGGTCGTCGCGCGCAACAAGAAGGCCCTCCACGACTACAACATCGGTGATCGGTGGGAGGCCGGGATGGTGCTCCAGGGCACCGAGGTGAAGTCGCTGCGGGCCGGCAAGGCCTCATTGGGGGATGCCTTCGCCCAGGTCGACGATCACGGCGAGGTGTGGTTGTACAACCTGCACATCCCGGAGTATGCCTTCGGTACTTGGAGAAACCACGAGGTGATGCGCAAGCGCAAGCTGCTGCTCACCCGGCGCGAGATCGCCAAGCTCTCGCGGGAGTCGGCCGACTCCGGCAAGACCATCGTCCCGCTCTCGCTGTACTTCAAGGACGGCTACGCCAAGGTCGAGATCGCGGTGGCCACCGGCAAGCGCGACTGGGACAAGCGACAGGCGATCCGGGAACGCGATGCCAAGCGCGAGGCGCAGCGCGCCATGTCGGCCAGGATCAAGCACGGTCGTCGCTGACCCGGATCATCCTGTTCTGGCGGGGTCCTGAACATCCCCCACAAAGGTCCCGGCCACTCCCATCGCGGGACTCCCTCAGGTTGTGGGCCCGCATCGTGTGATGTATAAATATTCGTATGACTGCAAAGCCATTCAGTGTTGCCGTGGCCGGAGCCTCCGGTTATGCGGGCTCCGAGGCGGCCCGACTCATCCTCGGGCACCCCAATATGCGCCTCGGTGCCCTCGCTGCCCACAGCAGCGCCGGCCAACCGGTGAGCTCGATCCTGCCGCAGCTGGCTGGTGCTCCCGGGGTTGCCGAGACCTTCAGCACGATGGATCCCCAGATGCTCGCCGCCCACGACGCGGTGGTCCTGGGCCTTCCGCACGGTGCCTCGGCGACACTGGCCGGACAACTCATCGCACTGAATCCCGACCTGGTGGTCGTCGACGCGGGGGCGGACTTCCGGCTGGAGTCCCCTTCGGACTGGCAGCGCTGGTACGGCGGTGACCACGCCGGGACCTGGCCCTACGGACTGCCGGAACTACCACTCGCCCCTGACTCCGCCCACCAGGGCGGCCACAAGCAGCGCGACGAACTGGTCGGACGCAAGCACATCGCCGGACCGGGCTGCAATGCCTCGTCGGTGGCCCTGGGGCTGGCACCGGTGGTGGCCGCAGGTCTGATCGAGCCCGAAGGACTCTCGGCAGTCCTGCCGGTCGGTACCTCGGGCGCCGGACGCAAGGCCAAGGCCGACATGATCTTCGCCGAGGTCAACGGCGGTGCCAAGCCCTACTCCACCGGAGGGGCCCACCGTCACATCCCCGAGATCCTCCAGTCCCTGCGCCGCGCCGGTGCCCCCTGGCAGACCAGCCTCACGGTCACAGCGGTGCTGGTCCCGATGAGCCGCGGGATCCTGGCGGTCTGCACCGGTCGCACCTCGCAGTCCTCGCTGGGAGCACCCGGGGACCCCACCGCGGCGCTGCTGGCCTGTCTCAACGACGCCCACGCCGAGGAGCCCTTCATCACCGTGCTCCCGGCCGGGCAGATGGCCTCCACCCACCCGGTGATCGGGTCGAACATGGTGCGGATATCGGCGGTGGCCGATCCGGCCTCCGGGATGTCCACCGTGATGGTGGCCATCGACAACCTCGTCAAGGGCACCGCCGGTGCCGTCGTCCAGTGCCTCAATCTGGCCCTGGGACTGCCGGAGACCCAGGGGCTGCCCCGAGTCGGGCTGGCCCCCTGACAGCCATCCCACCCCCACGCACACCACGTTCCACGGAGAGAATCACCATGTCAGTCACCTATCCCAGAGGATTCCGCGCCTGCGGCATCTCGGCCGGTCTGCGGCACAACGGCAACCCCGACCTCGCGCTCATCGTCAATGACGGGCTGATCCAGTCGGCCGCCGGGGTGCTCACCAGCAACCGCGTCTTCGCCGCCCCCGTCGCATGGTGCCGGGAGGCGCTCGCCGGCGGCGCTGTGCACGCCCTGGTCGCCAACTCCGCCTGCGCCAATGCCTGCACCGGCCCCGAGGGGCTCGCCGACACCAAGGCCGAGGCCGGACTGGTCGCCGAGCTGGAGGGCTGCCAGCAGGGAGAGGTGTTGGTCGCCTCGACCGGCATCATCGGCCAGCGCCTCGAGATGGACAAGATGCTCCCCGGCATCCGTGTCGCCCACGCCGGGCTGGCCGTCGGGGGAGTCGCCGACGACGCGACCTCGCGGGCCATCATGACAACCGACACCCGCCCCAAGACCTCCGAGAAGGAGTTCCACGGGGTCCGCTTCGGCGGTATCGCCAAGGGTGCGGGAATGCTGGCCCCCCAGCTGGCCACCATGCTCGTGTTCATCACCACCGACGCGGTGGTCGACTCCGAGCAGCTCCAGGAGGCGCTGGCGCCGGCCGCCGACATCACCTTCTCCAGAGTCGACTCCGACGCCTGCATGTCCACCAACGACACCGTCATCGTGATGGCCTCGGGGGCCTCCGGGATCACCCTGAGCCCCGAGCAACTCCGCGAGGCGCTCACCGCGGTGAGTGGCGACCTGGCACGCCAGTTGGTGGCCGACGCCGAGGGCGCCCACCACGACGTGCTGATCCAGGTCACCGGGGCCAGTTCCACCGACGCGGCCGTCGCGGTGGCACGCGAGGTGTCGCGGTCCAACCTCGTCAAGACCGCGATCGCCGGCGACGACCCGAACTGGGGGAGAATCCTCTCGGCGGTCGGCTGTGTGCCGGAGTCCGTCGCCCCCTTCGACCCCGACCTGGTGAATGTGTCGCTCAACGGCGTCACCATCTGTCGGGGTGGGATGATCGGTGAGGACCGCGAGCTGGTCGACATGACTCCCCGGGAGGTCCACATCGACATCGATCTGGCCGCCGGGGACGCCTCCGGGCACATCTGGACCAATGACCTGACCCACGAGTACGTCGAAGAGAACAGCGCCTACACATCATGAGCATTTCACTGGACGTCCCACTGAACGCCTCGCAGAGCGCCGCACAGCGCAAGTCCGAGGTCCTCGTCGAGGCCCTGCCGTGGATCCGCAGGTTCCAGGGCTGCACGGTCGTCGTCAAGTACGGCGGCAACGCGATGGTCGACCCGACCCTCCAGCAGGCCTTCGCCGATGACATCGTCTTCATGGCATCGGTGGGGATCCGCCCCATCGTGGTGCACGGCGGTGGCCCGCAGATCAACGCGATGCTGCACAACCAGGGCACCCCCGTGGAGTTCCGCAACGGACTGCGGGTGACCAGCCCCGAGGTGATGGACGTCGTGAGGATGGTGCTGGTCGGCCAGGTCGGCCGCCAGCTCGTCAACCGGATCAACACCTTCGCCCCGCTGGCCGTCGGAATGTCGGGGGAGGACGCCGGCCTGCTGTCCGCCCGGCGCAGCCGAGTCGAGGTCGACGGCGAACCGGTCGACATGGGCCTGGTCGGCGAGATCTCGGCAGTCAACACCGATCTCATCAACGACATGCTCGACCGCAGCCAGATCCCGGTCATCGCCCCGGTGAGTCCGGAGGTCGACGACCAGGGCAACCCGACCGGCGAGGTGCTCAATGTCAACGCGGACGCGGCCGCCACCGCGATAGCCCAGGCGCTGCGCGCCGAGAAACTCGTGATGCTCACCAATGTGGCCGGCATCTACCGGACCTGGCCCGATCCCCGGACCCTCATCCCCGACATCTCGGTCTCCGACCTGCGCCGCATGATCCCGCGGCTGGGGGAGGGCATGAGGCCCAAGGCCCAGGCCCTGCTCGAGGCCATCGACGGCGGGGTGACCAGCTCGGCGATCGTCGACGGACGCATCGAGCACGCCCTGCTGCTGGAGATCTTCACCACCAAGGGGGTCGGCACGATGGCCCGGCCCGACGACTACAACTCAGGTGTGACCGATGACTGAGACCACCACCCTCGACGACCAGGACCTCCCGCAGACCTGGAGCAGGAGGTACGCCGACAACCTGCTGGGAGTCTTCGGGTCGCCACAGATGTGCCTGGTCTCAGGCCACGGCTGCCACGTCACCGACGCCGCCGGGAACAGCTACCTGGACCTGCTCGGCGGGATCGCCGTCAACGCCCTGGGGTACGCCCACCCGGCCTGGGTCAAGGCGGTCTCCCAGCAGGCCGCGACGCTGGCCCACGTCTCCAACTTCTTCACCACCCCCGGCCAGCTGGCCCTGGCCGAGAAGCTGCTTCAGCTGGCCGAGGCACCCGAGGGCTCCGCCGCCTTCTTCTGCAACTCCGGGACGGAGGCCAACGAGGCCGCCCTCAAGATCGTCAAGGCCCACCACCGCGGCGGGCGGGTGATCGCCCTGGAGCACGCCTTCCACGGGCGCACCCTCGGTGCCCTGGCGCTGACCCACAAGGAGATCTACCGCAAGCCCTTCGAACCGCTGGGCGCCGAGGTGACCTTCATCCCCGCCGAGGACCCCGACGCCTTGGAGGCCGAACTGGTCCAGGGCGATGTGGCCGGGGTCTTCCTCGAACCCACCCAGGGGGAGGCGGGCGTCGTCCCGCTGAGCCTCGAGTACCTCCAGTCGGTGCGCACCCTCACCCGGCGCCACGACGCCCTGATGGTGGTCGACGAGGTGCAGTGCGGGATGGGCCGCACCGGTCGGTGGTTCGCCCACCAGGCGGCCGGCATCACCCCCGACGTGATGACCCTGGCAAAGGCGCTGGGAGGCGGTTTCCCGATGGGTGCGACGGTGACCTTCGGATCGCAGATCACCGGAATTCTCACCCCCGGTCAGCACGGCACCACCTTCGGCGGCAACCCGCTGGCCTGCGCGGCCGCCCTGTCGGTCATCTCGACCATCGAGTCCGACGACCTGCTGGACCATGTGAGGACGATCGGCCGGCACCTCGTCGACTCGATCACCGGGATCCACCCGCAGGTGGTGGAGGTGCGCGGCAGCGGTCTGCTGCTCGGCGTCCAGCTCGCCTCGCCGATCGCCGCCGATGTGGTCACCGCGGCCCGGGGGGCCGGGTTCATCATCAACGCGGCCAATCCCTCCACCATCCGGCTCGCACCCCCGTACATCCTCACCGTCCAGGAGGCCGACAGCTTCATCAGCGCGCTGCCCGGCCTGCTCGACGCGGCCACCACCACCCAGAAGGAGAACTGACATGCGCCACTTCCTGCGCGACGACGACATCACCAGTGCCGAGCAGAGGGCGGTGCTGTCCCGCGGACTGGCGCTCAAGGCGGACCGGTTCTCCTCGAAGCCCTTCGCCGGACCGCACACCGTGGCGGTCATCTTCGACAAGTCGTCCACCCGCACCAGGGTGTCCTTCGCGGTCGGGATCGCCGACCTCGGGGGCAGCCCCCTGGTCATCGACGCGGCCAGCTCTCAGATGGGGCGCGGTGAGCCGATCGCCGACACCGCGAAGGTGCTCTCCTCGATGTGCTCGATGATCGTGTGGCGGACCTTCGCCCAGGACCGTCTCGACGAGATGGCCGCGAACTCCAAGGTGCCGGTCGTCAATGCGCTGACCGATCAGTTCCACCCCTGCCAGATCCTCGCCGATCTGATGACCATCGCCGAGACCCGCGGCGGGCTGTCGCAGTCGGGCCCCGCGCTGGCCGGACGCAGCCTTGGCTATCTGGGGGACGGTGCGAACAACATGGCCGCCTCGTATCTGATCGGTGGGGCGCTGGCCGGGATGGATGTCCGGGTCGGCTGCCCGGAGTCGCACTCGCCGCGCCCCGAGATCGTCGCCCGGGCCACCGAGATCGCCCAGGAGTGCGGCGGTTCGGTGCTGGTGACCACCGATCCCCGCAAGGCTGTGGAGGGGGTTGACGCCGTCATCACCGACACCTGGGCCTCGAT
Organism: Acidipropionibacterium jensenii DSM 20535; assembly: GCF_000425285.1. GTDB lineage: Bacteria > Actinomycetota > Actinomycetes > Propionibacteriales > Propionibacteriaceae > Acidipropionibacterium > Acidipropionibacterium jensenii. The sequence continues at coordinate 3,239 of NZ_AUDD01000016.1, read as the reverse complement.
GGGGTTCGAGGAGGCCGGCCATGCCGCCGAGGGGGTCCTCAAGCCCTACCAGGTGACCTCCGAGCTGATGGCCGAGGGCAACGACGCCGTGTTCATGCACTGCCTGCCCGCCTACCGCGACCACGAGGTGACCGCCGAGGTCATCGACGGCCCGGCGTCGATCGTCTGGCGGGAGGCCGAGAACCGGCTGCACGCCCAGAAGGGCCTGATGGACTGGCTGATGGATCCCGAGTAGCTCACCGCAGGTGAATAATGGCGCCGACACCAGCCGAAAGGACCGACGTGACCTCCTCAGACCAGCCCAGTAGCACCGCCCGACCGCTCGCCCTGTGGGGAGGTCGGTTCGCCGGCGGACCCTCCCAGGCGCTGGCGGCCCTGTCGGTGTCGACCCAGTTCGACTGGCGACTGGCCCGTTACGACATCGCCGGGTCCAAGGCCCACGCCCGGGTGCTGCACCACGCCGGGCTGCTGGACGCCCAGCAGTTCGCCGCGATGGAGGACGCCCTGGACCGGTTGCTGACAGACGTCACCTCCGGCGCCTTCGTGCCCTCCCCCGAGGACGAGGACGTCCACACCGCCCTGGAGCGCGGCCTCATCGAGCGCGCCGGCGCCGACCTGGGCGGCCGGATCCGGGCCGGCCGGTCTCGCAACGACCAGATCATCACCCTGCTGAGGATGTACCTGCGCGACGAGGCCAGGGCACTGGCCGCCGACGTCCTGGACCTTGCCAGGGCGCTGGTCTCGAGGGCCGACGAGGTGGGCGACGCCGTGATCGCCGGGCGCACCCACATGCAGCACGCCCAGCCGGTGCTGCTGGCCCACCACCTGCTGGCCCACACCTGGCCGCTGCTGCGCGACGTCGACCGGTTGCGCGATCTGGACCGCCGACTGGACTCCAGCCCGTACGGTTCGGGGGCGCTGGCCGGATCCACTCTCGGTCTGGATCCCCAGGAGGTGGCCCACGACCTCGGCTTCAGCGACTCGGTGTCCAACTCGATCGACGGCACCGCCGCTCGCGACGTCGTCGCCGAGTTCGCCTTCGTGGCCGCCCAGATCGGCGTGGACCTCTCGCGGATGTGCGAGGAGGTCATCATCTGGAACACCCGGGAGTTCGGCTACATCACCCTCGACGACTCCTACTCGACCGGGTCGTCGATCATGCCCCAGAAGAAGAACCCCGACATCGCCGAGCTGGCCCGGGGCAAGGCGGGCCGGATGATCGGAGACCTGACCGGGCTGATGGCCTCCCTCAAGGGGCTTCCGCTGGCCTACGCCCGCGACCTCCAGGAGGACAAGGAGCCGGTCTTCGACCAGATCGACCAGCTCCACCTGCTGCTGCCGGCGGTGACCGGGATGATGGACACCGCGGTGTTCAACCTCGACCGGATGGCGCAGATGGCCCCCCAGGGGTTCTCCCTGGCCACCGACATCGCCGAGTGGCTGGTGCGCAACGGCGTGCCCTTCCGTCACGCCCACGAGCTCAGCGGGGCGTGCGTGCGCGAGTGCGAGCAGCAGGGCAAGGAGCTGGCCGACCTCACCGACCAGGAGCTGGCGGCCATCGATCCGCTGCTCACTCCGAAGGTGCGCGAGGTGATGACCGTCCAGGGTTCGGTGAGCGCCCGGACCGGACGCGGCGGGACCGCGCCGGTGCGGGTCCGCGAGCAGCTGGATGAGGCGCGCGGGCAGATCAGCAAGCTGCAGGCCTTCGTCGGGTGAGTCCGCTCCCAGACCTCAGCTGCTCTCCTGGTGGATGAGTCTGGGGGATCGGTCCGGGACGGCGGGGCTGGGCTCCGGGCTCGTCGTGAGCAAGGATGGAGGTCATGACGAGCCCGTTCGGTGACAATCCCTTCCAGCGCTCCCGCGCCGATGCCCAGAGCCTGGACTGGCGGGTCACCGACGCTCAGCGGGACCGCGTCCTCGACTATCTCGGCCAGGCCTATGCCGACGGCCGGATCACCATCAGCGAGTTCGAGAAGCGGATGGAGGACGCTCTGGCGTCGCGGACCCGCAGGGAGCTCAATCAGACGCTGTCCGGACTGGCGACGGTCCCGGTGACCTCCTCGGTGCACAGCGCGGGGCTGGCCCAGCGACGCAGGACCGACGCGACGCCGGTGGGTTCGGTGACCGCGGGGATGGTCGGCCTGGCCCCGGTCGCTGCCACCGGACCGTTGGTGCCGCTGATCGCCTCGGCGGTCACCGAGAAGGGCACCTGGGCGCACCGACAGATCGCCAACCAGGCCAATGCGCAGATCTACATGTGCATCGTTCTGGTGCTGCTCGGGCCGGTCCTCCACGTCACCGGGGTGGTGGTGTCGCTGGCCTGGATGGCCTACCTGGCGCTCACCGTCATCCAGGCGATCAAGGGGTTCAAGGGGGAGACGTGGCGCAACCCGATCACCAGGGTGATCCCCTTCCAGATCATCAAGGAGGGGGAGAAGCCGCGCAAACGCATCGGGCGGTGAGCTACACTGGACGATGCACGTTGCGGATGATCCCTTTCGGGTGACTGCGCTGGGTGTGGCGGTGCGAGGCAGTCGGGTCTGCTGATCCGATGGTGCGAGCACCGTGGTTGACAACTCAACAAGGGGATGACTGGTTTCGACTTGGAATGGTTGTTCCAGGAGAAGCGGGCCGAGAATCCAGGGTTATCTCGTTAACGACCCCTGGGAACCAATAAGTGCCGATAACAAGCGCACTGACTTCGCTCTCGCTGCCTGATCAGTGATCGAAGGGTCAGCCCGGATGTAGCCTTCCATCCGGAATCTGGCCTCATTTGAAGGCTTGCTGCGTGGTAGTGGTCACGGGGACCGCGCGGGACTTAACTGTGACTGGGCTTGTCTGCACCGTGTCGATGGGAGTGTAGGAGCCAAGTAGAACGACAGCATCGACTGCGCCCGGAGAATGTCTGGTTCGCCTTTTAAGGACGCGGGTTCAATTCCCGCCATCTCCACCCTATGAAATGCCGCCCCAGTCGGGGCGGCATTTCTGCTGTATAGGCGGATTTGCTGCTCACCAACAGGCACACTAGGCACAGCAAGATATGCCCGGGGAGGTCACGCAGAGGTCACGCAGAGATGACTTTCCATCTACACTGATTGGCATGGCGACAGCACGGCGCGCGTGGGGATCGATCCGAGCGCTAGCTGTACTTCCCCGGGAGGTTGTGAACGGGTGAGGTAGCGAAGACCTCCGGGCAGGATGTGGGTTACCACACTCACTCTCCTGACCACGGAGGTCTT
>NZ_AUDD01000015.1 GCF_000425285.1 Acidipropionibacterium jensenii DSM 20535 | reverse complement strand
CCGGTTCCTGGATGCGTGTGTGGTAACCCACATCCTGCCGGAGGCCTCCCCCCTCAGCTCAACTGTTCACAACGTCCCGGGGAAGTACACCTAGGGTGCGCAGTGACTCGACGCGGAACAGCCGGCGCAGGTCGTCGGGCTCGTAGCGCCGGTAGCCGGTACTGGTTCGCCCGGAGGGACTCATCAGCCCGATCCGGTCGTAGTGACGCAGCATTCGGACACTCACTCCCGAACGCTGCGACACCTCGCCGATGAGCATCAGATGGCCCCCCTCACTCGGGTGCTCCCATCACTCGGGCGTCCCCATCACCCAGAACCTCAGCGCCTCCTCGCGGGCGGCGTCGAAGCCGAGATCGGGGTCGGCGATGAGCCGCTGGATGGTCTCGGCGTGCAGCGCGGCCTCCGACCCGGCGGTCTCGGCCGCCTCCGCCAGGACGGCCTCACCGGCCTCCCCGAGTGACAGGTAGGTCCGACCGAGACTGAGCTGCATGGTGTGGTCGCCACGGCCGAGCTGGCCGGCCAGACGGCGGGCGAGGTGTTCCTCCTCGCCCGACGGGACCAGCGCGGCGGCCGCCCGCCACGCGGCCAGCGCCACCTCGTCGTCGGCCGATCCGATGAACTCGTCGGTGACCGCCGGCCAGCCTCGCGGGTCGCCGACCTTCGAGAGGGCGTGGAGCGCCTGGGCGCGCGCCTGCGGATTGGCCGAGTCGAGTTCGGCGAGCAGAGCGGGGACCGTCCGGTCGGCCGGATGGCTCAACAGGGCCCAGACCAGCATGTCGCGGACGAAGAAGTCGGGTTCGACGCCGGAGCGGCGGATGAGGACCGCCACGTCGCCCGGCTCGGGGCGGCTGCCGGCGATCATCGCGACCTGGAGTCGCCTTGATGCCGAGACCGACTCCAGGGCCTCGGCGAGCTGAGTGGGTGTGTGGTGAACATCAGTCATCGGGGTGACCTCCTGACTCTCACCGAACAGCCTGACACCGTGTCAGGGTCAATCGACGACGCTGCGCTGTGAGCGAGACAGGTTCCGGTTCGCCCGGGCGGTCGTCACCGCAGAGTCCGGGCGATCGTCAACCCAGAGGCCGGACGGCCGGCACTGCAGGGTCCGGTCGCGACGCGACGACTACGGTGGGCGCCGTCGTCACCAGCGAGACGACGTCACACCGAAGGAGTCCCGAGATGACCGAGAACACCCAGGACAGCCAGTTCGCCGCCGATTGGAGAGTCTGGCACGAGGAGCGGGAGACGGCTCGCACCGACCCGCTCGGCATCCTCGCCGCCAGCGGCCTGTACTTCCTGGACGCCGACCCGCTCACCGTTCCCGGGGTGCCGGGCAGCTGGAGACTGGTCGACGGTCAGCCCCAGGTCGAGCTGACCGAGGGACAGACCCTCACCGACGGCGACCGGGTCCTCACCGGAACCGTGCCCCTGGGCGACCGGATCGCCGACGGAGGGGCCGAGCTCGGGTTCACCGACGGCGATGCCCACGGCCTGGCCGAGGTGGCCTGGCGCGGATCCTCGGTGCTGCTGAGGCCCCGCCTTGATGACAGCGAGTATCTGGCCCACTTCCCGGGCACCCCGACCTTCCCGCCCTCCCGCCGGTGGCAGGTGCCCGCCCATCTGGAGGCCTTCCCGAAGAACCATCAGGAGACGGTCGGCGCCGTCATCGAGGGTCTGGAGCACCACTACTCCTCCCCCGGCGTCCTCACCTTCACCCTCGACGGTGTGGCCTGCCGGTTGACGGCATTCACCGGCGGCCGCGACGGCTTCCTCATGGTGCTGTTCCGCGACGCCACCAGCGGCAGGACCACCTACGGGGCGAGTCGGACCCTCGCCGTTCCGGCACCGGACGCCGAGGGCAACACCGTCATCGACTTCAACCGGGCGGCGAACCTGCCGTGCGCCTACACCGACAACGCGACCTGCCCTCTCCCGCCGACCGAGAACAGACTCCCGGTGGCCGTCGAGGCCGGCGAGAAGGTCCCGGTGTCCCGGGTCTCCTGACACGGTCCGGGTCCGGCCCCGGACCGTGTCGGGGCCGGCGTCGAACCGGCCTCCGAGCGGTTCGGATCCGACGCCGGAGCGGTTCAGGACCAACGTGGTATCTATCGGGATGAGCCCTCAGGCGAACCGGTCCAGCCGCTGACGATGAGCCCGGTAGGCGCCGGTGATGAGCACCGCCGCGACCACCCCGTGAAGGGCCATCAGAGAGCCGGCCGCGGCGGTCGAGACCGCTCCCAACGGGGCCAGCATCGACAGCACCGCCACGACGATCGCCACGATCAGCCATATCCTCAACCCGTGGGCCGAGAGCCGCTCGAGCAGGCGCAGCACGAGGAGGCCGGCGATGCTGGTGGCGGCGGCCGTCAGCGTCACCGAACCGGCGCTCACAGATATCGTCTGGCCCCCGGTGCCGACGGACAGGTCGACCCCGGCCACCGGGGCGACCATCACCCAGGTGATCATCGCGCAGATGATGGTGGTCACGATGACGGCGAGATCGTTGGCGAGCAGCTGACGCCGCGCGGTGTGTCCGGATATGTCGGTCATGTCACTCATGCCTCCACCGGGCGCCGACTGCAACGTCGTCAGGGCGGAACCGGCCCGAGAGCCGACTCGCAACGGTTCGCCGCGCGGTGTGTCCGGAGATCGAGAACGCTGTGGGTATTGCGCGGAGGCTACCACCGCTGTGGCGCGTCTCAAGTGGCTGCCAGCAGCGTCTCCATCCGGGCGTAGCAGGCCTCCATGCCATCGACCATCCCGGTGCCCAGGATCATGTCCCTGGTGACGGCGTCGGGGTACTCGATGACTGTGGTGATGACGGTGACGCCGTCCTCCTCGGCGAGAGTGAGGTCATTGACGGTGGTGGGGCCATCGGTCCCGGTCATCCGTTCGGAGGTGACTGCCCGCAACGGCTCATCGCTCAGCAGCAGCTCCCCCTCGAAGCCGAAGGGCTGGCCCTCCACCCCGGGACCCGGGGTCCAGCCGAAGCGGTATCCCTGACCGACCTCGGTGGCCACCTGGCAGGTGGTCATGGACCAGCCATCGGGCCCGAGCATCCACTGCGTCATCAACTCCGGGTCGTTGTGGGCCCGCCAGACGAGCCCTCTCGGGACGTCGACGGCCCGGGTGATGCGCACCAGGGTGTCGGTGAGGAGCTCGAGCCGGGTGCCCTGGCCCCTGAACCACTGGCGCAGGCCGGCCAGGACGGCGTCGATCTGACCCATCGCGAGCCTGGTGCCCTCGATGACGCCCATCTCGATCACCTTGCGCAGACCCTCCAGGGATCCGAGGACCGAGGTGCAGGTCATCCGGGTGCCCTCCTCGGTCGGCTCGAAGACGAAGGTCATCCGCATGGCGGGCATCCCGGGGACCGGGGTGCCGTGCTCATCGGCGAAGGAGTCGGTCACCTCGAAGCGGCGCTCCGGGTCGATCTCCAGGAAGTCCCAGCGGGCGTATGACCTGTCCCCGCGGGGGCCGGTCATGTGGTAGAGGGCGCGGCCGCCGACCCGGTGGTCCCACTCGGTGAAGGTGGCGGGGTAGGTCGGCGGACCCCAGAACCGCTCCAACTGGCGCGGATCGGCGTAGGCCTGCCACACCCGGTGGACGGGATGGGGGAAGTCGGCGGTGACGGTGAGGGTGAGGTTCGTCTCGTCGGCGACGATGTCGGTGACGGGCATGTTCGGCTCCTTGAAGAGTCTGCGATGCAGGGATGCGCGGGGACGCTGGAAATCGGCTCAGTCGGTGGCGGGGTCTGCGAGGAGGGCGTCGAGTCTGTCGACGCGCCCCCTCCACAACTCCTCGTACTGCTCCAGAAGTGCCCGCACCTGGGCGATCCTGCGGGGATCGGCGCGGACCAGACGGGTTCGACCCGACGTTCTCTTGGCGATGAGCCCGGCCTCCTCCAGGACGGCCACATGCTTCTGGACCGCCGCGAAGGACATCCGGTACGAGCCCGACAGCTCCGAGACGCTGACCTCCCTGGTCATCGTCCGGCGCAGGATGTCACGCCTGGTCGACGCCGACAGGGCGTGGAACAGGCGATCGGTCTGAGCCTCGCTCAACTCACTTTCTACAACCATTTGGTTGCATGTTACCCGCGTTCGGCCCCGCATCAAGCGCATCGGGCCCCTGTCCGAGACATCATGCCTCGGGGACCACGGACCTGCCCTGCGCGTCGCTGAGCCTGGCGGCGTCCAGCACGGCGATGGTGTGCAGCACCTCCGGCAGCAGCACCGGGGGCTGCGCCCCGTCGGCCACCGCCGCGTGGAACTGCCGGTAGAAGTCGGCGTACTCGCCGGCCGCCGAGGGCACCTGATGGGCGCCGTCGGCGGTGACCAGGGTCCCCCAGCGATCGGGCTCCTCCACCCCCCAGACCCCCTTCGGGGCGGTTGCCGGACGCAGGCCCGACGTGAGCTGGTCGGTCTGGCGGTCGCTCATGTGGGACTCGTAGTAGCCCTTGGCGCCGTAGACGGTGAACTCCTTGGCGGTCCGGCGGCACAGTTTGGAGGCCGACACGTCGCTGAACACCCCGGACGCGTGGTGAAGGCCCAGCGAGAAGCCGACGTCGACGCGCCCGTCGGGGGTGTCCACCCAGTCCAGATGTCCGTCGACCCGTGCCACCGGACCGAACAGCCGGATCGCCTGGTCGACGACATGGGCGCCGAGATCGCGCAGCAGGCCGTGCTCGGGGCCGACCTCCAGTCCGCCGGGCTCGTCGAGGTCGAAGACGATCCGGGAGCGCCACGGTGCCCCGAGGTCCCCGGAGGCCAGGACACCCTGAAGGGTGATCAGATCGGTGTCGTACCGCCTGTTCTGGAAGACGCACAGCACCTTGCCGGCGGCGGCCGCCGCCTCGGCGAGCTCCTTCGCGCCGGCCAGGTTCGGGGCGAAGGGCTTGTCGGCGACCACGTTGACGCCGCGCTCCAGAGCATGGAGGACCAGTTCGCGGCGGGTCTGGGGAGGAGTGGTGATGGTGACGGCGTCGACCCCGGCGTCGATCAGATCGTCCATCGAGTCGAAGGCGGGCACCCCCGGCGCCTCGCCGGCCAGCACCTCGCGCCGCGCGGGATTGCGCGTCACCACGCCGACGATCTCCCACTCCTTGGCAGCCTGGATGTAGGGAAGGTGGAACAGGTGGCCGCCCACCCCGTATCCAACAAGTCCGATACGCATGCGGAGTCTCCTTTGAACTCGTGCAGACCGGTGGGCACACCGCCCACGTGCCCACCCACGCTATATGACAGGTCATTTCCCTGCCACAGTGACATGACCCTCCCCGCGGGCACGGTCCACCGCACCTCCAGGCCGGGTTTGCCGCACCGGACGGCAGCGGCACCCTCTACACTGGCGCCAACCTCGGCCGGCTGCCGATCGGCGGCGGTGTTCAACCCGAAGGAGCACGCAGCAGATGAAACGATTCCTGCGGGGTACGAGTGTCTTCGTGGTCATCGAGTACCTCATCAAGGTCTTCGCGATCGGTGTGGTGCCCGAGAATCGCCGGCCCTCCTCGTCGACGGCCTGGCTGCTGCTGATCCTCTTCCTGCCGGTCGTCGGCGTCCCGCTGTTCCTGATGTTCGGCAGTCCCTTCGTCAACGGACGCCGGGCGCGCATCCAGGCCGAGGCGAATCTCCTGCTCAAGAACGGCACCGACGGCGTCCCGAACTCTCCGGAGTCGGTCACCCTGCCGCAGGGGCTGGCCGACATCATCGAACTGTCCCGGTCCCTGACCTCGCTGCCGATGGTCACCGGCGTCAACCACGGCGTCACGATGGACTACGAGGAGAGCATCGAGCGGATGACCCGACTCGTCGAGACCGCCCAGGAGGCGGTCGACGTCGAGATCTACATCATGGCCCGTGACGACACCACCCGGCCCTTCTTCGAGGCACTGGCAGACGCCGTCAAGCGCGGTGTCAAGGTGCGGGTGCTGCTCGACCACATCGGGTCGCGCAAGTACCCCGGCTTCCACCAGCTCCTCAGGGACATGACCGCAGCCGGCATCGAGTGGTACCTGATGCTGCCCTTCCTCCCCCTCCAGGGGAAGGTGCGACGGATCGACCTGCGCAACCACCGCAAGCTTCTCATCGTCGACGGCCGGGTGGCCGCGATGGGGTCCCAGAATCTCATCGAGGCTCCCTACGGATCGGCCAGGAATGCCCGATTGGGCAGACGCTGGGTCGACATCACGATCGAGCTCACCGGCGAGATCGTCTCCTCCCTGGAGGCGATCTTCATCGTCGACTGGTACACCGAGTCCGGCGAGATCGTCGACATGCACGCCTACCGCGGACTGGGCGATCCGGACGCCGACGCCCACCTGCTGCCGACCCGCCACGGCCCCCGCCGGGCGGTCGGCGGCAATGTCAACGCCGTGCAGCTGATCCCCTCGGGACCCGGCTTCCGGACCGATCCCAATCTGCGCACCTTCGCCTCCCTGATGTATCTGGCCAAGCACCGTCTGGCGATGGTCAGCCCCTACTTCGTGCCCGACGAGTCCCTGCTGGCGGCGGTCACCACGGCAGCCCTGCGCGGGGTGTCGGTCGAGCTGTACGTCAGCGAGGTCGCCGACCAGTTCATGGTCGACCGGGCCCAGTCCTCCTACTACCAGGCCCTGCTGGACGCCGGGGTGAGGATCTACCGCTACCCGGCCCCCGAGGTGCTGCACACCAAGAGCTTCCTGGTCGACGACGAGATCGCCGTGATGGGGTCCTCGAACCTGGACATGCGCTCCTTCGGCCTCAACTACGAGATCAGCCTGCTGGCCTACGGCGGTGACATCGTCGAACAGCTGCGCGACGTCATCGCCGACTACGCGTCCCGCAGCAGCGTGCTGGATCCCGAGCGGTGGTCCGACCGCTCGGTGGCCAGGCGGTACACCGAGTCGGTGATGCGCCTCACCTCGGCGATCCAGTAGCTGTCTGCCAGACCCACGGGCCCCAGAACACTCAGGGCATCGGTCCTCAGATCCGCGACCGGGAGACCGTGGGTCGGTGGTCCCGGGAGCCGGTCGAAACCGGGCGCCAGGCGAGCAGCGCCGCGACCAGACCGAGGACGCCGACGACGACCAGGACCACCGCCACGGCCGGCAGGCCGATCGCCGCACCGAGGGCGCCGGCGAGCGGGTAGGTGATGAGGAAGCAGGCATGGGACAGCGAGAACTGGGCGGAGAACACCGCCGGCCTGGTCTGATCCTGGCTGTTCCTGCGCAGCAGCCGCGAGGAGGGCGTGAGGATGGTGGAGGTCGCGGCCCCCAGCAGCGTCCACACGACCAGGAGCGCCACCCACTGACCGGAACTCGCCGGCCGTGCGATCACCCCGGCGGCCACCAGCAGCAGGACGGGCAGGGCGAGTCCCCCGGCGACCATCACCCTGCGGTCGGGGAGCCGGTCGAGCAGTGCCGGCATCCCGAGCGCCACCACCATCGACCCTGTGCCGTAGACACCCAGCAGCAGTGCCACATCGGACTGCGACCGCCCGAGATGGGCCTGGACCAGCACCACGGTGTTGACGATGACCATCGCCGTGGTGGTCGCCACCACGAGGTTCAGTCCCATCAGCCCGCGCAGCTCGCGGATCCGCCAGAACAGCCGCACGCCGCGGGTGAGCCGCTCCAGGAAGGGTGCGCTGGGCGGGACCTCGATGTGCGGGAATCGGGTGGACGCCACCAGCACCGCGGACCCGATGAACCCGATCACCGTCCCGACGAACAGGTTGTGGTAGCTGATCACCGTCAGCAGGACGGCGGCGAGCATGGGGCTGAGCACCGACTCCAGATCGTAGGCGAGCCTCGACAGGGACAGGGCTCGGGTGTAGTCCCCCTCGTCGGGAAGCACCGAGGGGATCACCGCCTGGAAGGTCGGGGTGAAGGTCGCCGAGGCTGACTGGAGCAGCAGGATCAGGATGTAGATCTGCCACGCCTGGGTCACCATGGGAAGGGAGACCGCGACGCCGGCGCGCACCAGGTCGGCGCCGATGAGCACCGGTTTCCGGGACAGCCGGGCGACCAGTGCGGTGGCGAGCGGGGCGACGGCGACATAGGCGACCATCTTGATGGTCATGGCCACGCCCATCACGATTCCTGCATCCCCCCTGGCGATGTCGAAGGCGAGCAGCCCCAGGGCCACCGTGAGCAGACCGGTCCCCACCAGGGCGACGATCTGTGCGCCGAAGAGTTTCGCGTAGCTGGGGGTTCGCAGCACGGAGATCATGACTGGCTCCTGTTCCTGGATGACAGCTGGCTCATGGGCGCACCGAGTGGTGGTGCGGAGGGAGATGCCCGTCGGCGACCGCGTGCTCGGCCTGCTTGACCGCCTCGAGGACCAGGGTCACCGCGTGCTCGTCGGTGAGTCGGTAGAGCACCCGGGTGCCCTCCTGGCGGGTGGTGACCATCCGGGCCAACCTCATCCGGGCGAGATGCTGGGAGACGCCGGAGGGCCTCCTGCCCACGATCTGGGCGAGGGCGTTCACCGACAGCTCCTCGGCCCGGCGAAGCGCGAGCACGATCCTGATCCGCGTCGGGTCCGACAGCAGTCCGAGCACCTCCGCCGCCAGGTCGATGTACTCGGGCGACGGTTCCTCGCCGCTTGTCTGCATATCCGCATCCATACGCGGGTACTAACAGTTGAAGGACGGCCCGGACCGCCGACCGACCTTCGCCCGACTGATTCCTCGGACCAGTCGTGAGGGCCCGTCTCAGCGGTCAGAACGGCTGCCACAACGGTGTGTACTGAGCACCGTGACGACCGACACCCGCGTGAACAGGAAGACTCGAGCGACGTCGACGGGCAGCACCGGACTGATCTGGGGCGCCCTCGGCGTGCTCGGGTTCTCCCTGACCCTCCCGATGACCAAGGTCGCGGTGTCGCAGTTCTCTGCCGTCTTCGCCACCTCGGCCAGAGCGGTGATCGGTGCCGTCCTGGCGGCCCTCACTCTGCTGGTGCTGCGCCAGACCCTGCCCTCGAGGCGTCAGTGGGTACGGCTCACGGTGATCTCCTTCGGCGTCGTCCTCGGGTTTCCGTTGTTCACGACCCTCGGCCTCACCACGACGTCGGCATCACACTCGGCCGTGGTCGTCGGTCTCCTCCCGGCGGCCACCGCGGTCGCCGCCTCCATCCGCGGGCACGAGCACCCCCGCCCGGTGTTCTGGGTGTTCACCGCAGCCGGCGCGCTCACCGTGGTGATGTTCAGCATGATGCAGAGCGCCTCGATGCACCTGGTTCTCGAGCCGGGCGACCTGTGGCTCTTTGCCGCGGTCGTCGCGGCGGCGGTCGGATATGCCGAGGGCGGTCTGGTGTCCCGGGAGCTCGGCGCCTGGCAGACCATCTGCTGGGCGCTGCTGCTGGCCGCTCCCGTGATGGGCACCCTGGCCCTGGTCACGGGTCTGCGCGAGATCCACACCCTCCCCGGGCCGGGCCCCTGGCGGCGCTGGGCTACCTCGGCGTCGTGAGCATGTTCGTCGGCTTCATCGCCTGGTACCGGGGGTTGGCGATCGGGCCGATGACCGCCGTCAGCCAGACCCAGCTCCTTCAACCCGTGCTCACCATGATCTGGTCGGCCCTGCTGCTCGGCGAGACGATCACCCCGCTGGTCGCCCTGAGCGGCGCGAGGATCATCCTTCTGGCCTGGGCAGCCGTGCACACCCGGAGCAGAACCAGATCCTGAGGATTCCCCGCGAACAGACTGGCATGACATGACCCAGACGGGTGCTAATTTCTGCCGCCCTCGGCTTCATCCTTACTCAGGGGGACAGGACGCAGCGATGAGCAACTACGTGAAGATCTACCGGGAGCCCAGGGATCCTCGCCTGGGCCGCAACGTCAACCACGATCCCCGGTCCTGGGACTACGCGTTCAAGGCCGCCGACCTCAGCACCCTCACCTCGGTGCGTCACACCTCTCACATCCCGACCTTGAACCAGGGCGACCTCGGCTCGTGCACCGGCAACGCCGCCGCCAAGTGCATCTCCTACCTCCCGTTCTGGAGCCAGCCCGAGGTGCAGGCGGTGCTCAGCGGTGACGCCGACGCCGACCAGCGCTATGCGGTCGGCATCTACTCCGATGCCACCAAGATCGATCCCTTCGAGGGCACCTACCCGCCCACCGACACCGGGTCCGACGGTCTGTCGGTGGCGAAAGTGCTCAAGACTCGCGGCCTGATCAGCGGGTACGAGCACGCCTTCTCTCTGAGTGCCATGCTGACCGCGTTGGCCGATCATGCGGTCATCGTGGGTACGGAGTGGCGCCAGGACATGTTCGACCCGGCTCCCGACGGGCGTCAGACGATCACCGGTCGGTTGGCCGGCGGCCACGAGTACTGTCTCGACGAGCTCGACGTCGAGCATGAGCGGGTCTGGATGCAGAACTCCTGGGGCGAGGACTGGGGCCTGCAGGGCAGGGCCTACTTCAGCTGGGACGCCATGGAGGTCCTGCTGAAGGCCTCGGGGGACTGCACGATCTTCGCTCCCCTGGCGACCCCGCCGCCTCCTCCGCCACCCCCGGACGACCAGGCCCAGTTCGTGGCCGCGGCGAAGTCGTGGTTGTCGCTGCGGCACTCGTCGAAGTCGCACAAGGCCTTCGCCGCCGATCTGAGGAAGTACCTCGACACCCTGAAGACCGACACCCCGTAATCCACCGACCCGCCATCACGGGACCGGCCAGCATCGGAGGTCACCCCGTGCACCACGACGGTGCCCGGGGTCCTCAGGGCTGTGCCGGTTCCGGCTCGGACGGCGCCGCCGAGCTCGTTGTCGCCGATCCGCCCTCACGAACCGCGGCAACCGACTTGACGACCGCTGCTGCCACCGGAGGGCCGAGCACCATCCCGAGCATCCCTGCGATGGTGCCGCCGACGATGGTGGCGAGCAGCACGACGACCGGGTGGAGGGACAGCGAGCTGCCCAGAGCCCACGAGCCCACAGCGCTCTGAATCGTCCCATTCGACACCAGCAGACTGATGCCGACGATCAGCGCCCCGGTCGGACCGGCAGATCCAAAGGCGATCAGAATTGCGAAGGCCCCGGTGATCCAGGCACCGACATAGGGATGAAGGAGAGGAAGAAGTAGAGGATCGAGATCGGCAGGATCAGCGGCACCTTCAGGAACAGCAGCGGCAGCAGGAAGATCGGCGCGGTGATGATTGCCGTCAGCGCGGTACCTCTGAAGTACCCCTGCACAGCGGTCTGCGACAGGTCCTTGATCCTCTCGACGAGCACCGGGTCGGTACCCGTCACCCGCGACAGCCACTCGCCGAAGCGCCGGAAATCCTTCAGGACGAAGAACAGGAAGAAGAGACTGAAAAAGGTGCCGATCACCATCGAGACGCCCCCGGAGAGCGTGCTGATGACCAGGCCGAGGATGCCCTCGCCGAGTCGCGGGGCATACCCGTAGGCGGCCTCGCGGATCTGATCGAGAAGGACTGCATCGAGATCGAGACCTCGCGCCCAGCTGACGAAGGCGTTCCAGCCCGTCATCACCTGTTGAGTGATCGCAGGGAGTTGCTGAATGAAGCCGACGACCACCAGCCACACCATGGCGGCCGCGACAAGAACCGCGGAGACCAGGCCGATGACCGCCGCCAGGGCCGAAGGCACCCTGCGGCGTTCGAGCCAAGAGACCCACGGCTCAAGCACGATCCCGAGGATGGCGGCGACCACCAGGGGAACGAGGATCCCGGAGAGTGCGCCAATAGCGGCCGCGACGACCACAATCAGCACGACGATGCCCAGTGCCGACCACGCGGTGACGCCCGCGCGACGAATCCGCTGCGAACGCAAGGGCCCGGTACGCCTGCTCTCCGACATGCTGCACGCTCCCTTGACTCGTCAGCATCACCACATCACTGTGCTTCCACCCGGTTGACACGTTCGCCTCACCCTAGTGGACCGGGGCTGTCGGCCGGGAGATCGCCACTGGTCTCGACCCGGTCCGTCCATTCCCGCCGGTGGTCGGCCGGGATCCCGGGGCGCACTGTCGAGCGGCGATGCACGGTCAGCCCGGGCACGCATCCGGTATGGAGAAGGCCAGCTCACCGGGCACAACACCCGGCCAACCGGCCTCTGATCTACTGGTGGAGCATAGGGGATTCGAACCCCTGACCTTCTCATTGCGAACGAGACGCGCTACCAACTGCGCCAATGCCCCAAGGACCGCGCTCACGCTACCACAGGGGTCTCGCAGCGCCAATCCGGGCTCATGCCGACCGGCGGCGGAGGGCCTCCTCCGGCTGCTGCTCGACGGTCGACCCCTCGACGACCGTGGGGAGATGGGCCCCGACTGCCTGGGGATGCTCGGCGGTCACCGGGGTGCTGGTCTGTCCGGCCACCGGTCCGGGGGCGGACAGGTCGATGGTGCGCACGGTGCGCGCGGCGATCGGCTTGGAGACGTAGGTCGGGGTGGTGACCGGGACGGCGTCCCACAGCGAACCGGAGCCCGCGGAGACCGGCCCGTTCAGCTCGACCGAGTATGCGGTGGGTTCGTTCTCCTCGAGCGTGTGGTCGCTCTCGTGCTGGTGGGACTCCTCGGGAAAGGGGGCCTCTCGGCTCAGCAGCACGGTGTGCTCGTCCCACCCACGGTCGATCTGATCGATCTGCGCGTCGAGCCGGCGGGCCATCCGGACCACCGAGATCCGCGCCACGACGAAGAAGGCCACCACGAGTGCACCGGCGGCGGCAGTGAACCACCAGGACAGCACGGAGGTCAGTGCCAGCGCGGCCATCAAGGTGGTGAGAAGCATCAGGACGGCCACGGTCCTGCGACGCCGGACGGCCGCATTGGCCCAGGCCTCGCGGACCTCCTGGCGGGCGTGCGCCCTCGTGAAGGGGGTGGCGACCTCCAGATCGTCCTGGGGCTCCGCCGTATGCGCGCTGATGGTCAGGCCACCGTCGCGCACCACCGACATGGTGTCAGGGAACTCGGTCGCCTCCTCGCTCTCCTCGGCACGGTCGTGGCGACGCATCACGAACCACGGCACAAGGTAGGCGATCCACGCCACGACGAGCACTCCGACGATGATTGCTTCCACGTGGCACACGCTAAAGGTCCCGATGCGCTCCCGTCAGGCTCTTCGCCGGAGTGTCGGACATTTCGCATCACACGGATGTAATTCGGGTGCGCACATCCTATGACGCGTCGGACTGCCACCCGGCAAGCCGATTCAGGTCAGCGGAGAGCCCGGCAGGACGTGCGACGCCAAGTACTCCTGCAGCACGCCGGCCGGACGGTCGTCGCACAGCAGCCGGAACACCCGGTGGTCGGACCACTGCCCGTCGATGTGGAGGTACCGCGGACGCATCCCCTCCTCGACCAGCCCGAGCTTCTCGACGACGCGAAGACTCTTGGCGTTCTCGGGCCTGATGCAGATCTCGATGCGGTGCAGGCGCAGCACCTGGAAGCAGTAGTCGGCGGCCAGTGCCACGGCGGTGGGCACCACTCCGCGGCCGGCATACCGATGACTCACCCAGTAGCCCATCGACGCGCTGAGCGCCGAGCCGTAGGTGATGCTGGAGACCGTCAGCTGACCGATCACCGCGAGTTTCTCCGGGTGCCGGGCCGGGCTGCGGGGCCACCCGTCATCCCAGACGATCGCCCAGGGCAGGGCCACCGGCACCTTCGCCAGCCTGCGGTTGCGGGCCACCATCTGCGGGAAGCTGGGCACCCTCTCCAGGGATCCCGGCGGCCTGGTGGCCTCCCAGGGCTGCAGCCATTCGGCGTCCCGTTGCCTGATCCGGAACCACTCGGGACCGTCCGACCTCACCAGGGGCCGGAGCACCACGGCTCCCGCCCGCAGCACCGTCGGCCAGTGATGGGCCCGCGGGAGGCTCGTGCCGTAGGGCATCTGGAAGGCGCGCTGTGGCAGCGAGTCGGTCATCGTCGGTCAGTCCCGCTCCACGGCCCAGCAGGTCACGGTGTCGCCGACATCGACGCCTTGGCCGGCCGGAATCACGGCGAAGGCGTCGGCCTCGGACAGGTCGACCAGCTCGCGAGCGTCCCCACGTCCCGCGCGTGCCGCGCAGCTGCGACCACCGCGGTCGCGCAGCACCACCGGGACGAACCTCACCGGGGTGTCCGGGCCGGCCAGGATGTCGAGGGCCTCGGCCTCCACGGTCTGGCGCGCCGTCACGGTGATCCCGCCGAGCTTGCGCAGCAGCGGCGCCGCGAAGGCGTGGAAGGACACCAGTGCCGCACCGGGCCCCGGGGGCATCACCATCACCGGGACCAGATCCGGCCCGACCAGGCCGAACCCCTGGGTGGCACCGGGATCCATCGCCACCTGGCAGAAGTCGGTGGCACCCAGATCCGGGAGCAGATCGGCGACCGGATCGCGGCGCGCGGCGGCCGGACGGTTGCTGGTGATCAGCAGCAGATCGGCCCGGATGAGCTGGTCGGTAATTGCCTCGCGCAGCGCCGCGGTGTCGGAGACGTCGGCCTCGACCCGCCAGACGTGGGCGCCGGTCTCGGCGGCGGCCGCGGAGATCAGATGGGCCGTGACGTCCAGCAGGGGGACGCCGTCGTGGCCGGACTTGCCGCCGCCGGTTCCCAGCACCACCACCCGGGGGCGGGGCCGGGCCAGCACCTTGCCGGCACCGGAGTCGGCGAGCAGGGCGATGGTGGCCGGGTGCAGGATCCTCCCTCGGGACACGATGGGGTCTCCCGCGGCGAAGTCCGAACCGGCCAGCCGGCAGCCGCTCCAGGGGTGCACGGCAGCGGTGAGGCTGACCTGGCCGTCTGCGTCCAGGGACTCCTCGGGGACCACGCAGTCGACTCCCGCCGGCAGCGGATCCCCGGCTCTCACGACGACGGCGGTGCCCTGGACGACCGGGCTCGGAGGCCGCCGGTCGACCTGCAGGACCACCGGGTAGGGATTGCCGGCGCGGGTCGTGACTGCCGAGTCCAGGGCGAACCCGTCGATGACCGAGGTGGTGGTGCGCGGCACATCGACCGGAGAGGGGACGTCCTCGCACAGTTCCAGACCGAGGGAGTCGCCGATGCTCAACCCGAAGGGAGCCAGCGGCTTGACCAGGGAGAGCAGGAAGTCGCGGTGGTCCTCCAGGCTGCGCCGACCGTTCTCGTCGTCGTCGGGAGCCCCCGGCAACGCCAGCGGCGCCCCCAGCGGCGTCTCCTCGTCGGTCTTCTTCTTGCGGAACAGCGCCATGGTCCACAGCGTACGGGCTCGACGCCGCCTGAGCGGACAGGCCCTGCCCAGTAGGGTGAGGATCGTGCTGCCGATCCTGATGCCCGACGGCCGCCCGGGCTCCTCCAAGGCCACCTGGCGGGACCTGGGCCGCGCCCGTCGGGCAGCTCTGAGCGATCGCGAGCAGGATCGACGCGACCGCGGCTGGGAGCGCACCGGGTTCCGGGAGGTCCGCCGCACCGGCGCGGGCACCGTCGCGCTGTATCTGTCGCGACCGGGCGAACCCGCCACCGTGGGGCTGGCGGCCAGGCTGGCCGGGGCCGGTCTCACTGTGCTCGCCCCCGTGCTCACCGACGGGGCCGGTCACGGGATCCACGACCCGGCCTGGGCCCGCTTCGACGCCGACCGCCTCCGGGACGGACTGTGGGGAATTCCCGAGCCGGATGGCCCGGTGCTGGGACCCGATGCGCTGATCCGGGCGGATCTGGTGATCTGCTCGGCGATCTGGGTGGACCGCAACGGTCACCGGGTCGGGACCGGCGGCGGCTGGTACGACCGGGCCCTTGCGGGCAGCGGGTACCGGTCGGGCGGTGGGCACCGGTTGGACAGCGGGCGCCACCCTGTCGCCCCGGTCTGGGCGATGGTCGACGAGTCCGAGGTGGTCCCCGCTCTCCCCCACGACCGGTGGGACATCCGGGTCGACGCCGCCCTCACCCCCTCCGGGCTGCTTCCCCTGGCGGTGTCGGAGGCAGCGACACCCGCAGAGTGAGGACGCTCGGCCCGGACGTGTCGCCCGCGCGGACAGTGATGCTGAAGGACAGGACGCCCAGGAATAGCGTGGCCGGACCAGACGTTCCGCTCGTGGTCAGGGTGACGCCGGGGCGACGCCCAGCGGTCTCCGTCGGCATCGCCGGGTGGCCGGTTTCGGGCACGCGGCGCAGTCACCTACCATATTAGGGTCGCCCGATCGTGCGATCGGACCGGATCGAGGAGAGCATGCCCACCTATCAGTACCGTTGCACCGAGTGCGGACGCGATCTCGAGGTCGTCCAGCGTTTCAGCGATGCCGCACTCACCACCTGCCCCTCCTGCCGGGGAAAGCTCCGCAAGGTCTTCAGCGCGGTGGGCGTGGTGTTCAAGGGTTCTGGGTTCTACTCGACCGACAATCACACCCATGGGGCCACCGCCGCTGCCGCCCCGGCTCCCGAGCACGAGCACTCCAGCTCGACCGGCACCGCCAGCACCGCGAGCACCACGAAGGCCACCGGGTCGGACGCGACCTCCAGCGCACCAGCGTCGTCCACAGCCCCGGTGGCGGCCAACTGACTCTCGACGCACCTGTGGACAACCGCTGATTTCTCCCGGCGGCCGCTACACGTGGGGGTGTGAGAACACACCCGCACAGTGACTCGTCCACCGTCTCCACAGACCCGTCCGGCAGGCGTCCCGCCCGCGGACGGGCTCTTCACGTCCTCATCGCACGACATCGCCGCGGGCTCGCCGCTCTCCTGCTGGCCGCGGTGGTGTGGCTGATCGCGTCCTCCTCGAGCCCGAGTCCCGAGGCCGAGGTGGCCGTGGTCGCCGCCTCCCGTCCGCTCTCCGGGGGTGCCAGGATCGAGGGATCCGCCCTCAAGATGGTGCAGATGCCCCGCCGCCTGGTGCCCTCCGGGGCGCTCACCGCGACGTCACGGGCCACCGGACAGACCCTGGTCGCCGATCGGCCGGCCGGCAGTGTGCTCACCTCGGCCGACCTGCTGGGTTCTCCTCGGGCGGGCCCGGGCGGCGCGCTGACCGGGATCACGATCTCCGACCCGGCCCTGCTGGCGATGCTCCAGGTCGGTCAGACGGTCAGCGTCGTGGTGGCCGGCGACGGCTCCCGGACCGAGACCCTGGCACCCTCGGCAGTGGTCCGGACCATTCTCACCGGTTCGAGTTCCGGGGCACTGTCGACCACCGGTGACCACTCGGTGGTGGTGGTCAGCACCGATCCCGCCAGCGCGGCCAGAATTGCGACCCACGCGTCCAGTCAGGAGATCGGCGTCGTGATCACCTGAACCGGGCCCGGGCGGTTCTCCGGCCTTCCTCCGGTCGCGAAAAACGCGTCCAGAATGAGGAGTTCCTCCGACGGCAGACCTATGCTGCCGTGCTGTTGACGATAGCGTACGGGACTCACCGGGCGAGTCCAGGACCGGAGGGGTTTATGAAGGGTTTCAAAGATTTCATCATGCGGGGCAATCTCGTCGAGCTTGCCGTCGCGTTCATTCTCGGCGCCGCGTTCGGTGACGTTGTCAAGTCGTTCACGGCGATCATCATGGACCTCATCGGAAAGCTCGGCGGGACGCCGAACTTCTCCACCTTCGTGCCCTGGGGAATCCACATCGGCGCCTTCCTCACCGCTGTGGTGGCCTTCCTCATCCTGGCTTTCGTGATCTACTTCGGCCTGGTCAAGCCCTTCGAGTACGCCAAGTCCAAGCTGGTCACCGACGATCCCGACGATGTCCCCCCGACCACCGAGGAGCTGCTCGCCGACATCCGCGACCTGCTGGCCGCCAAGAATGGCAGCAACTGACCCGACAGGGTCGGCTCGTCGCGCACGAGTCCTGCCAGGTGCCCCCGCTCAGCTCTGCACGCTGTGCGGGGGCACTTCGCGCAACAGCCTCTCCTCCGCCGGGCCGATGATCCTCGGTCCGTGGTGAATCGCGCTCGGCAGCCCGTCCACGCCGAGGAGGCGCCGCACCTCGGCCAGCAGCGCCGAGTAGCGGGCGAACTCGAGACCGCTCGCCAGATCGTCGGGAAGCCGGTCCGGCCACACCAGGCGCTCCTGCTGGCAGTGCCGCCGTCTCTCCCCCAGCGCCTGCCGGTCCCAGCCCAGTGAGACCAACCAGTCGGCCACCGAGTCAGCCCGCCAGTCCGGCCGGGCCGGCGGCTCGGGCCGCTCACCGGTGAGCACCGCGGCGATCGCCTGCCAGCACTGGGCTGCCGCCCGCTGCGCGCTCACAGGGTCTCGGGAGTGATCTCGCCGGTGAGGGTGCTGCCGTCGGGCACCGTTGCCGGACCGTTGCCGGCGACCAGATGGGCCTTCCCGGAGACGGTCACCCCTGAACCGAAGGTCCAGTCCCCCGCCACCGCCAGCCGGGTGGCCGCACGCAGCGACGGCGGCTCGGGAATGCGCTTCGAGAAGTCATTGATCTTCTTGTAGAAGTGCTTGTCAAGATCGATCTCGCAGGTGGTGTCGGTGTTCTTGACCAGATGTGCGGAGTCGTCCAGGGAGTAGACGTCGCTGCGCAGCAGGAGCAACTCGTTGGTCGTCTTGACCGGCAGGAATCGCGACCGGTCCACGCAGATGCAGGTGGCCCCGTCGAATACCTCGATCGCCCCGCCCATCGCCGACTCGATCTGAATCACCGGGGTGGAGTCGGCGTCCTTGGGATCGACCGTCTTCTCATTGCGGATGAGATGGAGACCCAGCACCCCGTGGCGTTCATCGAGAACTCGACGCAGCGCCTCGAGATCGAACCAGAGATTGTTGGTGTGGAAGTAGGGATGGCGGAACTCGTCGGTGAAGTAGGACATCTCCTCGGGAGCCGTCTGAGCGGTGTCGCGCAGAATCAGCTGGCCGTCGGACTTGCGGACCGCCAGGTGCCCGCCCTTCTTGTCATTGATGGTGCGCCGACACAGCTCGGCGGCGTAGGGGGCGCCGGAGGCGGCGAACCAGCCGGCCAGCCTGGCGTCCGGGACGGCGCCGAGGTTGTCTCCGTTGGAGACCGAGGCGTACTTGAACCCCTTGGCCAGCAGCTTGTCGAGCACCCCGGAGCCGAGCAGGGCGGTGTAGAGATCGCCATGTCCGGGCGGGCACCACTCCAGGCTCGGGTCGGCCGGCCACTCCACCGGGGTGAGGTCGTCGGCCCTCAGCTTGGGCTCCTCGTTCTGCAGGAAGTCCAGGGGCAGTCCGTCGACGCTCAGCTCCGGGTACCGGGCCAGATGGGCGAGGGTGTCGTCGCGGGTGTTGAAGGAGTTCATGAACAGCAGCGGCAGCCGCGCACCGTAGGTGCGGCGGGCCGCCACCACCTGGTCGACCACGATGTCCAGGAAGGTCTTGCCGTCGCGGACCTCCAGGAGGGACTTCGCCCGGTCCAGGCCCATCGAGGTGCCCAGGCCGCCATTGAGCTTGATGATGACGGTGCGGTCCAGGGCCTGCGCCGCGGCCGCATCGTCAACATCGAGCTCGTCGAGCATCGGGGGGTCCGTGAGGGGACTGATGGTGTCCTCACGGATGAGCCCGGTGCCGCCCTCCTCGAGCTGGTGGTAGTAGGAGGTGAAGACGTCAATGGCGGCCTGGTCGACCCCGGCCTTGGTCATCTTCTGCTGTGCGGCGACAAGTCCTGCTTCGCTCATCATGGTTCCTTCCGGCTAGGCGTCAGGTCCGATCCTAGAGGCTGGCTGGCGTCTCGCGAGGCCCTACCACTAGGCTGGTCGAGGTCCGTTGCACGGCCATGATGGCCCCGTAGCTCAGGGGATAGAGCAGTGGTTTCCTAAACCATGTGTCGGAGGTTCGAATCCTCTCGGGGCCGCCACCGCGGTACCGCGCGGTCCGTCGAGACTCAGACGGCCGCCGGCACCTTGTTCGCCTCGATGGCGACGGTCCGTCCCTCCTTGGCCGACAGGCCGGCCGCCTCGGCCAGCTGGAGGGCGGCGTACCCGTCGCGCACCGACGGCGAGACGGCCTCACCGGAGGCGGCCGCCTCGATGAAGTGTCCCAGCTCGATCCGGTAGGCGTCCTCGTAGCGGTCCAGGAAGAAGTCCATCACCGCGGACTTCGCCTCGGTCTGGTTCCCCGAGGCCTTGCGCACCGCCGTCTCGGTGAGGTTGTCGGCGCTCAGCATGCCGTCGGCTCCGAAGGCCTCCAGACGCTGGTCGTAGCCGAATGCGCAGCTGCGGGAGTTGACGATGGTGGCCAGCTTGCCGTCGACCGACTTCAGCGTGACCAGGACCTGGTCGAAGTCGCCCTGGGCCTTGATCGCCTCGTCGACATTGGTACCCACCGCGGTCACCTCGGCGATGTCGCCGAGGAAGAACCGCACGGTGTCGAAGTCGTGGATCGTCATGTCCTTGAAGATGCCGCCGGACCCGGCCACGTACTCGGCCGGCGGGGCGGCAGGGTCGCGGGAGACGACGATGAGCTGCTGGAGGTCCCCGACCTCGCCATCGGCGACCCGGTGGTGGATCTCGGCGAAGCTCGGGTCGAAGCGCCTGTTGAAGCCCATCATCACGTGGTCGGCGGCGTCTCCCAGCTCGTCGACGCAGCGCTTGGCCGAGGCCAGGTCGAGAGCGATCGGCTTCTCGCTCATGACCTTCTTGCCGGCCTTCACGGCGGCCAGGATGTGGTCCACGTGGAACCGCGTCGGGGATCCGATGATCACCGCGTCGACGTCCGGGGAGGAGAACACCTCCTGGGGGTCCAGGCAGTACTTGACGCCGTACTGCGCCGACAGCTCCTTCGCATTCTTCTCGAAGGGATCACAGACCAGCACCAGCTCGGCCTGCGGGTGGTTGGCCACCGCGCGGGCGTGGACGTGGCCAATGCGGCCGGCACCGATGATTGCGATTCGAATCATGATTGAGAACACCTCTCATAGGACATCTGCACTGATGCTGGTCAGTGGCCGCGCCACCGGCGGGATTGTGGTGGTGCCCTGCGAGCAGGACTCACTGTGTCGGCACCGTCACCACGGAAATGTTAACACAATTGAGGGCGGGCCCTCCCTTGAAGGGAGAGCCCGCCCTCATCAGTACTGGGGTCGGATCAGGAGTAGCGCTTCTCCATGTATCCCTCGATCTGTTCCAGAGACTTCCCGGAGGTCTCCGGCATGATCTTGAGCAGGACGATGCCGATGACGACATTGAGGACGCCATAGATGGTGTAGGTGAGTCCACCACCGAGGCTGGCCATCATCGAGGGGAAGGTGAAGGTGATGATCGCGTTGACGACCCACATGAAGAAGATCGCCGTGCCGTTCATCACGCCTCGGACGTTGGAGGGGAACATCTCCCCCAGCATCGTCCACACCACGGTGCCATTGGTGGACTGCACGATGAGCATGAAGAGCGCCATCATGGCCAGCACCAGGTAGGCCGTCCAGGCCGGCGGCCGGGTGCCGTCAGCGATGTGCGGGGCGATCATGAAGTGGAACACGCCGGCGATCGCCAGCAGCGCCGCGGCGACACCGAAGACGTCGAAGATGAGGATCTGACGACGGCGGAACCGCAGGATCAGCCACAGGCCCAGGGCCGAGCCGATCACCGACATCACGCCATTGGCCACCTGGGCGGTGATCGAGGCGGAGGTCGTCATGCCGGCGTACTCCAGCACCTTCGGGGCGTAGTACATGATCGTGTTGACACCGGTGGTCTGGTTGACGATCGCCAGGAAGATGCCCATGAACAGCAGCTTGCGGAGCCATGGCGTCTGCCACACGTGCTTGAAGGTGCCTCTGGCCCCGGCCTCCTCGCGCTCATGGTGACGAGTCTCCAGCATCTCGGTGACCTCGTCCTCCAGGGACCCGTCCTTCTCAGGATTGCGGACCCGCTTGAGGGAGCCGATCGCCTCGCGGATGCGACCCTTGACGAGATACCACCGGGCCGACTCCGGCATCAGCCGGATGCCGATCCACAGCGCGATGGCCGGGATCGTGCAGAGCACCAGCATCCACCGCCAGGCGGCGCCGTTGCCCGCGCTGACCACCAGGTTGTTGACGAAGGCGTGGAACTGCGCGTCGTCCATCGGGCCGCCCTTGCTGGCCTGCAGGGCGAGGACCGAGTCCCAGGACCGCTGGCCGAGGCCGATGCCGTGCTGGTCGGCGTTGTGGTTGGCGGTCACCGTGATCTGCGGTCCGCCGTGCGCCGCGTTGATGACGGCGTTCATCGTGAAGGCCAGCAGCTGGCCGGTGACGATCATCAGCTGGTCGATCGCCACGATCGACCCTCGAATGCGTTTGGGGGCCGTCTCGGCCAGGTACACCGGCACGGTGGCGGAGGCGCCGCCGACGGCGAAGCCGAGGATGAACCGGAACGGGCTCATCACGGCCACGCTGGGCGCGAAGGTGGTGCCGATGGCTCCGAACAGGAACAGCACGGCGAGGATCGTGATGTTGTGACGTCGTCCCCAGCGGTCCGACATGGTCCCGCCGAGCACCGCGCCGAAGGCCGCACCGATCAGCAGAACGCCGCCGATCAGGCCCTCCTCGACCGGGTTCAACGCAAGGCCGCCGGCACCGTGCGGCATGTACATGTAGGGCAGTGCACCGGAGATGACACCGGTGTCATAGCCGAAGAGCAGAGAACCCAGGGTGGCCACCCCGGCCACCGCCAGGATGCCGCGATGCTTGCCGGAGGCCGGAGTCCCGGCCACCATTTCTGCGATGTCGGGCTCATCGGTCCCGGGGGCGGGACGTGTCGTGTCCATGGTCATGACTCCAACCTCACTCGTCGCGGCCGGTCAGCAGGGACACCGGACGCGCCGCCGCCTGAGCGCGGTCCGCGATGCAGGCGTCGACGCTGCGGTCGATCTCGGGGAATAGCTCCTGGAGACCCTGGCGGGCCCCGGTGCGCACGCTGCCCACCGGTCCGCGGGAGGGGACTCCCGCGCCGATGGCCTTCTTCTCAGTCATAACGCTCCTTGCTCAGTCCCGCGGCCCTCATTGGCCGCGGACGGTGCCCCAGTGCACCGGCACAACGATGATGCCCCATGTCATCCGAAAAGTGATAAACGTACTGACATGAAAAAACGATTCGATCGGGAGACTGGCGACTGGGTGAACGGATTGCCGGCCGAGTCGAATCGTTACGACCGCGGGGGACCCGGTCGTCGAACGGGTCACCAGCACCGCGGGCACCGTCACCGCCCGCTCGGCCCCGGGCCGCACCGGACCGCCGGCCTCCACCCGGGTACGCAGCACCCTCGCCGCCAGCCGCGCCAGCAGGGTGACGTCCTGACGGACCGTGGTGAGGGCCGTGGTGGGATCGCTGGCCACCGGCGCGTCGTCGAAGCCGACCACGCTGATGTCGTCGGGGACCCGCACCCCGATCATCCGCAACTGCCGGACCAGGCCCGCCGCGCACATGTCGTTGAAACAGGTGACCGCGGTCGGCGCGGGGGCCATCGCCCACAGCGCGTGCCCGGCCAGCACCCCGGCCTCGATGGTCGACCCGCCGGGCAGCACGCGGATCTCCCCCGCCAGCCCGTGGCGGGTCATCGCCTCCACGTACCCCTGCTCCCTGGCATCGGCCATCGGCTGACCCGATCCGCCGACATGGACGATCCGGCGGTGCCCCAGGGAGACCAGGGCATCCACCGCCCCGGCGACCCCCGAGCGCGAGTCGCAGGCGACGACATCGACACCCCCCAGTGCCACCTGTCGACACAGACTCAGCACCGGCAGGCGCCTCGCCACCGCGGCGATCTCCTGGTCGCTGAGTCCAGAACCGGTGAGCACCATCGCCTCGCAACCCTCGCGCGTGAGGTCCTCGATGCACATCTGCTCGGTGTGATGGGCGGTGGCCCCGGCCAGGATCACCTCGAGGTGCTCGCCGGACAGCCCCACGTAGAGGGCGTCGAGCAGATGCGCCTGGAAGGACTGCTCGACCTCGTAGACCACCCCCACCGACCGGGAGTGGAATCGCCGCAGTCCCGAGGCTCTGCGGTCTGGCCGCCAGCCGAGCCGGTCGGCGGCGTCGATGACCCGCCTGCGGGTCGCCTCGGAGACCTTCCCGCCGCCCGACAGAGCCACCGAGACGGTGGACGTCGAGGTGCCGGCCAGTCTCGCGACGTCGCGAATCGTGACCCTGTGCGGTGTTCGCCCCTGTGCGCCATCCACGTCGGGTGATGCTACCGCCAGCGGCAACGTCAGAAGCTGCGAGTTATTTGTCAGAACAAATTCTTCGCCGTGGGCATAGACGTGCCCCGGGTACTTGCCCGGCACGGTGTCATCCCGTATCGTCTTCCTTGTCAGGTCATGAACCTGACCCTTCCCGGAATCCCGGGGAGCGCACGAAGCCGTGCTGAGCACGGCTTTCAGCCGTGCCCGGCACTCCGATCATGGAAGCAGGCACGCACATGACCACCATTTCTCTGAACAAGTCCCTCGCGTCCAGGGGAGCTGCCTCTCGGCACTCCGTCTCCCGTCACGCCGACACTGACAGGTTCCAGCTGCCCATCGTCGCGGTCGTTCTCGTGGCCGTCTCGGTGATCGTCGCCCTCACCGGTCTGGTGATCTCCTCCGATGTGGCCGTCATCCTCGGCGGGTTCCTGGCAGTGGCCTCCTCCTTCGCGCTGGTCGCCTCGACCCTGCGCAAGGCGGTGCTGGCCCAGAACTGACCATCACAGCGGAACCGGTCGCACCCTGAGGTGCGACCCTGGCAGAGACGCAACGGAGAGTCTCACACAGCCTGCGACTCACATCGAGTCGAGACGAATCCGTCAGCACGAAGGGGCCCGTCCTGGGGACGGGCCCCTTCCATGTCCCCGGCCGCTGCCATCTCCCCGAAGGTCCTGGGGACCAGACCGGCGGGACCCCCGGGCAGTCTCTGCCCGGGGGTCCCGCCGGTCCACACGCCTGGTCGACCAGGCCTGGTCGAACAAGGCTCAGAAGAACCGCCTCTGCCGGGTGATCTCGCCGGCGTACTGCCGGTAGGCCTCCTGGGTCGACTCCAGCCGGGACTGCGAGGTGACCGGGACGTCCCACCAGCCGGTGGAGGGCGGGTTGGGGCCGTACAGGTCGGTCTCGATGTGGATCATCGTCGCCCGGTCGGAGGCGTGGGCCTTCTGGTAGGCCTGACGGAACTCCTCGATGCCGTGCACCTCGAGGACGTCCAGCCCCCAGGAGCGGGCATTGGCCGCGATGTCGACCGGCAGCCGCAGCGACGGGTCGTCGCCGCGGACATGGCCCTCGCCGTCGTCGTCGCGACGGTACTTGGTGCCGAACCGCTGGGACCCGTGGGACTCCGACAGCGCTCCGATCGAGGAGTAGCCGTAGTTCTGCAGCAGCACGAAGATCGCCTTGCGACCCTCCTGGACCAGGGTCGCCAGCTCCATCGGCAGCATCTGGTAGGTGCCGTCGCCGACGATCGCCACCACCTCGGACTCGGGCCGGGCCATCTTGACGCCCAGGGCGGCCGGGATCTCGTATCCCATGCAGGAGAAGGCGTACTCGACGTGGTACTGGACCGGGGTTCTGGCCCGCCACAGGCACTGCAGGTCGCCGGGCATCGAGCCGGCGGCGTTGATCATGATGTCCTCGTCGCCCATCATCTCGTTGAGGGCGCCGAAGACCTCGGTCTGGGCCGGCAGCGGACCGTGATCCGCGTGGTAGCAGGCGTCGGTGGCCTTCTGCCAGGCAGCCACCTCAGTGCGGGTCTTGTCCGTCCACTGCTGGCTCACGTGGAAGTCGGCGAGTGCGGCGGTCAGCGCGCTGAGTGCCTCCCGGGCATCGGCGAGGACCATCTCGGCACCCTGCTTGACGGCGTCGAAGGCGGCGACGTTGATGTTGACGAAGCGCACCTGCGGGTTTCCGAAGACCGTCTGGGAGCCGGTGGTGAAGTCGGAGTACCGGGTGCCGATGCCGATCACCAGATCGGCCTCGGCCGCCAGCGCGTTCGCCGATCCGGCGCCGGTGGCCCCCAGACCGCCGACGGCGGCCGGGTGGTCCCAGTTGATGGCTCCCTTGCCGGCCTGGGTGTCGGCGACCGGGATGCCGGTGGCGGTGGCCAGCTCCCGAAGCTGCTCGGAGGCCTGGGAGTAGATGGTGCCACCGCCGGAGACGATGAGCGGCTTGGCGGCGCCCTTGATGGCGCTGACCGCCCGGGCCAGGGCGGAGGGAGCGGGGACCTGGCGGTCCATGTGCCACACCTTCTTGGCGAAGAAGGACAGCGGCCAGTCGTAGACCTCGGCCTGGACGTCCTCGGGCAGGCAGACCACGGCCGCACCGGTCTCGACCGGGTCGGTGAGCACCCGCATCGCCCCGGGCAGGCTCACCATCAGCTGTTCGGGCCGGTTGACCCGGTCCCAGAACTTCGAGACCGGCTTGAAGGCGTCGTTGCAGCTGATGTCGGGGTCCCTGGAGTCCTCCAGCTGCTGCAGCACCGGGTTGGGCGCCCGGTTGGCGAAGATGTCGGAGGGGAAGAGCAGCACCGGGATCCGATTGGTGGTGGCCAGCGCGGCCCCGGTGACCATGTTGAGGGAGCCCGGGCCGATCGAGGCGGTGGCGGCCAGGGTCTGCAGCCGGTCCATGGTGCGGGCATAGGCGGTCGCCGCGTGGACGATGCCCTGCTCGTTGCGACCGTGCCAGTACTCCAGGCGGCCCTCCTCCGGGTCGGGGCTCACCTCGTTCTGCAGCAGGGCCTGGCCGAGTCCGGCCACGTTGCCGTGGCCGAAGATGCCGAAGATGCCGGGCACGAAGCGGCGTTCGACGCCGTCCCGCTCGCTGTACTGGTGGGTGAGGTACCGGACGATCGCCTGTCCGACGCTCAGCCGGATGGTGGGTTCAGCCATCTCTCTGGACTCCTTCTTGGGGTCAGTTCTTGGGGTCAGCCTGGATGTCGTCGACGTTCTCGTCGACCTGGTAGGGAAGGCGCGGGTCCATCGTCCCGGTCTCGTAGGTGCCGCGCAGCCACGTGTACTCGGGGTCGTCCACCGACTTCCACTCGGCTCCGCCGGGGCCCGCCATCACATTGAGGTAGTACAGGTCGTACCCGGGAGCGGCCGCGCAGGGGCCGTGCCAGCCGTGCGGCACCAGGGCGACGTCGCCGGTGCCGATCTTGGCGGCGACGCTGATCGGGCGGTCCGCGGTCCCGTAGGTGGCGTGCAGCGCCATCCCGGGGCCGTACTCGTTGCCCTTGATCTGGAAGTAGTAGATCTCCTCCAGCTCGTGCTCGTCGGGCCCCTCCTCGTCGTGCTTGTGGGGCGGGTAGGAGGACCAGCAGCCACCGGGGGTGATGACCTCCACGACCAGCAGTCGCGAGGTGTGCAGGGCATTGCCGACCGAGTAGCTGGAGGCCTGCCGGCACAGGTAGTCGGCTCCCCGCAGCTCCACGGTGACCTCGTCGACCGGGCAGTAGCGGGGTTCCAGGTCCTCGGAGGCCAGCGCATAGGGCAGCCCGACCCGGCCGCCGCTGACGGCGGTGACCACCGCGGTGGTCCCGCGCGGCAGGAAGAAGTAGTCGGTGACCTGGCCCCAGATGGTGCGTCGGCCGGCGAGCTCGGTGGTCCTGCCGTCGACCTCGACTCTCCAGGACCCCTCCAGCGGCAGCACCAGGTACTCGTACTCCCCGGTCTCCACGGTGGTCGAGGAGCCGGCCGCCAGGGTCGCGACTCTCAGCCCCGAGTAGGTCCAGCCGGCCCGCTGCGGGGAGACGTCGACCTCGAACTCGTCGTGGCCGGCGGTACCTGCCGGCAGAACGTAGTCACTCATCTGTGTCAGACCTCCAATAGTGTGACGGCGTTGTCCACGGCGGAGGCGACGTCGCCGTCCGCCGGGTAGAGCATTGATCGGCCCAGGACCAGACCCTGGACGGTGGAGGGGGCCAGTGCCCTGGCCCACATCCGGCGGGTCGCCTCGACATCGTCGGACAGTTCCCCGCCCAGCAGCAGGATCGGCATCGAGGAGGCTCGGGCGACCTCCTCCATCCCCTCGACGGCTGGCAGTTTCAGCCAGGTCCATGTCGAGTCGGCGGCCAGTCCGGCGGTCATCGCGACCGACTTCACGACCGCCTGGGTCGACAGGTCGTTGACCACCTTCCCGGTGGCGTCCCGGCGCGAGATGAAGGGCTCGACCATCGCGATCCGACCGGCCCTGGCCAGCGCGTCGATGCTGCTCGCGCAGGCCGCCACGGTGTCGGAGGTCGAGGAGTCCTCGAAGTCGTAGCGCATCAGCATCTTGCCGCCGGCCAGGTCCTGGCCGATGACCCCGTCGACGTCGTAGCCGGTCATCCGGTCGTCGATCTCGAAGCTGGCCCCGCGCAGTCCGCCGCGGTTCATCGAGCCGAAGACCACCTTGCCCTCCAGGGCACCGAGGTTGGCCAGGTCCTGAACCATGTCGCTGGTGCCCAGGAATCCGTTGACCCCGGGTCGCGACAGGGCGGTGACGCACCGTTCCAGCAGGGACTCCCGGTCGGCCATCGCGTACTCGTCGGCACCGACCCGCAGTGCTCCGCGGGCCGGGTGGTCGGCGGCGATCACCATCAGCGGCTCCCCGCCGTGCCAGCGGGGCCGCTCGCGGTCGATGACCCTGGCCTGGAACCCGCGGGGGTCCTTCACGCGGCGCTCGACGAGGCTGTCGATCAGCGGTGTGGTGCTCATCGTGACTCCTGGGTGGCCGTGATGTCGGGGTGGCGGGCCATCATCGAGAACAGTTCGGGTTCGGTCGGCATCGCGGTGGAGCACTCCAGCCGGGTGGCGACCAGGGCCCCGGCGCTGGAGGCGGCGCGGATCGTGTCGGCCAGCGACCAGCCCTCCAGCAGTCCGTGGCACAGGCTGCCGCCGAAGGCATCCCCGGCTCCCAGCCCGTTGGTCACCTCGATCGGGGTGGGCGGGACGACGACCCGTTCGGTGCGGGTCATCGCCAGGGTCCCCTTGGGCCCCTGCTTGACCACCGCGAGCTGCACCCCGGCGTCCAGCAGGGCCTCGGCGGCCCTGGTCGGGTCGGTCTCGCCGACGGCGACCTCGCACTCCTCGCGGTTTCCGACCGCCACGGTTACCTTCGGCAGGATCTCGGCGACCGCCTCGTGGGCCTGCTGCGGGGAGTCCCAGAAGCTGTCGCGGTAGTCGAGGTCGAGGATGGTGTGCTCGGCCCTGTCACGGATGTCGAGGGCGTGGTGGTGGGCGGCGCGACTGGGCTCCTGGCACAGCCCGGTGACCGTCAACCAGAGGATCCTGGCGTCGCGGACCTGCTGCTCGGGGATGTCAGCCGGGGTGATCTTGAGATCGGGCGCGCTGGGGAACCGGTAGAAGTACAGCGGGAAGTCGTCGGGCGGGAAGATCTCGCAGAAGGTCACCGGGGTGGGGATCTCGCGGACGGTCTTGACATAGGTGGAGAAGACCCCGAGGCGGGCCATCTCCTGCCGGCAGAAGTTGCCGAAGGGGTCGTCGCCGACCGCGGTGATCACCGCGCAGGCGTGCCGCATCCGGGCGGTCGCCACCGCGACATTGGTGGGACTGCCGCCGAGGAACTTGCCGAAGGAGGTGACCTCCTCCAGCCCGACGCCGTGCTGCAACGGGTAGATGTCGACGCCGATCCGTCCCATCGTCAGGACGTCAAGGGAACGCGATCCGGGGGCAATCATGTGAGCTCCACTTCTCTGGGGTGGCTACGCAGGCCAACGGTAGCAGCACCGCACCTATTGTCAATACAAATACCCGGGCTGCCGACAGAGGACGCGACCGCACCGCCCGCGGGGGCCGCGCACGGACCGACCGAGGGAAGTGCCCCGGTATTTGACAGGACAATTGGAAGGCAGTGTAATGGGGTCTGTCAGCGACGACGATGACGAGCTGACCCCAGGTATCCAGCACAGGAGCTGATCATCCAATGACCGAATACACCCCCGGGCCTCTCCTCCAGGTGGCGCAGCACACCTCGACCGCCCTGTGGAACGACTCCGCGGACCTCGAGGAGCTCACCCAGTCGATCTCCTTCGGCGGCGTCGGCGCCACCTGCAACCCGCAGATCGCCTACGGCACCATCAAGAAGCACCTCGACGTGTGGGCGCCGCGGATCCGCGAGATCGCCAAGGCCCACCCGACCTGGGGCGAGGCCGAGGTCGGCTGGCAGGCCGTCAAGGACATGTCCGTGGAGGCCGCCGCCCTGCTCGAGCCGATCTTCAAGGAGCAGCACGGACACAACGGCCGGCTGTCCATCCAGACCGACCCCCGCCTGCACAACGACGCCAAGGCCCTGGCCGACCAGGCCGAGTCCTTCAGCCAGATGGCTCCCAACATCATCGTCAAGGTGCCGGCCACCAGCGTCGGCGTCAAGGCCATCGAGGACGCCACCTACCGCGGCGTCTCCATCAATGTCACGGTGTCCTTCTCGGTCCCCCAGGCGGTGCGCACCGCCGAGGCCATCCAGCGCGGTCTGGACCGCCGGGTCGCCGACGGCAAGCCGATCGACGAGATGGGCCCGGTGGTGACCATCATGGGCGGTCGTCTCGACGACTGGCTGAAGATCGTCGCCTCCCGCGAGCAGCTGTTCATCGACCCGGGCGCCCTGGAGTGGGGCGGTATCGCCGCGATCAAGCACGCCTACCAGATCTTCCAGGAGCGCGGGTTCCAGGCTCGGGTCCTGGTGGCCGCCTACCGCAACGTCCTGCAGTACTCCGAGCTGACCGGTGGCGACCTCGTGCTGTCCCCGCCCTTCGCCTGGGCCAAGCGGGTCAACGACTCCGGCTACACCCCGGACTTCGACGCCATCAGCAAGCCGGTTCCCCAGCACCACCTCGACGCCCTGATGAAGATGCCCGAGTTCCGTCGCGCCTACGATCCCGACGGCATGACCGTCGAGGAGTTCGACACCTTCGGGCCGACGGTGCGCACCCTGCGCGGGTTCCTCAAGGCCGACTGCGACCTCGAGACCCTGGTCAAGGACATCGTGATGCCCGAGCCGTGATCCACCCCGGCTCAGCACAGTGATGGCCGGTGAACGGGTTCAAAACCCGTTCACCGGCCATTGCTCTGTGGTGAGGCGGACCTCTCAGCGGACGAGGGGCTCTCGGCGGATGAGGATCCCAGAGGACCCTCAGTCCTCAGATGTCGGCGTGCTCCTCGGCGTGCTGCTCCTCGGCCTGCTTGGCGAGCTCGGCCGGATCGATCGCCTTGACCTGGGCGATGAGGTCGTCCAGTGCCGATCCGGGCAGCAGACCCGACTGGCGGAAGACCAGGTAGCCGGCTCGGAAGGCCATCAGGGTGGGGATCGAGGTGATCTCCAGGGCGCCGGCGAGGTTCTGCTCGGCCTCGGTGTCGACCTTGGCGAAGGTCACGTCGTCGTGCCGTTCGCTCGCGCTGTCGTAGATCGGGGCGAACCGCATGCACGGGTTGCACCAGCCCGCCCAGAAGTCGATGAGCACGACATCATTCGAGTCAATGGTCGAGGCGAAATTCTCCTCGTTCAGGGCAACCGTCGCCATGTCTACCTCCGTGAAGTCATTCAAGCTGTTCAGGTACCGATGCCAGAGTCGTCACGGCATCTCTTCTGGCTCGGGAACACACCCGCCGGGGGCATTATTCCCCTCTGCCCGGCCCCCGAGGCGGCCGGGGCCCGGCTCAGGCGACGCCGTCGGCCGGCTGCGGATCCTTCAGCGCGACCACCCGGCGCATCGGCACGGGCAGGTTGACCGGTCCCCGGCTCTGCACCTGGTGGACCAGCCAGTCGCGGGCCGACTGCCTGCGGGAGGCGGTGGAACCAGGCAGGTACATCGCCGACATCAGCAGGTCGGCGTCGGTGCTGTCGCGGACGGTGAACACGTAGCAGGACCGGGCGTCCTCCACCTTGCGCAGACCCCGCTGGGCGAGCAGATCGGTCATCCTCAGCTCGAGGGCGCCGGGGAAGCTCGGCGTCGACCCGACCCTGGCGGCCAGCTCCACCGCCGGGCGCATCAGGGAGGGCGGGACCGGGCGGATGGTGGGAGCCATGCAGGCGAAGATCCCACCGGGGCGCAGTACCCGGGAGGCCTCGTCGACCAGCAGCCGCGGATCGGGCACCGTCACCATGCCCATCGAGGTCACCACGGCGTCCACCGAGGAGTCGGACAGCGGCAGGTGGTCGAACGCCCCGCGCACCCAGTGCACGGCGTCGGCTCCCGCGCCTCCGCTCATCGCCTGCTCCAGCTCCTCGGCGGAGTCCTCCACGCCGATCACCTGGCGCCGGCCGTCGGCCAGTCTGCGCGACAGCACCCCGGCTCCGCAGCGGACGTCGACCACCACCTCGGCGGTCCTGGAGACCGCCCTGGCCAGCCAGGAGTA
The DNA here is from genome assembly GCF_000425285.1 of Acidipropionibacterium jensenii DSM 20535. Taxonomy (GTDB): domain Bacteria; phylum Actinomycetota; class Actinomycetes; order Propionibacteriales; family Propionibacteriaceae; genus Acidipropionibacterium; species Acidipropionibacterium jensenii. Next base: position 34,329 of record NZ_AUDD01000015.1, on the reverse strand, counting down.
AGGATTCCGCTCACCGGCGGTGCTGCGACGCAGGGCCTCCTGGATCACTCCCGGACGTTCGGCGTGGAACCGCGCCAGATAGTCGGGCCACGGGTCCTGGGGGCTCCCCAGACCCAGTCGACGGGCCAGCTCGCGAACGGATGCGGTCCTCACCTCAGGCTCCCCTCAGGTACGTGCGGGAATGGTGGCCGGGACGATGAAGATGCCGTCGGCGTCGTGTTCGGAGAACTCCGCGCTGCCGTCCGGTCCGGTGATCAGCACCGCCCCGTCCTGCAGTCGCGCGGTGATCGGGACGCCGATCTCCAGGCCGACCCTCTTGACCGTCGCCAGATTGGGCTCGGTGGCCTGGAAGTGCTCGGTGAACCGCACGATCCTCACCTGCTGGTCCCCCTCGCCACCGTCGATGAGGAACTCGGCGAGTGGATGGGAGTCCCTGCGGAAGGGGACCGCCGAGTCGGTGCTGGTGAACTGGCCGATCGCCGGGATCGCATTGCCGTAGGGGGACTTGTCGGGATCGTCGAGGATGTCGATGAGCCGGTTCTCCACCTCGTCGGAGATGACGTGCTCCCAGCGACAGGCCTCGCCGTGGACCAGGGCGGTGTCCAGTCCGATCACCTGGGTGAGCAGGCACTCGGCCAGCCGGTGCTTGCGCATCACATTGACCGCCTGGGCATGGCCGGCAGGGGTGAACTCGATGGTGCGGTCGGGTCTGACGACCAGCAGGCCGTCGCGCTCCATCCGCGCCACGGTCTGCGAGACGGTGGGCCCGGACTGATGCAGCCGCTCGACGATCCTCGCCCTGCGCAGATCGATGCCCTCCTCCAACAGCTCGTAAAGAGTACGCAGGTACATCTCTGTGGTGTCGATGAGTTCGCCGCTCACGTTCTCCTCCGTCGTGCCCGATGGGCCCTCGCAACCATCTGAAACTCTGTTCGTCCCACGGTAGAAGCGGTGGGAGACGCCGATGTGGGAACAGCTCACCGCGATGACTCATTCCCCGGCCGGTGCTCCACCGGCCGCGCAGACCTTCCCGCGGGACGGGCTCGGCCCCGTTCCGCGACCCGTCAGCCCTGCCGCTCGATCTCCCGGCCGGCACGGATGACCCGCTCCAGGTGACCCGTCCCGGTGGTGAGGCACAGGTCGGCGCGCCTGCCCGCCTTGATGACGCCGGCGTCCAGTCCGTGCCAGCGGGCCGGGGTGGTCGAGGCCATCATGGCGGCCTGGGCCAGCGGTATCCCCACCGTGGTCACGACGAACTCGACGGCCCGGCCCAGGGTGAGGGTGGACCCGGCGATCGCGCCGAGGGAACCGTCCGGGTTGAGCAGCCGGGCACCGCCGTTGACCACCCGGACCGCCAGGGACCCGAGCATGTAGTCGCCGTCCGGCTGGCCGGTGGCGCTCATCGCGTCGGTGACCAGGCAGATCCGCTCAGGACCGGCGGCCTGCACCGCCATCCGGATGACATCGGGAGCGAGGTGGACGCCGTCGCAGATGAGCTCGCACATCACCCGCGAGTCGGTGAGCATCCACGGCACCGGACCGGGCTTGCGGTGATGGATCGGGGCCATCGCGTTGAACAGGTGGGTGACGACGTCGGCACCGGAGTCGACGGCGTCGCGGGCGGTCGCGGCGTCGGCTTCGGAGTGGCCGAAGGCCGAGTGGACCCCGGCAGCGGCGATCGTCTGCACCGCCTCGATCCCGCACCGGCGCTCCGGGGCGAGGGTGATCATCCGGAGGTCATCGCCACCGGCGTCCAGCAGCCGGGAGACCCGTCCGGGGGTCGGATCGCGCAGCAGGTCGACGTTGTGGGCGCCCTTGCGGGACTCCGCCAGGAAGGGCCCCTCGAGGTGGATGCCGTCGAACTCGCCCTCGGCGCAGAACTGGCGCAGCCGGCCGATCTGGTCGACCAGGTCGTCCATGTCCTCGGTGACGGTGCTGGCGAACAGGCTGGTGGCGCCCTGGGAGCGGTGGTACCCGATGGCGGCCCGCACCTTGTCCGGGTCGGGGTCGGAGAAGCTCGCCCCGGCCGCCCCGTGGCAGTGGGTGTCGACGTATCCGGGCAGCACCCACTCGTCGACCTCGTCTTCGGCGTCCAGGACGCCGAGGGCCACCTCGCTGAACCGGTCACCCTCGATGGTGATCGTTGCCGGCCCGACCGAACCGTCCGGGTAGAGAACGTGACGCGACGAGATGATCATGCTGACCTCCGGTGGTGTTCGCCCCTCGATTCTTCCACAGGATGCCTTGTCCGGGTCCTCCTGCGTGGACATCGGCGTCCCGGCGGCCCCCGTCTGGGAGAATTCGGGCATGTCTGAGCTGAAGGTTCCCGTCGATCTGCTGCCCTCCGACCCCCGTTTCGGGTCGGGGCCCTCGCGCATCCGACGCGAGGTGATCCAGGCTCTGGCCGCACCCGGGTCGGTGATGGGCACCTCGCACCGCAAGCCCCCGGTCAAGGATGTCGTGCACTCCATCCGGTCCGGTCTGGCCGAGCTGTACCGGCTGCCGGCCGGCTACGAGGTGGCACTCGGCAACGGCGGGGCCACCCTGTTCTGGTCGATGGCGGCGTGCAGCCTGGTGGCTCATCGCAGCGCCAACGGCGTCTACGGCTCTTTCAGCCGCAAATTCGCCACCACCCTGCAGAAGGCCCCCTTCCTGGCCGATCCGGCGATCTTCGAGGCCCCGGCCGGCAGACTGGCGCTGCCGCGGGCCGCCCATGCGGTGGGCACCTACGCCTGGGCCCAGAACGAGACCTCCACCGGCGTCGTGGCCCCGGTGCAGCGGCCCGAGGGTATCGACGAGTCCGCCCTGGTGCTGATCGACGCCACCTCAGCGGCCGGCGGGGTGGATGCCGACATCTCGGCCACCGACGCCTACTACTTCTCACCGCAGAAGAACTTCGCCTCCGACGGCGGGCTGTGGGTGGCGGTGCTGTCCCCCGCGGCGATCGCGAGGTCGGCCGACCTGACCTCCTCGGCCCGCTGGGTGCCCGACATCCTCAATCTGACCCTGGCGGTGGAGAACTCCCGCAAGGACCAGACCCTCAACACTCCGGCGATCGCCACCCTGGTGATGCTGGAGGCGCAGATCTCCTGGCTGCTGGAGCACGGCGGGATGGCGTGGGCGGCCAACCGCACCCACACCTCCTCCGGAGTCCTCTACCGGTGGGCCCAGGACAACCCGCTGACCTCCCCGTTCGTCCAGGACCCGGCGCTGCGCAGCCCGGTGGTGGTGACCATCGACCTGGACCACAGCATCGACTCGGCGCAGCTGTGCGCGATCGCCCGAGAGAACGGGATTCTCGACATCGAGCCCTACCGGGGGCTGGGGCGCAACCAGATCCGGGTCGGGACCTTCTCCTCGGTCGACCCGGAGGATGTCCGTGCGCTGGTCGCCTGCCTGGACTGGATCCTGGAGAGGATGCCCCGGGTCGGGGCCTGAGAGGCCCCTCGGCCCCCGCCAGGCTACTTCGCCCGGTACACCACCACTGCCGCCGCGACCGCCAGCAGCACGCTGGCCACCAGGGTGATGAGCGTCCCCCACCGGATCCCGGCGGTGTCGTCATCGTCGCTGTGGGCGGGGTCGGCCGCCGATGCCGAGGGGGTCGGCGTCGCGCTGGTGGAGCCGCCGGGCAGGCTCATCCCGGTGACCGTCGTCGAGGAGCCGGCCAGTTGGAGACCGTCGCCCGACAGGGTCGATGAGATGGCGTCTCCCCCCGACGGGGAGACCGGCGCGGTGGCCAGCGTCTTCCAGGTGTAGGCGTCCACCAGGGTGACCTGGTCCCTGGTGCGCAGCGCGATCCGTTTGCCGTCCGACAGGAAGACGGCGTCGGTGACATCGGCGGGAGCGCTCGCGACCCGGACCAGGGTGTTGTCGGAGTCGCGGCTCAGCTCGGTGGGCGCCCGGTAGATCGCCGGGGAGTCGCCGCGGGTGACGATGTAGATGTTGCCCCTCCCGCTGACCGCCATGGCGTCGGCGTCATGGGGTCCGTCGGGATAGACGAGGTCCCAGGCGCGCCAGGAGGTCGCCGACCCGTCGAGGGCCTGGGGGCTGAGCACCTGAATACTCTTGCGGCTGGCCGTCGGGTCGCCGATGTCGCCGACGAACAGCGAGCTGTCGGACCAGGCCAGTGCCTGCACATTGGTGGGCATCGCCTGCCAGGACACCTCCTTGCTGCGACGGCCCTGGGCGTCGACGGCCACCAGGGTGCGGGTGGTCCGCGAGCTGCCGTCGGTCACCCAGTAGCAGTTGCCGTCGGTGTCGGCGGCCATTCCGACCGGCGCCGAGACGCCGGAGACCTGGATGGAGAACCCCTGGGGGGCGGCCACCGCGGGACCGGCTGCCAGAGTCCAGGCGGCCAAGGCGCAGACGACGGTCTGCAGCACGCGTCGCGGGAGGCTTCCAGTCACGAGGCTCCATCCTGCCACGGACGGGCCGAGGCCACCGTGGCCGATCATTCGATCCCCGCTCATCGGGCTCCCAGCAGGGCGCCGACCACCACGAGCACCACGACCAGGACGAGGGCTGTTGTCACGACGTACTGTCTTGAGCGCGGATCCACGGGTTCCACGATAGTTCCGGGATCGGGTCTGTACCGTTGGCGCATGGGTGAGTTACGGCTTCACGCCATCTCGATCAATGAGGTTCGAGACATCTTCGGAGCCGACGAGGCACAGGCACGCACGCTTCGCGGCTGGGCACAGGAGCACTTCAGCGTGCCCGAGACGCCTCGTAGACGGGGGTTGTGGTCCAAGCTGCGCCCGGTCACCCGGATCGACGACGAGGCGCCGATCCTGCCGGTGAACTGGCCCACCCCCCAGGACGTGGACGATCTCATCGCGGGCCGGTTCGTCTCCCCCGACCGGCTGGTCCGCTGCTGGCGGGTGCTCGACCTGTGGCTGCACAACCTGTCGTGGGGGACCCACTCGATGTCGATGGACCTCGGCCGGGTCGACGACTTCGAGTTCGACCTGGCCCGGGCCGGGCTGCCCAGCGAGTTGTCCCTGCGTCGACTGTTCGGCAGCGACCCCCAGATCCCGCTGCGTCCGGCCCCTGGGATGCGCACCGGTTACTCCCGGGCGGCCCATGTCACCGCCACCCGGGACGCCCTGTCGGCGATCGCCGAACGGGTGTCCGAGCCGAACCGGGAGACGGTCGCCGGGCTCGTCGGGTTCCTCGTCCAGTTCCAGACCTGGAGTGCCGCCGCGCCGGGGGCCGGCCGAGCGGCTCCCGACCTGTTCGTGGTGTGGCACGCCGGCCAGAGCACCATCGAGAGAACGACGATGTGATCTGGCCGGCGTGACCGGTCGTGTCGCCTGTCGGCAGCTTGTCGGCAGCTTGTCGGCGGCGGGGGTCAGAGCTTCGCGATGAGATCGAGGAGCAGCCCCTGGCCGAAGTAGATGACGAACAGCGCCGAGACCGCCCACAGGATGGGATGGACCAGGCGAGCCCTGCCGACGAACAGCTTCGTGATGCAGTACAGGATGAACCCGGCACCGATACCGTCGGTGATCGAGTAGGTGAAGGGCATCAGGATGATGGCGGCGAAGGCCGGAAGTCCCTCGACGACGTCATTCCACTTGATGTCGGTGACCTGGGACATCATGAGGAATCCGACGAAGACCAGCACCGGGGCGGCCGCCTCCGAGGGGATCATCGTGATCACCGGGGAGATGAGCATCGACAGCAGGAACAGGATGCCGGTGACCACGGATGCGAAACCGGTCCTGGCGCCCTCGCCGACACCGGCCGAGGACTCGATGAAACCGGTGTTGGAGGACGAGGATCCCAGTCCGCCGGCGACCGCGGCCAGGGAGTCCACCAGCAGGATCTCCTTGAGGTGGGGCGGGTTGCCCTCGGCATCATTGAGCCCGGCCTGGGCGCCGATCGCCACGACGGTACCCATGGTGTCGAAGAAGTCGGCCAGCATCAGGGAGAAGACCACCAGCAGCACCGAGATGAAGGTGGCGATGTTGAAGTGGCCGTCCTTGAGGAAGCCGCCGAACAGGTCGACCCGCCCGACCAGCCCGAGATCGGGCCAGGAGAAGCTGGAGGCCGCCGGCAGACGGGGGACGTTGAGCGCCCAGCCGGTGGGATTCTGGTCGCCGATGTGGGGACCGATCTTGCCGATCTCCTCGATGATGAGGGCCAGGATCGAGCCGCCCGCGATCGCGATGAGCATCGCGCCGCGGACCTTCTTGGCGTACAGGATCACCACGGCGATGAACCCGACCACGCATACGAAGATCGGCCAGCCCACCAGGGACCCGTTGACTCCCAGCTGGACCGGGGTGCCGGTGCCGGCGCGAACCACACCGGAGTCGACAAGTCCGACGAAGGCGATGAACAGACCGATGCCCACGCCGATGGCCGCTCGGAGGCTGCGAGGCACGGCGCGGAAGATCATCTCCCGAAGACCGGAGATGACGAAGATGAAGATGAGGATGCCCTCCCAGACGACCAGGCCCATCGCCTGAGGCCAGGTCATCGTGGGTGCCACGCCGTACGCGAGCAGCGAGTTGATGCCGAGTCCGGCGGCGATACCCAGCGGGAACCGGCCGTAAATGCCCATGAAGATGGTCATCACACCGGCGACCAGGGCGGTCACCGCCAGGACCATCATCTTGTTGTGATCGATGGCGGCCTCGTTGAGGGTCTTGCCCGCCGCGTCGAGGAACTTCGGGGCGCCACTGAGGAGCTTGCCGTTCTTGTCGGCGGCTGCTCCGAGGATGAGGGGGTTCAGAGCGAGGATGTAGGCCATCGTGAAGAAGGTCACGACACCGCCGCGGATCTCCTTGGAGCGGGTGGTGCCTCGCTTGGTGAGCTCGAACCAGCGATCGATTCTGCTGTTTGGTTCTGGATATGTGGGGGTCACAGACACGGCGAGCATGATACTGAGATTCTGAAATCGATCGTGTTACGAGGACCGGCGGTGAGCTGTCCCGGTGATCGTTTCGGGGGCAGCTCCGCTGAGGGTGAACCGATCACTCAGGGAACTGGGGGTCACCACCCACCAGCGCCCCGAAGGGCACTTCCGCGAGTGAAATGTTCACCCCGGACCGCGAACTCCCCCGCCGACCGCACCCCGACACTCCCAACGACCCGCGCCTAGCGGCAGAGCAGCTCCGTAGGGGGCCTCAGGGCGCCCGGCACCCGAGTCCGCAGGCGGATCACAAGGTAAACGCACTGTCGGATGGCCCAAATCGGTGGAACGGCCAACCCAAACCTCACCCGAGTGAACCGATCACTCACGGAACCGGGGTCCACCACGCACCAGCGCCCCGAAGGGCACTTCCGCGAGTGAAATGTTCACCTCCGAGATCGCGGTCCCGCACGCCACCCGATCAGCAGACGGCCCAGGGCGAGTTGCTGTAGTGCACGCGGATCGCCAGCACAGTGTTCGTTTCGAAGCCGTCGTCGCCCAAGCTCGTGAACTCCAGTGTTCTGCCTCCGGCGGTGTAGGAGTACCCGCCGTGCTCCGTGTCCACCGTGAGGGTTCCCTGATAGAGACTCAGGAGATCCTTGACGCTCATCCCCACAGTGGCCCCCGAGGTCGTCCTCGCACCTAGGGCGTCCACCGCCATGGCGGTGAGCTTCCCGTCCATGAACCGGAGGTGATAGCCGTCAAGACCAGGGACAAAGCCGTTGACGACGTTCGGAGCGGCGTGTCCCCCACACTCATCCTCCATGGACAGGTTCACCGAAGTACCTTCGAGAGTCTCCCTGGTCATTCCCAGCACTATTGGTCCGGCCCCATCCATCGTGATGGGGGCTGTCTTCACTCCGACAGCCGATGCCCGGAAGTTGCAGAAGCCTCCCAACGGCTTCTCCAACTCGCCGTACGGTGCATCCTCGGGCAACTCGTAGCAGTCGCCGGCGTTGGTCACCCGCTTGACCTTGGTCCACCCGCCGCCTGTCCGTTGCAGCAAGAGCCATCCTCCGGTGTGGTCCCCCTCGAAGTTGGACTCCACAACCACCCAGTTCCCGTCGTCGATGCAGGTGATCTTCGTCGGATTCATCGTGGGGTCATCCTGGATCTTCCGGATCTGGTCCACCGACGGAGGGCAGCTACCGGTGAGACAGGTGCACAGCACAATGGTGATGATCCTGCCGTCCTTGATCTGCACCTTCCAGCCCAGTCCGAGACGCACGTCCGCCGGGTAGAGGCGCGTCTCCGCTCCGCCGTTGGTCGAGGTCGAGACGGGCGCCCCGAGCACGTTCAGCGCCGCGGCGGCGTCCCCCACCCTCAGCCCGTCGATGGTCGAGGCCGACCCCGATCCCTCCAGTGCGATCGAGGTGAGGACGCCTTTCGCGCTGAACGTCCAGGTGCAGTTCATCCAGACCACTCGCACCTGCGCACCGGAGTCCACCTTCGGGAATCCCGGGTGGCTCTTGCGGATCTCGTCGACCAGCTGTCCGGGCCGGATCGACTGGACTCCAGAGGGGGAAAGGGTCCGGGAGGCTGCATCCGGGTCCCCCAGCGCCTCGAGACGACGCGCCAGTTGGGCGGAGTTGCTGGCGGTGACGAAGTACCCCTTGCCCTTGCTGGCGATGCAGGACAGCTGGTCGGAGGACGCGTTCAGGCCGATCGCCGATATCGACAGGCCTGCGTTGTCGGCCGCCAGCGTGGCCGCCGTCTGACACGGGTCGGGCGGTGCGCAGGAGTCCTCGCCATCGGTGATGAGGACGACATTGAGGGGCTGGCCCTTCGCCTGGGCGGCCGCTGTCTGCAGGGCTTTCCCGATCGGCGTCCATCCCACCGGCCTGAGGGTCTTGACCTGACGGGTCACCGCGCCAATGTCAGACCCGACCGGAACCTTGAGCGAGACATCTCCGCATCCGGCCGAGCGCGGGGCCTCCTCCAAGGTCTTGTCGCCGTAGCTCACCAGGCCGACCCTGGATCCCTTCGGCAGGGAGGACACGAACTTCGAGGCGGCGTCCTGGGCGGCGGCCATCCGAGTACCACCACCCACATCGGACTTCCGCATCGAACCCGATGCGTCCACGATGAGCAGGTAGTTCGCCGGACGCCGTTCAGAGGATGCGGCCGACGAGCCCGTGGGGCCCCTACTGTTGCGGAGGCAGGCTGCGCGGCGGCGGATGCGCCGGACCCGGTGGGTGAGTGCGCCGATGATGACAATCCCGGAACCGAGCACCCCGCCACCATCAGTGCCGCTGCGAGTGGGAGGACCAGCCATCGTCGTGCCATGTCGGCAGCCCAGGGAGACCCCACACTCTCACGAGCAGAATGGCGCCCATCGCCTGTCCCCAGTTCAGGGAACACGGCGGAGAGAAACTCTCAGTCGAAAAGTGAGGAGTCGACGGAGATGGTGTCGAAGACCGGCTCGGGAAGCTCGATGCCGCGCTTCTTCTCCACCAGGTCGGAGTGGCCGCCGCAGCCGTGCTCGATCTCCACGACATGCGCGTCGAAGGGCGAGTACTCGTTGGTGCAGGCCCCGAACAGGCGGCCCAGCCCACCCTGGAGGCGGACGAAGTAGCCGCACGTCTGGCACTGTCCCGGGGCGTGCTTGGTGAAGCTGTCGTCGGGCCCGGCGGGACCCTCCAACCAGCGTTCGGCGGCGCGGTCACGGCCCTCCATGGAGAGCACCCGCTCCCGGCCGAGGCCGAGCTCGCCGGCCACCGCGCGGGTGGCGGCCCATTCCGCGGGATCCTCCTCGGCGGCCAGCTCACCACCGGTGTAGCCGGGCTCCAGCCGGGGATCGTTGTCGGGGGTCGGCAGCAGGGAGCCGGGGGTGATGTCGCCGGGCTCCACCCGCTCCCGCCACGGCACCCAGGCCGGGGCGATGAGGGCGTCGTCGCCGGGCATCAGGGACACCTCGTCGACGGTGACGTTGCGGCCGCGCAGGGCGCGCGCCATCGTCACCGACCAGTGCCAGCCCCGGTATCCGGGGTGCGGGCACTCGAAGAGATGGGTGAGGACGCGATCCCCCTCGATCACGGCGCCGAGGTACTCCCCGACGCCGAAGTCGCCGGCCTGGAACTCGGCGGCCTCCCGGGCCTGGTCGACCGCCTTGACCAGGGTCGGGTCGGCCTTCGGCTTGGCGGCGGCACGCTTGCGGACCGGGGCGTCGTGCGCCTCGGGGGCCCCCTGCGGTTCCTCGACCTCGGAGGGATTCGAGGGCTCAGAAGAACCAGAGGAAACAGCGGGCTCAGGAGCAGCAGCCGACTCCGAGGAGTCGGTGGACTCGGCGGGAACAGTCGACTGCGGGGCGTCGACCGACTCGGGAGCAGCAGCCTCGGAGGAGGCAGCGGCCTCGGGGGCGACCTCCGACTCCGAGGGGACAGCGGGCTCCGTGGAGTCCATGGATTCTGGGTACTGGGCGCTCATCACAGCTCCAACTCGTCGGCAACGGCTCTCAGCATCTTGGCCACCTTGGAGGCGGTCCGAGGATCGGGATGGCGGCCGTGACGATAGCCATTGCCCATGTGGTCCAGCATCTTGATGAGGTCCTCGCAGATGACGGCCAGCTGGTCGGGGGACTTCCGGGTCGACTTCGACAGCGACTTCGGGGTCTCGACGAGCTGGAGAGACAGTGCCTGGTCACCCCGCCTGCCCTCGACGACGCCGAACTCCACCTTCTGGCCGGGTTTCAACGTCGTCGTACCGCTGGGCAGGGCGGAGGCGTTGACGTACACGTCGCCACCGCCGTCCCTGGTCAGGAAACCGAACCCCTTGGCGGCGTCGTAGAAACGCACCTTCCCGGTTGGCATCGCTGGCTCACTCCCCGATTCTGCGTACTCGTACTTGTTCTGGTGCCTGGGAATGAAGAACCGCCGTCGGCATCTCGTGGCCCGACGACGGCTCACGGAACCGACAGTGTCGGCTCCAGGTCTCTGTTCCCAGTCAGCTACTCAGCCTACAAGCTCCCCCCAACGCCGCCAAGGCTGACCCTGCGCAACCCCTGCGCAACACCGCAGCAGTGCCCGCCCGGTTCCCGGACAGACGCGCCCAGCCGGTTCCCCGCCCGGTTCCCGGGCAGAGGTGCAGCACAGCGGGCGTCGCGGCCGGTATGGTGTAGCGCGCGGCGGCCGGGTGTCTGATGTTCAGGGCCACCATCGTGGTGGACCACGTCCCACTCAGCCCCGTGCTGTCAGGGTCGATCGCGCGACCCGCGCCGGGTATGGAGATGGCGCATGACAGTTGGTCCCAGTTGGCAACTCATCGTGGCACTGGTGGCGTTGGTGGGACTGGCGGTGATCGCCTCCCGTCTCGGCCGCCTCGGAATCAGCAAGTCGTCGGTGATCTCCGCAGTTCGGGCCACGGTCCAGCTCGCCGCCGTCTCCCTGGTCCTCCACTACGCCCTGCAGCATCTGTGGGCGGGCGCCGCCTTCACCCTGTTGATGTTCGTCGTCGGCGTCATCACGACCGCCAGGCGCACCGGAGTCGGCAGGGCCTGGCCCTGGACCGCGGTCGCGGTGGCCAGTGGCGCGCTGCCGGTGCTCGCGATCATCTTCGTCAGCGGTTCGGCACCCTTCAACGCCGCAACCCTCATCCCGATGGCCGGGATCATCATCGGGAACATGATGAACGGCCACACCCTGGCCGGTCGACGTCTGTTCCCCGAGCTGCGCGAGAACACCGGCACCTTCGAGGCGGCCCTCTCGCTCGGCCTGCCGCGCTCCGAGGCCATCCGGATGGTGACCGAGCACTGTGTCGCCGAGGCCGTCATCCCCAGTGTCGACAGCACCCGAACAGTCGGCCTCGTGACCCTTCCGGGAGCCTTCGTCGGCGTCCTGCTCGGTGGCGGATCCGCCCTCCAGGCCGGTGCCGCCCAGCTGCTGGTCCTGATCGGCATCCTCGCCGGCCAGGCGGTCACCGTCGTTGTCGCCCATCGGCTGGTGTGCGCAGCGCTGCTGCTGCCCCCGGACCTGAAGCGCACTCTGCACGAGTGAACCGCTCCCCGGTGGGCGCACCCGGGGTCGGCGCCCTTCCGGGCACCTTCCACCATCAGGGCGCGACTGCCCGGCCGAGGAGCGGGACGCCGTCAGAAGTCCTTGTACTCCTCCGGCTTGTGCTGCCAGACATAGCGGTAGTAGTCGGCCAGCTTCAGGTTGGCGGCGGCGGCCTCGTCGACGACGATGACCGCGTGCTCGTGGTGCTGAAGGATCGAGCCCGGGCACATCGCACTGACCGGGCCCTCGACGGCGGCGGCCACCGCATCGGCCTTCCTCTCACCGCTGGCCAGCAGGACGACATGGCGGGCATCCATGATGGTGCCGAGCCCCTGGGTGACGCAGTGGGTGGGAACCGTCTCGCCCTCCTTGAAGTACCGCGCGTTGTCGCGCAGGGTGCGCGGGGCGAGGGTCTTGATCCGGGTGCGGGAGGCGAAGGAGGAACTGGGCTCGTTGAAGCCGATGTGCCCGTTGCCGCCGATCCCGAGAATCTGGACGTCGATCCCGCCGGCATCCCTGATGGCCTTCTCGTAGGCCCGGCAACCGGCCACGATGTCACTGGCCAGGCCGTCGGGGACGTGGACGCCGGCCGGGTCGAGGCCGAGCCGCTCGGTGACCTCGTGGCGAATCGTCGCCGCATAGCTGCGCTCGTCGTCGATCGGCATCCCGACATACTCGTCGAGGGCGAAGGCCCTCAGGCGGGAGACGTCGAGCCGACCGGAGTGCACCAGATCGGCCAGCGCCCGGTAGGTCGGCAGCGGCGAGCTGCCGGTGGCGACCCCGAGCACCGGATCGGGACGCGTGGACAGGATCGCAGCGATCCGAGCCGCTGCCTGTAGCCCCGCCTCGTCGGCGTCCTTGCAGATGATGACCTCCACGATGGAGCCCCCTCGATAGTGTGTCGCGACGCGTCACGGCGGTGGCCGGCGCGTCTTTCCTGAGTCGATTTCGAGAGTAGGAGTCGGGACACTCAATGAACAGGATTTTGAGTGATGCGCGCACTTCAGATGCGCGGTTCGACCATCAGGGCGAGCGTTGAGCACGCCGACAGGACCGTCGGGGCGGTCGGCCGGACGGGACGGGGTCGTCCTCCTCCCTAAGATGGGGCTGTGGCTACCAGGGTGACTGAGACGAGCACGACTGCGATGAGATCGAGCGGCCGTGCCTCGTCCGGGGGTACACCCGCACCGGTGACTCTCACCGACGTCGTCGGAGCCGTCGAACCGCCGATGGCCTTCGCGATGCCGGACACCACCCCCCTGGAGTCGTCGGCCGTCCGCCCCGACGCCCCGCGTCCTGATCTGCCGGCCGATCCTCCGCAGGGTTATCAGGCATCACCTCATCAGCCGCCACTGTCGTCCCTCGTCCCGCAGACCGGGGAGACCCGGGACCCGAGTCTCCCGTTCCCCTCCACCGGGGTGCCGATTCAGTGGGGCCGTCACGCCGAGATCGATCCGCGTCGGCCGATCCTCACCTCGGGCGGACCGGCAGGATGGGGCGGTTCCCCGCTCACCGGCCCCGAACCGTCCAGCCCGTCCAGCGTCGTTCAGTCCGGTCTCGAACCGTCCGGCCCCGCCCACTCGGGTGCGGCCCGACGCGGTTCCGCACGATCCGGGTCCGACCGTTGGGCACCCCCGGAGCCCGCCCTCGACAACGGCCTCAACCTGGCCCCCGCCGAGCCCTCGGGGCTGTGGGGGGAGCGCCCCGAACTGCCCGGAAACAGGACCCTGGGAGCGCTGTGCCGCGGTCTGGGCTGGGGGCTGGTGGCCAGCGTGGTGGCCGGCTGCCTGGGCACCTGGCTGTCGCTGCCCGCCCTGGCGGTCGGCTGGTACTTCACCTGGCGCCACCCGGTCGCCCGCACCGCCCTGCTGCGGCTCTACGGCGTCGCGACCGCCCTCGCGCTGCTCATGACCATCCTCGGCAGCCCCACCCGCAGCGGCTGGGAACAGCTCCGATGGACCTGCTGGATGGCCAATATCGCCATCCTGGTCGCCTCGATGATCATCATCGACCGAGAACTCACACCCACACCCAGAACCGATCCCTCTCAGGGGCGACAGGGGATCTCACGATGAGCGGCACGATCACGTTGGCCTCGGTGATTCGCGGGATGGACACCGACGCGATGACCCAGCTGCTCAGCCTGCGCCCCGATCTGGCGAGCCCGCCCCCTCGGTCGCTGGCCGAGATGGCCGAGAGAGCCTCCACCCAGGCGTCGGTGCGCGCCGCTCTGGACGGCCTCGACAGCTGGCAGTACCGCGTCGTACTGGCCATCGCCGCCCTGGGGGACGTCTCGAGGGATGACCTGGCCGGTCACCTGCTGGACGCCGCGAGCGGCGACCGGACAACCGCGACAGCTGAGCAGACCACTGAGGGGGCCGGCGAGCACTCGGGCACCCCCCACAGCGTCGGTCTGCCCTCCCGACGCGATCTCGACGAGGCCGTCGACCACCTCGAGGACCTCGCCCTGGTGCTGCCCGAGGAGGATCAGTTCCACCTGGTCAGCGCAGCCGCCTCGGTGCTGGGACCGAGCCCTGCCGGACTGGCGCCCGAATCCGGTCAACCTCTCACCGCGGCCGAGGTCTCCGAGCGACTGGATGCCGCAGGACCGACCGTGCTGCCGGTCCTGCACCGTCTGATGTGGTCCCCGTCGGGACATGTGCCGCACGCCCGCCGCGCGGTGAGCCCCGAGACGGCCACCTCCCCGATCGACCTGGCACTGGCCCACCGGCTGCTTCACCCGGTCGACGACGAGACCGTCGTGCTGCCCCGGGAGGTCTCCCTGGTGCTGCGCAAGGGCCGGCTGTTCCAGAACCCGGTGTCCGCCCGGCCGCCCGCCTGGCCCTCACCGCACCCCGCCGCACGGACCGACTCGGCGGCTCTGGGCACCGCTCTTGAGGCCATCTCCTCGATGTCGGCCCTGCTGGAGGCGGTCGAGACGATCACCCCGGCCCGGCTGGCATCCGGCGGGATGGCCAAGCGCGACGCCACCCGGGCGCTGGCCAGGGTGGCCCACGGCGACACCGGCTGGTGGTACCTCACGGTGGCGGTGTCGGCCAATCTCATCGCTGCCGACAGCCGCGGCTGGCTGCCGACCACCACCGCCGACAAGTGGCGTCAGGACGAGCTGTGGACCCAGTGGCAGGTGCTCCGCGACGCCTGGCTGGCCATTCCCCAGACCCCCGGCGAGCTGTCGAACACCCTGGACGCCCCGGCTCCGGCCACCGCCCGCGCCTGGCGCCAGCAGGTCCTCAACGAGCTCAGGACCGCCGAGCCCGGGACCCCCGTGGATCCCGAACTGGTGATCGCCAGGATCGCCTGGCGCCATCCCGTTTGGCCGGTGCTCGAGGCCGCCCCCGTGCTGAGGGCGACCACCGAGGAGTGCCAGGTTCTGGGCCTCACGGCGCTGGGCGCCCGCTCGGGCCTGGTCGACGCCACCGAGGATCCCGGCATGCCGCAGCGACAGGAGAGCGTCATCCTGCAGTCCGATCTCACCGCGGTGGCCCCCGGGCCCCTCACCCCCGCCCTTGCCGCCGACCTGGCCCTGCTGGCAGACCGCGAGTCCACCGGCGTCGCCGGCGTGCGCCGGTTCACCCGGACCAGCCTGCGTCGCGCGTTGGATGCCGGTTGGAGCGGCGACCAGGTGCGCGAGTGGTGGCGTCTGCACTCGATGTCGGAGGTGCCCCAGGGACTCCTGGTGCTGCTGGACGACGTCGTCCGTGACCACGGGCGGGTCTCGGTGGCCGCCACCGGCTCGGTCCTGGAGGTCGACGACCCGAGTCTGATGGAGACCCTGCTGCGCAGTTCGGCCGCCGAGGGACTGGGCCTGAGACGACTGGCCCCCACCGTGCTGGCGGCACAGGCCGACCCCGACGTGGTGCTGGCCGCGCTGCGCGACATGGGTCTGAGTCCGGTGGCCCGCGACGCCCACGGCGACATCTTCAACGCTCCGGCCCCGGCCAGGGCACGGACCGCCGATCACGGCGGCCCGGGGCTCCCCCCGGGTCCCCTGTCCGATCCCAAGGCGGTGGCCGAGTCGCTGGCGAGCCTGCCGACCTTCAACGACTCGCGTCATCTGCTGGCGATCCTGCACCGCGCCCAGGCCGACGGCACCTGGCTGGAGGTCACCTGGGTGCGCGACGACGGCACGACGACCTCTGAGACGCTGAAGGTGATGGCTCTGGCCAAGGGGGCGATGCGCTGTGTGCGCCGTGGTGGCGGGGGGATCGTCATTATCCCGGTGCCGCGAGTGAGCGCCGCCCGGGCGGTGGCCCAGTAGCGGACTTGGCGACGGAGGATACTGGATGTCGATGTCTCAGACTCCTGGCCCCCTGATCGTTCAGTCCGACCGCACCCTGCTGCTCGACGTCGACCACCCGATGGCCGACGAGTGCCGCCACGCGATCGCCCCCTTCGCCGAACTGGAACGCGCCCCCGAACACATCCACACCTACCGGCTCACCCCGCTGGGCCTGTGGAATGCGATGGCGGCCGGCCACGACGCGGAGCAGGTCGTCGACGTCCTGATGCGCTACTCGCGGTTCCCGGTGGCCTCCTCGCTGCTGGTCGACATCACCGAGACGATGAGCCGCTACGGACGGCTGCGGATCGAGAAGCACCCCACCCAGGGTCTGGTGCTGGTCTCCTCCGACAAGGCGGTGCTCACCGAGGTGCTGCGGGCCAAGTCGGTCCGTGGCCTGGTCGGGGACCAGATCGATGCGGAGACCGCGGTCGTCCACCCCTCCCAGCGAGGCACCCTCAAGCAGGCCCTGCTGAAGCTCGGCTGGCCGGCCGAGGACCTGGCCGGCTACGTCGACGGCGAACAGCACGACATCGATCTGGTCGAGGACGGCTGGAAGCTGCGTCCCTACCAGCGGATGGCTGCCGAGTCCTTCTGGGCCGGGGGCTCCGGGGTCGTGGTGCTGCCCTGCGGGGCCGGCAAGACGGTGGTCGGAGCGACCGCGATGGCGATGGCCAAGTGCACCACCCTGATCCTGGTGACCAACACCGTCTCGGCCCGGCAGTGGAAGGACGAACTGGTCCGCCGCACCACCCTGACCCCCGATGAGATCGGCGAGTACTCGGGCTCCCGCAAGGAGGTCCGGCCGGTCACCATCGCCACCTACCAGGTGATCACCACCAAGCGTCACGGGGTGCACCCGCACCTGGAACTCTTCGAGGCCCGCGACTGGGGACTGGTGATCTACGACGAGGTGCACCTGCTGCCGGCCCCGGTGTTCCGGATGACCGCCGACCTGCAGGCGCGACGTCGGCTCGGCCTCACCGCCACCCTGGTCCGCGAGGACGGCCACGAGGAGGACGTCTTCTCCCTCATCGGGCCCAAGCGCTACGACGCTCCTTGGAAGGAGATCGAGGCCCAGGGCTGGATCGCTCCCGCCGACTGCGTGGAGGTGCGGGTCACCCCCACCGAGGACGAGCGGATGGCCTGTGCGCTGGCCGAACCGGACGTGCGCTACCGGATGGCCTCCACCCTGGCCTCCAAGAACGCGGTGGTCCGCGAACTGGTGAAACGGCACCAGGGTCAACCGACCCTGGTGATCGGTCAGTACGTCGACCAGCTCGAGGAGCTGGCCACCGAACTGGGCTGCGAGATCATCACCGGGGCCACCACCTCGCTGCGCCGCCAGAAGATCTACCAGGAGTTCCGCGACGGCACGATCAACCTGCTGGTGGTGAGCAAGGTCGCGAACTTCTCCATCGACCTGCCCAGCGCCGAGGTGGCGATCCAGGTCTCGGGGGCCTTCGGCTCGCGCCAGGAGGAGGCCCAGCGACTGGGCCGGCTGCTGCGTCCCAAGGACGGCCTCACCGCCCGGTTCTACGCGGTGGTCTCCCGCGACACCGTGGATGCCGACTTCGCCGCCCACCGTCAGCGCTTCCTGGCGGAGCAGGGGTACTCCTACCGGATCGTCGACGGCGGGGAACTGGATCGCATCAACGAGGCGTGAGCCTCAGGCGCCGCACTTCTGCGGGTCATGGTGGTCGGGACTGCAGATCCACGGAGATCCCAGTCCGTTGAACTTCGAGACGGTCTTCTCGACGCCGTCCGCCGAGTACAGGGTGGTCAGCGCATTCCCGTCGGACTGGACCGCCAGGGTGTAGTAGTCGCCGACGGCCACCTCGGAGTCCTCGGACGGGAAACGGGAGTCCCCGGTCTGCATGCTGCCATCCTCGGACAGCACCAGCGGCGCCCGGTAGCTGCTCGTCACGGTGAGCTTGAGGGTCGTCGCTGACGGCACCGTCACGCGGAAGTCCTTCACCTCGGCGCACTCCTTGTCATCGCAACTCCCACTGCCGGGCCCCATGCCGCTGTAGGTGCGCGCGACCGATACCGCCCGTCCGTCGTCGCGAATGGTGAGGTTGAGGCCGTGCAGCTCCCACTGCCGGCTCATCCCGGCGGGCAGGTCGTTCGAGGGTGGCATACAGTGGCACAGCACGATGACCACCACCCGACCAGCCGCGTCGTAGGTCACATCCCAGGCCAGGCCCTTCTCCCGGTCCGCCACGTACACCACATGCCCGGCGCCCGAGGCCGGGCCCGAGACCGACTCCCCCAACAGTGCATCGACACTCGAGCGCGACGACCCCACCCCCAGCTCGTCGATCGTGCGGTTCGCCAACGGATTGATCACCGTCAGCACCCCTCTGTCAAAGCCCCACTCGCACCCGCGCCACACCCGAAGGTCACCGTCCTGCCGCCGAAGGTCCGCGAGGTCCCGCCGGACACGCTCGGAAAACCGGGATTCTCCTTCGCGATCGTGGCCCACGGCTGCCCCACGGACACCCCCTGGACTCCCTGAGGGGACAGTTTCTGACGAGCCGACCCGATCGGCGACCACCCACCGGCCTTCAGGGCCTTTGCCCGAGCCACCACCGAGGAGCCCGACGACCCGGCCAGGGGCTGCTCCACCGTCACATCACCACAGCCCTTGCTCTTGGTCACGTCATCACCGGGAGTCCTCGATCCGTAGGCCACCAACCCCACAGATGTTGACGAGTCCAGGCCCGACACCAGGGAGGTCACCGCGTCCTGGGCGGCCTTCATCCGGGTGACCCCGCCACCAGCGTCATCACGACGCATCGACCCGGACGCGTCCAGAATCACCACCACGCTTCGTCCGGCCGGACCGGATGCCGACGGGGACGCCGCCTGGCTCGCGGGCCGCTGCGAGGCGGGAGCCGATCCGGATGAGGACGCCGAGGACCCCGAAGCCGCACGGGAGGCACCACCCGGGAGCCCTCCGCAGCCACTCGCTGCCAGCATCACCAGAACTGCCGCGCCGCAGCACCACCCTGCCACGACACCACCGCGCCGAACCCATCAGCAATCCCCGGAACAGGGGACAGGATCACCGGACCCCCAGTCGCACCATGTCGAAACGGGGTGACGGCCTGCCTCAGGGGTTCGTCCCGTCTCCTCGCCCGCAGGTCGAGGTCCTCACCACCAGCTGCGGGGGCAGCACGACGTCGACCGGATCGGTGCGTCCGGCGAGTCTCTCGACCACCAGCGCGACGACCCGGCCGGCCATCGTCGAGGTGCTCGGGTCGACCGTGGTCAACGACACCCCGGGAAGGCCGGAGACCACCGTGTTGTCGAAACCCGTGACGCCGACGTCCCGGCCGGGCCTCAGGTGCTGAGCGGCCAGCTGCCCGACCGCGGCCAGGGCGATCAGGTCGTTGTGGCAGCACAGACCGAAGCCGCGCCCGTACTGCTTGACGATGCGCGCGATCACCGGGCCCAGATCGTCGAGCCGGACCATCTCGACCCGGGGCTCGATACCGGCCCCCTCGCAGACCTGACGGTAGCCGCGCACCCGGTCCCCGGCGGAGTCGCCGGAGACCGGCCCCTCCACCCCGAGACAGATGAGCGGGCGATAGCCCTCCTCCAGCAGACGCTCGGTCACCAGGCGGGCCCCCAGGGCGTCATCGGTGTGCACCAGGTCGACGCTGCCGGGGCCGGCGTTGCGGGTCACCACGACGGTCGGCACCCGTCGGCCGACCCGCTCCAGCTCCTCACCGCCCAACTGCGGGGAGACGAGGATCAGTGCGTCCACGTTCATCTGCAGGAAGCGGTCGATGACCAGCCTCTCGTCGGCTGGATCCTGGTCGACCGGGACGATGAACGGGAGGAGTCCCTCGGCCTCGCAGTGCCGCCTGATCATCTCGAGCAGTTCGCCGTTGAAGGGGTTGACCAGCCCGGAGATCGCGATGCCGATGAACCCGGTCCGCCGGGCCGCCAGCGCCCGCGCGGCGACATTGGGGCGGTACCCGAGGGTCTTCATGGCCGCCTCCACGGCGGCCCGGCTGGCGGGCGAGACCCTCGGGTCGTTGCGGGACACCAGGGAGACCGTCTGGCGGGACACCCCGGCCATCCTGGCCACCTCGACCTGGGTCGGTTGTCTTCCGTTCATCACTCCCCCTCCGCTCGGCGTCCCGCCTCACCCACCGTCCACGCTCCGACAACCGTCCCGCTCCGTCACGACAGTCTGCTCCTACAGGTGCCGGGACGGACCTCTCTGGAGTCCTCAGATGTGAACGGTCGGACTCACTTGAGTCCCAGGCCGCACTCCGCCAGGTACTCGCGGGTGGCGATGGCGTTGGGCTTGGGCAGACCCGGATCGCAGGGGTACAGGTCCTGCTCGCAGACCACGTAGATGTCCTTGTCCAGCTCGGACAGCGCGTTGACCAGCTTCTTCATGTCGGGCTCACCGGCCGGCGGGCGGACCGAGGCCCCCTTGGCGACGGCCTCGCCGAAGGGCCAGTCCTTCTCGTGGGCCTCGCGGGTGATCTCGGGGTCGAAGGCCTTGATGTGCACATAGGTGATCCGCTCGGGGTACTGCTTGATGAGCTCGATCGGGTCTCCTCCGCCGTAGACGACGTGGCCGGTGTCCAGGCACAGGTTCACGTAGGTGGGATCGGTGGCGTCGAAGATCCGGGCGATCTCCTCGGGGGTCTCGATGTGGGAGTCGCCGTGCGGATGCAGCACCATCTTGAGGCCGTACTCGTCGAGCAGCATCTGGCCGAGCTTGTTGGCGTTCTCGATGAACAGCTTCCAGGCGTCGTCGGAGAGCACCCGGTCGTCAGTCCACTCCCAGGTCTTGTCGTCGCGGTAGAGCGGGGGCAGGTGCACGATGTACTCGGCGCCGACGGCCGCGTGGGTCTCGGCGATCTTGCGGAAGGTCTCCACGGTGGTAGGCCAGGCCTCGGCCTTGTGCAGGACTCCCCAGCCGGTGCCGGCGACCACCTTGAGGCCGAACTCATCGGTCCATCTCGTGAGTTCCTTGGGGTCGGTCGGGAAGTACCCGTAGGGGCCCGTCTCCAGAATCTCGAATCCGGCCTCCGCCATCTCCTGCATGGCCTGGCGCGGGGCGATCTGCTTGGGGTCGTCCGGGAACCAGACTCCCCACTGATCGGGACAGACGCCGATGGCGAGCTTCGAGTACTTCGGATCGTTCGTGTTGCGTGCCTTGGGGGCCATTCCCGCTTCTCCTCATCGTTGAGAGCTCCGCCGTTGGAGCGCTCCAACGAGCGTAGGACAGGTTCCCGTGGTCTGTACAGTCATGTGCGCGGCTCAGTGGCCGGACGCGCCCGGGGACCTGCGCCACGCCCATCCCAGCGCGATGATGGCCAGGATCAGCGCCACCAGCGTGATGACCGAGCCCTCCGCCCCGAAGGCACCCCCGGTGACCACCGCCGATGCGCTCGGCGACGTCGTCTGGGACAGCACGGAGTGTCCGAAGCTCAACCCCGAGACGTCGTATCCCAGCACCATTCCCTGGGCCCAGTTCCACACCGCGTGGAAGCCCATCGCCGCCCACAGGTTCCCCCGCCACAGCACCAGCAGGCCGAGCATGATGCCGAAAGCGGCCACATTGCCCAGCGCCACCGGACCGGCCCCCGGATTGGAGCCGTGCAGGACCGCGAAGACCACCGCCTGGATCAGCAGACCCGCCCAGACCCCCCACCTGGCGCAGACCCCCTGCATCACGAACCCTCGTAGAACGGCCTCCTCGGCCGATCCCTGGATGGCGAAGAGCACCAGGATCGCGATGATCACGGCGATCCCGGTGACCCCGGAACCGCCCCAGTGGAACCTCACCTGCCCCGAGGCGGCCATCACCACGGCGTCGACCGCGAGGATGGCGAATGCGATCCCGAGCCCGATGAGCAGATCGGTCCTCCTGCCGTCCAGCCCGATCCGGCGCAGTGGGCGGTGCTCGGCCAGTCTCAGCCAGGCCCACAGCAGCACCCAGACCGGGACGAAGGAGGCCAGCAGCAGCACGGTCCCCCGCGATGACGCGGTGTCCACGCCCACCAGCTGGGCAGGGATCTGGACGAAGAGTTGACCGACCGCGATGAAACAGGCCCCGAGGATGGCGACCAGCCCGGGATGGGTCGGGCCGGCCTGTGCGAGGAAGTGCCCGGTCGGGGTGGACTGCTGGACGGGTGAGGTCACCCGGGCAGACTATCGCCCGGTCCCTGCCCGACCCCGATCCGCGGCGGCGTCACGGTTCCGACGTGCCGATTCCGACGGCTCAGTTCCACCGGCTCAGTTCCACCGGCTCAGTTCCACCGGCTCAGTTCCAGACCTTGCCGGCCTCCCAAGTTCCCGAGGAGACCACCGGGGTCACCGTCGTCGAGATCACCGATCCCTCGTGGGGGGTGTGAGGAAGATCGGCCGGCAGAGCCAGCGTCATCGGCACCGAGGTCTTGCCGATCACCCGCAACCAGTCGACCCCGGTGAGCTCATTGGTGCGTCGCTGCACCTTCTGGCACACCATCGTCATCTGGGTGGCCGCGCTGGCCTGGTCCCGGGTGGCGCGTCCGGCGCTGATCTCCAGCAGCCACGGGGAGATCAGGGTTCCGGCCGAGAAGGCCAGCTCCTGTCCCATCGAGCCCTCCTCGGAGTGGCCGTAGGCCTCCTCCGAGTCGTAGATCTTCGGGAAGTCGGTGGCCACCGCGCCGACCCTCAGGTGCTCGATCCGCTTGGGCTGGTCCGACCCCGGACCGGACGACAGCGGGTACTCCAGCGGATCATCGGTGTTGGCGAGGAACCGCGCCAGCCGCTGGGGTTCGGCGTCGGCGCGGCCGCTGAGGATGGTGTCCCCGGAGAGCACCCCCGAACCGTCCAGGGCCGAGCGCGACAGCCCGGCGGGGCGTCCGGGGGCGAGGACGTCGACCTGGGCCAGGGTGTCCCGGTAGCGGAACACCTCGGCGGGATGGGTCGTCGGGCAGACCAGGCTGGCCATCGTGTCCAGGTCCCCGTCGAAGGGTTTGATGAGGCCGAGCCTGGCGCCGGACGGATCGGTGTAGGCGGCCAGGATGTCGAATCCCGCCACGTGCTGGACGCCGGCCGCACCGGCGGCCAGAGCGCTGTCCACCAGCTCGTCGAGGGAGGGGGCGTCGAATCCGAGGCTGTGCAGGTCAAACGAGATCACTGCTCGATCCTACGGTGACTTCGGCACCGACCCGATCGGCGACCGGCTAACCCTGCAGAGCCCTCAGCAGTTCGTCGCGCAGTTTGGCGGACTTGCGCGGGGTGCGGTCGCCGACCACAGAGACCGTCATCCCGCCGGCCTCCTGGGTGGCGGGGGTGAAGGCCGAGCCCTTGCGCCCGGCATCCCCGCGCACGCAGAAGATCCGCTGGCGCTCGGCCTCCGCCGCGATCGCGGCATTGACCTCCGGGTCGTTGGTGAGCGCCTGGACGAACCACATGCCGTTGAGGTCCGAGGGGGTGAAGGCCCGGCGCTGCAGATCCACCAGACCCTTGCGGGCCAGCCTGCCCAGCTGGATCCCGGTGTTCGGGGCCACCACGTGGACCCGCGCACCGGCCTCCAGCAGGCGCACCACGCGGCGCTCGGCGACATGGCCGGCACCGACCACCAGGACATCCCTGCCCTGCAGTCTCAGCCCCGACATGTACACCGGAGCACCCTCCCCCAGGCCGACCTCGTCGAGCGGCTCGCGGTAGCGGTCCACCACCACGTCGGCGAGCTCATCGCAGTCGCCGATCACCTCGGCGATGCGCACCTCCACATCGGGTCGGGCGGAGTTCCACGCCTCGACCTGCTCGGTCATCCACCGGTGCAGCAGGCCCGGGAACAGGAAGTTGCCGACCACCACGATCTGGGTGGCTCCCTGGCAGGCCAGCAGGGTGAGGGCCTCGGGCAGGGCCGGACGGGTGACCTGGATGAAGGCCGGCTGGACGCGGTTGAGCCCGCTCTCCTCCCAGAACAGCCGGGTGAGCTGGTAGTGCGCGGCATTCGCATCGGGGGCCAGGGCGCCACGGCCCACCAGCACGGCGGCGGTGTCCCTGGGCTTCCAGGCCTCCCCGGAGGCCGGCTCCATGGCCTGGGTCAGTCGCCGCACCAGGGCCTGGCGCAGCCGGGCATCGGGCTGCAGGGGGCGGGAGTAGACCACCCGGGAGTCGCCTCGTCCCTCCTCGATCGCCTCGGGGATGTCCTGCTGGACGTGTCCCCCGGTGTTGATCATCAGGGGCACCACCACGGCGTCCGGCCCGCCCGGATCCGCGGCGGGGTCGGCGTCCTCAGCGGTCTGCGGGGACGCGACCGACGGCGTCTCCTCGGCCCGCTCGGACTGCCCGGCCGTGATCGCGGCGGCGACCGCCTCGGCGATGGGCGGCTCGGCGAGCTCGACGAAGCCGAGCTCCACCGGCACCCCGGGGAGCTTGCCGGCGACCCGGCGCACCAGGGCGCGACAGGTCTCCACGCCGTGGGTGTCGCGGGTGCCGTGCGCGGCGATCACCAGCGGGACCCCCGAACCGAGGTCCGCCACGGTGGCTGTGCCTCCCGCCAAGCTGGCGGAGGCTGATGTGGGAGTGCGATCGGTCATGGTCATCCTTCCTGGGTCCGGCCATCGTTGCCGGCCTCATCGGCGCTGTCCTTGCGCGCCTTTCGCTGCCCGAAGTAGGAGGCGTCATCGGCCTTCGGCAGGTCACGGTGAGAGTAGTTCTTCTGGCTGTGGGCGCTGATGGCGCCGTCCATCCAGTGGTAGTCGCGCGGGGTGACCATCATCTGACGGCCGTCCCCGGAGGTGACGTACTTGGTGGTGGAGGAGCCCACCACCACCATCGCCGTCATCCCCACCCACTCCGGTTTGAACTCGGCCAGGGTGGACATGATGACCTCCTGCTGACGTCGTTCGGCGTGGGAGATCATCGCCACCGGGGTGGTCGGCGGCCGGTGCTCGGCCATGATCGCCAGGGCGTCGGGCAGCTGGTGGGTGCGGGTCCGGGAACGCGGGTTGTAGAAGGTGGTGACCAGATCGCCCTCGGCGGCGGCGTGCACCCTCTTGAGGATGAGATCCCAGTCGGTGTGCAGGTCCGACAGGCTGATGGTGGCGTGATCATGGCCCAGCGGGGCGCCCAGGATCGCCGAGATGGCGAGCTCGGCGGTGATGCCGGGGACGATCTCCACATCGATGCCGTCGGTGCCCATCTCCAGGGTGGGTGAGGCCATCGCGTAGATCGCCGGGTCCCCGCCGCACACGAAGGCGACGTTGTTGCCCGCCCGGGCGGCCTCGATGGCGGCCTCGGTGCGCTCCTCCTCGGTGCCCATCTTGGTGGCCAGGATCTCCACCCCGGGCCGCACCAGGTCGCGGATCTGGCGGACGTAGGGGGCGTAGCCGGCGACGAAGGTGGCGTCCTGGATGGCCTTCATGGCACGCGGGGCGAGCAGGTCGCGGGAGCCCGGCCCCAGGCCGACGACGGCCAGGTGGCCGCGGGCCGGGATCCGCCCGACCGCGCAGGTGGCCTCGGAGGTCTTGTGCTTGGGGACGATGAGCTCGGCTTTCGCGGCGAGCACCGAGGCCTCGCTGACGCTTCCGGTGCCGACCTCCCGGGCGACCACCTGGGACGGGTTGGGGGCGTCCTGGGCGGCCAGCACATCGGCCGGGTAGGTGCGGTACTCGACCCCCAGCTGATGGGCGAGTTTGATCAGTCCCAGCTCGCCGGCCTTCACCTCGTGGCTGAGCAGAGCGCTCACCGATCCGACGGCCAGTCCGGCATCGGCCAGGGTCTTGTCGAACAGGGCCCGCAGGGCCTCCACATCGGTGCCCGAGTTGCAGCCCATCCCGACCACCAGGGAGCGGGGGTGCAGGACGACGGTCGGCAGCCCATCGGTCCCGGCCGGCGCGGACTGCGCGGTGCGGTCGGTGACGATGATCTGCGCGACCGGGGAGGCGGCGTCCTCGCTGACATTCCTCGGCAGCGGGGGCAGCGGCCAGCGGTGTTCACGGACCACGGCGACGGGCCGTCCGGCGATGATCGCACCGGTGACCCCGGCGACGTCCCCCTCGTAGGACCAGCCGAGCTGGTCGAGGGCGGGCACCCCCAGGGAGTCGGTGGCGGTGGAGACGACGGCGGTCCCGCCGAGGGCCTCGGAGATCTGGCGGGCCAGACCGTTGGCTCCCCCGACGTGGCCGCCGACCAGCGGGATGGCGAACCGTCCGGCCTCGTCGACGACGACCACCCCGGGATCGGTCTTCTTGGAGGCCAGTAGCGGGGCGATGATGCGGGTGGTGGCGCCGAGGGCCAGATGGGAGACGATGAGGTCGCACTGGCCCCAGGCCTCGACCAGCCCGGCGGTGGCCGGCCCGGGGTACTTCCTGGTGGTGACCCCGAGGGCCTTGTCGATCGCCTCGGCGTGGGCGATCGCGGCATCGGTGTTGATGATCTGGCCGATGATCGGTGTCCGGTCGGAGCCGTCCGGGTTCGTGTCGGAACCCGGTGTCGGATCCTGCGGTCCGGGGGTGTTGACGTCGCCCACGAGCTCGGGGCTGACGCCGATCTCGGCCGGGTCGTCGGGGTGATGGGCCAGCACCAGCACCACATAGGGGCTGGTGAGGTCCTCGGCGTCCACCACGGCGCGGGCGGCGTCCTCGTCCAGGATCCGGATCCGCTGGTTCTCCTCGCCGATCCGCTCGGCGACCACGTAGTACCGGCCCAGGCCGGCCAGTCCGGCGACGAGCTCGGGAAGGCCCTTGTGGGGAGCGGTGAGGACGCCGACCTTGGGGTGGACCTTGGCGACCCGGATGGCCGACTCGATCCCGCCGGTGTGGGAGGACACCAGCTGGGCGTCGTCCCAGGGCAGGGCGATCGCGGCGAAGGCCGCCTGAAGGGAGCTCGGAGCGGTGATGACCTCGGGGCGCAGACCGGCCTGGCGCATCCTGCGCACCACCCCGAAGAACATCGGGTCGCCCGAGGCGACGACCGTCACCTTGGAGTCGGTGGGGAGGGACTGGATGCGCTCGATCGCCGGGCCGATGAGACCCAGGACCTGTCGCTTGTCCTCGGGCACCCCGAGCGCGTCGAGGTGACGGCGGCCGCCGACCACCAGGGCGGAGTCGGCGACGTCGCGGTTCATCGCCTCGGTGAGGGTGCCGAGATAGCCGTGGACCCGGATCATGAAAGGTCTCCCTTGGTGTCGGAGGTGGCGTTGGACGCCGTGCTGGAGGTGGCGTCGGACGCCGTGTCGAGGTGCGTGGTGGGCGCAGTGCCGGACTGCATGGTGGATTCCGTGTCGGAGGACGGCGCGGTGTCGGAGGGCTGCGCAGTACCGATGGACTGCGGGTCGGGAATGTCCTCCAGGACACCCCGGGTGCCGTGCTCCCTCAGATCGGCGTGGGCTGCGGGATCGGCCGGCCGGTACTCGTGCCGGAAGCCGGGATGGTAGAGGTGGCTGCGGGTGGCGATCGGGCCCTCGGCCAGGGCCGGGCCGACCAGCACGACGGCGTGCTTCCACAGTTTGTGGGCGCGCATCGTCTCCGACAGCTCCGACAGCGGGCAGCGGAACATCAGTTCCTCGGGCCAGGTGACCGCGTAGCCGATGATGCACGGCGTCTCGGGCGGGTAGCCGCCCTCCAGCAGAGCCTCCTGGAGGGCCTTGTTGCGGGCCGCCGACAGGTAGATCGCCATGGTGGCGCCGTGCGCCGCGAAGGAGGCGATGGTCTCCCCCTTCGGCATCGGGGTGCGACCTCCCTCCAACCGGGTGAGGATGAGCGACTGGGAGACCTCCGGGACGGTGATCTCGACATCCATCCGGGCGGCGGCCGCCGAGAAGGCGGAGATGCCGGGGATCGTCTCGAAGGCGATCCCGACCCGACGGCACAGATCCCGCTGCTCGGCGGTGGCCCCGTAGATGGACGGGTCGCCGGTGTGCACCCGGGCGACCAGCAGACCCTCGTCGCGGGCCCGGGAGTAGAGCGGCTCCAGGTCCTCCAGGGGGATCGAGGCCGAGTCGATGAGTTCGGCGCCGGCCTTGTGGCGGGCGACCATGTCGGGGTGGACCAGGCTGGAGGCCCAGATGATGATGTCGGCCTGCTCGATGACGCGGGCTCCGCGCACACTCACCAGATCGGCCGCACCCGGTCCGGCCCCCACGAAGACGACCTTCCCTTCGCCGGATCCGGTCTGGACCCTGGGGATGGGTGCCGGGGAGATCTTCGTGTGGTCGATCTCCTCCAGGGTCTTCTCGGAGCTGTGCTGAGTGGGTCGCGCGGGGCGCGCCCCATCGGTTCCGGTGGTTCCGTTCGGTCCGGTCGTACCGGTCACAGGCTTCCTCCAGTCGTGGTGCGGGACGGGGCGGTCATGACGGTCGAGAAGTAGGGCAGCGTGGTGCCCTCGGCCACGTCGTCCAGCCCGACGAGCTGCTGGGAGTCCAGGGTGACGTCGGTGCCCAGGACGGCGTCGCGGCCCCGGGAGCGGATCTGCTCGAGAACCGCCGGAAGGACGCGGCCGCCCTTGTAGACCGTGACCGAGTCGACCAGGTCGAGGACCTCACCGAGCTTCTCGACGCCGACCGTGGCCGGCACCAGCGCGAGGATCTCGCGGCCCTCGACGAGCGGGGTGGCGGTGGCCGCCGAGAGGGCCTGCATCGCGGTGATGCCGGGAACCATCGTCACCTCGACGTCGGACATCCGCTCCTCGACATTGCCGCGCAGGTAGCTGAAGGTGGAGAACACCCCGGGATCGCCGACGGTGGCCAGGGCGACGGTGTGCGCCCCGGCGTCGAAGGCGGCGATGGCGGCGTCGGCCGAGGCCCGCCAGGACTCCGCACGCTTGTGACCGATGCCGCGACGCTGCGACATCGAGAAGGGAACCCTGCGCAGATCTCCGCGCAGCTGCGGGCAGGCGGCCCGCACGATCATCTCGGCGCGACCGGGGCCGTCCCCGGACGTCTCGGTGGCGGGCACCAGGACGACATCGGCCTCGCTGAGGATGCGCGCCGCCTTGAGGGTGACCAGTTCGGGGTCGCCGGGACCCACCCCCACTCCGACAAGTCTGCGTACAGGGTTCATGGCATGGGTCATGCCGGCCTCCTCAGGTCTCTCGCCCGAAACGTGCTCGTGACGTGCCATCGGAGTGTCTGGCTGCCCCTGGGTGGGGTCACAGTGGCGGGACCGCTCCGGACTCTCACCGGATTCCTCGTCGATGGTCGCGGGCCCCAGTCTCCCACATCCGCCCGACAAGGCACCTCCCGCAGAACTGTCCGGGCAGCGGCCGGGTCGGCGACCGGGCTAACGCCGGGTCGGCGGTGGGGCCAATGCTGGGGTGACGGCCGAGTCCGCGGGGCCCGGCCTCAGCGGGCCAGACCGAGCAGCCGGTCGATGTCGACATGGGCCTCCAGGCCGTCGGCCAGGGTGTCGATCATCTGGCCGCGCAGGGCCTGGTAGCCCATCGCCCGGTGGTCGGCCCGCCAGTCCAGCCCGGCGTCGGCGGCGGCCTGCTCCAACCAGGCCCGGCGGAAGGCGTCGCACTCGAAGGCGCCGTGCCACATCGTCCCCCACACGCTGCCGACCCGACAGCCGTCCAGGAAGGGCTCCGCCTCGTCGAGCACCGTGCAGGA
The DNA here is from genome assembly GCF_000425285.1 of Acidipropionibacterium jensenii DSM 20535. GTDB lineage: Bacteria > Actinomycetota > Actinomycetes > Propionibacteriales > Propionibacteriaceae > Acidipropionibacterium > Acidipropionibacterium jensenii. The sequence continues at coordinate 4,537 of NZ_AUDD01000015.1, read as the reverse complement.
GCCGTGGTGGATCTCGTAGCCGCCGACCGGGATGTCGCGCCAGGACCCCTGGGACAGCGACGTCACCTTGTCGGCGGCGAAGTCCACCTCCACCGGGAGCAGGCCCAGACCCTCGATCCGCGAACCGGGGGCGGCCTCCTCCCCCTCGGGATCCAGGATCAGCCGGGAGAGCATCTGGTAGCCGCCGCACACGCCCACGACGGTGCGCCCGGCGGCCGCCCGCTCGGCGATCACCTCGGCGATCCCGGTGCGACGCAGCCAGGCCAGATCGGAGACGGTGGACCGGGATCCGGGCAGCACGAGGATGTCGGCCCGCGCGCAGGTGGTCGGATTGACCGTCACCTGGACGTCGACTCCGGGCTCCCCTGCCAGCGCGTCGACATCGGTCGCGTTGGAGATCCTGGGCAGTCGGACCGCCGCCACCCGCAGTGCGGCGGAGTCGGTGGACTCCCCCTCGTGGTGCCACCGGCCGACCTCCAGTGCGTCCTCGCCGTCGAGCCAGACGCCGTCCAACCAGGGCAGCACGCCCAGACTGGGCAGCCCGGAGCGCCGGGTGATCTCCTCGAGACCGGGGGCCAGGACGGCCGCGTCGCCGCGGAACTTGTTGATGAGATAGCCGACCAGGTGGCTGCGATCGGCGTCGTCGAGGAGCGCCCAGGTGCCGTAGATGGAGGCCAGCACGCCGCCACGGTCGATGTCGCCGACCAGCACCACCGGGAGATTCTTGGCCAGGGCCAGCCCCATGTTGGTGTAGTCCCCCTGGCGCAGATTGATCTCGGCCGGGGACCCCGCTCCCTCGCAGACCACCAGGTCGTGCTGGCCGGCGAGCTCGTCGTAGGCGGCCCACGCCGCCTCTGCGAGTTGATGGCGTCCGGTGGTGTACTGGCCGGCCTCCAGGGTGCCGCCGGGGTGGCCGCGCAGCACGACGAAGGAGCGCCTGTCGGTGCCCGGCTTGAGCAGCACCGGGTTCATCGCCGAGGTCGGTGCGACGCCGGCTGCCTGGGCCTGGAGGTACTGGGCGCGGCCGATCTCGGCGCCATCGGCGCAGACCATCGAGTTGTTCGACATGTTCTGGGCCTTGAATGGGGCCACGTCGATGCCCCGGCGGGCCGCCACTCGGCACAGGGCCGTGACGACGAGAGACTTCCCCGCGTCCGAGGAGGTTCCGGCAATGAGGATTCCGGTCACTGGTGGGCCTCCGTGGGGTGGGTGGTGGTGCGGAGGGCCGCTCTGAGGGACCTGCGAGTGCGGCGCGCACCCTTGGTGTCGCGGTCTCCGAGGGTGCCTGCGGGGCGCGGGAGGATGCCGCCGTAGAAGAGCAGGTGGCCCGCCGCGGCGACTCCGGAGACCGCGATCCCGGTGGCGGCGAAGGTCACCGCCTGGACCAGCCTGGCGGCGTCGCGGACCTTGTCGGCGTCGGGTCGGGGACCGTTTCCCAGCAGGGGGCGGTTCTCCTCCCGGGATCCGTAGTAGAGGTTGCGGCCGCCCAGGGTGACGCCGAGCGCCCCGGCCCAGGCTGATTCGCACCAGCCGCCGTTGGGGCTGGGGTGGTGGGCGTGGTCGCGGGCGAGCACGGAGAGGCTGCGCCGCCGGTCTCCCCCGACCATGGGAGCGAGCATGCAGGCAAGCACCCCGGTGATCCGCGCCGGGGCGAGGTCGAGGAGATCGTCGAGGTGGGCCGAGATCTTCCCGAACCGTTCGAACCGCTCGTTGTGGTGACCGACCATGGCGTCCAGAGTGTTGGCACCCCGATGGATGAGCATCGCCGGGAGCCCGCCGACCGCTCCCCAGAAGATGGAGGCGACCGCTGCGTCAGCGGTGTTCTCGGCCATCGACTCCACGGTGGCCCGCGCCAGCTCCGGCTCGTCCAGAGAGCTCGGATCCCGTCCGCACAGGTGGGAGAGCTGGTCGCGTGCTCCCTCGAGGTCCTCGGCGGCCAGTCTTGAGGCCATCGTGTCCCCCTCGCGGGCCAGCGAGGTGGCGCCGACCACGGCCCAGGTGGCGGCCGCGGTGACAATGACTCGCGCCACCGGGTGGTCGCGGGTGGCGCGGTCGACTGCGGCGCCGAGAACTCCCAGGGGCAGTAGACAGGCGGCGGTGTAGAGGCCGCCGCAGGTCACCGAGTCTTCCCAGACCCATTTCTCCAGCCTGTCGGCCACCGACCCGAAGACGGCAACCGGGTGGTGCTGCGGATCGGCGATGGAGCGATCGGCGAGGACACCCAGACCGATTCCGACTCCCCTGGCCAGCAGTGCGGCACCGAGTCTGCGATGTGGGGTGAACGCCATACGGTCAACCTACCAATGAGGCAGTGGCTGAGCAGTTCGGCCGAATCTCGGTGCGTTCGGCCGGGACCCAACGAGATCTGTCACGGAGGGACCCGGCAGGCGCACTATCCAGCCGCCGGCCTTTAGATGGCAGATCTCAACCGAGGGCCGGCCGCAGTAGAAACGAGATCTGCCACCAGGAACCCCGGCAGGCGCACTATCCACTCGCCGGCCCGCACGTGGCAGATCTCATCCGTCTTCCCGATCCTCAAGCTCGGCGTCATGGACCAGGATCGCCACCTGAACCCGGTTGGCCATCCCGAGACTGCTGAGGATCCGCGTCACGCAGGCCTTCACCGTGGCCACCGACAGGTACATCCGGCCCGCGATCTCGGCATTGGACAACCCGTCGGCCAGCCGCACCGCGATCTCGCGCTCGCGGGCGTTCAGCCCGGCCAGAGCCGATCGGGCCTGGTCGCGCCGTGGGTCGACCACCTCGGAGGTGGCCGCGGCGATCACCTGACCCAGGATCGTCGGCGACAGGGTGTACTCCCCCGCCGCGACGGAGCGAATCATCTCGACCATCCGGTCCGGCGCAGTGTCCTTGAGAAGGAATCCGTGAGCACCGACCGCCAGCGCCCGCAGCACCATCTCGTCGGCATCGAAGGTGGTGAGCATGACGATCCGGGGCGGATCCTCGGTGGCAAGCAGCCGCCGGGCGGCCTCGATGCCGTCGACCCGTCTCATCCGGATGTCCATCAGCACGACCCGAGGCCGGCACTGCGCGACGAGATCGAGCACCTCATCGCCGTCGCTGGCCTCCCCCACGATCCGGATTCCCGACTGCGGACCCTCGAGCAGCAGCTGCAGCCCGCTGCGGACCAGCGGGTCGTCATCCACCAGGGCAACGGAGACCGGTTCGGCCCCCTCCCGATTCACCACGGCAACCACACCTCCACCACGAACTCGCCCTGCTGCGTCCCGTAGTCGATCCTGCCAGCCAGCGACTCCACCCTCTCGGCCACCCCGATGAGACCCGACCCGGAACCCGGAACGGTGCTGCGACCGGTCTGAGACCCGCGCACGGGATTGGTCACTTTCAGCCGAACTCCCTCGCCCTTGCCTCCCGACAGCGCGACCCGCACCGTCGCCCCCGGGGCGTGCTTCCCGGCATTGGTGAGGCACTCTGCGACGATCCGGTACAGGTTCCGCCCGGTCGGGGCGGGGATCTCCTCAGGGTGCTGCAGGGCGTCATCCCACTCGATCCGCATGCCGGCCGAGCGCATCTCGTCCAACAGGTCCGCCAGATCGGCCAGGGTGGGTTGGGGGCGGGAGAGCCGACCGTCCACCTCGTCGGCATTGCGCAGCGAGCCAAGGATGCCGCGCAGCTCGTTGAGCGCCCGGCCGGCCGCCTCCTGAATGACGCCGGCCGCCCGGCGGGTCTGTTCAGGACTCAGGTCGTCCCGGGAGGCCAGGGCTCCGGCGTGCATCGAGACCAGGGTCAGCTGATGGGCCAGGGAGTCGTGCATCTCCCGGGCGATCCTGTTGCGCTCCTCGGACCGGGCGGCCAGCACCCGGATCTGCTGCTCCCGCTCCGCGGTGTCGGCCCGTTCCGACAACGAGGCGATGAGATCTCGACGGGCGCCGGTGTACAGCCCCAGAGCCATCAGCGCCGCAAACAGAGCCAGGGTCGACAGCACGATGAAGCCGAGATAGCTCAGGTACTGCGCAGTCGAGGCCCCGGGAAAGGGACGTCCCAGGGTCTTGCGCAGATCGTCGGAGAGGACCACATTGACAGCTCCGCAACCAACAAAGACGACCGTGGCGGGGAGGATCTCCCGCCACCGCCTCCGGGTGCACAGGCTCGCGAACCCCCACCCGGACGCCGCTCCGGAACTCTGCGAGACCGCGGACAGGGCGCTGAGCGCCAGGCAGATCGGTAGGGGGTGGCGACGGCGGAAGCCGACGAGAACCAGCGAGACCACTCCGGCGAACAGGTCCAGCCAGATCGGGATCACGAAGGAGAAGCCATCGCCATTGCTGATCAGCAGCACCAGGGTCACGAGGACGCACAGCCCCCACCGCCAGGTCTGCTGCCATCGGCTCAGAGGCGGTGGCGGGTAGTGGTCCTGCACGGTGGCCCGCCCGGTGAAGTCGCTCGTCACCCGGGTCACTCTAGGTGTACTTCCCCGGGACGTTGTGAACAGTTGAGCTGAGGGGGGAGGCCTCCGGCAGGATGTGGGTTACCACACACGCATCCAGGAACCGGA
>NZ_AUDD01000014.1 GCF_000425285.1 Acidipropionibacterium jensenii DSM 20535 | reverse complement strand
ACCATGCTGGCCGCAGCGGTGGCACCAGTCGTCCGGCTCGACAACCTGACAAGCGATCACCGCCCGTCCAGGCTCGAGTCGTTGACCAACCGCAACCAGGCCCAGCTCGTCGAGCCGGCAGAAGGTGGTCAGGTCAGGGGTCGCGAAGGTAGCGTCAGGCACGTCGAGGTCTTCCCGATGGGTTGGTGTGAGAACCCCCATCCTCGGAAGACCTCGACCCCTACCCGGTGACCGACACGCCAGCCACCATCACACCCCCACTACACCGTGGATTGTGATGAGCCCGTTTGCCGCCGTGCGCCCAGTTCGGGGAGTGCACCACACTCCGGCGGCGCGAGGGCGGCTATGCGCTCCAGGGCCGAAGGAGATCTGTCACCTGCCTCCCCGGCGGAACCTGCGCGCGGTCAGCGGAAGGTAGACCAGGCTGAGCAGGACGGGCCATCCGATCGCGAAGGCCAACGCATGTTCTCCGGCAAAGCTCAGCGCCCGCCACTGTGTGCCGCCGAGCAGCTGACGTACCGCGGTGGCCGTTGCTGAGACCGGGTTGAACTCCACGACGGCACCGAGCCAGCTGGGCATGGTGGCCGGGTTGACGAAGACACTGGACAGGAAGGCCACGGGCCAGGTGAGGATCTGGATGTAGGCGACCGACTCGACGGACCTGGCCCCGTAGCCGATGAAGATGCCGAACCACAGGAGAGCGAATCGCAGGAGCAGCAGCAGCGCCAGTGCCAGCAGCACCCGATCGACGCCGAGGTCCGGCCGCCACCCGATCGCGAAGGCAAAGGCCACCATCAGCGTCAGGCTGATGAGCGAACTAAGCAGATCGGCCAGTGCCCGGCCGAACACGATCGCCACGCCGCTGATGGGGTAGGAGCGCAGGCGGTCATTGATGCCCCGGGTGGCATCGGCCGCCGCCGACAGCGTTGTGGTCTCCAGTCCGAACAGCATGGTGACGGCCAGCATGCCGGGAATCAGGAAGTCCACATACGTCGAGCCATCCGGCACGTCGATCGCCCCGCCGAACAGGCCGAGGAACAACAGGGCCGTGAACACCGGGAAGAGCCACACCGTCGCGGTGGCGCCGATCTGGCGGGGCCAGGAACCCACGGTCCGTCCGGCGATGATCCACGACGCCGACAGGAGGTTGGGGGCAGGGACGTCTGTGTGCATCGTCACGGAACTCGTCGTCATCGTCAGTTCTCCTCGGTGTCGTGGTGCGAGCCGGTCAGCGTCAGGAAGACCTCATCGAGCGATGGCCTGCGCAGTGTCACTTCGGCCGGGGTGATCCCGGCCGATGACAGATCGGCGACGACCCGGCCCAGAACCGTCGCCGATGAGCCCGGCAGGGTGACCGTGGTGGTGTGCTCGTCCAGGTGGGCCTGCGCGCAGATCGCGCTGAGAACCCGCAAGGAGCTCTGCGCGTCGTCGGTGGTGCCGAGGACCACCTGGACGACCGGAGGGCCGACGAGCGTCTTGAGCTCGTTCGGGGTGCCCTGGGCCACGACCGTGCCGCGGGCGAGCAGGACGATCCGGTCGGCGAGCTGGTCGGCCTCCTCGAGGTACTGGGTCGTCAGCAGAATCGTGGTGCCGCCGCGGACCAGTGCTCGCAGGGACTCCCACAGGTCTCGACGCGCTGCGGGGTCCAGCCCTGATGTGGGCTCGTCTACGAAGAGCACCTGCGGCGGCACGACGAGGCTGGCGGCGAGGTCCAGCCGGCGTCGCATCCCGCCGGAGAAGGTGCTGACCGCCCGATTCTGCGCTTCGCCCAGGCCGAACCCCTCGATCAGCTCGTCGGCGCGCTGCCCGGCCGAGCGTCGTGAGAGTCCCCGGAGCCGCCCGAAGAAGCGAAGGTTCTGTCCTGCGGTGAGCTGCTCGTCCACGGCGGCGTACTGCCCCACGAGCCCGATGTGCTCCCGCACGCGAGCTGCCTCGGTGGACACGTCGTACCCACCGACTCGCGCCGTTCCTCGGTCGAAGGCCACAAGCGTGGCGAACCCCTTGATCGCCGTCGTCTTCCCGGCGCCGTTGGGCCCGAGGAGCGCCAGGACCTCACCTTCGTTGGCGTGCAGGCTCAGTTCGCGCAGCCCGCTCTCGCCGTCCCGGGACCGGTAGATCTTGCTCACGCCCTCGGCCTCTATCGCTGGTCTCACTGGCAGACTCCAATCACTACAACGTTCCGTACAGTGTACGGATAACATATCGTGGACGGGACCTATTCCCACCGGCAGCAGGAGGTGATCACGGTGACTGAGCGCACGGGAACCGGGGACCCACTGCAGAGCATCGCGCTGCTCTGGCGCACCAACCCGAGGACCGGACGGTCGAGTCTGACCCTCGACGCGATCGTGGAGGCCGCGATCGCCGTCGCCACCGAGGCTGGGATCGACAAGCTGTCGATGCGCAGGATCGCCGAGCGTGTGGGCGTGGGGGTGATGTCCCTCTACCAGCGCGTCCCCGGCAAGGGCGAACTGATCGATCTCATGGTCGATCACGTCAATGGCGGCGTCTACGACACGGCCACCAGACCGGACGCCACGAACGGATGGCGCCCAGCGGTGGAGGAGATCGCCGCCCGGAACTGGGAGTTGTTCGCACAGCACCCCTGGCTCCTCGGGATCGACACGACCAGGCCACCGCTGGGGCCCGGCACGACCGCCAAGTACGACCTGGAACTCACCCCGCTGGTCGGGACGGGGCTGAGCGACGTTGAGATCGACCAGGTTCTCGCGCTCGTCCTGGATCACGTCAAAGCGGCATCCAGGGTGTCCCTGGGGGTGGCGGAGACGACCGAGGCAACCGGAAGCGACGACCATGACTGGTGGACCACGGCCGGCCCCCTTCTCGCCGCTCTGATCGACGACAAGCGATTCCCGCACGCATCGCGGATCGGGGCGGCGGCCGGAGCGCAGTACGACTCCGCGGTCGACGGTGAACTGCAGTTCGACTTCGGCCTGCGCATGATCCTCGACGGGGTGGAGAAACTCATAGCGAGCAAACAGGACGCCTCCCAGCACAGGCTCGGCTGAAGGCGCCCGAGCCTGTGACATCTGCACGGCGATCAGCGGCTCCTCGGACTGACCACATACCGTGGTGGGAGTCGTCGGCGTGAACACGAGACCACGAGGATGTGGAGACATGACAGACACCAACGATCTGATCTACCGCTCGCGAGTGCGCGGCTGCCTCCTGGGTGGCGCCATCGGCGATGCGCTCGGGGCTCCGGTCGAGTTCTGGGACCGTGCCAGCATCGTCAGGACCTGCGGTGAGGACGGCGTCACCGAGTTCCTCCCCGACATGGTGGGCGTCGACGAGGTCTACGGCCGGGTGACTGATGACACCCAGATGACCCTGTTCACCGCCGAGGGGATGATCCGTGCGTCGGTGCGCTGCGACCGCGGACTCGGATTCACCGTTGCCGTCGTCCATCATGCCTACGACCGGTGGCTCGACACCCAGCTCGAGGACGGGCCCGACGGCACCCGCGACGGGTGGCTCATCAATCAGCAGTGGCTCTACTCCCAGCGCGCGCCGGGCCAGACCTGCCTGTCTGCGCTGATATCGGCGCGCCAGGGCGAACGGTCCATCCAGCGCTTCGGCCAGCCGGCCCGCAACGACTCGATGGGCTGCGGCGGGGTGATGCGCAGTGCACCCTTCGGACTGACGCCGCCAGGCTGGGCCCAGTCACTGGAGTGGCAGTTCGACGCCGCGGCCGAGGCCGCCTCCTACACCCATGGACATCCCACCGGCCAGCTGGCCTCGGGGGCACAGGCTGCCCTCATCGCGGCGATCGTGGCGGGGCAGTGCCTGCCCGACGCGGTGGCGTCCACGCTTGCGGTCCTCGAGGGCCACGAGCATCACGAGGAGACCACCGATGCGATCCGGCGGGCGCTCGCGGCGGCCGAGGTGGGGGAGCCCGGCGCGGATGTCGTCGAGTCCCTGGGCGGCGGCTGGGTGGCCCACGAGACCCTGGCGATCGCCCTCTACGCGGCGCTGGTGCACCCCGGTCCGGAGGGCATCGCCGAGGCGCTGACGCTCTCGGTGAGTCATTCCGGCGACAGCGACTCCACCGGTGCGGTGTGCGGCAACATCCTCGGTGCCCTCTACGGCGACGAGGCCCTGCCGCCCGAACTCGCCTTCGAGATCGAGGGCCGCGGCACCATCCTGGAACTTGCCGACGACTTCATCTACGAGTTCACCCAGTCCCGCCGACTGCACGGGGACCACTTCGAGGGACGCAACCGCTGGACCACGCGCTACCCCGGTTGGTGACCCCTCACCCGATCACCCTCACCCGATCACCGTCACCAGGTACACCGCCGCGACGCAGGCGACGAGGACGACGTCGACCAGCAGCACCCGGTGCTGCACCGGGGCCGATTCGGGATGGCCGGGGCATAGCCGCACGGCGAGTTCGACCCGCGCCGGGGAGGCCATCGTCAGCAGTGACGAGGACACATTGTGCGCGGCCATCGCCGGCAGCAGATCGGCGCCGACCGCGGTGACGGTGTGCGCCTGCGGGGCGGCGAACATGGCATTGGCACCGCTGTTGGATCCGGTGACGAAGCCCCCGAGGGCGGCGAGGAAGGGCAGCGCGACGAGGTAGCCGTGACCGAGCCCCGCCAGCCATGGCGCCAGATGGGCCGACATCCCGGAGACGGCCATCAGCACCCCCAGGACGATGAACAGCACGGTCGCCGGCCCGGCATGGAGCCAGGTGCGCACGGTGTGGGCCCACACCGCGCGGGCCAGGCCCGGACGACCACGACGCAGGCCGGCCGCGGTGGCGATCGCCAGCCACAGGGCGGGGGAGGCGAGGTACCGCCAGGACGTGCCGGTCTGGCCGGCCGCCCGCACCACCGCGCTGAGGGACACCACACCGACCAGCAGGACGAGGTAGGGCACGAGGGAGTGGCCGACCTCACGGGGGAAGTCCAGCCGGTGGCCGCGCAGACGACTCACCAGCAGATGGACGGCCAGGGTCAGCAGGGCCCCCACCGCCCCCGCCGGGGCGGTCCCGACGGCGAGGTTCACCACCAGCACCCCGCACCACAGCACCGCTCCGGAGCCGACCGCCGCCAGGCACGCCCGCAGCCGGTCCTCCCGGGGCGCCACCATCAGCACCGCTGCGACGCCGACACCGACGAAGACCGGCAGGCTGAGCAGGGCCGACGCCACCCCCAGGGCGTCGAAGCCGACGCCGCCCAGCTGCGCGGCGATGAGGGTTCCCGGGCCCATCGATCCCCACGGGACCGCGCACAGTCCGAGCAGACCGATCGTCGCCGCGCGGCGTCCGGTCAGTCCCAGGGCGGTGAGCAGCGGGATCGCCAGCATCGCGCCGATCCCGAACCCGGTCAGCGACTCCGCCAGGGGAGTCACCCCGTGCACGATCGCGAGGACCGGAGCGATACCGGTCCCCAGGGACCGCCGCAGCCAGGAGGACAGCCGTTCCTGACCGCCGGTGAGGCGGCCGGCCTCGGCGAAGGCGATCCCGCCCGCCACGATGAGGGCCACCTCGGCCACCAGTGCCCACCACGAGGCGGCCGCACGGGCTGCCACCGAGGGACTCAGGTCGAACCAGCCCGCGCCGATGACGGCCGCCAGCACCCCCCCGAGCACCGCCGATCGCAGCGCCGGCTGCCGGGCGAGCAGGGCCGCTATGACCGCGATGAGGGGGAGACCCGAGAGGAGAACCGTCATGTTTGAGTATAAGCAACAATGATTGCGAATATGCAAGACGCGGTGACAGGATGGTGTCATGCCAACCAGCCGGGTGCCAGGTCCTTCAGCACCGAGTCGCTCAGAGTCGACGAACTCGGTACCCAACACGCCCAAGCGGTCCGGCCGTGCACACGCTGATCCAGTGCCGGCCACCCCGCAGGAGAGGTTCGGTGCGGCCGTGCGGGCCCGCCGGGCCGAACTGGGAATCACCCTCGAACAGCTCGCCCACGCCAGCGGCGTGTCGGCGGGATCCCTGTCGCGACTCGAGCGCGGATCGCTGAACCCGAGTCTGCAGAGCGCCATCGCGATCTCCGAGAGCCTCGGCAGCGATCTCAACGAGCTCACCCGGCCCGCCGCAGAGCTCACCGTCCTGCGGCGGGATGAGGGTCCCGAGTACGTCGACCCCGACACCGGGATCCGCAGGAAACTGCTGGCCCGGCCGGTCGCCGGCGTCGAACTCATCCACTACACGCTGCCCGGCAGATCCACCACCGCCGAGTTCGCGCCCCATCCGGCCAAGACCGTCGAGACCTTCCACGTCATCACCGGCACGGTGGTGATCCTCACCGACGGTGCCGAACTGGTCCGGCTGGACCACGGGGACACCGCGCAGACGCCGGGGGACCGCTATCACCGGATCTCCAACCCCCTGGATCAGGAGGCCACCCTCACGATCGTCACGACGATCCCGCACTGACCAGGGGGTCAGCTCCTCGCCAGACTCCCGGCGGGCACGGGAGCTTGCTGCCAGGCCTCCACCAGATCGCGGGCGGCCTCCTGCGGATCCTCGGCGGCGCAGATCGCCGAGACGACCGCCGCACCCGATGCCCCGGCCCGGCGCAGTCCGGCCAGATCGTCGCGCGAGATTCCCCCGATGGCGACTGTGGGGACCGGTGAGGCGGCGGTGAACCGGGCGAACCCGTCGATTCCCAGCACCGGCGGGTGGTCGAGCTTGGTGCTGGTGTCGTGGATCACACCGACTCCCAGGTAGTCGATCGTCCCGGCCGGCCAGGACTCCACCGCGGCCAGATGTGCCGCATGGTCGGCGGTCAGACCGATCACCGCATCGGGGCCGAGCTGCTCGCGGGCCACCCGGGGATCGGCGTCGCCCTGACCGAGGTGGACGCCGTCGACCCCGACTCCGCGCTCCCGGGCGGTGCGCACCACGTCGAGCCGGTCATTGACCACCACCATGGCCCGACCGGCCACCGTCTCGACCACCTCCTCCACCAGGGCTAAGAAGTCGGTGGCAGAACAGCTCTTGTCGCGGATCTGCACGGTGCGCACCCCGCCGGCTACCGCGGCGGCGACGGTCTGGGACACCCCCCTGTCGGCGCACATCCGGGGGTCGGTCACCAGGTAGACGCCCAGATCCATCACTTCTGCTCCTCGGAGTCCTGCCACACCCGCGCCCCGGCCTCGACCTCGGCCGCCGTCAGTGCGGCGAGGGAGTCGATCAGGGCGGTGGCGAACGATCCGGGCCCCGCGCAGCCGGCGGCGGCCCGCTCGGCGGCGATCCCGTAGACGGTGTGGGCGGCCACCACCGCGGCCAGCGGCTCGGCCTCTGCCCGGGCGGCCAGGAAGGCGGTGATGAACGCCCCGAGGGCGCACCCGCCACCGGTGACCCGGGTCAGCAGTTCGTGGCCGTTGCCGACGCGCAGCACCCGCGTCCCGTCGGTCACCAGGTCGACCGGGCCGGAGACCGCCACCACCGTGGAGAGCCGGGAGGCCAGCTCGCGGGCCGCCCCGGCGGCGTCGCTGATCGAGTCGGAGGACTCGACCCCGCGGCCCCCGGAACCGGCCCCGGCCAGCGCGAGGATCTCCGAGGCATTGCCGCGCACCGCAGCCGGGTGCTGCTCGGCGAGCTCGGCGGCCAGGGCGGTCCGCACCGGCAGTGCGCCGATCGCCACCGGGTCGAGCACCCACGGCGTCCCCGCCTCGCCGGCCCCGGCGACCGCCTCGCGGGCGGCCGCCCGCTGCTCGGCGGTCGGGGTGCCGGTGTTGACCAGCAGCCCGCCGGCCATCGTCGCGAACATCCCCGCCTCCTGGGGGATGTCCACCATCGCCGGGGCGGCGCCGGCGGCCAGGAGCACATTGGCGGTGAAATTCGTCACCACACTGTTGGTGATGCACTGCACCAGAGGTGTCGTCTCCCGTACCCGGGTCAGCAGCTCTGCGATCTCAACGCCGGTGGTCATGTCGGTCTCACTCCTTCTTCGGGCGGAAGGAGTGCCGGGCCGACGGCGCCTCAGCAGTGCTGCTGAACGGCTCACATCCGGCGGGAGACAATCCCTTCGCCAGTACGAACTGGATCAGGTTCGACGGGTGTCATCTCAGCCACTGGTGCGGCACCCCGTGTCGGATCGTCACTCTAGCGGATGGCCGTCACGGCCTTCGGGCGGCCCAGGCTGCGCGGATCAGCTCGGCCAGCACCTCCTCGTCGACGTCGTCCAGCCGGTTGACGTAGAGACAGCCGGCTCCCCGCCGGTGCGTGCCGAGCCGCTCCAGGAGGGCGGGTGCCTCGGGACTGTCCATCAGCCCGTAGAGCGCGAACTTGCCGCTGCGCGGGGCGAATCCGAGGATGAGGGCGTCTCCCTCCCGTCCGGTGTCGTAGCGGTAGTGGTACTGCCCGAAGCCGACCATCGTCGGCCCCCACATCCGCGCCGGTGCACCGGTCAGCTCGCTCATCATCGCCAGCAGCCTCCGGGACTCCTCCCGCTGGCGTGCGGTCTTCACGCCGGCGAGGAAGTCCTCGGGGTCGACGTCGGTCACCGTGGTCTTGTTCTCCGCCATCTCGACACTCCTTGTCGCCGCACCCGGATCCCCTCGGACCCGCTCCCCGGCCCGGGTGGGGTCATTGTGCCCGCCACCGGAGCAACTGGGCGTTGAGCGCGACCACCACGGTGGAGGCCGACATCAGCACCGCGCCTACCGACATCGGCAGGACGAACCCGACCCCGGCCAGCACCCCGGCGGCCAGCGGCACCGCGACGAGGTTGTACCCGGCGGCCCACCACAGGTTCTGCGTCATCTTGCGGTAGGTCGCCCGCGACAGGGCGATCACCGAGCTCACCGAGCGCGGGTCGGAGCTGGCGAGGATGACGCCGGCCGAGGCGATCGCGACATCGGTGCCGGCGCCGATCGCCACCCCGACATCGGCCCGGGCCAGGGCCGGGGCGTCGTTGACCCCGTCACCGACCATCGCCACCCGGTGCCCCTGCTCCTGGAGGTCGGCGACCAGGTCGGCCTTGTCGGCCGGGGAGGCGCCGGCGAAGACCCGGTCCACGCCGAGCCGGCCGGCCACCGACCGGGCGACCGGCTCGGCATCGCCGGTCATCATCATCACCTCGACGCCGTCGCGGTGCAGCGCCGCCACCGCCTCGGCGGACTCCGGGCGCACCTCGTCGGACAGCGCGAGCCCGCCGATCACCTCCCCGTCGGCCAGGACGTGCAGGATGATCGCACCGTCGCGACGCCACCGCTCGGCCTCGTCGACCTCGGCGGCGCCGACCTCCCGGAGCAGGCGCGGCCCTCCGACCCGCACCACCCGTCCCTCGACGGTGGCGCTCACCCCGACTGCCGGGGAGGAGCTGAAACCGCCGGCCGCCGGCACCCTCACACCCCGGTCGTGCGCGGCCTCCACCACGGCCCGGGCCAATGGATGCTCGGAGTCCGTCTCGGCGGCGGCCGCCAGGGCGAGCAGGGCCTCGGCCGACCAGCCCTGCACCGGTGCTACGGCGTCGAGGGTCGGCCTGCCGCGGGTGAGGGTTCCGGTCTTGTCCAGAACGACGACGTCGACGGTGCGCATCTGCTCCAGTGCGAGCCGGTCCCGGATGAGCACACCCGCGCGGGCGGCCCGTCCGGTGGAGATTGAGACCACCAGCGGGATCGCCAGGCCCAGGGCGTGCGGACAGGCGATCACCAGGACGGTGATGGCGCGGGTGACGGCCTGGTCGGGAAGGCCGATGAGACTCCACACGAGGGCGGTGAGGCCGGCGGTGGCCAGGGCGAACCAGAACAGCAGGGCCGCCGCCCGGTCGGCGATCCGCTGGGACCGGGAGGACGAGGTCTGGGCCTCGGCGACCATTCTCCTGATACCGGCCAGGGCGGTGTCCTCGCCGGTCGCGGTGACCCTCACCCTCAGCCCGGAGTCGGTGGCCACGGTTCCCGCCACGACCCTGTCTCCGACACTGCGCTCGACCGGACGGGACTCCCCGGTGACCATCGACTCGTCCATCGAGGCGCCGCCCTCGGCGATCGTGCCGTCGGCCGGCACCGCCCCGCCGGGGCGCACCAGCACCAGGTCGCCGACGGCCAGATCGGCGGGGGAGACCGTGACGATCCGCTCGCCGTCGACGCGCTGCGCCTCGTCGGGAAGCAGCGCGGCCAGAGACTCCAGGGCCGATGAGGTCTGCGCGATCGAGCGCATCTCGACCCAGTGGCCCAGCAGCATGATGACGATCAGCAGGGCGAGCTCCCACCAGAAGTCCAGGTGGTGGTCGAGGACCCCCACGGTGGCTCCCCACGAGGACACCAGGGCCACCGTGATCGCCAGGCCGATGAGCATCATCATTCCCGGCCGGCGGGAGCGCAGTTCGGTCAGGGCGCCGGCCAGGAAGGGGCGGCCTCCCCACGCGAACATCACGGTGCCCAGCACCGGGGCGACGGGGGCCGTCCAGCCCGGTGTGGAGTAGCCGATCAGGGAGGCGAACATCGGGGACAGCGCCACCACCGGCACCGCGAGGACCAGATTGGCCCAGAACAGGCGCCGGAATCCCGCCGCATGGTCCTGGTGGTGGGTGTGAGCCCCCTGATGGGACGCGTGGGTCTCGTGCTCCTCGTGGGAGCCGTGCTCCTCATGTGAGCTGCGCCGCTCGTGGGAGCCGTGCTGCTCGTCTGTCTCGTGGTGCGCATGTGCGTGGTGATCGGTCATGGGTCCACTCCTCGGCTGACACCCCCGAGATTAATACCCCCAGGGGGTATTAACAAGGAGTTCTCGCCCCTGGCCGGGCGGTACCTGCGACGCGGGGGTTGCCGGTGAATTACGCTCGTCAATGGCACTGAACGCATTCGAGACACAACTGATCAGGAGGATCCGGTGACCTGGGTTGACCACGCGATCTGGTGGCACGTCTACCCCCTGGGGTTCTGCGGCGCTCCCATTCGGGACGGTGACCGCACCCTCACCCACCGCCTGGGCAGGCTGTCCCACTGGCTCGACTACGCCGTCGAGCTCGGCGCCTCGGGGCTGCTGCTGGGGCCGATATTCGCTTCCGAGTCGCACGGCTACGACACCCTCGACCCGATGGTGATCGATCCGCGGCTCGGCGATGAGGACGACTTCGACCGCCTGGTGGCGGGCTGCCGGGACCGCGGCCTGAGAATCCTGCTGGACGGCGTCTTCAGCCATGTCGGATCCCAGCACCCCGGGGTGATCCGGGCCCTGGCGGAGGGCCCCGACGGTCCCGACGCCGACCTCTTCGACATCGACTGGCAGGCCAAGGGGGGCCCGGCACCGCGGGTCTTCGAGGGCCACTCCTCCCTGGTGCGGCTCAACCACTCCAGCGATCGCGCCGTCGAGTACACGTCCGCGGTGATGGCGCACTGGCTGGAGCGGGGGATCGACGGCTGGCGGCTGGACGCGGCCTACTCGGTGCCCACCGCCTTCTGGTCGCGGGTGCTCCCCGGGATCCGGGAACGGTTCCCCCAGGCGTGGTTCCTGGGCGAGGTGATCCACGGCGACTACCCCGAGTTCGTCGACTCCTCGGGGGTCGACTCGGTGACCCAGTACGAGCTGTGGAAGGCGATCTGGTCCAGCCTCAAGGACCGCAACCTGTTCGAACTGGCCTGGTCCCTCAAGCGTCACAACGGATTCCTCGCCGACTTCACGCCCAACACCTTCATCGGCAACCACGACGTCACCAGGATCGCCAGCACGCTGGGGGCCGACGGCGCGGTCACCGCCCTGGCGATCCTCATGACGATCGGCGGCATCCCGTCGATCTACTACGGCGACGAGCAGGGGTTCACCGGGGTCAAGGAGGAGCGGATCGGCGGGGACGACGACATCCGACCCCCCGTTCCCGACCATCCCGAGCAGCTGGCCGGCTGGGGCCAGGACATCCTGCGGGCCCATCAGGACCTGATCGGTCTGCGCCGGCGTCACCCGTGGCTCACCACCGCGACCACCAGCACTCTGCATCTGGAGAACGCCCGATTCGACTACCGGTCCACCGCCGCCGACGGGGCCGACTTCCTCGACGTCCGGATCGACCTCACCGCGACGCCGCGCGCCACGGTGATCGACAGTGCCGGTCAGACCCTGTGGTCCCAGCAGGCCGCCGACAGCGCAGCGCACTGACCCGGTGTCCGGCGAGCGGTGTCCGGCGGCTTCCCCGGGTGGCCGCGAGGGAAACCGGGGGTGAATCAGGTGGGAGGGGATCAGCCGGGGTTCAGGCGGAGATGGTCAGTGCGGTCACCGGGTCGAAACCGGCACCGCGGACCAGCATCACGGTGGAGTCGACCTTCGGACAGGGGATGAAGACCCGCCCGCTCACCGTCTCGCCGGCCCGGATCGTCCCGTTGGCGATGTCGTCGGACCAGCCCTTGCTCTCGGGGGAGTGGACCTCGGTGGAGCCGTTCTCCATGAGGTAGAAGGAGTAGCTGGACAGCGTCCCGGCGGTGACCTGGAGGGTCATCGTGAGGGTGACCCCGGTCGAGGACCAGGACACGTTCTTGATCGTCCACCGGCCCTTGGCCGATCCGGTGCTGGTCACGAACGGGATCGAGGAGACGGCCGAGGTGGCCGTCGGGGCGATCGGCACCGGCGTCGCCCGGGTACTGGTGGGCACCGCTGAGGGGGAGACGCCGCCCGTCGCGGTCTGCGGGTCGCGGCTGACCCTCCAGGCCGCCACCGCCAGGGCCGCCACCACCAGCACGACGATCACAGCCATCACCCAGCCGCCCCGGCGCCGGGGCGGGGCGTACTGCTCGATCGTGCTGCGGGATGCGGTGCCGGGTCGGTCGTCCGGACCGGGCCACTGGGGTGCGCTCATAGGGCACCCACGATACGTCGCCGTCCACAGGTGCGGTCGGCTCCGGAAGAGGATCGCGGCGTTGTCCACAGATTCGCCGGGCAGCGGCAGATCGGGCCCGCGACCACGACACGTTCAGTGTGAGTACACAGCAGCAGTCCATGCCCCCCGTCCGTATCCGTTCCGTCGACCAGGCGATCAGCATCATTCCCCACCTGCTGGGGTACCGACCCTGCGAGGACCTGGTCATCCTCGTCATCAATCCCGGCCTGGTGTGCACCGTGCGGGCCGACCTCGAGGAGGTGCGCACCCCCGGCGGCCTGATGGCCCTGCTGGGCCCGGTGGCCACCCGGTTCCCCGACTCCCAGCTCCTGATGGTCGCCTGGTCGGAAGGGGGACGGCAGGCCTGCGACGCGCTCCAGCTGGCCGAGTCGATGTTCGGCCCCGAACGCGTCATCGACGCGGTGGCCACCGACGGCGCCCGGTGGTGGAGTCTGTACTGCGACTCCGAGCGCTGCGCCGAGGACGGCCACGCGGTGGTGGTCGACGAGGAGGTGAGGGCCGAGGCCGTCTACCGGGGACTGGGAGTCCTGCCGGACCGCACCACCCTGGCGGCCAGCGTCGCCGGCCCGACCCCCGAGCAGCTGGCCGCCGACGGCCCCCTGCTCATCGAGACCGGCCAGTGGGCCGCCGAGCTGAGCCACCGGGAGGCCGCCGACGAGATCACCCGGATCTGGACCGAGATCGCCGAGTCCGAGGATCCCCCCGACGTCCGCACCGCCCTCCAACTGGCGCACCTCACCTGCGACGACGAGATCGCCCTGGCCCAGTGGGTCTCCACCGAAGCCGATGTGGCACGGGCGATGGTGCGGGCGTGGACCCAGGTGATCGCCCACGTCCCCGAGTCGATGGCCGCCCGGCCCCTGGTGCTGTGTGGGCTGGCGGCCTGGCTCACCGGCGACGGCGCCCTGGAGAGCTGCTGCCTGGAGAGGGCGAGCGGCATCGACCCGGACCTGGTGATCTTCCGGGCCCTGGACCATCTCCAGCGCAGCGCCGTCCACCCCTCGGCGTGGCCCCTGATGGCACCGGATCCCGAGCTCATCGCCCACGGGATCCTCCTCGACGCGGTGGCCCCCGCCGGGCCGGTGCACAAGAGGCCGCGCCGCTCCTCCCGGGGCCGCCGAACCGCCCGTCGGCGTCGCCGATGAGCCCTGCGAGGGTCCCGGAACGGTCATGGCGCGGCCACCAGCGGTCGTATCGCTAGAATTGTCCGGGCATCAAACGAGAGGTGAGACGTGAGCAACGGAGTGAGCGAGACGCGTCGTGCAGGCTACGACGCGACTGCTGCCGAGGAGAAGTGGTCGAGGTACTGGGAACAGCACAAGACCTTCGCCACCCTTGACGACGGTTCCAGGGAGCGTCGCTACGTGCTCGACATGTTCGCCTACCCCTCGGGCGATCTGCACATGGGTCACGCCGAGGCCTTCGCGATCGGCGACGTGGTGGCCAGGTACTGGCGTCTGAAGGGCTACGACGTCATGCACCCGGTGGGCTGGGACTCCTTCGGGCTGCCCGCCGAGAACGCCGCCATCCACCACGGCACCCATCCCGCCGAGTGGACCTACCGCAACATCGACACCCAGGCCTCCTCCTTCCGGCGGTACGGGATCTCCTTCGACTGGGACAAGCGGCTGCAGACCTCCGACGAGGAGTACTACCGCTGGACCCAGTGGCTGTTCCTGAAGTTCATGGAGCGCGGCCTGGCCTACCGGAAGGACTCGTGGGCGAACTGGTGCCCCGAGGACCAGACGGTGCTGGCCAACGAGCAGGTCAAGGAGGGCCGCTGCGAGCGCTGCGGCGCGGTGGTCACCAAGCGCCAGCTCAACCAGTGGTACTTCCGCATCACCGACTACGCCCAGCGGCTGCTGGACGACATGAGCGAGATCGAGGGCCACTGGCCCGAGCGGGTGCTGGCCATGCAGCGCCACTGGATCGGCCGCTCCGAGGGCGCCTACGTCGACTTCATGATCGACGGCCACGACGAGCCGGTGCGGGTCTTCACGACCCGTCCCGACACCCTCTACGGGGCCACCTTCATGGTCGTCGCCCCGGACGCCGACCTGGCCGACCAGGTCGTCTCCGATGAGCAGCGGCCGGCCTTCCAGGAGTACCTGGAGACCGTCAAGAAGAAGACCGAGATCGAGCGCCAGTCCACCGAGCACATCAAGACCGGCGTCTACCTGGGGGCCGAGGCCACCAACCCGGTCAACGGCGCGAAGATCCCGGTGTGGGCCGCCGACTACGTGCTGGCCGACTACGGCACCGGCGCGATCATGGCCGTGCCCGCCCACGACCAGCGCGACCTGGACTTCGCCCGCAAGTACGGCATCGAGGTCATCCCGGTCATCGACACCGGCGAGCCCGACCCGCGCGAGAGCGGGATCGCCACCATCGGCGACGGCGCCTACCAGAACTCCGGCGACCTGGACGGCCTCACCAACAAGGCCGAGGGAGTCTCCCGGATGTGCCGGTTCCTCGACGACCGCAAGATCGGCGAGGCCACCATCACCTACCGGCTGCGCGACTGGCTGCTGAGCCGCCAGCGGTTCTGGGGCTGCCCGATCCCGGTCATCCACTGCCCGTCCTGCGGCGACGTCCCGGTGCCCGAGGACCAGCTGCCGGTCCGGCTGCCCGATCTGCGCGGCGCCGATCTGGCCCCCAAGGGAGTCTCCCCGCTGGCCGGCGAGGAGGCCCGGTCCTGGCGCGAGGTGGCCTGCCCGACGTGTGGCGGACCGGCCGAGCGCGACACCGACACGATGGACACCTTCGTCGACTCCTCCTGGTACTACCTGCGCTACTGCTCCCCGCACGACGACCGCGAGGCCTTCGACCCCGAGGAGGTGCGCCGCTGGATGCCGGTGGCCCAGTACGTCGGCGGTGTCGAGCACGCCACCATGCACCTGCTCTACTCGCGGTTCTTCACCAAGGTGCTCCACGACATGGGTCTGGTCGACTTCGACGAGCCCTTCTCGCGGCTGATGAACCAGGGCCAGGTGATCAACCAGGGCCGGGCGATGTCGAAGTCGCTGGGCAACGGCGTCGATCTGGGCAAGCAGCTCGACCAGTTCGGGGTGGACGCCGTGCGGACCACGGTGATCTTCGCCGGACCCCCGGAGGAGGACATCGACTGGGCCGACGTCTCCCCGGGAGCCTCCCTGAAGTTCCTCCAGAGGGCCTACCGGGTGGCCGCCGATGTGACCGCCCCGGCCGACGCCGACCCGGCCACCGGGGACCTGTCCCTGCGCCGGGCCACCCACCACGCGATCGCCGAGATCACCGATCTGCTCGACGGCGGACGGTTCAACGTCGTGGTGGCCCGCATCATGGAGCTGGTCAATGCGACCCGCAAGGCCATCGACTCCGGCTGCGGTGCCGCCGACCCGGCGGTCCGCGAGGCGGTGACCTTCACCGCCCAGGCCCTGTCGATGCTGGCCCCCTACGTCTCCGAGGAGATGTGGGAGCTGCTCGGCAACGAGGCCTCGGTGGCCAACTCCAGCTGGCCGACCGCCGATCCGTCGCTGCTGGTGGCCGACGAGGTGACCCTGGTGGTCCAGGTCAACGGGAAGGTGCGCGGCAAGATCCAGGTCGCCCCCGACATCTCCGAGACCGACGCCGTCGCGGCGGCCACCGCCGACCAGAACGTCCAGCGTCACATCGGTGACAAGCAGGTCGTCAAGGTCATCGCCCGGCTGCCGAAGATGATCTCCATCGTCGTGAGGTAGCCCTCCCGCCTGTGGACAGCTGCTCGCCCCCGGCGACGAGTTGTCCACAGGTTGGAGATCGGGTGTCCGATTCGTCCCCTCCACCGCGATAAGTGGAGGTGTGAAGAGCGACGACTCATTCCGCGACCGGCTCGAGGACCTGCTGGCCGGGCTCCCCGGCCCGGTCCCCGGGCCCCGTCGCGCCCACGACAGCGAACCCGACCCCGCCCCCGATGCCGGCTCTGATGCCCGCAAGGACACCGCCTCCGGCTCCGATGGCGTGTCCGGCTCCGATGGCGACCGGCGCTCCACTGCAGGTTCACGGGCCGGACCGGACGGCTCCAGCAGGTCGGCCGGTGCCGGGTCCGGGTGGTCCCCGGCCGCGCGGACCCTCACCGCACCCCATCTGTCGGCCCTCGGGATCGTGCTGGTCCTGGTGCTGGCTGTGGTGGCCGTGTGGCTGATGCGGGCCCGGCCCTCCACGGTGCCGCTGTCGGCGGTCTCGATGAGCCCGGTGGTCTCGGCGGCACCCTCCACCCCGGTCGTCACCACGCCCTCGGTGGACACGAGGATCCGGGTGCACGTGCTCGGCCGGGTCAACCGGCCCGGGGTCCACCAGCTGCCCGGCGGGGCGCGGGTGGTCGACGCCGTGAGCGCTGCCGGCGGGATGGCTCCCGGGGCCCACCCGGGCAGGCTCAACCTCGCCGCCCCGGTCTGCGACGGCTGCCAGGTGGTCATCCCGGCCGCCGGTGACGGCCGGGTGATCCCTCCCGACCAGTCGACGGGAGCCGCGGGAGGCTCTCCGGCCGCTGGTGATCCGGGAACCGGGGGCCAGGGAACCGGAGGTCAGGGCACCGGGGGAGTCCCCGGCGCAGCCCAGGGCACCGGGTCGGGCACCACCGGCGGCGACACCCGCATCGACCTCAACACCGCCACCTCCGAACAGCTCCAGACCCTGGACGGGGTGGGCCCTGCGACCGCGGCCAAGATCATCGCCCACCGCCAGAGTCACGGCAGGTTCACCGACATCGCCGAACTCCAGGAGATCGACGGGATCGGCCCCAAGACCTTCGCCCGGCTCAAGAACCATGTCCGGGTCTAGAAGCGGCCCCGGCACTAAGCCCGGGTCCAGAACCGCGCACGGGGCCAGGCCGGACCTGCGCACCCTGCCGCTGGCGGTGGCCGCCGTGGCGACCTCCTGGTGCGTCACCACCGGCCAGCGTCCCCCGGTGGTCGCGATCGGCCTGACCGCCCTGGTGGTGCTGGTGCTCGCCACGATCGGCAGGCGGTGGTCCTTGGCCGCCTGCGCGGCCGTCACCGCCGTGCTGGCCACCCTCGGGCTGATGAGGGTCGGGGCCCTCCACGACTCCCCGGTGCACCGGCTGGCCGCCGGGGGAGCGGCGGTCACCGCGGTGGTCAGGATCAGCTCGGACCCGAGAACCCTCCAGGCCCGCGGGGTGATGCCCGAGGCCGTGCTGGTCCAGGTGCGCACCGTGACCCTGGTCGCCCGCGGCCAGCAGATCACCGCCGCCTCGCCGCTGATCGTGCGGGCCGGTCCGGCCCTGCGCTCCCAGGTGTCGGGGCTGAGGGTGGGCAGCACCGTCGAGGTGCGCGGCATCCTCACCGCGGCGGCCCCCGAGGACCCGCACGCCGGATGGCTGCGGCTCACCGCGCCACCGAGGGTCATGTCCGGTCCCGGAGCCCTGGACGCCGGGGTCAACAGGATCCGCGACGCGCTGGTCACCTCGGTCGCCCACAGTCCGCCCGACCAGCGCGCCCTGGTCCCCTCCCTGGTGGTCGGCGACACCACCATGGTCCCTGAGACGATCGCCGAGGAGTTCCGGGCCACCTCCCTGACCCACCTGATGGCGGTCTCGGGGGCCAATCTGGCCGCCACCACCGCCCTGCTGTGGTGGGTCGGGTCCTGGCTGGGGATGAGACGCCGACTGCTGCGGGTGCTCAGCGTGTGCGGGGTGGTGGGATTCGTCATCATCTGCCGCTCCGAACCCTCGGTGGTCCGGGCCGCGGCGATGGGGGTGGTCACCCTGGCGGCGGTAGGACTGGCCTTCGACCGGGCCGCGGGACTGCGCGCCCTGTGCGTGGCCGTGGTGGGACTGATGATCGCCGACCCCTGGCTGTCACGGTCGGTGGGACTGTGGTTGTCGGTCAGCGCCACCGCCGGCATCCTGTGGTGGACCGCCGGCTGGGCCGCGGCGATGGCCTCCTGGGCGCCTCTCAACCTGGCCCGGGCGGTCGCGGTGCCCTGGGCCGCGCAGCTGGCCACCCAGCCGATCATCACCTGGCTGTCGGGGCAGGTGAGCACCACCGGCCTGCTCGCCAACCTCGCCGCGGCGCCCTTCGTCGCCCCGGCCACCACCCTGGGCATGTCGGCGGCCCTGCTCGGGGCGGTCTGGGCGCCACTGGGGGTCCCCGCCGGATGGCTCGCCGGCTGGTGCGTGGCCCCCATCCTGTGGATCGCCAGGACCGGCGCCGCGGCCCCGGCCGGAGCCCTCCAGTGGCCGGCCAGGCCGGTTCTCCTGGTGGTTCTGGCCGGGCTGTGCCTGGGCATCGGGATGATCACCCCGTGGCTGCTCGCCCGACGGCTGCGGGCCCTGGTCACCGCGATCCTGGTGGTGCTGGCCACCGTGGTGCGACCCCCGGTCCCCGGCTGGCCCGGCGACTGGCAGCTGGGGGTCTGCGACGTCGGCCAGGGCACCGCGGTGCTGGTCCGCGCCGGCCCGGCGGCCGCCGTCCTGGTCGACACCGGCCCCGAACCCGAACCGATGGTCCGATGCCTCGACGAGCTCGGCGTCCGGCAGGTCCCGGTGCTGGTGCTCACCCACTTCCACTCCGACCACGTCGGGGGCACCGAGGCGGTGCTGGCCCGCTCCGGGGTGCAGACCGTGCTGGTCTCCCCGCTGGCCTCCCCCAGGGCCGAGGCGCAACGGGTCCTCAGGAGCGCGGCCGGGGCCGGGGTCCGGCTGCGGGCGGCGGTGCCCGGAGACACCGTCCAGGTCGGCCAGGTGCACCTGGAGGTGCTCTGGTCGGGGCCGGTCGACGGTGAGGAGGACGCTGGGTCGGGGGAGTCATCGGCCGAGAACAACTCCTCGGTGGTGGTGCGCGCCCGCACCCCCGAGCTCACCGCGATGCTCACCGGGGACATCGAGCCGCTGGCCCAGCAGGCCGCCCGGCGCTGGGCCGAGGGCTCGGGGCGAAGCCTGCAGGCACAGGTCCTGGTGATGCCCCACCACGGATCGGGCCGCCAGGACGAGGCCTTCTGGAGAGCCACCGGGGCCCGCCTGGCGATCGCCTCGTCGGGGCTCGACAACAGTTACGGGCACCCGGCGGCCGGCGCCCTCAGGCTGGCCGGCCGGCTCGGCATGGAGGTGCGCCGCACCGACCAGCAGGGCACGGTGACCGTCGAGTCCCACCAGCACCAGGTGGTGACCAGGACGCGGCGATGAGGCGATCGATGAGCTAGGTTTGTCCGCTGGTGTCACACCTCATGACGAGAACCTCGGGAAGGGGACAGGTGGTTTCACGGTTTGCGGCCAAGGGCCCCAGAATGCCGGTCCGACTGCGCGCCTGGCAGCGCGAGGCCCTTGACAGGTACATCGCCGCCGATCCCACCGACTGGCTGGAGTGCGCCACACCGGGAGCCGGCAAGACGACCTTCACCCTGGCCGTGGCCGCCCACCTGTGGCAGACCCACGTCATCGATCGGGTCATCGTGGTGTGCCCCACCGACCACCTGCGCACCCAGTGGATCGGGGCCGCCGGTGCCCTCGGACTGGACCTGCGCGACACCCCCAACTCCGAGCGGCTGCCCTCCGACGCCCACGGCTGCGTGGTGACCTACGCCCAGGTGGCCCAGAAGCCCGCCCTGCACGCCGCGCGCGCCGAGACACATCGCACCCTGGTGATCTTCGACGAGATCCACCACGCCGGCGACCAGATGAGCTGGGGGGCCGGCGTCATCGACGCCTTCTCCCACGCCCGTCGACGCCTCGGGGTCACCGGGACGCCGTTCCGCTCCGACGACGCGAAGATCGCCCACGTCCACTACGAGGACGTCGGGGAGGGGGTCCTGGAGTCGGTCGCCGACCACACCTACGGCTACGCCGAGGCGCTGCACGACGGCGTCGTGCGCCCGGTGACCTTCGCCACCTACTCGGGACGATCCACCTGGAACGACTCGGTCGGCGAGGAGCACACCGCGATTCTCGGCGACTCCGAACTCACCCGCAGCTCCGAGGAGATGGCCTGGCGCACCGCACTGGACCCCGACGGGGAGTGGATCGCCCATGTGATGGCTGCCGCCTGGGCCCGGGTCAACCGACTGCGCGACTCCGGCCAGATCCCGCACGCCAAGGTCCTCATCCCGGCCTCCAACCAGGAGGTCGCCAAGGAGTACGCCGAGGTGTGGAACCAGGTCACCGGGAACCGGGCCAGCGTCATCGTCTCCGATGACGCCGCCTCGGCCCGCAAACTCGCCGACTACCGCGACGACCCCGACACCATCTGCGCGGTCTGCGTCCGCCTCATCACCGAGGGGGTCGACGTCCCCGACGCCGCCGTCCTCATCTACTCCACCACCGCCTCCACCCCGCTCTTCTTCGCCCAGATGGTCGGCCGGGTGGTGCGCGCCCGCAACCGGCGGGAGCGGGCCACCGTCTTCCTCCCCGCGGTGAGCAGACTGCTCGACCTGGCCGCCGAGATGGAGGAGCAGCGCGACCACGTGATCGCCCCGCCGACCGAGGGGGACCCGCTGGAGGAGGCCGAGCGCGAGCGCAACGAGCCCGGTGAGGGAGGCCCCGGATGGCAGGCGGTCGCCTCCGACGCCATCCTCGGGGAGGTCATCGAGACCGCCACCGAACCCTCCGACGGCGGACTTTTCGCCCTCGACGGGCTGCTGACCCCCGCCCAGGAGAGGGCCCTGCTGGCCCGAGACGAGCAGGCGCGCGCCGAGAAGGCCAAGAAGGTGGCCTCGGTCAGACGCGCCCGACGGGCCAGCCAGGAGGCCCTCAGCAGGCAGGAGAGGCGCGAGGACCTGATCGCCCTGCAGCATGCCGGAGGATCCGTCTACGACGAGATCACCGACCCCCACGAGATGCGCCGGGAGATCTCCACCGCCCTGAAGGACTTCGCCCGCGACCACCGGCTCACCCCGCAGGCCGCCTGGGGCCAGCTCTACCGGGAGATCCCCGGGGAGAAGAATGACGCCG
Organism: Acidipropionibacterium jensenii DSM 20535; assembly: GCF_000425285.1. Classification (GTDB taxonomy): domain Bacteria; phylum Actinomycetota; class Actinomycetes; order Propionibacteriales; family Propionibacteriaceae; genus Acidipropionibacterium; species Acidipropionibacterium jensenii. The sequence continues at coordinate 61,680 of NZ_AUDD01000014.1, read as the reverse complement.
CGCCAATGCACCTGCTGCAGAGGCGGCTCATCTGGCTGCACCGGCACTGAGTGCAGAACTGTCGGTGACAGCTGGCATGCTGGGCTCCGTGACCGGACGAGGCGGCAGGAGAGCGAGCCAGAACAGCTCCGTCTTCGGACGGACCCTGCTGGTGCACGGCCCCGAGGCGCTGCTCAGCGAGCGGGCGGTGAACCAACGGGTGGCGGCCGCCCGCACCGAGCGACCCGAGGTCGAGGTGGTCCGGCTCACCGGCACCGGGATGACCGGCGCCGACTTCCTGGAGGCCAGCGGGGGATCCCTGTTCAGCACGGCCACCGCCCTGGTGGTCGACCAGATCTGCGACATCGACAAGGACCTGTTCGAGATGGTCGCCGCAGCCGCCGCCGACCCCGGCCCCGACCTGTGCCTGATCCTGGTCCACCCCGGCGGTGTCAAGGGCAAGGGCCTGGTCGACCGGCTGCGCAAGGCGGGGGTCGAGAGGATCGACGCCGCCGCCCCCAGGCCGTGGGATGTGCCGAAGTTCATCGCGGCCGAGGCCCACTCCACCGGACTGGTCCTGGAGGCCGGCGCCGCCGATGCCCTCCAGATGGCTCTGGGCGACGATCTGCGCACCCTGGCGACGGCACTGGCCCAGGTGGCCTCCGACGCCGACACCACCCGGATCAGCCCGGCGATCGTCACCACCTACTTCGGCGGGCGCGCCGAGGTCAAGGGGTATGTGGTCAGCGACGCCGTGCTGGCCGGTGACCTGTCACGGGCCCTGGAGCAGCTGCGCTGGGCGCTGTCGACCGGCACCGCCCCGGTGCAGGTAACCTCGGCGCTGGCCCTGGGGCTGCGCCGACTGGGGCTCTACCTGGACCTGCGGACCTCGAGGATGAGCGATCTGGACATGTCCAGGGCGATCGGGGTGCCGATGGGGCGGATCAAGGACCTGTCGCGCACCTCGCGCGGATGGGATAGCCTCGGTCTGGCCAGGGCGATCACCGCGGTGGGCCGGGCCGACGCGGCCGTCAAGGGCGCCGCCGTCGACGCCGGGTACGCCCTGGAGGCCGTTTTGCTGCAGATCAACGGCCTGCGACGTCGGGGGTCGCGGCGCTCCTGATCCGGTCCCGGCCGTGTTCCGGAACGGTCTGATGGGTCCTGTGAACAGCCGCATCCGCGCCCCGAACGGCAGCGCGCCGAGGTTGCGGACAGCGTCACGATCCCGACATCAGGGAGTCACGCCGTTTCCGGGCGCGGCAAGCGCCCCGACCACCCAGTGGGTCGAGGCGCTGTGAGCAGTGGATCCGCTCGGGAGCCGGCTCAGGCGGCCAGCGAGTTGAGCTTCTTGGAGATGGCCGACTTGCGGTTGGCGGCCTGGTTCTGGTGGATGACGCCCTTGGAGACCGCCTTGTCGAGCTGACGGTTGGCGATCTTCGCGTAGCTGAGAGCCTTCTCCTGGTCGCCGGCCTCGGCGGCGCGACGGAAGTTGCGCACGTGGGTGCGAAGAGCGGACTTGACGGCCTTGTTGCGCAGACGGGCCTTCTCGTTCGTCTTGACGCGCTTGACCTGCGACTTGATGTTGGGCACTGGGCAGCCTCTGTTTTCACTCGATGAATCTGGGAAAGCGCCGACAGACGACGCGACAGAGAACATTACCAGCGGCCCGACAGGCCACCAAATCCCCGGCCCGTGAGAGACTGTGCGGAGCCCACTGATACTGATTCTGAACCGCTGAGGGAGCAGATGCCTGCGTCCACCGTCGAGAATGCGCCGCGCCCCGGGTCCACCGACCCGTCGGTGATCCGCAACTTCTGCATCATCGCCCACATCGACCACGGCAAGTCCACCCTGGCCGATCGGATGCTGCAGCTCACCGGAGTACTCGACGAGCGCAGCGCTCGCGCCCAGTACCTGGACCGGATGGACATCGAGCGGGAGCGCGGGATCACGATCAAGTCCCAGGCGGTCCGGATGCCCTGGCGCACCGGTGACTGCGACTACATCCTCAACATGATCGACACCCCCGGCCACGTCGACTTCACATACGAGGTGGAGCGGTCCCTGCAGGCCTGCGAGGGAGCGGTCCTGCTGGTCGACGCCGCCCAGGGGATCGAGGCCCAGACCCTGGCGAACCTGTACCTGGCCCTGGAGGCCGACCTCGAGATCATCCCGGTGCTCAACAAGATCGACCTGCCCGGCGCCGAGCCCGACAAGCACGCCGAGGAGATCGCCGGGATCATCGGCTGCGACCCCTCCGAGGTGCTGAGGGTCTCGGCCAAGACCGGAGTCGGGGTCGACCAGCTGCTCGACACCATCGTCGCCCGGGTGCCGGCCCCCGCCGGCCGTGACGACGGTCCGGCCCGGGCACTCATCTTCGACTCGGTCTACGACACCTACCGCGGCGTCGTCACCTACGTCCGGGTGGTCGACGGGGAGCTGCGCAGCCGCGACAAGGTGCTCATGATGAGCACCCGCGCCACCCACGAGGTGCTGGAGATGGGGGTCATCTCGCCGGAGATGGTGCCCTCCGAGGGGCTGGGGGCCGGCGAGGTCGGATATCTCATCACCGGCGTCAAGGACGTCCGCCAGTCGCGGGTCGGCGACACCGTCACCCGGGCCCTGGACCCCTCGGCCACCGATCTGGGCGGCTACGCGCCACCGCGGCCGATGGTCTACTCCGGACTGTTTCCGATCGACGCCAAGGACTTCCCCGAGCTGCGCGACGCCCTGGACAAACTCCAGCTCAACGACGCCTCGCTGGTCTACGAGCCGGAGTCCTCCACTGCGCTGGGGTTCGGCTTCCGGGTCGGATTCCTGGGACTGCTCCACATGGAGATCGTCCGCGAGCGGCTGGAGCGCGAGTTCGACCTCGACCTCATCTCGACCGCCCCCTCAGTGGTCTACCGGGTGGTGATGGAGGACGGCTCCGAGGTGCGGGTCACCAACCCCTCCGAGTACCCCTCGGAGGGGCGGATCGCCGAGGTGTACGAGCCGGTGGTCGACGCCACCATCCTCAGCCCCGCCGAGTTCATCGGCCCGATCCTGGAGATGTGCCAGCAGCGCCGCGGGGTCCAGAAGGGGATGGACTACCTGTCGGCCGACCGGGTGGAGATCCGCTACACGATGCCGCTGTCGGAGATCGTCTTCGACTTCTTCGACGTCCTGAAGTCGCGCACCAAGGGGTACGCCTCGCTGGACTACCACGAGGCCGGCGAGCAGGCCTCCGACCTGGTGAAGGTCGACATCCTGCTGGCCGGGGACCCGGTGGACGCCTTCTCGGCGATCGTGCACCGCGACAAGGCCTACGCCTACGGGGTCGCGATGGCCGGCAAGCTGCGCGAACTCATTCCCCGCCAGCAGTTCGAGGTGCCCATCCAGGCGGCCATCGGCGCCCGGGTGATCGCCCGCGAGACGATCCGCGCGGTCCGCAAGGACGTCCTGGCCAAGTGCTACGGCGGCGACATCTCCCGCAAGCGCAAGCTGCTGGAGAAGCAGAAGGCCGGCAAGAAGCGGATGAAGATGGTCGGCTCCGTGGAGGTGCCCCAGGAGGCCTTCGTCGCGGCCCTTCGCACCGGTGAGGCCACCGACACCAAGTGAGTCATGCCGGGGCCTACCATGGCGCCGTGACCGGATCCCTTGCGCTTCACCCGCTCGCCGTGCCCAGATCTCTCGCCGAGCGGGGGATAGACCGGGTGCTGGTCTACCGGGTGCCGCTCACCGTCCGGTTCCGGCGCATCGACGTGCGCGACGGCCTGCTGCTGCACGGTCCGGCCGGCTGGGGGGAGACCTCCCCGTTCTGGGACTACGCCCCCGCCGAGTCGTCGGCCTGGCTGAGGGCCGGAATCGAGGGGGCGACGGCGTCCCTGCCGGAGGCGCACCGCGACCGGATTCCGGTCAACGTCACCGTGCCGGTGGTGGACCCCGAGCTCGCCCACCGGCTGGTGGCGGGATCCGGGTGCCGCACCGCCAAGGTGAAGGTCGCCGACCCGCGCACCGACCTGGCCTCCGACTGCGCCCGTCTCGAGGCGGTCCGCGACGCCCTGGGCCCCGAGGGTCTCATCCGGGTCGACGCCAACGCCGCCTGGGACGTCGAGACCGCGGTGCGCGCCATCGCAGAGCTGAACCGGGCCGCCGGGGGACTCGAGTACGCCGAGCAGCCCTGCCCCGGCGTCGAGGACCTGGCCCGGGTGCGACGGGCCGTCGACGTCCCGATCGCCGCCGACGAATCGGTGCGCCGCGCCGAGGACCCGGTCGCGGTGGCCCGCGCTCACGCCGCCGACATCCTCATCGTCAAGGCCCAGCCCCTGGGCGGGGTGCGTCGAGCCCTGGACGTCGTGGAACAGGCCGGCCTGCCCGCCGTCGTCTCCTCGGCCCTGGACACCAGCGTCGGGATCGGGCTGGCCTCCCATCTGGCGGCCGCCCTTCCCGACCTCGACCACGCCTGCGGACTGGCCACCACCCGACTGTTCACCGGCGATGTCACCGCCGACCCGATGACCCCGGTCGACGGCTCCATCCCGGTCCGCCGCTGCCAGGTCGACCAGGCCGACGCCGCCGAGGGGGACCCGCAGCTGTGCGATCGCTGGGCGGCCCGGTTGGACGCGATGCTGGAGGTCGTCGATGCCTGAGACCCAGCCCTCCGAGGCCCAGCCTTCCGAGACAGGGCCATCCGAGACAGGGTCCGCCTCCGAGGTCGAGTCCGCACTGCGCTCCCGGTACCTGATCCGCGCCCTGGTCTCCCGAGGACTGCGAGAGGTCGTCTACTGTCCCGGATCCCGCGACGCACCCCTGGGATACGCCCTGGCCGCCGCCGAACAGGCCGGCTGGCTGCGCGTCCACGTCCGCCTCGACGAGCGCACGGCCGGATTCATGGCCCTGGGCCTGTCCCGCGCCGCCGTCCTGCAGGGCCGCAGCACCCCGGCGGCGGTCGTGACCACCTCGGGCACCGCGGTGGCGAACCTGCATCCCGCGGTGCTGGAGGCCGATGCCGCCGGCGTCCCGCTGCTGCTGCTCACCGCCGACCGGCCCCACGAGATGTGGCACACCCGGGCCAACCAGACCACCGTCCAGGAGGGGATCTTCGGCTCCGCGACCCGGTTCTCGGCCACACTTCCGGCCGGCTACCCGGCCGATTCGCGGCTGGACGGGCTGGTCGGTCGCACGATGGCAGCCGCCACCGGCGAGTTCAGCGCGGACCCCGGACCGGTGCACCTGGATGTCTGCTTCCGCGACCCCCTGGTGCCCGACCGGGCGTGGCTCCCCGGTCAGCCACCGGAGGTCTCGACCCCCGCACGACGGGTTGAGCCCGTCGGGCCGCTCGTCGAGATGCCGGCCCGCAGTGTCGTGGTCGCCGGAGACGCCGCGGGGGGACGGGCCCGGGAGCTCTCCGAGGAGCACGGATGGCCGTTGCTGGCCGAACCCAGCTCGGGTGCCCGGTCGGGTCGCACCGCCCTTGTCGACTACCAAGGGTTGCTCTCCACCTCACTGGCCGACGACATCGAGGGGGTCCTGGTGCTGGGCCATCCGACCCTGTCGCGGCCGGTCTCGCGACTACTGGCCCGCACCGACATCCCGATCACCGTCATCACCGACTCCCCGCGGTGGACCGATGTCGCCGGGGTGGGACGGCCGGTCGCCGCCCCCGGGAAGATCCGCGCGAGGGGGGAGGACGAGTCCTGGCTGGACCGCTGGCACAGTGCCGACCACCGCACGGACCACCCGGATGGCGGCTCTCCAGACGGCTCTGTCGACGGCGCCTCCGGGGCGGCCGCTGAGAAGAACCGCGCCGCCGCGATGATCTGGCAGGCCTCCTGCACTCCCGGAGGACCGGCTCTGATGATCGGCGCCTCGGCGGTGATCCGCTCCTTCGACCGGCACGCCGTGCCCGGAGCGGTGGCTCCGACAGCGGTGGCCAACCGTGGGCTGGCCGGTATTGACGGCACCGTCTCGACGGCGGTGGGCTTGTCGACGGGGTTGGGCCGTCCGGTCCGCGCGGTGGTGGGCGACCTCACCGCCGTCCACGACGCCACCGGTCTGCTGACCGGGCGGCGCGAGTGTCAGGCCGACGTCCAGGTGATCGTTCTCAACGACTCGGGCGGGGCGATCTTTGCCGGCCTGGAGCATGCCCGGGCCCCCCACGACGTCCTGGAGAGGTTCTTCCTCACCCCGCAGAGGATCGACCTCGCCCACCTGGCCGCGGCGCTGGGGGCCGACTTCCAGCGGGTCGACGTCGACGGCCTGCCCGCCGTTCTGGAGCGTCCGGTGACCGGGCGAGGCATCGTCGAGGTGACCCTGCTCACCGGACTCTCCTGAGGAACCCCTGGTAGCCTCGACGGTGTTCTGATCTCCCCGGGGAGGACTCCAGTCATGCTGATCCGCGACCGTCTGACCGCGTCCATCGCGCGCTGACGTCGTCGATCGCCCCGGATCCGGGGGCTCCGTTGTCAGCGTCTCCACTGACAACCCGGGAGTCCCATGTCCTCCACCCGCACGCCGGCCGTGACGCTGGCGCACCTCTCATTCCACTGGCCCGACGGCAGCACCGTCCTGCATGAGCTGTCGGCCAGCTTCACCGCCGGAAGAACCGGACTGATCGGCTCCAACGGCACCGGCAAGACCACCCTGCTGCGCCTCATCGCGGGCAATCTCGCCCCGACCTCGGGGAGCGTGACGGTCACCGGAGAGGTCGGACGCCTGCCCCAGCACCTGATCCTGGAGACCGGATCGACGGTCGCCGATCTACTCGGGGTCGCAGCCCGCCTGGCGGCGATGCGCGCCATCGAGTCGGGGGACGCCGACCCCGCCCACTTCGAGACCCTGGCCGAGGACTGGGACGTCGAGGCCCGCAGCCTGGCCGCGCTGGACCGGATCGGTCTTCCCGGAATAGGCCTGCCCGGAATCGGCCTGGACCGGCGAGTGGGCACCCTGTCGGGCGGGGAGACGGTGCTGGCGGCGCTGACCGGCCTCCAGCTGGCCGGCCATGAGGTGGTGCTGCTCGACGAACCGACCAACAATCTCGACCGGGACTCGCGGCGTCTGATGTACGAGGCGATCGCCTCGTGGCGGGGGACGCTGATCGTGGTGAGCCACGACGTCGAGCTGCTCAACCTGATGGACACCACCGCGGAGCTGCGCGACGGCACTCTCGCCCTGTTCGGCGGACCCTACGACGACTACCAGGACCACCTGGCGGACCAACAGGCCGCCGCCCAGCAGGCCCTGCGCTCGGCCGAGCAGCAGCTGCGCACCGAGCAGCGCCAACGCGTCGAGGCCCAGACGACACTGGCCCGGCGCCGGTGCTACGCCCGCACCGACTACCAGAACAAGCGCAGGCCCAAGATGATCATGAACAACCGCAGGCAGGAGGCCCAGGTCTCGGCCGGGAAGCTGCGCGGAAGGCTGGATGCCTCGGTGGAGGCCGCGAGACGGGCCGTCGCGCAGCAGGAGGAGCGCATTCGCCGCGACCCCACCATCACCATCGCCCTTCCGGACCCCGACGTGCCCTCGGGTCGTCGGCTCGCCGAACTGAGGGACCGTCACGGCCACCGGATCATTCTCCAGGGGCCGGAGCACCTGGCCCTCACCGGGCGCAACGGCGTCGGAAAGACCCGACTCCTGAACACCCTCATGAGCCCCGAGGGTGCCCCATGGCAGGGGATGCGGGCCGAGGGTCTCACCGATCGCATCGGATACCTGCCTCAGCGTCTCGACCATCTCGACGACGGGGCGACGGCTCTGGAGACGGTGCGCGCTGCCGCCCCCGGTGCGCCGGAAGGGGATCTGCGGGCGGGACTGGCCAGGTTCCTGTTCCGTGGCGAGGCCGTCGACCGGAGGGTCGGGGACCTGTCGGGAGGGGAGCGCTTCCGGGTCGCCCTGGCCGCCCTGCTGCTGGCCGATCCGCCGAACCAGCTGCTGGTCCTCGACGAGCCGACCAACAATCTGGACCTCCACAGCGTCGACGAACTCGTCGATGCGTTGGCCGGCTACCGTGGCGGACTCATCGTCGTCAGCCACGACAGCCACGTCCTGGACCGCCTCGGCATCGACACCTGGGTCACGATGGACGAGTCGGGCCTGCACGAGACCTCACCGTCGCCGCCGGGCGCCGGAGATGGGCCCTGAGAGGGCCTCCGTCGGCAGAGGTCCCGTCAGTCAACTCGGTACAGCCAGCTCGGTTCAGCCAGGTCGGTCAGTCAGCTCGGTTCAGTTCAGGACCGAGAGGAAGGCCTCCATCTTGGCTCCGGTCTCCAGCCACTCCTTGGCCGGATCGGAGGAGGGCATGATGCCGGCCCCGGCGAACACCCGGACCTGCCGGGAGCCGGGGGCGAACTGTCCGCAGCGCAGACCGATGCCCCACTGTCCCGAGCCGTCGGCCGACATCCATCCGACCGGGCCGGAGAACCGGCCGCGGTCCAGGTCCTCGACCCGCCCGATGATCCGGTAGGCCTCCTCGCGGGGGGTGCCGCACACCGCGGCGGTGGGGTGCAGGTCGTCGACGATCCGGGCGGCGCTGGCCCGACCACCCACCTCGGCGGTGATGTCGGTGGCCAGATGGGTGACATTGGGCAGCTTCAGCAGGAAGGGCCCGTCGACCAGCGGCTCGATACCGTCGCCCGCCAGCGCCGAGGTGACCGAGGCCACCGCCAGAGCGTGCTCGCGCTGCTCCTTGGGATCGCTCAGCAACTCCTCGGACCAGGCCGGCTTGCGGGTTCCGGCCAGCACCCGGCACCGGAACCGGCCGCCGCGCAGGTCGACCAGCAGCTCCGGGGTGGCGCCCACCAGCCCGTCATGGGCGTAGGTCCAGCAGCCGGGGAACCGCGCGGCCAGGGCGGCGGCCACCGCAAGCTGACGCACCGGCCGGGAGGCTGACAGCTCCACGGCGCGGGCCAGCACCACCTTCTGGATCCGCGAGTCCAGGGTGAGACTGCCGATGGCGGCCTGCACGGCCCGCAGCCAGGCCTGCTCAGCTCCCGGCCGGGGCGTCTCGGTGAGGGTGAGGGAGGCCGCCGGGGCGATCGGCGAGGGGATCGGCATCGCTGTCCCGGGTGCCGCGATCACCTCGGTCGGCCGGCCGGGGGCCCTCCTCAGAACGGTGACGGCGGGCACCACCAGGTCGCCCTGCTGGCGACGGGAGAAGGGGAAGGATCCCAGGGCCAGGGGATCGGCGCCGACCTGTCGGGCCCATCGGCTGAACTCCTGCCAGGCGTGCTGGACCCCCTGGTGTCCGCTCGCACTGAATCGTGCCGCCTCACCCCAGCCGAGCACCGCCGGGGCCGCATCGGCCTGGGGGGAGACCCACACCCAGGGCCGCTCGACGGAGGCGGGCAGCAGCGGCGCGACGGCCGACAGCCAGTCCGCGCCGGGCACCTCGGCGAGGAACCGGGAGTCGGGCAGCTCCGTGCTGAGAAGCACTGATGTCTGGGTGGCGGGCACGTGTGCAGATTCTAGGTTCTCAGTCCCGGCTCCACGCCCGGCCCTCGTCGCGGGCCCTCTCGGCCAGTTCCCGCAGCCCGATCCGGTCGACCTTCCCGGAGGCCAGCATGGGCACATCCTCGGCGGTCACCACCATCCGCGGTGCATGGCTTCTGGGCAGTCGGGAGGCGACCGCCTCGCGCAGCTGGGGGGCCGAGGTCCAGCTGGGGGAGGGGACCACCACAGCGGTCACCAGCTGCCCCCAGCGCTCGTCGTCCAGACCGAGCACCGCCGCCCGGCTCACCATCCCGGTGTCGCGGACGGCCTGGGCCACCTCGGAGGCGTTGACCTTGAGGCCACCGGTGACGATGACGTCATCGGCCCGGCCGTCGATGACCAGTGCGCCGGCATCCAGGTGGCCGAGGTCGCTGGTGGTCAACCAGCGGGTCCCGTCCCGCTCCCCGATCCCCAGATCAGCGTCCAGGTAGCCGCTCATCACCATCGGGCCGCCGAGCCGCACCCGGTGCTCCTGGTCGATCTCCACCCGGACCCCCTCCAGCGGAAGACCGTCATAGACGCATCCGCCGCAGGTCTCGCTCATGCCGTAGGTCACCCGCACACCGATTCCGGCCTGCCGGGCCCGGGAGAGGAGCTCGGGGCCGGCGGCGGCGCCACCGACCAGCACCGAGGTGCACTGCGCGAGTGCCTCAAGGCACCGCGGCGAGGCCAGCGCGTCGACCAGCTGGGTGGGCACCAGGGAGACGTGGACCCGGCCGTGCGGGTCGCGGGACAGTGCGTGATCGACCCCTGCTGCCAGGGACTCGGGGTCGAAGGAGCCGGTGAGCACCTGCGGAGTGGTGCCCGCCAGTACCGAGCGGGCCACCACCTGGAGGCCGGCGATGTGGTGGGGAGGCAGGGCCAGCACCCAGGTGCCCGGTCCGCCGATCCGGTCGTCGGTGGCACCGATCGAGGCGGTGAGTTGGGCCGCCGACAACCCGACGAGACGCCCGTGTCCGGTGGTCGACCCCGAGGTGCGCACGATGAGCCGGACGTCGTCCAGGTCACGGGCCGCGCGCGTCTCCAGATCGGTGACGACCGCCGGCGGCATCTCATCGCCGCCGACCGGCACCAGGACCGACCGGGTCGTGCCGTCCAGGACAGCCGTCAGGCGGCCCATCAGCCAGGAGACGTCTTCGACGGTGCGCTCGACCCGCACCACCCGGGCATTCGACAGCAGATTCACCATGAGATCCTCGCACAGATGGCAGGCTGGGCCCATGGACGGGCCTTGTCGCCGGGAGCTGGCAGCGCGGGTGTCGCGGATTCTCTTCGACGCCGATCCCATCGGCATCGTCGTCGAACCGCACGTCGACGAGTACGACAGTGAGGCCGACGAGATCATCGATCGCCTGCCCGATGCCCAGGACGCCGCAGACACTCGATCACTGGTCCACCAGGTCTTCGTGACGTGGTTCGATGACCAGATCGCGGGACCCGAGGACAGATACACCTCCATCGCCGATCAGATCTGGGCGCTGTGGCATGGCGGCCTCGACACCTCCGTCTGCCGGTGCGAGTAGTCGCTCTGCGGACCGCTGGTTCGATCGGGACGGAGTCCCCGCCAGCTCAGTAGTAGTAGGGGTAGGACGACCAGTCGGGGGCGCGATGCTCCAGGAAGGCGTCGCGACCCTCCTGGGCCTCCTCGGTCATGTACGCCAGCCGGGTCGCCTCCCCGGCGAAGGCCTGCTGGCCGGCGATCCCGTCGTCGACCATGTTGAAGGCGTACTTGAGCATCCGGATCGCCTGGGGGGAGCGCCGGGAGACGCTCAGTCCCATCTCGATGGCGGTGGTCTCCAGCTCGGCGTGCGGCACCGCGCGGTTGACGACCCCCCACCGCTCGGCCTGGGCGGCGTCGTAGGTGTCGGCCAGGAAGAAGATCTCGCGAGCCCTCTTGTCGCCGATCTGACGGGCCAGCAGGGCCGACCCGTAGCCGGCGTCGAAGGACCCGACGTTGGCGTCGACCTGCTTGAAGCGGGCGTGCTCCAGACTGGCGACGGCCAGGTCGGCGACCACCATCAGGGAGTGGCCGCCACCGGTGGTCCAGCCCGGGATCGCGGCGATGATCGGCTTGGGGGTGGCGCGCATCAACCGCTGCACCTCCAGGATGTGGAGCCGGCCCAGACGCCCCTTGGCGAGCCTCTGGTGCCGGGCATCGGTGGACAGGGCCTCGTCCCCGGCCGCCTCATCGGTCTCGTACTGGTAGCCGGCCGCGCCGCGGATCCGCTGGTCCCCGCCCGAGCAGAAGGAGTATCCGCCGTCGGCCGCCGAGGGGCCGTTGCCGGTGAGGATCACCGCGGCGACGTCGGCCGAGCACCGGGCGTCGTCCAGGGTGCGGTACAGCTCGTCGACGGTGTGCGGGCGGAAGGCGTTGCGGATCCCCGGCCGGTCCAGGGCGATCCTCACCACCGGCAGGTCCTCGCCGCGGGGGGCGCCGTCGTCGGGCCCCCGCGAGATCAACCGGTGATAGGTCATGTCGGTCAGCGGATCGCCGGGAAGGGCGATCTCGCGCCACCGCTGGGGGTCGAAGGTGTCGGAGACGAAGGGCAGGCTGCTCACGGCCGCGAAGCTATCATCCGGCTGCGCTGCTCGCGTTCGGTGAGGGTCAGCAACCAGGCCGCCAGGACGCCGCCGGCCGCCCCACCCAGATGGGCCTGCCAGGACACCCCCGAGGCGGTCGGCAGGATCCCCCACAGCACCCCGCCGTAGACGAACAGCACGATGACGGCCAGCACGATGTCGCCGATGTCGCGGGTGAAGATGCCCTTGACCAGCAGGAAGGTCAGCCATCCGAAGACCACCCCGGAGGCCCCCAGGGTGACGCTGCCGCTCGGCGAGGCGACCCAGGCGAACAGCCCGGAGCTCACCGTGACGATGAGGGCCGACACCAGCCAGGTGCGGGTGGAGTCCATCAGGACCAGCCACCCCAGCACCAGCAGCGGAATCGTGTTGCCGGCCAGGTGGGCCCAGCCGTGGTGCAGCCAGGGAGCGGTGAAGATCTGCCACAGCCCGTCCACCGTCCGGGCGTGGATCCCCAGGGTGTCCAGCGCCCCGCCGGTGGCGGCGTCGATGATCTCCAGCAGCCACATCACCGCGACCACCCCCGCCATCACCGCCGCGGATCGTCCCGCGGGGTTGCTCGTGGTGGGCAGTCTGGGCGCTCGCGGCTGCAGTTGACTCATGTCTCCAGTGTCCGTGCCCGACCAAGTCGGGCGGGCGTCGCGCACCGTCACGCCGATGGCGAACGTCTTTGGTCAATTCGGGCAGCACCCGGCCCGAACTGTGGTTACCTCAGAGCTGTCATTCACAGGCAGACGATGCCCGGTCGAGGAGGACCACATGACGACAGATCACCAGGATGTCTTCGAGCCCCCCGCCGAGATCGTCGACCGGGCAAGGGTGAAGGACTGGAGGGCCGTCGAGGCCCGTGCGGCCGCCGATCCGCAGGCCTACTGGGCCGACCAGGCCTCCGAGCTCGAGTGGTCGAAACCCTGGGACAAGGTGCTCGACGACTCGGCGGCACCGTTCTACAAGTGGTTCACCGGGGCGCGCACCAACATCGTCACCAATGCGGTCGACCGGCACCTCAGCTCGGCGACCCGCAACAAGCTGGCGCTGATCTGGGTCGGTGAGGACACCTCGAAGGTGCGGACCTTCTCCTACTTCTCGCTCAACCGAGAGGTCGAGCAGATGGCCAACATCCTGTTGTCGATGGGTGTCGGCAAGGGCGATGTGGTGACGATCTACCTGCCGCGGATCCCCGAGATCTTCTTCGCGATGCTGGCCTGCGCCAAGATCGGGGCCGTCCACTCGGTGATCTTCGCCGGCTACTCCGCCGATGCGCTGAGCACCAGGATCGACGACTCCGAGTCGAAACTGGTCATCACCGCCGACGGCTCCTGGGTCAACGGGAAGGTCTTCCCGCTCAAGAAGATCGTCGACGACGCGGTGCGGTACTCGCCCAGCGTCGAGAACGTCGTCGTGGTGCGCAACACCGGCACCGAGGTGACGATGGACACCGTCCGCGACCACTGGTACCACGAGCTGGCCCGGCTGCCGATCGCCAAGGGACACTGCCCGACCGTCCAGCTGGACGCCGAGGACCCGCTGTTCATCCTCTACACCTCCGGCTCGACCGGAAAGCCCAAGGCCATCCTGCACACCCACGGCGGCTACCAGGTGGGCACCTACACCACTCTGAAGGACTCCTTCGACATGAAGCCGGAGGACCGCTGGTGGTGCACCGCCGACCCGGGCTGGATCACCGGTCACTCCTACCTGGTGTACGGGCCGCTGCTCAACGGGGCCACCGCCTTCATGTTCGAGGGCAACCCCACCTACCCCTATCCCGACATCTGGTGGCAGCTGGTCGAGCACTACGGGATCACCAGCTTCTACACCGCCCCGACGGCGATCCGCACCCTCATGCGGTTCGGCGACGCCTGGGTCACCAAGCACGACCTGTCGACCCTGCGGCTGCTCGGCTCGGTGGGCGAACCCATCAAACCCGAGGCCTGGCGCTGGTTCCACCGCGTCGTCGGCGGCGGCCGCTGCCCGATCATCGACACCTGGTGGCAGACCGAGACCGGGATGTTCCAGATCACCACCGTCCCCTCGATGCCCCAGAAGCCCGGTTCGGCGGGCCGCCCGGTGTTCGGCCAGCAGGCCGCCATCCTCGACGAGGCGGGCCACGAGGTGCCGGTCGGCACCGAGGGATTCCTGGTCCTCAAGAATCCCTGGCCCGCGATGATGCGCACCCTGTTCAAGGATCCGGACCGCTACCGGCAGGCCTACTGGGAGAAGTACCCCGGGGTCTATCTCACCGGCGACTCGGCCAGGATCGACGAGGACGGCTACATCTGGGTGATCGGGCGCACCGACGACGTCATCAAGGTCTCGGGACACCGGCTGGGCACCGCGGAGGTGGAGTCCGCCCTGGTCTCCCACCCGGCCGTCGTGGAGGCCGCCGCGATCGGCCTTCCCCACGAGGTCAAGGGCAACGCGATCCACTGCTCGGTGATCCTGGCCAACGGCGTCCAGCCCAGCAGGGAGCTGGAGGAGGACCTGCGCAACCACGTCGCCGAGACCCTCTCGCCGATCGCCAAGCCGGACTCCTTCGACTTCCCGGAGAAGCTCCCCAAGACCCGCTCGGGCAAGATCATGCGCCGCATCCTGCGTGCCCGGGCGCTCGGCCAGGATGAGGGGGACCTGTCCACCCTCGAGAACAGCTGACCGGCCGCGCAGTTCCTCGCCGCGATCCCGATCGCAGCGATGTCCGGCGGGGCGGCGTCTCGCCCGGCCGGTCCTCATCCCGTCATCACTCTCACCGCAGTTTCGATCAAGGAGGATCAATGCCCGACGAGAATGCCCTGGTTCCGGCACCCCAGGAGGTGCTCGACCAGGCCAATGTCCAGGACTGGGAGGGTCTGCTGGCCAGTGCCGCGGCCGACCCGATCGCCTTCTGGGAGAAGGAGGCCGGGGAGCTTGAGTGGTCCCAGCCCTGGGACAAGGTGCTCGACGACTCCGGGGCGCCGTTCTACAAGTGGTTCACCGGGGCGCGCACCAATATCGTCACCAATGCGATCGACCGGCACCTGTCCACCGCCCGGCGCAACAAGCTGGCCCTGATCTGGGTGGGGGAGGACACCTCGAAGGTGCGGACCTTCTCCTACTTCTCGCTCAACCGCGAGGTCGAGCAGATGGCCAACATCCTGCTGTCGATGGGCGTCACCAAGGGCGACGTCGTGACGATCTACCTGCCGCGGATCCCCGAGATCTACTTCGCCATGCTGGCCTGCGCCAAGATCGGCGCGATCCACTCGGTGGTCTTCGCCGGCTACTCCTCGGAGGCCCTCAACGCCCGGATCGACGACTCGGAGTCCCGGGTCGTCATCACCGTCGACGGCTCCTGGATCAACGGATCGGTCTTCCCGATGAAGAAGATCGTCGACGACGCCGTGCGCTTCTCGCCCACCGTCGAGAACGTCATCGTGGTGCGCAACACCGCCTCCGAGGTGACGATGGATCCCACCCGGGACCACTGGTACCACGAGCTGGCCCGGCTGCCGATCGCCCAGGGCCACTGCCCGACCGTCCAGGTGGACGCCGAGGACCCGCTGTTCATCCTCTACACCTCCGGGTCGACCGGAAAGCCCAAGGCCGCGGTGCACACCCACGGCGGCTACCAGGTGCACCTGTCCTCCACGATGAAGAACTGCCTGGACATCCACGAGGCCGACCGCTGGTGGTGCACCGCCGACCCGGGCTGGATCACCGGCACCTCCTACGTCATCTACGCCCCGCTGATCCGCGGCGCCACGACCTTCATGGCCGAGGGGAGCCCGGTCTACCCCTACCCCGACGTGTGGTGGCAGCTGGTCGAGCACTACGGGATCAACGGGATGTTCACCGCCCCCACCGCGATCCGCACCCTCATGAGGTTCGGCGACGCCTGGGTCACCAAGCACGACCTGTCGACCCTGCGGATCCTGGTGAGCGCCGGCGAACCCCTCAACCCGGAGGCCTGGCGCTGGTTCCACGAGGTGGTGGGCCAGAAGCGCTGCGCCGTCATCGACAACTGGTGGCAGACCGAGACCGGGGCGATGCAGATCACAAGCCTGCCGGCGATGCCGAAGAAGCCCGGTTCGGCGGGTCGGCCGATCCCCGGCCAGGCGGTGGCGGTCCTCGACGAGGCCGGACACGAGGTGCCCGCCGGCACCGACGGCTTCCTGGTCCTCAAGAACCCCTGGCCCTCGATGCTGCGCACCCTGTTCAAGGAGCCCGATCGGTACGTCGAGACCTACTGGACGAAGTATCCCGGGGTCTATCTCACCGGCGACTCGGCGCGGATCGACGAGGACGGCTACGTCTGGATCATCGGACGCACCGACGACGTCATCAAGGTCTCGGGACACCGGATCGGCACCGCCGAGGTGGAGGCGGCGGTCAACTCCCACCCGGCGGTCGCCGAGTGCGCGGCGATCGGCCTGCCGCACGAGGTCAAGGGCAACGCCATCCACGTCCTGGCGGTGCTCAACACCGGCTACGAGGGGTCCAACGAGCTGGTCGGCGACATCCGCCAGCACGTCTCCCAGACCCTCTCGCCGATCGCCAAGCCCGATGTCGTCGAGTTCGTCGACAAGCTGCCCAAGACCCGGTCGGGCAAGATCATGCGCCGGGTCCTGAGGGCCCGGGCCCTGGGCGAGGACGAGGGGGACCTGTCCACCCTGGAGAACGGCTGAGACGCGATCACGCCGTGATGTCTCGTCGGCGGTAGCCGATCAGGCCGACGCCGACGAGCACCACAGCGATCCCCGTCTCCACCAGGAAGGGGGTCCAGTCCATCGTGTCGCGGGGCAGGAAGGACAGGTATCCCCAGGGCTGGACCCTCGCCACGCTCGCCGGCAGGTTGATGAGTGCGGCGAACCAGGTGGTGAACAGGGTCCAGCCGATCACCACCCACACCAGGTTGAACAGCCGGGGGAGCCACCCCAGCAGGGCCATCGCGATCCCGCAGATCAGCAGCATCCCGGGTGCCAGGGCGGCCGCCGAGCGGGCGTACTGGCCGATCAGCGAGTAGTCGCCGTCGGAGCGGGCCTGGGACAGCGGGAGCAGCGCCCCGACGCCGACCATCAGGACCACCGGTGCCGCCAGCGCCCACACCAGATGGGAGGCGGCCGCCCGCCAGCGGCTCACCGAGGTCGCCAGCAGCGACTCCAGGTGGCCGTTGGCCTCCTCCCGGTGCAGGCTGCCGATGAGGACGGCGGCCATCACCCCGGCGATACCGGCAAGAATGGTGAGCATCGCGACGTAGGAGGACACCTCGAAGTCGTGGGATCCGCCCATCCGGTCGAGATACTCGGCCAACTGCGGGTTCCTCGCCAGGGAGGCCCCGGTCTGGCTGACGATCGAGCCGGTGCCGGCGGCACCCACCAGCAGGCCGATGGCCCAGCCGATCAGGCCGTTGCGCTGCAACCTCCAGGCCAGCCCGAAGGGGCCCGAGAGCAGCACGGAGGCCCGCGCCCGGCCCGGCCGCGACGCCCTCAGCCCGGCGCCGTGGTCGCGGACAGACTCCAGCCTCAGGGCCAGCAGGGACAGGGCCAGGAAGAGGGCGAGAGGCAGTGCCGCCACCCACCACCGTTCCCCGGCCCAGGGACGGATCAACAGTCCCCACTCCAGGGGAACGGCCCAGCGCAGCCAGGCCCGGCCCGAGTCCGTCCCGGCCCCGTCGATCATCATCCGGATCAGGAACATCCCGCCGAACACGATGCCGACGGTCCAGGCCCTGGCGGTCCTGGCACTCTCGAAGACCTGGCCGATCACGGCGCCCGCGCCGGCCATCACCAGGCCGCAGCAGGTCAGGGCCAGCCCGCCGGCCAGCGACCCGCGGGTCCCCAGTCCGGCGGCCATGCAGGCCGCGGCGGTGACCACTCCGGCGGCCACCGCACCCAGCAGGGACTCCAGGAGGGCCGCCACCAGGGGCGCGTGGCGTCCGATCGCCCCGGCCCGGACGAGCTCGAGGCGGCCGGCCTCCTCCTCGGCGCGGGTCGACCGGATGATCGCGAAACCGGTCATCATCCCGGCGAAGATGGCGGTGAACCCGCCGGCCCGCCAGAAGGTGAACCCGCCCTTGGTGTAGATGTCGAAGGCCGGCCCGAGAAGGGCCTGCATCGCCGGGTTGGCGGCCAGCGGAGCCAGCGTGAGGCGCGGGTCGCTGCCGGCCGGGATGAGCTCGTCGTACTTCATCGCGGTGAAGGCCGGCATCAATGCCAGCACCACGATCCAGCACAACCAGAACAGGCGGTCCCGTCTCAGTGCGGCCCGCAGGCACAGGCCGGTCCCGGTGAGAGTGGTCATCGCGAGACCTCCTCGGTGGGATCGGAGTAGTGGCTGAGGAAGAGCTCCTCCAGACTCGGGGGAGTCGAGGTGAGGGACCGCACCCCGCACCGGGTCAGCGCGGTCAGCAGGTCGTCCAGGCCGTCGGCGTCCACATGGGCGCGCACGGTGGTGCCCTCCACCGACAGGTCGTGCAGTCCGGACAGCCGGTCCAGACCGGCGGGCGGGGTGGCCAGCTCGGCGACCACCTCGAGGCTGTGGAGGTGGCGCAACTGGGCCAGGGTGCCGGTCTCGACGATGCGCCCGGCGCGGATGATCGAGACCGAGTCGCACAGCTTCTCGACCTCCGAGAGGATGTGGCTGGACAGCAGGACGGTGCGTCCCTGGCCGGACTCCTGGCGGATCAGGTCGGTGAAGACCCGCTCCATCAGCGGGTCGAGGCCCGATGTCGGCTCGTCGAGGAGGAGCAGTTCGGCGTCGCTGGCCAGGGCTGCGATGAGTGCGACCTTCTGCCGGTTGCCCTTGGAATAGGCGCGGGTGCGACGTCGCGGATCCAGGGCGAACTGCTCGATGAGCGCGTCGCGCCGGGCGGCGTCGATCCCCCCGCGGGCCCTGCCCAGCAGGTCGATGGCCTCCCCGCCGGTGAGATTGGGCCACAGGTTCACCTCGCCGGGCACATAGGCCAGCCGGCGGTGCAGCGCGGGGGCCTGGGACCAGGGGTCCCCGCCCAGCAGTCGCACGGTCCCCGAGTCGGCGCGCAGCAGGCCCAGCAGGACGCGGATGGTGGTGGACTTCCCGGCCCCGTTGGGTCCGAGGAATCCCCGGACCGATCCGGTGGGGACGGTGAGGTCGAGGCCGTCGAGGGCCCGCACCGGCCCGAAGGTCTTGACCAGCCCCTCGGTACGGATCGCTGGTTCAGTCATGATCGTGACTCCTGATCGTCGGAGGGTTCGATGACCCGTCGGAGGGTCTCGGTGTAGGAGGGCGAGAGCACGCCGTTGCTGAGCAGTTCAGTGGCGGCGACGGCGTAGCGGCGCATCACCTCGGGATCGGTGAGGTGCCGGCCGCCCAGACGGCGGGCGAACAGGTCGCTGAGGATCTGCAGGCCGGCGCTCCAGGTGGCCAGCAGGGCGATCGCCGCCTCCCGGTCGGCGGGCAGCCGGACCAGACCCTGACTCTCCGCCTCGGTGAGCAGGTCCTCGCTGACCGAGCAGAGCAGCTGGTAGGCCCGGTCGGCCATCTCCCCACCGCCGCGCAGGCACTGCACGAGATAGGTCATCACCGGCTGCAGGTCAGGGTGGTCGTGCACCCAGCTCTCCAGGCTGGGCATCGGGCCGGAGTCCTTGAGGAAGACCCGTTCGTCGTCGAACAGCTGGCAGGCGTAGGCGTCGCAGGCCAGCCGCAGGTCGTGCTTGCTGCCGAAGTGGTGGATCACGAGGCCGGGGGAGACGCCGGCGAGGGCGGCGATCTGACGCACCGTCGTCCTGTCGAAGCCCTGGCTGCCGAACAGTTCCAGAGCCGCCAGGCGGATGCGCGCACTGGGCAGCAGGTCCTCAGGTGTGGAACTCACGTGCTCTCCCGATGTTGAACTCACGTGCTCCGCTGGTGTTGAACTCACGTTCAATATGCTGAACGCGCGTTCAAGGTCTGTCAAGTACCCTGGACGATCCAGCAGCACACATCACCGACGATGGGAGTGTCATGCGCGAACTCGTCTACTACGTCGCGGTCTCGATCGACGGCTACATCGCCGCACCCGACGGCAGCTACGACGCCTTTCCGCTGGAGGGGGACCACGTGGCCACCATGGTCTCGGAGTTCTCCGACGCGATACCGGCCCACGTCCTGTCGGCCCTGGGGCTCAGCGCCGCGGGAGACCGCTTCGACACGGTGATCCAGGGCCGCGCCAGCTACGACATCGCACTGCGCGAGGGGATCACCCGGCCCTACTCCCACCTGGCGGAGTACGTCGCCACCCGGTCCGGCAAACCGGCACCCGAGGGGGTGACCTTCACTGCCGACCCGCTGGCCACCGTCCGCCAGCTCAAGGAGCAACCGGGACTGGGGATCTATCTGTGCGGGGGAGGGACCCTCGCCGGCTCCCTGCTGCCCGAGATCGACCGGCTCATCCTCAAGCGCAACCCGATCGTGCTCGGGGACGGGATCCGGCTGTTCGGCCCCGCCGACCCGACGATGATCCGCTTCGATCTGGTCGGCTGCCGGACCTTCGGGTCCGGTGTGGCGATCGAGGAGTACGTCCGGTCGGCCGACTGAGCCCCGCGGCCGGGTCAGTCGGACCCGAGCCGGGTCAGGTCCAGTGCCGGTCAGTCCAGCCCCGAGGTGGTCACCGCCTGAGCGAGGTAGCGCTGCAGGAAGAGGAAGACGATCACCACCGGGATGATGGCCACCAGGGCCCCGGCGAACAGCTGGGCGTAGTCGACCCCCTGGCTGGTCATGAACCGGCTCAGCGTGAGCTGGATGGTCCGGGTGTTGTCGCGGGCCACCAGCAGCGGCCACAGGAAGGCGTTCCATGCGCCGATGAAGGTGATGGTGAACACGGCGGCGACGATCCCCATCGAGTTGGGAAGCACCACTCGCCACATCACCGTCCACGGGTTGGCGCCGTCCAGCTCGGCGGCCTCCTCGAGCTCCTTGGGGAAGCCGAGCAGGGACTGGCGGAACAGGTAGGTGGCGAAGGCCGAGAACATCACCGGGATGATGAGGCCCCGGTAGGAGTCGATCCAGCCGAACTCGCTGGTCATGATGAAGCTCGGCACGAAGGTCACCGCGGCCGGCACCATCAGGGTGAGGATGGTGAGCTTGAGGATCACCCCGGCGGCCCGGTTGGTGAACCTGGCCAGCCCGTAGCCGGCCATGAAGCTCACGATGACGGTGAGCACCGTCTGGCCCACCGACTGCACGGCGGAGTGCATCATCGCGCTGGCCAGGCCCAGGTCCGAGTCGGAGAACAGGCCGGTGATCACCGACGGGTTGAGATTGTCGGGGATCCAGCGCCACTGCGGGGAGACGAACCCGGCGTCGGAGGTGAAGGCGTTGCGGAAGATGACGTAGAAGGGCAGCAGGAAGACCACCGACAGCCCCAGCAGGAGGACGACCTTGACGGCGTGGGTGATCCGGCCCACTCTCCCCTGGACCATCCGGGAGGCCGATGACGACTCGCTCATGACTGTCTCCTGTCGGCGCGGGTGACCCACCAGTTCTGGAGGAGTCCGAAGACCACGATGACGGCGGTGAGGATCATCGTTCCGGCGCCGCCGAGTCCCAGGTCCTGCTGGGATCCGCCGACGCTGATCATGTACAGGTGCAGCAGCGGCGGCCGCGCGTACGGCGGGTAGGAGCCGGCGGTGGACAGCATGTTGTAGAACTCGTCGAAGGCCTGGAAGGCCCCGATGAGCAGCAGCATGAGCACCGCGTTGCTCGTCGAGCGCAGCTGCGGCAGGGTGATGTAGCGCAGCCTGCGCCAGCCGGAGGCCCCGTCGATGGCGGCCGCCTCATAGGTGTCGACCGGGATCTGGTTGAGCCCGGCGATGAGCAGGATCATGTAGTAGCCGACCTGCAGCCACAACCGCAGCGAGACCAGCGCCAGCCAGTACCAGGAGTTCGCGCCGCCGAGCCAGTCGACGGTTCCCAGGCCCAGGCTCGCCAGCACCGAGTTGATGAGGCCGAACCGCGCCCCGTTGAAGAAGGACAGCCGCCAGACCATGGCGGCCACCACGTAGGAGCAGGCGGTGGGGATGAAGAACACCGACCGGAAGAAGGCGCGCAGTCGGCCCACATTGTCCAGGGCCAGCGCCAGGGCCAGCGAACAGGCATAGGTGACCGGGACGATGACCACCGCGAAGATGATGAAGGTGAGCATCGAGTCGCGGAACAACGGGTCTGCCAGCAGGTACCGGTAGTTGGCCAGTCCGACGAAGTGGGTCGGCCGGATGGTCGCCCGGGCGTCGAAGAAGGACAGATAGGCGCTCCAGACGATCGGAACGTAGACGAACACCAGCAGCCCCACCAGGAAGGGGGTGACGAAGACGGCGAACCACAGGTTGCGCCCCTGCCGTCCGCGGATCCGGTCCCACAAAGACCTGTGGCGGGCGGTCTGCCCGGTGGGGACCGCTGGTGCGATACTCACTTCTTGATGCGCTTCAGCTCGCTCTGGGCGGTCTTCTGCACGGCCGCGAACTCCGTCTTGGCGTTGGCCTTCTTCTTGACGACATTGGTGAGGGCGGCGTTGAAGGCGTCGGAGATGGTGCTGGTCCACAGCAGACCGGAGGCGTGCCCCAGCTTGTCGACGAACTCGGCCGCGTCGCGGCCGGCCCCGCTGGCGATCTGGGAGGCTTGGCTCACCAGGTCGGTGCGGGCCGGGATGTGGGTGCCGTAGGAGTTCGCGAAGTCGATCTGCTTGTCGGTCTGGTCGACCCACAGCCACTTGATGAAGGCCTTGGCGCCGCTGACATTGTTACTGGCACCCTTGGCCGCGGCGCAGGAGCCGTAGGCACCGAAGGGCACCGACTGGCGGCCGGTGGAGCCGATCGCCGGGAAGGGCAGGACGCCGAAGTCGTCGCCCCACTTCTTCTTGATGTCGTTCAGCGCCCACAGTCCGGTCCACTGCATCGCGGTCTCCCCATTGACGAAGGGGGAGCCGTCGAACCAGTCCTTGGAGGCGCTGGTGAGCAGGGCGCCGGAGGCGTAGAAGTCCCGGTAGGCGTTGACGCCGTCCAGGAAGTTGGACTCCATGAATCCCAGGTCGGAGTCGTCGCTGTTGAGCTGGTCGAAGCCGGCGCTCCAGACCAGCATGTTGGCCAGCACTCCCAGGCCGCCGTCGTTGCCGGCGAAGAACCCGCCCATGGTGTTGGTCCGCACGGCCTTGGCGGCCTTCAACAGATCGGCGAAGGTCTTCGGCGGCTCCACCTTGGCCTTCTCCAGCACCGACTTGCGGTAGTAGAGCATCTGCATGTCGACGACCTGGGGGGCCGCGTAGATCTTGCCCTGGTAGGTCATCCGCTCCAGGACGGGCTTGGAGAACTTGCTCGCGGAGTCGCCGATGGTGTCGGTGAGGTCGACGACCTGGCCCTTCTGGATCATGTCCAGGGTGGCGCCGTTCTCCGACTCGAAGACGTCGGGGACGCCGTTGCCCGACAGCAGGGTGGTGGCCAGCAGGGTCATGTAGTCGGTGCCGGGGTTCCACTTCACCGTCACGTCGGCATTCTTGTAGGCCTTGGCGTAGCGGTTGACGGCGTCCTGGACGCCCTTCTCGCCGTACTCGTGGTACCACTGGATGAGCTTTGCGGAGCCGGAACCCCCGGAGGCACTGGCATTCGATCCGGTGCTCACACCACCGGAGTTCGAGCCGCAGGCGGACAGGACAGCAGCTGCGGCGAGACCGGTCGCGCCCGTGATGAAGTGACGTCGGGAGAAGTTCATGACTCGAAGCTTAGGACCGCAACGGTGACATTTCACCCACTGGACGAGGCCGGCCAGTGGTCCGGCGACCGTCCCTTCAGCGTCTACATCCATGTCCCCTTCTGCGCCTCCCGGTGCGGCTACTGCGACTTCAACACCTATGTTCTGGCCAGTCAGGGGCCCGATGCCGGCCAGCGTTATCTGCGCGCCGCGCACGGCGAGATCGAGGCCGCTGCGTCCGCGCTGGCCGGCCACGACGCCCGCCCGGCGTCCACGGTGTTCTTCGGGGGCGGAACCCCGACCATGCTCACCCCCGACCAGCTGGGCGGTCTGGTCCGCCACGTGCAACAGGTGTGGGGGCTGGCTCCGGGCGCGGAGGTGACCACCGAGGCCAACCCCGAGACCCTCTCCGAGGAGGTCCTCGACGGCCTGCTGGAGGCGGGGATCAACCGGCTCTCGATGGGGATGCAGTCGGCCGACCGGGCGGTCCTGAAGCTGCTGGACCGCGTCCACACCCCGGGTCGGGCGGTGGAGATGGCCCGGCTGGCGCGGCGCTGCGGCTTCGACGACATCTCCCTGGACCTCATCTTCGGCACCCCGGGGGAGACCCTCGAGTCGTGGCGGACCAGCCTGCGGACCGCCCTGTCGGCCGATCCCGACCACATCTCGGCCTACTCCCTCATCGTGGAGGAGGGCACCCGGCTGGCGGCCCGGATCAGACGCGGGGAGGTGCCGATGACAGACGAGGACGACCTGGCCGACAAGTACCTGGCCAGCGAGGAGATCCTCACCGGGGCCGGCTTCGTCAACTACGAGGTGTCCAACTGGGCGAGGCCCAGCACCGGCCCCGACGGCCTGGTCGACCGGCACCGGGCCGAGCACAACATGGCCTACTGGCTGGGCCATGACTGGTGGGGGATCGGTCCGGGGGCCCACTCCCACCTCGGCCGGGCCCGCTGGTGGAACGTCAAGCATCCGGCGCGCTACGCGGCACTGTGCGCCGACGGGGAGCTGCCCGTCGACGACGGGGAGGTGCTGGGCCCCGAGGAGCACCACGAGGAGACCGTGCTGCTGAGGCTGCGGCTGGCCGACGGGCTGCCGCTGGCCGAGCTGCGGGCCGACGAGCTCGGCCGGGCCCGGCGGGTGACCGCCGAGGGGCTGGGGGAGGAGTCCGACGGGGTGCTGCGACTCAACCTGAGGGGACGCCTGCTGGCCGACCGGATCATCACCGACCTGCTGGTGTGAGCGGCGAGGAGCCCGCCTGGCGCGCATGGCCCGGCTCGTGATGTCAGGGGGCGCCGTTAAGGTTGCGTGCATGGCTGATCGATACAGTTCCGATGTCCTGCAACCGGGCTGGCAGCAGCAGGGACGCCCCAGGAGCACCGACGTGCCCCTCCAGCTGGACCTGGTCGTCGAGGACCCCTCCACCGGATATGTCGGTGCCGTGGTCGGCTGGGAGAACGGTCTGGTGATCCTGGAGGACCGCCGTGGCGCCCGGCGGGCCTTCCCGGGCGGCCCGGGATTCTGGATCGACGGCGAACCGGTCAACCTGTGCATCCCCCCTCGCCAGGGCACCGCCCGGCGCACCCACACCGCGTCGGGCTCCCTCAGCAGCCCCGAGCACGAGGCCGCGAGGGTGGCGCTGCCCAGCCGCATCTACGTCGAGGGACGCCACGACGCCGAACTGGTCGAGAAGATCTGGGGGGATGACCTTCGCCACGTCGGCGTCGTCGTGGAGTTCATGGGCGGCATGGACGATCTGGTGGGTATCGTCGCCGAGTTCCGGCCCGGCCCCGGGCACCGCCTCGGCGTGCTCGTCGACCACCTGGTGGCCGGAACCAAGGAGTCGCGGGTCGCCGCCCAGGTCGCCAAGGGCGGCTACGGCGACTACGTCATGATCACCGGCCACCGATTCATCGACGTGTGGCAGGCCATCAAGCCCGAGCGGATCGGGCGGAAGGCCTGGCCCGAGGTGCCGATGGACGAGGACTTCAAGCTCGGCACCCTGAAAAGGCTCGGGCTTCCCCACGAGGGCCAGTCCGACGTCGGCAAGGCCTGGCAGGCCATGCTGGCCCGGGTGCGCGACTGGCACGACCTGGACCCGCGCTTCAACACCGAGATGGAGCGGCTCATCGACTTCGTCACCTGCGACCACATGGAGGACGCCGGATGACCGCAGAACTCGATACAGACGAGGTGGCGCAGATCATCCGCGGAGTGGCTGAGCGCATCGTCGAGCCGCACTTCCGCCACCTGGATCCGGACCAGGTCCATGAGAAGACCCACCCCGGCGACCTCGTCACCGACTTCGACCGGCAGGCCGAGCTGGCGCTGAGCGCCGAGCTGGTGGGCCGCGGCGGCGGGCTCGCGGTGGGGGAGGAGGCCGTCTTCGCCGACCCTGATGTTCTCTCGGGCCTTCCCGACGCGCCCTTGGCCTGGGTTATCGACCCTATCGACGGCACCCGCAACTTCGTCAACGGGTCCGACGACCACGCCGTCATGGTGGCCGAGGTGCGGGCCGGGGTGACGGTGCGAGGCTGGATCTATCAGCCGCGGCACGAGCACATGTACATCGCCGAGGCGGGAGCCGGTACCTGGCGCGACGGTGAGAAGGTCACTCGGCCGTCGTCCGGGGATCCTGTGATCGCGGTGACGACCCACGAGGCCTTTCAGCAGGCCCCGCAATCTGTTTCGGGACCGCGGTTGGATTGGGGATGGTCGCGCTGGTGCTGCGGGGTGGATTACCCGCGAGTGCTCACCGGGGACGTGGACGCCACCGTGTATCTGCATTCCCATCCGTGGGACCACCTGTCCGGGGCATTGATGCTGCGGGAACTCGGCGGGGTCGTGCGGACCTTGTCGGGCCACGATTTCGGAGTAAAGGAATTCCATCGCGACCCGTTGATCGTGGCCTCCGACGAGCCGGCGTACCGGGCGGTCGCCGACGCCCTGATAGGGCTCGGCGTCACGGTTCGGTAACGGTTGCCATTGTGCGACTTCCTGCCGCTGGGGACCAGCTCTACTGTTCTGACAACTCAGTTCTCAGAGAGGAGAGTCATGAGGTTTCACAAGCGGATCGTCCTACCGTTCGCCATTCTCGGACTGGTCGCTGCGGGGCTCGGCGCCGGGTCTGTGCCGGCCCAGGCTGGCCCGTCCCCGTCCCCCTCGGACAAGACATGTATTGCGAGAGATGCCGACGGGCAGGTCACCTGGACGGGCGATGCGACCATGGACATGACCGAGATGGGCGAGGATCTCGCGGCCCTGATTGCCGACCATCCGGGGAACGCGACCGGTACGGCGTTCTGTTCTCACTATGAGGGCCTCGCGGTCTACCTGTCGGATCCCACGCCGGAGCTGACGGCGAGCATCAAGGCGATTGGCGCCCAACATCCGAAGGCTGTCATCGAGACCCATATCGTTCCGCACTCCCTGGCTGATCTCGAAGCCACGGGTCGGACACTTGCGGTCAGCCTCGGGTTGGGCGACAACATGGTCGGTTGGGGACCGGTGATCTATGACGGCTCACTTGAGGTGGACGTGAAGGAAGCGGCTCTGACACAGAGGGTTCAAGCCAAGACGTCGGTGCCGTCCTCCTCGAAGGGGACGTCGAGTCCGGTCGCTGTGTCATATCGTCCGAGTGCCGAAGGTCAGGATGCTGCGACGCGGCTCGCGGATTCGTCGCCGTGGTATATGGGCGGGCGGCTCAGCTGGAGCAATTCCTACTGCTCATCGGGGATTCCGATCACGGTCAAGGGCGTCCATACGCTGATGACGGCCGGTCATTGCACGGGGAGCAGCTTCACCAACAACGGTTCCGTGGTGGGCACGCAGTACACGACGGCCTATCCCGGCAATGCCAACCGCTATGGCGATTGGAAGCTCATCAAGGGATCGAGCTACGCCAAGCGGGTCTTCAGCGGTGGGCTGTCAAGTGGAGACAGCCATCCCATCACGGCCGCGCGGTGGGCGACCCTTCCGCTCGGCAATGGGATGTGCACGTCAGGGAGCACGTCCGGCCAGATCTGCAGGTACAAGGTCAATAGCACTGGTCGGTCCCTGACCGTGGATGGGGTGACGAGCAACCATCTCATTGAGTTGTATCACGGTACCCGTGATAAGGGTGGGTTCAGAGGCGGGGATTCAGGAGGGACCTGCTACTACGCGAACTCCAACGGTATGACTGTGGCGGGGATCGTCAAGGGGACGAAGCCTTGGCCAAAGGGAATGAGTTATTACTGCACGGACCTCATGGGTCTACGTGCCTGGAATTCTTCGGCGGCGCTGGGGTGACCGGCATGTCTCATGGCCGGAAAATAATATTGGGAGCCGTTGCTATCTTGACTGTGACGTCGGGTTGTGCCGGGACCGGCGACAAAGGGACTCCTGCTCGTCCGTCCTCGGCATCACGCTCTTCTTCTGCGAGTGCCTCGGCCCCGTCACCGGCCTGCACGAAGGAGGCGGTGAAAGATGCGCCGAAACTGACCTTTGACAAGGCGAAGACACTCATCGGGACTCTGCCGTGGTACTGCGATATTGACACTGAGTCGGGGAGGATCGATGTCGGCAGGCCTCACGACACGTCAACGACGACTGAAGTGTGGATGAGGGCGCTCAGCACGGACGTCGCGTTGCCCAAGGGCTTCCAGGTTGACCCATCGGTGGAATCGTATGTGGACATCAATGGAAGCTGGTACCGCGTGCGCTACGCGGGCGGGCCGGGCCAGGATGCCCCTGCCCAGGTTTCCCCATCGTCCAGCAGCTCCTGAATATCAGCGTCTGCTCAACGGAAGCAGGTTCTTCCGGGTGATTCCCCGGGCCGCCAGCTGATCGGCGATCCGGGGGATCCACTCGCTGATCGTGTCCTTCGAGAACGGCCACTCGTGGGCGGCCTGGATCTTATCGACCGGCGTCCCGGCCTCCATCGATGCCTTCACCTGGTCGACGCACCGCGCGATGTCGGCGTTCTGGGCCATCACCGCGTCGGCGTCCACCGGATCCCCGTGGCCGGGCACATAGCGCCCCTTGCCGTCGGTCGCGGTGATCATCGACCCGACCGCCGAGGGCCAGTTCCAGAAGTCAGTGGAGTCGTCGGCCTGCGGGTCTCCGGAGGTCTCCACCAGATCCCCGGTGAAGGTGACATCCTCCCCGGCCACCCGCACCACGAGATCCCCGTCGGTGTGGCCGGCACCGGGATGGAGCACCTCGGCCCCCAGCCCGCCCAGATCCACATACGCCAGAAGCGAGATGGGGTGGGCGACTGCTGGGGGATCGGCCAGATGCGCCAGCGCCGCTCGGTGCATCCACGCCTCGGCGTCGGCCACCCCGGCCAGCCCGCCGCAATGGTCCTCGTGGGAATGGGTCACCACCACCCGGTCCACCGGACGGCCGATCGCGCGCGCCGCTCCCCAGGCCAGCGCGCGGCCCTGCTCCGGCGTCGAACCCGTGTCCACCAGCAGGATGTGCTCGTCCCCGATCACCAGCCCGCAGGTCACCGCGCAGGGCTCCAGGCGGGTCGTCCACACTCTCGCCGTCAGCGGCGACCACTCGACCTCGGCTGTGATGTCCATGCCGCCAGCATGGCACGGAAGATGCGGGGCGCGAACACCACGGCCCGCCGCGATAGACTGGCACTCGCTCTGTAAGAGTGCCAGAATTCACGGGATCCGAGGTGAGGAGGGGCAGTGCTCGACGATCGCAAACTCGACGTGCTCAAGGCCATCGTCACCGACTACGTCTCGAGCAGGGAGCCGGTGGGATCCAAGGCCTTGGTGGAGCGCCACGGCCTGCACGTCTCGCCGGCCACCGTGCGCAATGACATGGCCGCGCTGGAGGAGGAGGGCTACATCAGCCATCCGCACACCAGCGCCGGTCGGATCCCGACCGACAAGGGCTACCGGCTCTTCGTCGACCGGATCGCCACCGTCAAACCCCTCTCGGGTCCCGAACGACGCGCGATCGCGAGCTTCATGAACGGCGCGGTCGACATCGACGACATCGTCACCCGCACGGTGAGGCTGCTGGCCCAGATCACCCATCAGGTGGCGATCATGCAGTACCCGGTGGCCTCCTCCTCGTCGATCCGACACCTGGAGCTGGTCGGACTGTCGGCCGACCGGGTGCTCATCGTCCTGATCACCTCCACCGGCGCCGTCGAGCAGCGCACCCTGGAGCTTCCCGGCCACACCGAGGACCTGCTGGCCAGGCTGCGCAACCGTCTCAACCAGCTGCTGGTCGGACGCACCCCGGCCGAGTCTGCCGACCTGCTGTCCGGATTCCTCGAGGAGTTCGACCCGACCACCCGGCCGATGGCCGCCAGCGTGACCGCCGGCGTCCTGGAGATCCTGTCCGCCGACCCGTCGGCACGGGTGCTGGTCTCCGGGGTGCCCAATCTCACCCGCTTCGGACCGACCCTGCACACCTCCATCCAGCCCGTTCTGGAGGCGCTGGAGGAGCAGGTCGTGCTGCTGCGCCTGCTCGGCGACGCCACCTCCGACGGTTCGGCAGGTCTGACCGTGCGGATCGGCTCCGAGAACTCCGACGAGAACTTCCAGTCGACCTCGGTCGTCGTGAGCACCTATGGTGACGACGGTGGCCGGTCGGGACTGGGCGTCGTCGGCCCCACCCTGATGGACTACCCCTCGACGATGGCCGGGGTCCGGGCGATCGCCCGGTATGTCGGCAGATTCCTGGCAGAAGGATGACCCCACCCCATGAGCAGTGACTACTACGAGGTCCTCGGCGTCGCCCGCGACGCGAGTGCCGATGACATCAAGCGCGCCTACCGCAAGAAGGCGATGAAGCTCCACCCCGATGTCGCCGGACCCGGTTCCGAGGAGGCCTTCAAGGAGGCCCAGGAGGCCTACGAGGTGCTCCAGGACCCCCAGAAGAGGGCGGTCTTCGACCGCGGCGGCGACCCGGCCCACCAGGGCGCGGGCGGTTTCGGCGACGCCGGATTCGGCGGCGGCGGGTTCGACTTCACCAACCTGGTCGACGCGATGTTCGGCGGCGGCTCGCCGTTCGGCGGGCAGGGCGGGTCGCGGCGCGGTCCGCGCTCCCGGGTGCGTCGTGGCCAGGACGCCCTGGTCCGGTTGCGTCTGACTCTGGCCGAGGCGGTCTTCGGGGTCACCAAGCCTCTGGACGTCGACACCGCGGTGGTCTGCCCGAAGTGCCACGGCAAGGGGTCCGACGGGGACTCCGAGCCGGTCACCTGCACCACCTGCGAGGGAGCCGGCGAGGTGATCACCGTGCAGCGGTCCTTCCTCGGCGACATCCGTACCACCCAGCCCTGCCCCACCTGCCGGGGCTACGGCAGCGTCATCCCGAACCCCTGCTCCGAGTGCTCGGGGGAGGGCAGGGTGCGCACCTCGCGCACCATCAACGTCAAGATCCCGGCCGGCGTCGACGACGGCAACCGGATCCATCTGGACTCCCAGGGAGAGGTCGGCCCCGGCGGCGGTCCGGCCGGCGACCTCTACGTCGAACTGTCGGTGGCCCCTCACGAGGTCTTCCGCCGCGACGGCGCGAACCTGGAGATGGCCATCGAGGTGCCGATGACCGCTGCGGCGCTTGGCACCACGGTCTCGGTGCGCACTCTGGAGGCCGACCGCGAGGACATGGACGAGGACCAGTCCAGCGTCGAGGTGGAGATTCCCGCCGGAACCCAGTCCGGGGCCCGGATCGTCGTGGAGGGCCGCGGCATCCCGCGGCTGCGCGGCGGCGGCCGGGGTGACCTGGGGGTCTCCCTGCTGGTGAGGACGCCCACGAAGCTCGACGGGCACCAGAAGGACCTGCTGCGAGAGTTCGCCGAGTCGCGGGGTGAGCACGAGGGTCGCGCCTCGGTGCACACCTCCGGTTCGAAGGGGGTCTTCTCCCGCCTCAAGGAGGCCTTCGGAGGATGAGCAATCCCTGCTTCATCGCTGAGATCGGTGACGCCGGTCCGGGCGACATCGTCGAGATCACCGGGTCCGAGGGCCATCACGCCGCAACCGTGCGGCGGATCGAGGTGGGCGAGTCGGTGCTGGTGACCGACGGCCACGGCACCGCCGTGCGGGGACCGGCGGTCGAGGTGAGCCGCAGTGCGGTGCGGGTGGAGGTGGTCGACAGACTCTCCAGCCCCGACCACCCGATTCGCTGGGTGGCCGTCCAGGCCCTCATCAAGGGGCCGCGCGCCGACCTGGTCGTCGAGACCCTCACCGAGCTCGGCGTCGACGAGATCATCGCCTGGCAGGCATCCCGGTCGATCGTCCGGTGGGGGGCCGAGAAGCGCGAGAAGGCCTTGGACCGCTGGCGCAGCACCGCCCGCGAGGCCACCAAGCAGTCGCGCCGGTTCCGGGTGCCGACGGTGACGATGGCCAGCACCGCCCAGCTGCGCTCCCGGATCTCGACGGCCCAGGGGGCCTTCGTCCTCCACGAGAGCGCCACCGACCCGATCCGCCCGTCCGACCTGCCCGCCTCCGGAGAGGTGATAATGGTGGTCGGCCCGGAGGGCGGCATCACCCCCGAGGAGCTGTCAGCTTTTACCGAGGCCGGTGCGGTCCCGGTGCTGGTGGCCGACGCCGTCCTGCGCGCCTCCACCGCACCGGTAGTCGGACTGGCCCAGCTGCAGGCTCTCAGCCAGCTGTGAGCCGCCCGGCGGCCCGACTCACTTCGAGCGTCCGCCCAGGGCGATCAGCAGCAGCCCGCCGGCCAGGCTGGCGTTCTTGAAGAAGTGGATCTTGTTGCCCTGACGCTCCTCGCCCTCCTTCTCCCAGAACCGGTGGCCGACGACGGTCACCGGGACCATCTGGGCGGCCAGCACGGCGGCCGACAGCCGCGGCAGGATACCCAGCGCCACACCGGCTCCGGCGGCGGCCATCACGATGCCGTCGAGCTTCACCAGGGTCTCGGAGTCCACCTGACCGGCGGCCTCGCGCAGCCCGGCGGGCAGCTTCTCCCTGGCGGCGTCCAGTGCAGGGGCGAGCTTGTCGGCGTTCTGCAGCTCTCCGATGCCGCCACTGATGAAGGTGGTCGACAGGAGCGACCGGCCGATGAACCTGCTGAAAGACATACTTCCTCCTCGTATCGGTGTTTCCTCACCACGAACGCTACTCATCGCGCCACGATTCCCTGCAATCCCTCCACACGCTTCCTCCATACGCCTCCTCCCCGCGGTCTTCCGGTGGAGTCCCCGCGGTCTTCCGGTGGAGTCGCGCTCAGGAGCCCAGCGCCAGGGCCAGCGGCAGGATCTCGCCGGCACCGGCCAGCCGGAGCTGCCGGGCCGCCACCGTCATGGTCCAGCGGCTGATGATGACATCGTCGACCAGCAGCACCGGGGCCCCGGCCAGGGCGCCGATCCGCTCGGCCAGCCCTTCACCGACCCGGAACCGGCCCTGCAGGTCTCGGATCCGGAAGGCGGAGTTGACGTGCGGGTCCAGCGGTTCGGCGCCGGGTGCCAGGTCCAGGGATCCCAGGTCGTCGAGCCGCCCGGCCCGGGCGACCCCGGCGGCCAGCGAGTCCACCAGTCGCGGCCGGCTCACAGAGGGCACCCGGACCACCGCCGCCGGTCGCAGCGACCAGTCCCACTCGGCGAGCACCCGCAGGCAGGCCCCCGCCAGGCCGGCGGGCACCTCGGCGTCGACCGGGCGGCCCTGCTCGTCGGTGGTGAGCAGCTCGCGCAGCGGTCCTCCCCAGCCCAGGTCGGAGAGCCTGGCGATCACCCGGCCCTCGCGGGCCTGCTGGTCGACAGGGATGCGACCCCTCAGATCGACCCCGAGCCGGTCCAGGCCGGTCGGCCAGCTGCGCCGGGGCTCAACCGGCACCCCGACCCGGTCCAGCGCCTGGCGCGCCCGGTCCTGCTGGTCCGGGTCGACGTCGGTGGGGTACCACGCTCCGGCGCAGACATCGCAGCGCCCGCACGGGGTGGTGTCGGGATCGTCCAGCTGTCCGGTGAGGAACCTCATCCGGCAGCTGTCCAGGTGCTCGTAGCGCTCCATGGCGTCCTGCTCGGCGGCCCGGGCGGCGGCGATCCGGGCGTACCGCTGGGCGTCGTAGACCCAGCCCCGGCCGGTGGACCGCCAGCCTCCCTGGACCCGCTCCACCGCGCCGTCGACGGCCAGCACCTTGAGCAGCAGCTCCAGGGGACTGCGGCGGATGTCGACCCGGGCCTCCAGGGCCGGGGTGGACAGCGTCTGCTCGGTGGACAGCGCCGACAGCACGGCGTCGGCGCGCTGCTCGGTGGGCATCCCGCTGGTGGCGAAGTAGTGCCAGATGTCGCGGTCCTCCGGCCCGGGCAGCAGCAGGACGTCGGCCGAGGCGGTGGCGCGGCCGGCGCGGCCGACCTGCTGGTAGTAGGCCACCGGTGAGCTCGGTGCCCCCAGGTGGATGACGAAGCCCAGGTCCGGCTTGTCGAATCCCATTCCCAGGGCGCTGGTGGCCACCAGCGCCTTCACCCGGTTCCCGGTGAGCTCGGTCTCCAGATCGGCGCGCTCCTCGGCGTCGGTGCGCCCGGTGTAGGCCTTGACGTGGTGGCCGGCCTCGACGAGTGCCCGGGCGGTGTCCTCGGCGGCCGAGACGGTGAGGCAGTAGATGATCCCCGAGCCGGTGCACTCGCCGAGATGGGAGCACAACCAGGCCAGTCGCAGCTCGGGGCGGGGGAGATCCAGCACCCCCAGTCGCAGGGAGTCGCGGGCCAGCGGGCCGCGCAGCACGAAGACCCCGCGGTCCTCGCCGGGCTGGTCGGCCGGGGCGATCTGCTCGACGACATCGGTGACCACCCGCGAGTTGGCGGTGGCCGTGGTGGCCAGCACCGGCACCCCGGCCGGCAGGGCGGCCACCAGGTCGCGGATCCGCCGGTAGTCGGGGCGGAAGTCGTGGCCCCAGTCGGAGATGCAGTGGGCCTCGTCGATGACCAGCATGCCCATCCTCGCGGTGAGCTCGGGCAGCTGCTCGGCGGCGAACCGCGGGTTGACCAGGCGTTCGGGGGAGACCAGCAGGACATCCAGGCTGTCCTGGTCGAGGAGGGAGCGGATCTGGTCCCACTCGGTGACATTGGCGCTGGAAATCGAGGCGGCGCGCACCCCGGCCCGTTCGGCGGCCCCCACCTGGTCGCGCATCAGGGCCAGCAGGGGAGAGACGATGAGGGCCGGTCCGCTGCCGGCGCGGCGCTGCAGCAGGGCGGCCACGAAGTAGACCGCCGACTTGCCCCAGCCGGTCCGCTCCACCACCAGGGCGCGCCGGTGGTCGGCCACCAGGGCCTCGATGGCCTCCCACTGGCCGGCGTGGAAGTCGGCGTGCGGGTTCCCGGTGAGCCTGCGCAGGATGTCGAGGCCCTGGTCCCTGAGTTCGGTCATGGACCCACCGTGCCAGAGGGCACCGACAGGTTCTGGAGGATCACCGACCCGACCACGGTCCCGGGGTCAGAACCGCAGCTCCAGGGCCGGCACCACCTCGGCGACATTCTGCTGCTGGGTCTCCACGATCCCGCCCAGCCACTCCGTGACGCCGATCCGCTGCTCCTCGTCCAGGCCCTGGACCACCGTCAGGTACTCCTGGCCCTCGCCGGCCGCTGCCCCGCACAGTCGCACGAGCTCGGCCGGGGCCGGGCCGTCGACCACCGCCAGCGCGGCCACAACGTCGTCCAGACGCTCCAGCAGCTGGCTGCGGCCCTCGTCGTCGGGGTGCAGCCGACCGACCAGATTGCGCACCCTCTTGATCCGTTCGGCGCGGATGTCGGTGAGGTTCACCAGGGCCGCCGCCAGCAGCAGCGGGCCGAACTCCAGCTGGGAGAGGAAGAGCCGGCGGATCTGGCGGTACCAGGACTCCAGGGCCGACAGGTTCGCGACATAGGAGACATTCCTGGAGATGATCCGCGACAGCTGCCGGTAGGAGGCCGGGGTGACCGGCCGACGGACCTCGGCGGGACGCGGCGGCAGCACCAGCTGGCCGTCCTCCTCGACGTCGTCGCGCAGCACCGACCCGGCGCCGACCACGGTGCCGAAGCCGGTTGAGACCGGACCGACCGTCCCGCCCTGGCCGCCCAGGAAGATCGGCGGCTGGTTCAGCAGCACCCCGCGCGGGACGTCGCCGAACAGGGACGCGGTGGTCTTGTCCCCGTCGGGGGTGAAGTTGAAGTGGATGTAGGAGGAGCCGACCTCGGAGTGCTGGCGGCGGGAGGTGCCGCCCGCCATCAGGAGGTCGCAGAAGTTGATGAGACTGCCCAGGGTGACGAAGGGGAACAGCACGGTCTGCTTGAGCCCGACGGTGTGGGCGGCGCTGGCCTGCTCCTCCAGAATCGTGCCGGGCCTGACATGGGCCCCCGAGGCCATCGAGGCGCCGGCCAGCAGGACCGCCCCCTCGGCGTACCCGCCGGCCAGCGCGACGCCCTCCCCGAGCTGGCAGTCCTGGATGGTCATCGGGGCCTCGGCGCCGAGCACGCAGCCGGCGGAGACCACGGTGCGGGAGCCGCGGATCCGGCACCCGGGATGAATGACGACATTGGTCCCGCTGATCCGGTCGATGTTGACGTCGTCGTCGATGTCGACGGTCCAGGGGTTGGGGATGCGCACCCCCTTGGCGGTGAGGGCCTCCACCTTGTCGAGGCCGCGCGGTCGCAGTTCCACAGCTGGTCCTTCCTCGGTTCTGGGCTGCCAGCCTAGTGCTCGCCGGTGGCAGTCGCAGCCGATCTGCCGCGACCCAGCACGAGGACGGAGGCGGTGATGACGCACGCCATCCCGAGGATCTGGGGCAGCCCCATGGTCTGGCCGAGGACCACCAGACCGGCCAGCGCGGCGACCGCCGGATCCCCTCCCGACAGGATCCCGTAGGCCTTGGTGGACAGCTTGCGCAGGGCGTACATCTCCAGGCTGTAGGGCAGCGCCGAGGACATCAGGGCCACCGCCGCGCCGATCAGCAGGTGGCGCGGCCGGATGAGTTCGACGCCGGCGCTGGCGATCCCCAGGGGCAGCATCACGACGGCGCAGATCAGCATCGCCCAGGTGAGCCCGCGCAGCGTCTCCCACCGGGCGCCGACCGCCTGGGAGGCCTTCGCGTAGAGCGCCCAGCAGGCCCCGGCCAGCAGCGCCAGGAGCACCCCCGGGATGCTGACGTGAGCCCAGTCGGCACCCACCGCCCCCGAGACCCCGACCACCCCCAGGGCGGCCAGCAGCACGGCCAGGTAGTCGCGGCGGGTGCGCGAGCCGAGGGCCGCCATCGTCATCGGGCCGACGAACTCGATGGTGACCGCCACCCCGATCGGCAGATACCTCAGACTGAAGTAGAAGGCGGTGTTCATCGCCCCCAGGGCCGCCGCCAGAGCCACCACCCGCCACCAGTCCGAGGCGCTGTGAGGCCGTCCGGTGCGGTGGTCGCGCAGACTGGGACGGGCCACCGGGATGAGGATCAGGGAGGCGATCGTCAGCCTCAGCGCGACGGTGCCCAACGGCCCGATCTGCGGGATGAGGGTGGCCGCGAAGGCGCCGCCGAACTGCACCGACAGGATCGAGGCGAGCATGTAGACGACTCCTGGCACGGTGCGACAATATGCCCCATGCCCCTCGGTTTCGACATGACCTCCCGCCTCGACAACGGACTGGGGAGGACCGGAACCATCCACACCCCGCACGGCGACATCCAGACCCCGGCCTTCGTGGTGGTGGGCACCAAGGCCACCGTCAAGGCGATGCTGCCCGAGACGGTCGCCCAGCTGGGAGCCCAGGCGGTGCTGGCCAACGCCTACCACCTGTTCCTCCAGCCCGGCCCCGAACTGATTGACGAGGCCGGCGGGCTGGGCCGGTTCATGAACTGGACCGGACCCACCTTCACCGACTCCGGCGGGTTCCAGGTGCTCAGCCTGGGAGCCGGGTTCAAGAAGACCCTCGCGATGGACGTCGCCGATCTCACCGAGGCCGATGTGATCGCCGCCGACGCCGACCGCAAGGCGATGGTCGACGACGACGGGGTGACCTTCCGCAGCCCCCTCAACGGCGACCTGCACCGGTTCACCCCGGAGGTGTCGATGGGAATCCAGCACCACCTGGGGGCCGACATCATGTTCGCCTTCGACGAGCTGACCACCCTGATGAACACCCGCGGCTATCAGCAGGAGGCCTTGGAGCGGACCAGGCGGTGGGCGCTGAGGTGCCTGGCCGAGCACCGCCGCCTCACCGAGGAGCGCACCGGAAAGCCCTACCAGGCCCTCTTCGGGGTGATCCAGGGCGCCCAGTACGAGGATCTGCGGCGCACCGCCTGCCGCGACCTGGCCGCCATGGAGGTCGACGGTCAGCGGTTCGACGGGTTCGGGATCGGCGGGGCGATCGAGAAGCAGAACCTCGGCCGGATCGTCGGCTGGTGCGCGCAGGAGCTGCCCGAGAACCGGCCCCGCCACCTGCTGGGGATCTCTGAGCCCGACGACCTGTTCGCGGCCTGCCGGGCCGGGGCCGACACCTTCGACTGCGTCAATCCCTCCCGGGTGGCGCGCAATGCCGCGATCTACACCGTCGACGGCCGCTACAACGTCAACACCGCACGGTTCCGCCGCGACCTGGGTCCCCTGGAGCCCGGCTGCGACTGCTACACCTGCACCCACTACTCCAGGGCCTACCTGCACCACCTCTTCAAGGCCCGCGAGATGCTGGCCAACACCCTGGCCACCATCCACAACGAGAGATGGACGGTGCGGCTGGTCGACTCGATCCGCTCGGCGATGGCCTCCGGGCAGCTCGACGACCTGGAGACCGAGTTCATGGGCCGCTGGAACGCCCACGGCGGTCGGCTGCCGGCCCCCAGATCCGCCTCGGTCGGCGCGGCCGGATCAGTCGGCTCGGCTGCGGCCGCCGCGGCCGGTGCGGGCGGCGCGAAGGAGTGAGTTCGCTACCCTCGGGACATGCGCACCGCCCTGGTGGACTTCCTCAGCCTCGATGACCTGTGGGAGCGCCCCGCGCCGCGCTCCCGGATCATCCGGGTCCCGGTGGTGGGATGGCTGTCGGCGGTCGACCTGCTGGTGGCCGCGACGGGGGTCCTGGTCATCGGGCTGACCGTCTGGCTCCAGCAGGTGCAGGTCCGCGTCGACACCGGGTCGGTCTGGCGCCAGGTCGTCTCGGTCCTGGTGCTTGGCCTGATCCTGTGCCTGAGACGCCGCTTCCCGCTGACCCAGGGGGGCGCCTCGGCCGCCCACCTGCTGATCGGCAGCTTCCTCACCCCGCTGGTGAGCGCCAGCTTCTTCACCCAGGTGCTCTACTTCGTCTCGCTGCACGCCGCGGTGGCCTGGGGAGCCAGTCGCCGGGCCGCCTGGGGCCTCATCGCGGCCGTCGAGCTCGCCCTGCTGGGCTGGGTGGCGGTGATCTTCGCCCGGACGAACTCGCTGGCCCAGATCATGAAGGACCTGGCCCCCCAGGCCCGCGGTGTCAACGGCCTGGTGCGTCTGGTGGTGCTCTACGCCCTCATCAACACCGCCTTCGTGGTGGGCGCCGCCGCCCTGGGACAGGTGTCCTGGCGGGAGGCCAGGGCCCTGCACCGGGCCCGCGAGCAGGCCGCCACGATCGCCGCCCAGAGATCCCGGCTGGCCGACCAGGCGGTGGTCGCCGAGAGGCTGCGGATCTCCCGTGAGATCCACGACTCGGTGAGCCACCACGTCTCGGTGATCGGCATCCAGGCCGCTGGCGCCCGGCGGGCGATGGAGGTGGCCCCTGACCAGGCCCGCCAGGCCCTGTCGGCGATCGAGGAGGAGTCGCGTCTGGCTGTCACCGAGATGCACTCCCTGCTCGGTTCGCTGCGGCAGGGCACCGGGGTCGATCCCGGACTGTCGGACCTCGCGGAGCTGTGCTCGGGGCCGCACCGCCACCGGCTCGACCTGGACATCGTGGGGGACACCGAGGCGGTCGGACCGGCACTGGGACTGACCGTCTACCGGGTGGTCCAGGAGGCGATCACCAATGTCGAGAAGCACGCCAGGGCCGCCCACGCCCACGTGGCGGTGCGGATCGGCCCCGACCAGGTGGAGGTCGAGGTGACCGACGACGGGCGCGGCGCGCGGACGTCTCCACCGGGCGGCACACGACCGGGCAGCACACGACCGGGCGGCACACGACCCGTCGGCACCAAGGGCGACTCAACGGGCCGTGAGGACTCCGGGCTCGACGGCGGCGCCGGAGTGGGGCTGATCGGTATGGCCGAGCGGGTCGCCGCCCACCGGGGGACCCTGGAGACCGGCCCCCGGGTCACCGGAGGCTGGCGGGTGCTGGCACGACTGCCGCTCGTCCCGGGGGAGAGCTCATGAGGGTGCTGCTGGCCGACGACCAGAAACTGGTGCGCACCGGGTTCCGGCTCATCCTGTCGGTGGAGCCGGACATCGAGGTGGTGGGGGAGGCCGCCGACGGCCGGCAGGCGGTCGAACAGGCCGCCCGGCTCCAGCCCGACCTGGTGCTGATGGATGTCCAGATGCCGGTCCTGGACGGCATCGCCGCGACCCGCGAGATCACCGCGGCCGGCCGGACGAAGGTCGTGATCCTCACCACCTTCGACCGCGACGACTACCTCTTCGACGCCCTGGACGCCGGGGCCAGCGGGTTCATGCTCAAGAACGCCGACGCCGAGGCCCTGGTGGCCGGGCTGAGACAGGTCCACGAGGGGTACTCGCTGCTGGCCCCCGAGGTGACCAGGAGGGTCATCGAGTCGCGACTCGGCAGTGCCACCGGCGGTGCTGACCGCAGTGCCCCCGGCGGTGGATCCGGGGATCCCGAGGGGGACCCCGACCCCCGCCTGGAGGTGCTCACCGCCAGGGAGCGGGAGGTGGCCGTGCAGGTGGCCCGGGGGCTGTCCAACGCCGAGATCGCCGCCGAGCTGTTCGTCTCGGAGGCCACCGTCAAGACCCACGTCTCCAACTGCCTGTCCAAGCTGGACCTGCGCGACCGGGTCCAACTCGTGGCACTCGCCTACGAGTCGGGTCTCATCCGCGCGGGGGAGGGCTGATCTCCCTCCTGCGGCCGATGTGCCGGCGGGCCGTCCGCGGTGGAATGGAGTCATGACCGATCACCAGAGGACGAGTACGGCCGGCGGCATCGAGGTGAGCGAGCTCACCCGCCGCTACGGCGAAGTTCTGGCCGCCGACCGGGTGAGCTTCACCGTCCCCCCGGGCACCATGACCGGGTTCGTCGGGGCCAACGGCGCCGGGAAGACCACCACCATGCGGATGATCGTCGGGGTGCTGGCGATCACCTCCGGATCGGTGAGCTTCAACGGCCACCCGATCACCGCCGCCGACCGCCGCGGCATCGGCTACATGCCCGAGGAGCGCGGCCTGTACCCCAAGCAGCCGATCGTCGACCAGCTGGTCTACCTGGCCCGGATCCGCGGGGTCTCGGCCCAGGCCGCCCAGCAGCAGACGATGTCCTACCTGGAGCGGTTCGGGCTGGCCGACCGGGCCAAGGACAAGGTCGAGACGCTGTCCCTGGGCAATCAGCAGCGTGTCCAGGTGACCGCGGCGCTGCTGGGCAGCCCGGTGGCCCTCATCCTCGACGAGCCTTTCTCCGGGCTGGACCCGATGGCCGTCGACGCGATGGCCGAGGTCCTGCGGGAGGCCAGCTCGTCGGGGGTCCCGGTGCTGTTCAGCTCCCATCAGCTCGACCTGGTCGAGAGGCTGTGCGACCGGCTGGTGATCCTCAGCGGTGGCCGGGTGGTCGCCCAGGGATCCACCGACGAGCTGCGCGGATCGGGTCCTCGACGTCACCGGCTCTGCGCCGACACCGACCTGGGATGGTTGCGCTCGGCCCGCGGGGTCGACGTCGTCGACCTGGGCGGCACCACCGCCGTCCTCGAGTTCACCGAGCCCGGCGCCGACCAGGCCGTCCTCGCCGAGGCGCTCAGACGCGGCGAGGTCACCGAGTTCTCCCGCATCGTCCCCACCCTGTCCGAGATCTACCGAGAGGCGGCGGCATCATGAGTCGACCGGACACCACCCCGGACCAGCGGACCGGCAGCCTGTGGCAGATCGTCACCGGCCGCGAGATCTCCGCGAAACTCCACGACAAGACCTTCATCACCTCCACCGTCACCACCCTGCTGCTGATGGTGGTGGTCTTCGGGCTGTCCTTCCTGTTCAACGGGCGCTCCCAGACCACCACGGTGGCCGTCCTGGACGACCGCGGCGCCCAGCTGGTCGCCACCGCCCAGCAGCTCAACCGGGCCACCGGCTCCGACAACACGATCCGCGCCCTGCCGGTCTCCTCGGCGGCCCAGGCCGCCCAGCAGATGCGCGACGGCAACGCCAAGGCGCTGCTCCAGCGCACCGGCGACCAGTGGCGGCTGTCGGGGTTGAAGACCTCCCCGACCGCCACCACCTGGTCCACCCGGGCGATCTCCCAGGCCGTCGCCGGGGAGGCGACGGCCGAGAACGCCCGCGCTCTGGGAGTCTCCCCGCAGCGTCTCACCGCGGGCACCCAGCTGGCCCTGGGCAGTCTCGGCAGCGAGCACGACGCCGAGAAGCAGGCGGCCGCCACCGTCCTGGGGATCGTCTTCGCCGTGCTGTTCTACCTGTCGATGATCATCTTCGGGTACGCCATCGCGAACTCGGTGGTCGAGGAGAAGCAGTCGCGGATCGCCGAGATCCTGCTCACCGCGATCCCCTCGCGACAGCTGCTGCTCGGCAAGATCCTCGGCAACACCGTGCTGGCGATGGGCCAGATGGTGCTCATCGTCGGGGTGGCGCTGGCCGGGCTGTCCTTCTCCCCGTGGAGCGAGTACCTGTCGATGGTGACCGCCCCGGCGCTGTGGTTCCTGGTCTACTTCGTGGTCGGGTTCGTGGCCCTGGCCTGCCTGTGGGCCGCCTCCGGGGCACTGGCCGGCCGTTCGGAGGACGTCAGCTCCACCTCGATGCCGCTGCTGATGGTCGTGATGGCCGTCTACTTCTACGGGATGCTGGCCAACGGCTCCTCCCAGGTGATCGCCTCCTACATCCCGGTGGCCTCGGCCATCGCGATGCCCACCCGGCTGGTGAGCGGATCGGCCGACTGGTGGGAGCCGATCGTCTCGATCGCCATCTCGCTGGTCTTCTCGGTCCTCACGATCTGGGCCGGGGAGCGGATCTACCGGCGGGCCATCCTCCAGACCGGCGGGAAGACCTCGCTGCGGAAGGCCTGGCGCAACGTCGACGTGGTGCGCTGAGGGGTCAGGCCACGCTCACCCGCTCGGCGGCCGCCAGGCCCTCCTGGTAGCTCGGCTCGCGCTTCTTGATCCAGCCGATCACCCGGGTGGTGACCGGGATCAGGGCGTACTCCACCAGGGTCTTCCACAGAAACCCGAAGAAGGCGTAGTTGACCCACTGGCCGAAGCTGGTGATGCCGACCACCGGGGCGGCGATGGTGCAGAAGATGACGGTGTCGACGAGCTCCCCGACGCCGGTCGAGCCCATCAGCCGCCCCACCAGGCCGCGCTCCCGGTAGTGGGCCTTCAACCGGACCATGATGAGGGAGTTGGTCATCTGGCCGGCCAGGAAGCCGCACAGTCCGGCGACCACGATCTGCCAGACGGGCCCCAGGGCCGCGGCGATCGCGGCGTCGTGCTCGGTGGAGTAGGAGTCCCCCAGGCCGGGCAGGGCGATGATCACCCAGAAGCACAGCACCGCGAGGATGGCCATCAGGAATCCCATCACGATGCCGCGACGGGCCGCCCGCAGCCCGTAGACCTCGGTGGTGATGTCACCGAGCACATAGGCCAGCGGGAACAGGAAGAATCCGCCATCGGTGGTGATGGGGCCCAGCTGGACCCCCTTCGACCCTCCGATGTTGGAGATGATCACCACCACGCACATCGCGGTGAGAATGATGTCGTAGTGGCTGGAGCCGCGATCGGCGTAGACGGCGCGGGGGGCTTCGGAGGGTTGATCTGTCACGGGGCGACATCGTAACCCTCCCGTAGACTCCCGCCATGACAGTTGCGACGCCGGAGCTCCGGATCGGCCCGGAACGGGACCTCTACCCGCCGATCGAACCCTTCGACACCCGGATGGTCGATGTCGGCGACGGCCAGCTCCTCCACGTCGAGCAGTGCGGCAACCCGCAGGGCCGCCCGGTGGTCTTCCTGCACGGCGGACCGGGG
Source organism: Acidipropionibacterium jensenii DSM 20535 (assembly GCF_000425285.1). Taxonomy (GTDB): domain Bacteria; phylum Actinomycetota; class Actinomycetes; order Propionibacteriales; family Propionibacteriaceae; genus Acidipropionibacterium; species Acidipropionibacterium jensenii. The sequence continues at coordinate 17,910 of NZ_AUDD01000014.1, read as the reverse complement.
GGAGGCGGCGGCACCGAGCGCCGGCAGTTCTTCAACCCGGACAGCTACCGCATCATCGTTCTGGACCAGCGCGGTTGCGGGCTGTCGACCCCGCACGTGGCGAACGCCCGTACCCCCGAGGAGATGGCCTCCAACACCACCTGGAACCTCGTGGAGGACCTGGAGAAGGTCCGACTCGAGCTGGGCGTCGACCGCTGGCAGGTCTTCGGCGGGTCGTGGGGCTCGTGCCTGGCCCTGGCCTACGCCGAGACCTATCCCCAGCGGGTCACCGAACTCGTCCTGCGCGGGATCTTCACGCTGCGCCAGTCCGAGCTCGACTGGTTCTACAACGGCGGCGCCTCAGCGGTCTACCCGGACCTGTGGGAGGGCTACTGCGAACCCCTGCGGCGCGCCGGCCACGACTTCTCCCGCGACAACATCTCCGGCTACTTCGACCTGCTGTGGGATCCGGACCCGCAGGTCCACGGGCCGGCCGCCACCGCCTGGACGAACTGGGAGTCGGCCACCACCAGGCTGGCCGTCGACGCCGAGCCCGAGGAGGAGGACCCGGAGTTCGACCTGGCCTTCGCCCGGATCGAGAATCACTATTTCATTCATCACGGGTTCATGGCCGAGGGCCAGCTGATCCGTGACGCCGGGAGGCTGGCCGCGATCCCCACCGCCATCGTCCAGGGCCGCTACGACATGTGCTGCCCCGCGACCACCGCGTGGGATCTCAAGAAGGCTCTGCCGAGCGCCGACCTGCGGATCGTGATGGGAGGTCACTCGGCCTTCGAGCCCCTGCTCACCTCCGAGCTGGTCAAGGTCTGCGACGAGTTCGCCGGCATCACCGCGACCCGGTAGTCGAGTCAGCGTCCCGGCGGCCGTCGAAGCAGGGGTAGAGGGGTAGCTCCTCGGGCCACCCCCAGGTTCCAGCGGCGGTGTCGGCGGCCTGCTCGCAGGCCCGGGCCAGGGTCGGGGTCACCGCCGCGGCGTGCTCAGCGGCCGACCGCCATAACGTGATGAGCCGGGACCGGCCCCCGGAGAACCGGCCGACGTCCTCGCGCCGGGTCAACGGCTCCAGGGTGAGCTCGGTCATCTGGAGGGCGGTGCTCATCGCCGCCAGTCCCGTCATCGGGTCGAGGTCCGGGTCGTCCAGCAGGTCGGCCAGGCCGCCGTGGGCGGTCCCGAACCCCGACATCACGGCCGCCTGGAACTCCCCGGGGGTCCCGGCCAGCAGCCCGCTGGCGGGCCACGGCGTCAACAGGCTCACCAGATCCACCGCGATGTGGTGGTAGGAGGCCGCCTCGTAGTCGATCGCCTTGACCCACCCGTCACCGGTGACCAGCAGATTGTCGGGGGCGGGGTCGGCCTGGCTGCACACCCTGGACCCCTCGACGCCGTCCAGCCCTGCCAGCAGCGCGACCTCCTCGTCCAACCTCTGGCAGGCCGGCCCCGGCAGCCGCAGCGTCGCGGACAACCGGGCGGCGCCGCGCTCGGGCAGCCGGGGGGAGGCCGGACCGCCCGCGGTGAGGGTGCCCGGATCGGCCTGCCGGACCAGATCGGAGAACCGGGACACCGCCTCACGGGAGGCCGTGAGCTGGTGGGCGCTGCTGCGTCCCCACACCCAGGCCGCCTCCAGAGCGGCGTCCCCGTCGTCGCCGGCCAGCAGATCGGCCAGGGTCGGCACCGACCCCAGGTCCTCCATCACCACCACACCGTGGTCCAGGTCGGCGGCCAGCAGGCGCGGGGCACCGGGAACAGCGGCCAGACCGGCCCACTCCCGGACCGCCCCGTACCCTCCCGAGTTGTGGGACATCGCACGCGACCGGAAGCACTTGGCCACCACGGTCCGGGCGCCCCCGGTGGCGGTGGTGGGCCCGTCGACCCAGCAGCGGGCGACCGTTGTGCGGATTCCCTCGCGCAGCACCTGTTTGACCGACAGCTCAGTGCCCAGCGCGAACGCGGCGTCATCGACCCAGCCAAGACCCATGACGACATTCCACCACGGCTAGAGTTGGTGGGGTACATTCGCGCTCCACCAGGAGAGAACCCTGAGTACCACAGCCCACCAGCCACGCCTTCGACAGTCCGACGGGTCGGCATCGACCCTTCCCGACAGTCGCGGCACCCGGACCTTCACCGTGCCCGCATCGGTGCCGATGGTCTCCCTGGTCGGACCGGGGGACGAGTATCTGCGCCGGCTCGAGGGGGCCCTGGCGGCCGAGATCATGGTGCGCGGCAACGAGGTGAGCCTGTCGGGCACCGCCGCCCAGATCGCCGACGCGACCGAGGTGCTCACCGAACTGGTCACCATCATCCGCACCGGTCACGGACTGTCGGCCGACGACGTCGACCGGGTGGTGACGATGACCCGGGAGGGCCAGGAGCCGGCCCAGATCATGACCGCCGACATCCTGTCGAACCGGGGCAGGACGATCCGTCCCAAGACCCTCAACCAGAAGCGCTACGTCGACGCCATTGACAGCCACACCGTCGTCTTCGGGATCGGACCGGCCGGCACCGGCAAGACCTACCTGGCGATGGCCAAGGCCGTCCAGGCCCTGCAGAACAAGCAGGTGAGCCGGATCATCCTCACCCGCCCGGCGGTGGAGGCCGGCGAGCGGATCGGCTTCCTGCCCGGCACCCTCTCGGAGAAGATCGACCCCTACCTGAGGCCCCTCTACGACGCCCTGCACGACATGGTCGACGCCGCCTCGGTGCCCCGGCTGATGGCCGCCGGGACCGTGGAGGTGGCCCCCTTGGCGTACATGCGCGGGCGGACCCTCAATGACGCCTTCATCATTCTCGACGAGGCCCAGAACACCTCTCCCGAGCAGATGAAGATGTTCCTCACCCGGCTCGGCTTCGACTCCAAGGTGGTCGTCACCGGCGACATCACCCAGGTCGATCTGCCCGGCGGGGTGACCAGCGGCCTGCGGCTGGTCCAGGACATCCTCGACGGCATCGACGACATCGCCTTCTGCAACCTCACCAGCCGGGACGTCGTCCGGCACCGGCTGGTCGGCAGGATCGTGGCGGCCTACGACCAGTACGACGCCGTCCTCGACCGAGACGCCCAGCAGCGCCGGGCGGCCGGCGGACGGTCCGGACGCCAGCTGAGGAGACGATGATGATCGATATCAACAACGAGTCGGGGCAGGACGCCGACGAGCGGGGCCTGGTCGCCCTGGCGGGGTTCGCGATGGCCCGGCTGCGCATCCACCCGGAGGCCGAGCTGTCGATCCTGCTGGTCGACGAGGCGACCATGGAGGGCTACCACGAGAAGTTCATGGGCCTGCCCGGGCCCACCGATGTGCTGAGCTTCCCGATGGACGAGCTGCGCTCCCCCTCCGACGGGGAGGCCGAGCCGAACGGGATCCTCGGCGACATCGTGCTGTGCCCCACGGTCACCGCCCGGCAGGCCGGCGAGAACGGCCGCACTCCCGACGGCGAGGCCGAGTACCTGCTCATCCACGGACTGCTCCACCTGCTCGGCCACGATCACGCCGAGCCGGAGGAGAAGAAGGTGATGTTCGGCCTCAACGACGAGATCATCAACGCCTGGGAGATGGCCCGCAACGGGAATCAGGCCCGATGACCCAGTCCCAGTGGGTCGAGATCGTCGTCGCCCTGGTGCTGGCCCTGGTGGCCTCCCTGGTGGCCGCCTGCGAGGCCGCTCTGCAGCACTTGTCGCGCAGTCGCGCCGAGGAGCTGGTCGAGGACGGCCGGCGCAGTTCGGTGCGGGTGCACGCGATGGCCCTGGAGCCGGCCCGGTTCGTCAACTCCGCGATGGTGGTGCGGATCGGCAGCGAGGTCGCCACCATCGTGCTGGTCTGCCAGGCGCTGTTCCCGCACCTGGGGTCGGACTGGGAGCGGATCCTCGTGGTCTCGGCCACCATGCTGGTGGTCAGCTACATCCTGTGGGGGGTCGCTCCGCGCACCCTCGGCAAGCAGCACGACGTCGCGGTGTGCCGGCTGTCCGGGCGGATCTGGATGGTCACCGCCACCCTGCTGAGGCCGCTGGTGGCGGTCTTCATCGCGGTCGGCAACGCGGTGACCCCGGGTCGCGGGTTCGCCGAGGGGCCGTTCACCACCGAGGCCGAGCTGCGCGACATGGTCGACTACGCCGAGGCCTCCGACCTCATCGAGCCCGACGAGCGGGAGATGATCCACTCGGTCTTCGAGCTCGGCGACACCTACCTGCGCGAGGTGATGGTGCCGCGCACCGATGTCGTGTTCATCCGGCAGGACAAGACCCTGCGTCAGGCGATGTCCCTGGCGCTGCGCTCCGGTTTTTCCCGGATGCCGGTGGTCGGCAAGAGCCTGGACGACATCCTGGGAATCATCTACCTCAAGGACCTGGCCCGCCGGGTCCAGGACAATCCCGACGGCCAGCGTCAGGAGAAGGTCTCCCAGGTGATGCGGGAGGCCGTCTACGTCCCCGACTCCAAGCCGATCGACGACGTGCTGCGCGAGATGCAGCGCGACCGCAATCACATCGTCATCGTGGTCGACGAGTTCGGCGGCACCGCCGGGCTGGCCACCATCGAGGACATCGTCGAGGAGATCGTCGGCGAGATCGTCGACGAGTACGACCCCGAGCCCACCGAGACCGAGGAGATCGATCCCGGTGTTTACCGGGTCTCCTCCCGGATGCCGGTCGATGACCTGGCCGAGCTGTTCGACATCAAGGCCGCCGAGGAGGACGTCGACACCGTCGGCGGGCTGATGGCCAAGGAGTTGTCGGTGGTTCCGGTACCCGGCGCCTCGGTGGTCTGGGAGGGCATCGAGATCACCGCCGAGAAGGCCACCGGACGACGCCACCAGGTGGACACCTACCTGGTCCGCCAGGTACCCGCCGAACCCGCAGACGAGAAGGACGAGGATGACTGACACCGAGACCCCGCAGAGCACCGGCAGCGACGACGCGGCACGCCCCGACGACGCCGAGCCGACTGTCGAGGAGGTGGAGGACGCCGAGCGCGTCGAGGACGCCGAGGAGAGTGACGCCCAGCCCTCGCTGGCCGAGCTGATGGACGGCGAGGACGAGGTCTCCGACGTCGACTACGTCGCCACCCGGGTCGCCGAGGCGACCCGTCCCGGATTCCACTCCGGCTTCGCCTGCTTCGTCGGCCGGCCCAATGCCGGCAAGTCGACCCTCACCAACGCCCTGGTGGGGGCCCAGATCGCGATCGCCACCGACAAGCCGCAGACCACCCGGCACGTCATCCGCGGTGTGGTCACCACCGATGACTCGCAGCTGGTCGTCATCGACACCCCCGGCCTCCACAAGCCCCGGACCCTGTTGGGCCAGCGGCTCAACGACCTGGTGCGCGACACCTGGTCCCAGGTCGACGTGATCGGCGTCTGCCTGCCCTGCGACCAGCGGATCGGACCCGGGGACAGCTATCTGGTGGGCCAGATCGCCCAGTTGACCCATCGCCCCCTGCTGGTGGCCCTGGCCACCAAGTCCGACCTGGTCGGCGACTCTCGGCTGGCCGCCCACCTGGCGTCGATCGCCGCCCTGGAGACGGAGCTGGGGGTGCGCTTCGAGCACATCGTGCCCTGCTCGGCGGTCCTGGGAAGCCAGGTCGAGGAGGTCCGTCAGACCATCATCTCGCTGCTGCCCGAGGGGCCCGCCTACTATCCCGACGGGGAGATCACCGACGAGCCGACCGAGACCCTGGTCGCCGAACTCATCCGCGCCGCCGCCCTGGAGGGGGTGCGCGAGGAGCTGCCGCACTCGATCGCGGTGGAGATCGTCGAGATGGGCCAGCGCCCGGACCGGCCCGAGGACCGTCCGCTGCTCGACGTGGTGGCCTCCCTGATCGTGGAGCGGGATTCCCAGAAGGGGATCATGATCGGCCACAAGGGGGCCCACATCAAGGACGTCGGGACCCGGGCTAGGCTCCAGATCTCGGCCCTGCTGGGCACCCCGGTGCACCTGGATCTGCAGGTCAAGGTGCTCAAGGACTGGCAGTCCGACCCCAAGTACCTCAACCGCCTGGGGTTCTGAGGGTTCTGAGACCTGCCGCGGTCCCCGGGCGGTACACAGCCCGGGGGACGTCACGGGCCTGGGGACGTCACCACCCGGGGGCGTCACAGCCTGGGCGGCGTCACAAGGTGGTGTGGCTCACTTGACCGCCGACCACGGTGAGGGCCGAGGAGATCGACGCGAGTTCCTCGCCGTGGGACCCGAAGGGATCGTCCTCCAGGGCGACCAGATCGGCCCGGCCCCCCGGTGCCACGGCCTCGACCCCGTGGGTGGAGGCTCTCAGCGCCTCCGAGACGGTGATCTCCTGGCCGGGGTACCAGCCGGGCCGCTGGTCGCCGGTGCGCTCGACGGCCACCCGGATCGCCAGCCACGGGTCCACCGGGGAGACCGGGGCGTCCGACCCCATGATGAGCCGGGCGCCGGCGTCCAGCATGTCGCGGAACCGGAAGCTGCCGACGTTGAGATCCCCCCACACCTGGTCCATGACGTCCCGGTCGTCGATGAGATGGGCCGGCTGGATGCTGACCGTCACCCCCAGGGCCGCGAACCGCGGCAGATCGGCGTCCTCGACCAGTTGGGCGTGCTCCAGCCGTCCGCCCACCCCGCAGTGCTGGTAGGCGTCCAGCACGGTGCTCACCGCCAGGTCGCCGATCGCGTGGACGGCCGGTTGAATCCCCGCCCGAGTGGCCCGGGCGATGAGCGACTCCAGCTCCGCCAGCGGAACCGCGTCCACCCCGGACCCCTCGGGCCCGGAGGCCCCCGGGTAGGGCTGGCGGCACCAGGCCGAACGGGTCGAGACCGAGCCGTCGGAGATGATCTTGAGCGGGCCTATCGCCACCAGAGACTCCGGCCCCGACCCGGGCTCCTCGGCGGCGCACTGCCCGGTGGCCAGTCCGCGGCCGATCGCCTCGTCGAGCCGGTCCGGGTAGACCGCCACCTGGACCCTCATCGGGCAGCGGCCGGCCTGCTCGCGGGCCAGCCAGACATCCACATCGCTGGAGAACTCCATGTCGCCGATTCCCACCACCCCGCGGGCGGCGACCCGGCGGCAGCACTCGTCGAGCCACATGTCCAGGGACCGGGTCGGCACCTGGGCGAGCTTGATCTGGGCGGCAAAGGAGTCGGCCTCGGTGAGGAATCCGGGACGGTCGGGGATCCCGAGTCGCTGGAGGGCCGCGGTGTTGCACCAGGTGGAGTGCAGGTCGGCCGAGACGATCGCCACCGGCCAGCGGCCCGAGACGGCGTCCAGGTCGGCGGCGCTGGGATTGGCGGGCCAGCGGGAGGCGCGCAGCCCGAACCCCTGGATGATCTCCCCGTCGGCGGGACCGGTGAGGGTCGCCAGGTGGTCGGCGATGGTTCTCAGGATCTCGGCGGGGGAGGCCGTCTGGGAGACCTCCACCCGGCGCGATGCCAGCGCCCACTGCTCGGTGTGGACGTGCTCGTCCCACAGGCCGGGGATCACCAGACGGCCGTCGAGATCGATCACCGGGGCCTGGACGGTCGAGGGCCGGGGCAGGGAGGGGCGGATCGAGTCGATCCGGCCCCCACTCAGCAGAATGTCGCACGGATCGCCGGGGCGTCCGGTGCGCAGATCGAGCAGGCGGGCGCGGTGAAGGAGCATCGTCACGGCCCCGATCCTGTCACGTCCGAACCCACCGTGGAGCACGGCTCACACTGCGGGTGCTACCATGCCGCTTGTGGCACGCGTTCTCCTGCTTATGTGCCGCAGCGGGGCCCGCTGACGGGTAGCCCCTCCGCTGCGGGTACTTCGGCTGCCCATTGAAGCTCAGCCACCCCCCAGGAGATCGCAATGACCCGCCCACAGTCCTCACCCTGCCAGTTGACCTCACCGATGCCGGTCGACCGCTACAAGCCCTTCATCCCGCAGTCGCTGCCCGATCGCACCTGGCCCGACAAGACCCTCGACAAGGCACCCCGATGGCTGTCGACCGATCTGCGCGACGGCAACCAGGCCCTGATCGACCCGATGACCGTCTCGCGCAAGATGCGGATGTTCAACCTGCTCATCGAGATGGGCTACAAGGAGATCGAGATCGGCTTCCCCTCGGCCTCCCAGACCGAGTACGACTTCGTGCGCAAGCTGATCGAGGAGGACGTCGTTCCCGACGACGTCACGATCTCGGTGCTGACCCAGGCCCGCGAGGACCTCATCCGCCGCACCGCGCAGAGCCTGGTCGGCGCCCACCGCGCCACCATCCACATGTACAACGCGACCGCCGAGCTGTTCCGCCGGGTGGTCTTCCACGTCAACGAGCAGCAGTGCATCGACCTGGCCCACCAGGGCACCGAATGGGTCGTCAAGTACGCCGAGGAGTACCTGGACGACGTCGAGTTCGGTTACGAGTACTCCCCGGAGATCTTCACCCAGACCCCGACCGACTTCGCCCTGGAGGTGTGCGAGTCGGTGATGGACGTCTGGCAGCCCGCCGAGGGCCGCGAGATCATCCTCAACCTGCCCGCCACCGTGGAGATGAGCACCCCGAACACCTTCGGCGACCAGATCGAGTACTTCTGCCGCAACATCCGCGACCGCCAGCACGTGTGCGTCTCGGTGCACCCCCACAACGACCGGGGTACCGGCGTCGCGGCCGCCGAGTTCGCCCAGATGGCCGGCGCCGACCGGGTCGAGGGATGCCTCTTCGGCCACGGCGAGAGAACCGGCAATGTCGACCTGGTCACCCTGGGGATGAACCTGTTCAGCCAGGGCGTCGACCCGAAGATCGACTTCTCCGACATGCCCCAGATCCGCCGCACCGTCGAGTACTGCACCGGGCTGCCGGTGCCGGCCCGCCAGCCCTACTCCGGAGACCTGGTCTTCACCGCCTTCTCCGGCTCCCACCAGGACGCCATCAAGAAGGGCCTGGAGGACCTGCAGAGGGTCGCCGACGAGCAGGGCGTCGACGAGCGGAAGGTGACCTGGCAGGCCCCCTACCTGGCCGTCGACCCGCACGACATCGGTCGCACCTACGAGGCCGTCATCCGCGTCAACAGCCAGTCCGGCAAGGGCGGAATGGCCTACCTGATGAAGACCGAGCACCAGGTGGACCTGCCCCGGCGTCTGCAGATCGAGTTCTCCAAGTCGGTGCAGTTCCTCACCGACCAGGAGGCCCGCGAGATCAGCCACGACGAGATCTGGGACCTGTTCTCCCGGGAGTACCTGCACACCGACGGGATCCAGCTGGTCTCCCGCGAGTCCGCCACCCGCGGGGGCAGTCACGAGATCACCGCGACGATCGGGGTCGACGGCGCCCAGCGCACCATCTCCGGTGAGGGCAACGGCGCTGTCTCGGCCTTCGTCGACGCCCTGGACTCGCTCGGCGTGGTCGTCCACGTGCTGGACTACTCCGAGCACGCGATGACCGCAGGCGGCACCGCGAAGGCCGCCGCCTATGTGGAGTGCGAGGTCGGCGACGGGGAGTCCAGCCAGATCCTGTGGGGTGTCGGCATCGACTCCGACATCACCGAGGCCTCCCTCAAGGCGGTCATCGGGGCCGTCAACCGGTCCGGCGCAAGGGTGCAGGTCGGGGAGCGGGTCGGTTCCCGACAGGCCTGACAGCGGTGTTCCCGGACCGTCCTCGGGCAGATCTGTGCCATTATCGGGATGAGTCAGTCGCGGGTGGTCAGCCGCCTCGACGAGATCTGGACCACTGAAATCGGCGAGAGGATCACCTGACAGATGTGCCGGATGTTCGGATTCCTCACCGATCGCCCCAGGTCGGTCGCCGAGGCGGCGGGCCATGACCTGCAGACCTTTCACGACCTGGGGCGGATCCATCACGACGGCTGGGGGATCGCCTCCTGGGACGGTCAGCGGGCCCGGGTCCATCACGACCCCGAGCCCGTGATGGAGTCGGCGTCGTTCTGGCCGTTGGTCGACGCACTGACCACCGATCAGTCGATCTTCCATCTGCGGCTGGCCACCGAGGGGCTGGCGGTCCGGGAGGAGAACTGCCACCCCTTCATCGACGGCAATGTCTGCTTCGCCCACAACGGGCAGTTCTCCAAGACTCCCGAGATCCTCGCCGAGGTCGTCGACAGCTGCGACTACAAGCCGCGCGGGACGACCGACTCGGAGCTCTACTTCGCGCTGATCCTGCGCAACCACTCCCGCGGGCTGGCCTGGCCCGAGGCGATCCTGGACGCCGCCCGCACCATCCTCGCGCTGGTGCCGGCCGGTCAGGTGTGGGCCCTGGACTGCATGCTGGGCACCGAGGAGGCGCTCTACGCCTTCAGCCTGGCCTTCCCCGAGCTGGTTCCCGACCGACCCGAGGGGTACTACGACCTGCACTTCCTGGCCAGCACCGACGCCGAGGGCCGCTCCCTGCGGATCTCCTCACAGGGCCCGGAGTCGCCGCGCTGGACCCTGCTCACCCAGCGCACCGTGCTGCGGATCGAGCGGGGCAGCCTCGCCCTGTCGACCACCCCGTGGCGCCGTTCGGCGCACAGGGCCCGCAGCCACCAGGAGTTCGCCGCCCAGCGCTCCTACCCGTGATCGGCGCCCGAACCCTCCGGTCGGGGCCTCAGCGGGCCCCGGCGTCGGTGGTGGGGGTCTCGTTGGGCACCGCACCGCCGAACCGCCGGTCGCGGCGGGCGTACTCCATCACGGCGTCCCACAGGTTGCGCCGGTCCACATCGGGCCACAGCACGTCGGAGAAGACCATCTCGGCGTAGGCCGACTGCCACAGCAGGAAGTTGGAGGTCCGCTGCTCCCCGGAGGAGCGCCAGAACAGGTCCACATCGGGGATCTCCGGCTCGTCGAGGTGGGTGCGGAAGGTCTTCTCGGTGATGTGGTCGGGGTCCAGCCGCCCCTCGGCGGCCAGACGGGCGATGTCGCGGACGGCGTCGACGATCTCGGCCCGCCCCCCGTAGTTGACGCAGAACTGCAGGGTGAGGACGGTGTTGTCATCGCTCTGGGCCTCAGCCTCCTCGAGCTCGCGGATCACCGAGCGCCAGAGCTTGGGACGGCGTCCCGCCCATCGGACGCGCACCCCGAGGGCGTCGAGCTGGTCGCGGCGTCGGTGGATGACATCGCGGTTGAACCCCATCAGCCAGTGCACCTCGTCGGGGGACCGGCGCCAGTTCTCGGTGGAGAAGGCGTAGGCAGACAGGTAGGGGATGCCCATCTCGATGGCCCCCTCGATGACATCGAAGAGGGCGTCCTCGCCGCGGGCGTGGCCCTCGGTGCGCCGCAGGCCGCGCTCCTTGGCCCAGCGTCCGTTGCCGTCCATCACGATCGCGACGTGACGGGGCAGCAGCTCTGCGGGCAGCTGGGGCGGACGGGCGCCCGAGGGGTGGGGGAGTGGGCCGCGCTTGGCGGGACGCGGACGGGTGCTGGAGACCATGGCCGACACGCTACTAGCCCTGGATGGGGACGTCCTCGGGATCGGGGGTGAGCCGCCCGCCCGCCGAACGGCATCTCAGCGACAGCGCGAGGGCGGGGAACACCAGCACCGACAGCATTCCGGCCCCCACCAGGGCCGACGCGATCCCCGACCCCAGCTCGTGGCGCTCGACCCCGATGCCGGTCACCGCCACGATGATCGGCAGCCCGGTGGCGCCGAGCAGCAGCAGGGAGGCGCGGTCCGTCCTCGTCGAACCTTTCGGGGCCGCCAGCAGGCAGGGGATGCCGCGGATCACCAGGAGCAGCACCAGGGCCCCCGCCATCAGGAGGAGCAGTCGCGGCGAGGAGACGAGCGCGGACAGGTCGAAGGTGACGCCGGTCATGACGAAGAACACCGGAACCAGGAACCCGAAGCCCACCGCCTCCAGCTTCGCCTCGACCATCTCGCGGTCGGGCGGACGGGCGCTGGCCAGCAGCACCTTCGACAGCACCCCGGCGGCGAAGGCGCCGAGCAGCATGTCCAGTCCCAGCAGCTGGCTGAGCACCGACAGCGCCGCCAGCACGAGGATGACGGTGCGCACGCCGAACTGGCCGCTGGTGCGCAGGGTGGCCGCCACCAGGCGGTTGAAGGCCGGGTAGGGGCCGCGGGAGGCCAGCAAGATCGCCACCCCGGTGATGACCGCGAAGGCGGCCAGGACCAGCGCCCCGGACACCGGGCTGCGGCCGCCCAGGAAGATCGAGATGGCCAGCAGCGGGCCGAACTCCCCGGCCGCCCCGGTCGCGGTGGCGGCCCTCCCGAACTCCGAGTGCAGGTCCCCCTCGTCGCGCAGCACCGGCATCAGGGTGCCCAGCGCCGTGGAGGTCAGTGCGACACCGATGAAGACGGCGGTGGTGAGGGAGGGGGCCAGCACGATCCCGATGCACACCCCGAGGGCCAGGGAGATCAGCCAGCCGCCGATCGCCCGGCGCATCGGGCGGCCCCGGATCCCCTGGAAGTCGATCTCGTTGCCGGCGAGGAAGAACAGCATCGCGACGCCGAAGCTGGACAGCACCCCGGTGACGGCGTCGGGGTGCACCCATCCCAGGATGCTGGGGCCCAGCAGCACTCCGAGCAGGATCTCGAAGACGATCAGCGGGACGCGCAGCACGGGTTTCAGCGCGGCCCCCAGCAGCGGCGCGACCATGGCGGCCAGGGGCACCAGCAGCACGCCGGCGAGCGACGGGGTCATGGGCTCAGCCTAGGACCCGTCGTCTCCTCAGTGGATCGACAGCAGAGCGGCCTGGCCGCTGCCCGACGGGTTGTCGGGGGTGACGACCATCACCCCGCGGGGCTTCTGGCGGCTGATCTCCGCAGCCGTGGTGGCCAGAGACGCCCTCGCCGAGCGGTTGACGGCCACGGTGAGGCCGGCGCCGTCGCCGATGGCGCGTTGCCACGGGTTGTAGCGCGCCCACTGGGATCCGAAGGTGTCCTCACCGGAGTCGACGCCGTAGCCGGCGACCGTGTATGAGAAGGATCCCGAGGAGGAGCGGAGCCCCAGGGCGGAGGCGGTCACCGGCAGTTCGATCGTGCTGGAGTCGGTGGGGGCCAGCGCCAGGTATCCCGACGACGTGACGGCGCCGGTCCGGATGTCCTGGATGAACACCTCGGTGACGCCGTCCGGCTCGCCGCGGCGGATCACCCCGGAGTCGGTGGCGAAGACGATGCGGTCGGGGACCCCGTCCCCGTTGGCGTCGACGGCGACGTCGTACTCGTTGGCCGAGGCGCTCGACCAGCGGTCCCAGGTGTTGATGGCGAAGACCAGCAGCTTCTGGCCGCCGACCGTGCGCGTCTGGACCCCGGCCGCCCGCAGGTCGTAGCCGGAGCCCCCGGTGATGGTGGGGTCGCGACGCCGGTCGGACAGCCCCCAGGTGAACACCGCCGAGCGGGCGGCCATCGCGCCGCGGGAGTTGGTCACGGTGAGGTTCGTCGTGCCGGGCCGGACGCCCCGCGCGATCGCCGCGGTGTGGGCGGTCCGGACCCCGGGACGGGTGGTGCGCAGCACCGCCGACGCGTTGGTCTGGGCTCGCGGAACCATCAGGTAGGGCACCCGCAGGATCTGGGTGCTGCGCCCGGCGCTGAGCACCACGTCCCCCGAGATCTGGTGGAAGCCGGTGCGGTTGTCCAGGGAGCTGCCGACCCGGGAGGCCGGGGCCCTCAGCGTCACCATGATCCTCGCGCTGGAGTGCGGCCTCAGGGTCACCCGCCGGGTGCTGAGGGAGACGGTGGCCGGTCGCGAACCGGCCGAGGCCCGAGCGGCCACCGTGTAGGTGATCGGGCGGGAGCCCTTGTTGACCAGGACCAGGGGGCGGGTCCGCTGGATGGTCGAGCGGGACTCGACCAGACCGAAGCTCAGGGTGCCGGTGGTCAGCGTCCCGGAGGCCACCCGGTAGTGGTCGCCCTCGGCGAAGGAGGAGGTGGCCAGTGCCCGGGCGGGGTCGACCAGCCCGCCGCCCAGAACGGGGTCGTAGCCCACCACCCGCGAGGAGGAGGCGGTGCTGGACAGCGCCGCGCCGATCTGGCTGGCGCTCCAGCCGCGATGGGCCTGGACGGCCAGGGCCGCCACCCCGGCGACCTGGGGAGAGGCCGAGGAGGTGCCCGACATCGCCACCGCAGCACGTCCGGTGCCGAGGGCCGCCGAGGAGATGGCGATGCCCGGGGCGGCGACGCCGGTGGGCAGGCTGGAGTCGCCGCTGGCCGGTCCCGAGGAGCTGAACGGCGCATAGCTGCGGTACCCGGGCAGGGAGGCCTGGTTGTTGACGGCCGCCACCGAGATGACGCCGCGGCCGGCGGCCGGCGCCCCGGTGAGGTAGGGGTTCTGCCCCTGGTTGCCGGCGGCCGAGACGACGACCGCGCCGGCGGCCACCGCATTGCTGGCGGCGACGGCGTCGGGATCCCCGGGGCGGCCGTGGACGCTGCCGAGGGAGATGTTGATGACATTCATGCGGTGGGCGACCGCCCAGTCGATGGCTTCGGTGGTGAGGTCGCTGGTGCCGGAGCAGCCGAAGACCTTCAGCGGGTAGAGGTCGACCTGGGGGGCGATCCCGGGGCTCACCAGGAACGACCTGGCGGACGCGTTGTAGGGGCCGGTGTAGGTGCGTCCCGCCGTGGTGACCCCCGAGCCGGCCAGGGTGCCGGCGACGTGGGTGCCGTGGCCGTTGCAGTCCAGCGGGTTGGAGTCGGGGCGCGGGACCAGCGCCGAGCCGGTGCCCGAGGAGTCGTAGGAGTCACCGGCGAAGTCGCGACCGCCCTTCACCCGCGGGGCCCGGGGGCCGACCAGGGAGGCACTCGGGGTGGCGGCGGAGCGCGCCCGCGCGGCGTCATAGGCGGCCGGGGTTCCCGGGCCGGCGAAGTCGGCGTGGGTGTAGTCCAGGCCGGTGTCGATCACCGCGACCCGAATCCGCCTGCCGGTGAGTCCGGTGCGCTGCCACAGCTGGGGGATCCCCAGGGAGGAACCCGAGGCGGCCGCGGACCTGGAGGAGGTGGAGGAGTTGGCGGCGGTGCGGGAGGGCACCGGGTGGACGGCCTCCACGCCGGGCAGGTCGGCGAGCCGGTCGATGTCCTTGCTGGCGATCTGGACGTGGAGGCCGTTGTAGGCCGAACGCATCTGGGAGACGACGTGGCCGCCGTGGGAGCGGACGAAGCCGGCGACGGGGCTCTGCTCGGTCGACAGGGCGGACTGGATCTGGTTCACCTTCGTGCTCGACAGATCACCGCCGGCCTTCGCCTGAGCCACCGCGACAGGGTCGCCGCTCAGCTGGACGATGACGCTCACCCTGGCGTCCGGGTCGCTCATCCGGGCCGTGGCGTCGGTGTCGATCCGGCCCTTCGAGGGGGCCCGGTGGAAGCCGGAGGAGGTGGTGCCCGAGGAATCGGTGCCGGGGGCTGCGACGGCCGACGGAAGGGCCACCGCCGAGGCCGTCGCCGCGACCAGCGTCGCCAGACACAGGCGCGTGGTGCGGGTGCCCGGACGCGGCATCATCCTGAAGAACATGCATCTGCCTCTCAGTGGTTTCTGGGATGACCTTAAGCCCTCTCATGGGCATGGCTGGCGTCGGTCCTCGGCTCGATCCCCTGACTAGTGGATACGGTGCTGCCGGGGGGTGGTGTCGCTCCGAAGAGGGGGCAGCGTCGTGCCTGCTGGCGGCTGGCCTGGGGGGAGGTCTCACTCCGCGGAGTGGTCGACGTCTCCCGTGCGAGGTGTGTCGTACTCGCGAGGAACAATGGGACCCATGCCGACCTACCGAGACCGCGCCGTGGTGCTGCGGACCTACAAGCTCGGTGAGGCCGACCGGATCATCAGCATGCTCACCCGCGACCATGGGAAGGTGCGGGCGGTGGCGCGCGGCATCCGGCGCACCTCCAGCAAGTTCGGCGGTCGTCTGGACCCCTTCAACCGGGTCGACATCCAGCTGGTGGTCGGACGCAGTCTGGACGTCGTCGCCCAGGTGGAGACGCTGCGCTCCTACTCCGCCCCGTTGCGGACGAACTACTCTCTGTTCACCGCGGCCGAGGTGATGGTCGAGACCGCCGACCACCTCGTCCCCATCGAGAAGGAGCCCGCCCCGACTCAGTACCGGCTGCTGGCGGGTGCGCTGCGCACCCTGGGGGAGGGCACTCCCGACGGGCCGCGACCGGCGACCATGGTGCTGGACTCCTACCTCCTGCGGTCCCTGTCGATGGCCGGCTACGCCCCGGATCTGGACGACTGCGTCAAGTGCGGGAAGCCCGGGGCCCGCGCGGGCTTCTCCCCGAGCCTGGGCGGTGTGGTCTGCGCCGACTGCCAGCCGCCGGGCACCCCGCACCCCAATCCGGAGACCATCGAGTACATGGGAGCCCTGCTGTCCGGCGACTGGACGGCCACCCGGACCGTGGCACCGGTGCGGGTCCGGGAGGCGGCCGGTCTCGTCTCGGCCTTCGTCTCCTGGCACATGGAGCGCGGGCTGCGATCCCTTCCCCTGATGGATCGCCAGGACTGAGGCGTGCGTGGCGACGCGCTTCGGTGACGCCGTCGCGGTCCTGCGAGCACGTCCTCGGCCCGCTGAAGCGTTCCCGCGGGAACGTCTTCACCCAGTCAAGGGGAGCCTCCTTGGCCGCCCGACGGGACCTTCGAGATCAACTCGACGTGATCATCACAGCTGCCCCCACCGGGGCGCCACGAGGGGCCCGAGAAGTGTCAGTCCTGCGGGGTCGGTCCTGATCATGAGCCACCGACGAGGGTCGTCCTCGTCATCGAGGGCCCAGCAGGTCAGGACCTGAGCGGCGGCGTACAGCACCGAGGAGTCGTCCAGGCTGTCTCGGGCATAGTGTTTGCGGTCCAAGTGATGCAGTTCAGGCAATGCTCGTCCACTCTCGGATCGCGGCGCGGATCGCCTCGGAACGGGTGGTTATTCCCCCGGCTGCGGCCTTCGCGTCCAGGGCGGCGATGGTGGCCGCGTCCAGGCGTACCGGAACCACCGAGCCCGGGCCGTCCCCGACGGGGGACGGCCGCGTCGGGGCGTCGGACCTCCATGCGCGATCAGACAGCTGGGGGAACCTGCGCGCCGAATGGGTCTGGGACACCGTCAAGACCGGCTATCTCACCTCGTCTGCCCGGGTCCTCGACGGTGAGCCAGTCCGTTGGGATGGGCCGGGGACCGGGGGACGGCCAACGGCATCGTCGACACCGTGACCGGAACCCTGCGGTTGGGGGCCCGGGATTACGACCCGGTGACGGGGAGGTTCACCCAGCCCGACCCGATTCTTGATCCGTCCGATCCGACCCAGTGGAATGCGCATGCCTACGGGGCCAACAACCCGGTGGACCGCCCCGACCCCGATGGTCTGATGCCGGGTAGCCCCATCTACTGTGCCGACACGTGCCAGGGCAAGGACGCCGCCTACCAGATTCACGAGTCCAACTCGCGGATCCCCTACAACAAGGCAGCCCACAAAAAGGACAACGACGCCCACTACAAGACCCAGTACTGGACCCCGGCCCGAAGTCTCTACCGCACGCCAGCCCACTCGGGCAAACACTCCAGTGCCAGCCCCGCGAAAAAGAAAGTCAACATCCCCAAAGCGGTCGTCTCAGGGGCGGTGGGAACAGCGGTCGAGCTGGCCGTCGACGTGATTCTGACTGCTGCCTGCCCGGCCTGTCTGGTTGCCGTGGGCATGGTCAGTGCGGCAGCCGGCTACGCGGCCAGTCTTCTGGGCTCTTCCCAGATGAGGGTGTAGCGCACGTCGCGCGGCGGGCCGGCGCGTCGGTGGCCGGATAGAGGTCGAGGTCTCCCGAGGATGAGAGCTCCTACACACTCAGCCCGAAAGACCTCGACGTGCACGACGCTACCGTCGGCGGGCGCGCTGATGCGTTCGCCAGCCCCGACCTGACTGCCTTCTGCCGCCTCGACGAACTCGGCCTCGTTGTCACCGGGCAGCGACTCGAGCCGGATCGTGCCGTATTGGCCTGCCAGGTGGTCGAGCCCGACCAGTGGTGCCGGCGCTGCGGCTGCGAAGGGAGACCACGTGACACCGTGGTCCGACGGCTTGCCCACG
>NZ_AUDD01000013.1 GCF_000425285.1 Acidipropionibacterium jensenii DSM 20535 | reverse complement strand
TCAACGGCAGACTCGAACACCTCCGCGGCATCGCCCTGGGCTTCCGCAACGAGGTCCACTACCGACTCCGAAGCCTCCTGGAGACCGGAGGGTTCAGACCCCGACTACACCCTGGATCCTGAAGAGCCACTGTACGGGCCGACCCTCCAGCACTATCTGACCGGCCGGCTCAGCGCCGAGGACCGCCGGAATTCATCACCAGCCGGTCGGGACTGACCGGTCGACCCCCGATTCCTAAGCTGTGGCCCATGACAACGAGCCCTGCCGTCAGCATTGACGGCCTGTGTGTGGACCGGGGCGGCCGACCGGTCCTCGACCATCTCGACCTGGACATCCCCACCGGTCGGGTCACCGGCCTGCTGGGACCCTCCGGGGCCGGCAAGTCCACTCTGATGCGAGCCATCGTCGGGGTGCAGGTGGTGGCCTCCGGGACGGTCACGGTGCTCGGATCACCCGCCGGCTCCCCCTCCCTGCGCAAGCGGGTGGGATACGTCACCCAGGCGCCGAGCATCTACGACGATCTGACCGTCGAGAGCAATGTGCGCTACTTCGCCCATCTGTTCGGGACCGGACGTCGGCGGGCCGACGAGGTGATCGATCAGGTCGATCTGGCGGCCGAGCGGCACAAGTTGTCGGGCCGGCTCTCCGGTGGTCAGCTGTCGCGGGTGTCGTTGGCCTGCGCGCTGGTCGCCGACCCTGATCTGCTGGTGCTCGACGAGCCCACCGTCGGCCTGGACCCCGTGCTGAGGCGCTCGCTGTGGGCGCTGTTCGACGAGCTGGCGGCGGGCGGGGCGACCCTGCTGGTCTCCAGCCATGTGATGGACGAGGCGGCTCGCTGCGATGAGCTGGTGCTGATGCGCGACGGCCGGGTGCTCGCCCATGAGGGGCTGGACAGCCTGCTGAGGCGCACCGGGACCACCGACGCCGAGGCGGCCTTCCTGGCCCTCATCGACGACCCCCAGTCCGGTTCTCACGGCACCGACGGCGCCCCTCCTCGTCATGCCGAGGACGAGCAGAACAAGGGGGCACGGTCATGACCGGAACGTTCATCACCATGCGCAGGGTGCTCATGCAGCTGCGCAACGATCCGCGCACGATCGGCCTGATCCTGGTGGTGCCGTGCGTGCTGATGGGCCTGCTCGCCTGGATCTACCATGACAACCAGCCGCACGTCTTCGATCAGATCGGCCCCGCCCTGCTGGGGCTGTTCCCGCTCATCGTGATGTTCATCGTGACCAGCATCTCGACTTTGAGGGAGCGGCGGTCGGGGACTCTGGAGAGGCTGTGGACCACCCCGGTCACCAAGGGCGGGTTCGTCGCCGGCTACGCCCTGGCCTTCGGGCTGATGTCGGTCCTCCAGGCGGTGATCGCCGTCGCCTTCTCGATCTGGGTGTGCGGGCTGAGTCTGGTCGGCCCCGTCTGGCAGCTGGTCGTAGTGGCCGTCCTGGACGCCGTGCTGGGCACCTGCCTGGGGCTGCTGGCCTCCGGTTTCGCCCGGACCGAGTTCCAGGCGGTGCAGTTCATGCCCGCGCTCATCCTGCCCCAGTTCCTGCTCTGCGGCCTGCTGGTGCCCCGTGACCAGCTGCCCGATGTGCTGCGCTGGGTGTCGGACATCCTGCCGCTGTCCTATGCCGTCGATGCGATGAAGACCCTGGCCACCAGTGCGGACTCGGGCGCCGACGTCGCCCGGGACTGCCTCATCCTGGTCGGCTTCATCACACTGGCGGTGGTCGGCGGCACGGCCACCCTGCGTCGTCGCACCGCATGACCTCGGCCACCGTCGCGCCCCGACATCCCGGACCCTTCATCCGGTACCCGTGCATTCCTGGCCCGGCTTCCGAGAGCCCTGTATCCGGACCCCGCATCCGGGACGTCGCGAGGCGGACCGACACGTAGTCTGGGGCGCATGACCGAGCAGATCCCCTCCCCCGTCTCCACGGCGTCCAGCCCAGGCGGGACGAGATCGGTCACCCAGATCGGCACCCTACCCCCGATCGAGGAGGTCGAGGCCGGGCTGCCGGTGGACCCCAGGACCGGGCGTCCCCGGATGATCCGCTGGGCGGTGGTCGCCACGGTCTGCTTCGGACTGTCGGCGCTGAGCTCGGCGGTGGCGCTGTGCTGGGCGTGGTGGCAGATGATCCACATGAGGACCTTCCGGTCCGCGACCCGGCTGATCGCCTGGAACGATCCGCGGCCCGGCTCACTGGCCTCGGTGCTGCTGGCCGCCCTCACGATGGTCATCGGCGCGGCGATGGTCGCGATGCCGGGGATTCTCGCCGTCAACACCTGGTTGGGACGCCGGTGGGTCCGCTGGGGTGCGATCGGTGGCCTCGCGGCGGCCGCGCTGGCCGTGCTGATGAACACCCTGTCCTGGATCGGGCTGCCCTTCGCCGTGCTGGCCGGTGTCCTGGTCTGGACTCCGCCGGTCCGCGCCTGGCTGGATCTGTGGGTCCAGGTCAGGGCTCAACCGGACACCGAGCGGTTCGTTCCTCGACAGGTGCGCTACGGCAGGATCGCCGAGCACTACTGAGTCCCGGCGGCCCGACTGGCCTCACAGCTTGACGCCGTCAGAGCCGGACAGCGTCCCGACTGGACGGCGTCCCGACTGGGCGACGTCACCTACGACAGGTGTTGCCACCCGGTCCGGAGTCAGAGGCGGAACTCGGTGGCGGCCCGGGCGTTGTCGGCCATGTCGCGGATGTCGGGGTGATCGGCGGCCAGCACCTCGGTCAGCGACCCGCGGGCGACGATGCGGCCCTCGGCCATGAAGGCCACATCGGGGCACAGGGCGCCGATCAGCGCCAGGTCCTGGGAGGCGATGAGCGTCCCGATCCCCAGGTCGTCGATCATCTGACGCAGGGTTCCGGCGATGGCCTCCCGACCCGCCGGGTCGACGGCCGACAGCGGCTCGTCGAGGACGAGTACGGCCGGGCGGGTGGCCAGGGCGGTCGCCAGGGCGACCCTCTGCTGCTCCCCTCCCGAGAGGGTTCGCATCGTCCGGGCGAGACATCCTCCGGCCAGGCCGACCCCTGCCAGCATGGTCTCGGGGTCGATGGTGTGGGGCCGCCCACCCTTGCGAGCCTCCTTGGCCGCGGCCTTGAGACGGTCGTGGACGGTCTCCCGCGGGTCGAGGATGGTCATCGAGTCCTGGGACATGAACCGGGCGCCCGCGGTGAAGACCTTCGCCTCGCTGAACCTCAGCTTGGCGACCTGTTGCCCGTTGAAGATGGCGGTGCCGGCGCTGGGGCGCAGCAGGCCGTGGAGGACGTCGATGAGAGTCGTCTTGCCCACCCCGGAGGGCCCGATGAGGCCGATCGGCGGCTGGCCGGAGGTCACCTCGAGGTCGACCCCGTTGAGCACCTGCCCGTCCTCGTACCCGACACAGACCCCGCGGGCGGCGAGGGTGGACTGGGCAGCGGGTTCAACGGCCATGGAAGGGCTCCTGGGGTCGGCGGTGGGACTCCCCGAGCTTATCCGGGGGACTATCGGGCATCCTCCAGTTGGCAGCCGAGGGCCAGCAGGACGTCCTCCTGGCCCATCCGGGCGCCGAACATCATGCCGATCGGCAGTTCGACGCCGTCGACCACGGCGGTGTGCAGAGGCAGGCTGATGGCGGGACGCCCGGTGAGGTTCCAGACACTGGTCCAGGGTGTGAAGGCGCACTGGGCGTCGAAGTCACCGGCCGGATCGGAGTCGTCGCGCAGGCCCCCGACCAGCAGCGGGGGTTGGGCGAGGGTGGGACTCACGACGACGTCGAAGTGGTCCCACAGTTCGCTGGTGGTGCGGGTGATCCGCTGGATCCCGGCCTGGGCGTCGGCCAGATCGACCGCCGAGTAGCCGCGCCCGAGCTCGCGGAGCCAGCGGGTGTACGGCAGCAGACCGTCCTCGGCCTCGGCGGGCACCGGGATGGAGGCGGCGCCGACCGCCCACACGCAGCGGAAGGAGTTCCAGGCATCGGCACCGAAGGGCCGGGAGGCGGGCTCGACGATGTGGCCGAGGTCCTCCAGGGTGCGCACGGTCCGGGCCAGAGCGGCGGCCACCGCGGGATGGACCTCGGCGTCGTCGCTGATCACCGGATCGGTCAGGACTCCGATTCGCAGCCGTGGCGAGGGGTGTTCGCAGCCGGCCAGGAATGATCCTGCGGCGCGGGGGGCCGGGAAGGGGTCGCCGGGCCACCCGATCGACAGCACGTCGAGGGCTGCGGCGGTGTCTCGCACGGTGCGGGTGAGGACGCCGGCGGTGGTCAGGCCGGGGCCGTCCAGTCCGTACGGGCCCGATGAGATGCGCCCGCGGGTCGGCTTGAGCCCGACCACTCCGCAGCAGCTGGCGGGGATCCGGATCGACCCTCCGCCGTCGGATCCCTGAGCGATCGGGACCTCGCCGGCGCCGACCACGGCCGCAGCGCCGCCGGAGGACCCACCAGACATCCGGGTGGGGTCGAAGGGGGTGACGGTGGCCGGCCGTCCAACCGGCTCGGTGTAACAGGGCAGACCGAGCTCGGGGGTGGTGGTCTTGCCGATCGGGATGGTTCCGGCGCCCTTGAGAAGGGTGACGATGCCGTCGTCGTGGATGGACACCTTGCCGGCCAGGGCGGCTGACCCGGCCTCCATTGGCATCCCCTTGCACTCGTTGAGGTCCTTGATCGGGCAGGGGACGCCGAAGAGCGGGCCGGGGTGGAAGTCGCGGTCGGCGAGCCGCTCCTGGAGGTGGACGGCGCGACGTCGCGCCCCCTCGTCGTCGATGAAGGTCCACGCGTTGCAGGTGTCGGCGTGCGCCTGCTCCAGGGCGGCGTCGACCACCTCGGGGACGCTGAGCTCGCCGGAGGTGATGCGCGCCGCGGTCTGGAGTGCGGTCAGCTGATCCATCTGGGGGCCTCCTGGCGCGACGATGTGCGAGACGGGGTGGAGATATTGTTCCGCGTCGAACAGGCGAGCGCCCAATGTGACGTGCCCGCCGACAGTGCGCTAGAGTCTGTCGGGCAGTCGTCGCATGCGGGCGTAGCTCAATGGTAGAGCGCCAGCTTCCCAAGCTGGACACGCGGGTTCGATTCCCGTCGCCCGCTCCATCTATGTCTCCTCGAGGGTGTTCTCGAGTGCTGCGGGTCCGACGCCTTGTCAGGGAGTTGCCGCTCTCGGATCCGACATGTTCGAAGTGATCTTCGATGTCACCGGTGTCGCGTGGGCCCTTCGGCTCCTTTGCGCCTTCTGCCCTCCTGCTGTCTCCGCTCCCTTTGCCCCCACTTGTTCCCTCTGTTCTCTTGCTCCCCCGCTCGTTGCGTGGCTTCTACTTCTCGACTCGTGGCGGTGCGTCCGTTTGCTGTCAGAGCGCGGCCTTGCGGGTGCCGGCCTCTGGGCCGATGCGGCAAGAGGGAGTGCGCCGGCACGGAATCTGTGGACAACTTCCGGTCCGGTGTGACGGTCATAACAGTGGGGGGAGTTGTCCACAGATTCCGTGCCGGGCTCTGGCACCCTGCCCGGTCAGCTGTGAGGATGCCGCAATGGACCGGAGAGTGCTGGCGACCGCGATCGCCATGGCGGTGATCGGATCAGGCCTGACCGCGTGCGGGAACGACCCTGAGGCGAGTCCGTCTCCGGCCACCAGCATCTCCACGGCCACAACTCCGACGCCGACCACGGCGACACCCTCCGCGACACCGACACCCTCGGAGGATCCCCTCTTCACCGAGGCCAAGGCCGTTCACCTGAAGTACCTGTCTGAACTCATCTCGTTCGAGAAATCAGGCGGGGGAACCGAGCTTCCACCACAAATGTCCGCCCTCGTTGGGGGAGCATACAAGAAGACCGTCCAGCGCACCTACGCACTCTTTGAAGAATCGGGGCTCCGAGCGGAGCCAGATTCAAAGTGGTCCCGTCCGAGCACGTGGAGGATCTCGACCACTGGCAACCATATGATTGCTATCGGTGCGTGTGTTGACCTTCGCGGGGTCACATACTCAAAAAAGGGAACCCAGAAGACCGCGCGCGGACCGTGGCGCCTAGATGAATTGCAGTTTGACCGAAAAGGCTCAACCCTGATTATCACTGAGGGCCGTACCACAAAGGTGACCTCATGCGGATAGCACTCCTGATATCACTCATCATGATCCTTAGTCTCCCCCAGACACTGCCGGCAAGAGCCGAAGGCGGCTCGGGAGGCACGGAAGCATTCGCTGGCGGCGGAGATGGCGACTTCTCAGTGCGGGCCACCGAATCTGGGCGCTCCGGAAGCGCCGGCTCCCAGGGTGGCCAGTCATCATCGCAGGGCGGATCCACCGGGTCCAGCGGTTCCTCTGACCGGACAGCGAGCTCAAGTGGCGGGAGCAAGCTCGTACGCCGCTGCGACAGCGCAGGCGTCTGCCAGACCTGCGAAACCCCGGCAGCCTCAGGACTCTGCCCCGGATATCTCAACGACATAAACGCCACAGGACAACAGGAGGCCGCGCCACCCACACCTGAGGAGATTCGAAACTGGGCCATATCGGTGGCCACCTCGGTCAGGCTCCCCGCACCCGCAGTGGGGGTCGACCCTGACCCGTCGGTCAACCGCTGGAGAATCGTCGCCGTCGGCCAACCCCTCTGGCTTCACGACAACTCAGTATCAACCGTCGCATCCTCGGCAGCCAACCAAGGAATGAGCGTCTCGATTTCCGCACGACGCACCGGAGTCCGTTTCGACATGCAGGAGAGAGTCATCACCTGCACGTCGATGACCCGGCGCCCAGCCAACGCCGACCCGAAAGCAAAGTCACCCGACTGCGGCTACACCTATCAGCGCAAGGGAGACCGCCGGATCACGGCGACAGCAACCTGGCAGATCACCTGGCACGCCGCCAACCAGTCGGGCACCGTCCCCATGACACGAACCTCGACCCGCACCCTCCCCGTGCGCGAACTCCTCGCCGTCAACACCCGCCCCTCCTGAACGGATGGATTCACAGATCGTGTCCAGCGAGGACTTCATCGCGGACCCACACGTGCCCGATCCCACCTCGGCACACCGGCGGCCTACCGCAGTGTGGTTCCTCCTCGTCGAAACCTGCCCGGCACCGTGATGGACCGCCCGTCGACGCGCCAACCCACCGGCACCATCTCCTCATCCGCGACATCTCCGGAGTGACGCAGCAGCGTGAACGCCCGGCGTCCCATCTCGGGCAGTGGAAGATCAACCGTGGTGAGCGAAGGGCAGCAGTCACGTCCCGCACGGATACCGTCAAAGCCCATGATCCCGAGGTCCTCCGGCACCCGCACACCGGCCTGTTGAGCGCGCCCGAGGACGGCCACGGCGATCGCATCGGTGATCGCGAAGAAGCACAGCGGTCCTCCGCCACCGTGGCTGTGCAAGTAGCGCACCAGGGCGGTGCCGATGTCTCCTCCGCTGTTCACCGCGACCGCCCCGCGCACGCTGTGCTCCACCGACAGTCCAGCCGCTCGCAGACCCGCCACGAAACCCTCTGACCGCGCCACTGCCGAGGGCGCTCGGGCAGTGTCGTCCACGATCGCGAAGCGCCGGTACCCGGCCGTCACCGCAGCCTTGGCGAGGCTGACTCCCCCGGCCCGGTCGTCGGGACCGAGCACCGTCCCGACACCGTGGTCCTGACCCACCGTCACGACCCCACCTCCCCTGGCTGAGATCTCCGACAGAAGCCCTCTGATCCCCGACTGCTGGGACAGGTCCAGATTCAGTGCCCCAACCACCAGCACACCGTCGACGCGCTGAGCCCCCATGCCTCGGAGCGCCGCACTCGTGGCAGCCTCCTCACCACCGGTCTGGGAGAGCAGCACCAGCCGACCCTCGGCGGCGGCGTCTCGTTGGAACCCGGAGGCGATCGCTGAGAAGTAGGGATTCTCGAGGTCTTGAATCACCAGCCCCATCAGTCCCGAGGTGGACCTCGCCAGCGCCTGGGCGCTGGCATTCGGGACGTATCCCAGCTGGCGCGCGGCAACCCGAACCCGCTGACTGATCTGCTCCGACGGCCTCCTCGCCGAACCATTGAGGACACGCGAGGCCGTCGCCATCGAGACGCCGGCAGCCTGCGCGACGTCGCGAAGTGTCACCTGAGCCATGCCCACATCGTGCCCCACCACCATCAGATCTGCGACAAGGATCCCTGCCCTGAACCGGCAGGGAGGGGAGGATCGGCGGCATCTCGAACAGGAGCACGCGCCCCCAGACCTGCAGTGCGGCCGTGCTCGGCGACGGGGCGGTCGTACTCGAGCGGCGTTGCGCAGATCGGCCCGCAACCCCGACCCCGGATAGGTTGAAGCATGGCCGACGACAACGACACCGCTCCCCAGGTCGACACCAATCCCGCTCCGCCGGAGGGCCCCGATCTGCGCGAGGCGATTCACACCACCGGCGCCGCGGACAGAGTGAAGGCCCTGGTGGCGTGGTGGAAACAGACCCGGTTGGCACGAGCTCTGGCACGGTACGGGAACTGCTACGGGGGGCTGTTGTCCTCGGGCATGGCCCTCACCACAATGCTCTCGTTGACGGCGGTCCTCACCGTGGCGATCACCGTGTTCATGGCGGTGCTCGG
The DNA here is from genome assembly GCF_000425285.1 of Acidipropionibacterium jensenii DSM 20535. GTDB lineage: Bacteria > Actinomycetota > Actinomycetes > Propionibacteriales > Propionibacteriaceae > Acidipropionibacterium > Acidipropionibacterium jensenii. The sequence goes on along the minus strand of NZ_AUDD01000013.1, from coordinate 86,692 downwards.
CGGAAACGATCAGTTGCGCACCTCCTTCATCGAGTCCCTCAACGCCGCACTTCCGGGCGTCCTGAAGACGGAGTCGAACCCGAGCGGACTGGTGAACCCGAACTCCCTGGTCCAGTCGAACGCCTCATCGGTGACCGGAGTCGTCGCCCTGGTGATCGCAGCCTGGTCGGCGGTCTCGCTCATCGGGTCGCTGGCCCAGTCCATCCGATCGGTCTTCGGACTGGTGGCACTGCCGGAGAACGGCCTGGTGAAGATCGGACGCAATGCGCTGGGAGCGCTGGGTCTGGGCGTCGGACTGCTCGCCAGCGCCGGACTGGGCATCGTGGTCAATGTCTTCGGCAACTGGGTGAACCGGATGCTGCACCTGGGGTCAGGAGCCGGTCACATCCTCCTGGTGATCGCCACGATCGCGGTCTCCCTGGTGGTGGACGCCGCCGTGCTGCTCCTGCTGGTCCGCTTCGTGGCAGGGGTTCGGGTGCCCAAGCGCGACCTGGTGTGGGGACTTGCCCTCTTCGCGGTCGCCTCGGCAGTGCTGCGTCAGCTCGGAACCACCGCGGTCGGCTCGGTGAACGGCGCCCTGCTGGCCTCGGCCACCGCGGTGTTGACTCTGATCCTGTGGATCAACCTGGTGATGCGCGTGCTGCTGCTGACCTGCGCCTGGATGGCCAACCCCCCGCAGGCCGTTGCCGTGAACGACCCGGACGCGGTGCACTTCACCGAGTCGCCGAACTTCGTGACCATGAGCGCCCGGCACACCCTCGAGTGGCCGCACAACGCGGTGACCGGCGGACTTCAGCCGGTGGTCCGCGAGCCCGATGTGCCCGAGGATCAGGATCCCCTGCCAGAGAAGGACTGAGTCCGCACTCGGGTGCCGGCCCAGATGGCAGCTGGGCACCTCGCCTCCCGGCCGGCTGCACAGTCTTGCTACTCGAGGGCGCCTCCGCTGCCGGACGACCTCCCGGGTCTGCGCTTCATTGCACATTTCACTCGCCAGACCGCTATCCAGCGCATGAACCCGCCGGAGGGGCCAGTTCAGCGAGTGAAATGTGCACTCCATCCCCCCGCCCGGCGACGTGTGCACCCCGCATCGCCCCTGGATGACCCCGAAGATCCCGTTCCACCCCCTACTTGTTCTAGTTAAAATAGAACAAGTACACTCAACCCATGATCTGGACGGTGGACCCCACAGCCCCCGAGCCGCTCTACGCCCAGTTGGCGGCCCAGGTGCATCTCGCGCTGGCCCGGGGCGAGCTCGCCCCCGGTGAACGGTTGCCCTCCGCCCGACAGCTGGCCCAGTCGCTGGACCTCAACATCCACACCGTGCTGCATGCCTTCCAGCTGCTGCGCGACGAGGGAGTGGTCGAGCTGCGCCGAGGTCGCGGTGCCGTCATCACCGCGCACCAGGGATCCGCCCCGACCTCAGCCGTCCACCAAGCGCTGCGCCACTACCTGGAAGCCGGCCGCGCCGCCGGACTACCGCCCGAGGCCCTCATCACTCTCGTCAAGGAGGCTCTGCGCTCATGAACTCCACATCCCGCCCCAACGCTTTCCCCGACTCCGGAACTCCACCGCACGACCCGGGTGCGCAGGGTCCCGATCCCACCGATGAGCCCTGGCGCCGCCGCGCCCGCCTCACCGTGCTCCTGTCCGCAGCATCCGGGATCGTTCTGCTCGCGATCGCAGCGGTTCTTGCCTGGTCCTGGCGGGCCGATCTGCCCGACCCGGTGGCCAGCCACTGGGGCACCGGCGGCTCCCCCGACGGCTTCTCGAGCCAGGGCTCTCTCCTGGCAACGACCTCACTGGTGGGACTGGGCTGCGTCGTGCTGTTCTCGGCGATCGGCCTGTTCAGCGGCCGAGCAGCCTCGACACTGCGGATCACCGCAGCATCGACGGTGTGGATCTGCGGCCTGCTGGCCATCCTCATCGCCGGATCGCTGGCCGGCCAGCGCGGCCTGACCGACGCCCATCAAGCCCGAGGAATGGATGGGGTTCTGCTTCTGGCCCTCCTCGCACCGCTCGTCCCGGCAGTCCTGGCCGCCCTGCTGATCCCCGCAGATCGCCGGCAGCCGGCCACCGGTGCAGTGCCGGCCTCCGCTCCCCGGGTGAGTCTTGGCGCGTCGACCCGGGCGGTGTGGTTGCGCCGGACCTCTGGAGGACCCGGTCTGCTGGTCTCGATCGCGGGGGTTCTGGTCATCGTGGTGGCGTCGATCATCACCCGGATGCCGGTCCTGCTCGCCCTGGCAGCCCTGCTGGCGCTGCTCTTCGCCACAATGTTCGCCTTCCGGGTGACGGTCGACTCCGCCGGCATCGAGATCCGCTCGGCGCTGGGCTGGCCGCGCACCCGGATCGGCGCGGCCGAGGTCGAGCGGGCCGAGGCGATCCACGTCTCCCCGTTCCGCGACTTCGGCGGGTGGGGCTGGCGGGTCAACCATTCGGGACGCACCGGAATTGTGCTGCGCTCGGGTCCTGGGCTGCTGGTCGAGCAGTCCGGCGGCTGGTCCCTGGTGGTCACCATCGAGGACGCCGAGGAGGGAGCCGCGCTGCTGAACACGATGGCGGCCCGGGCTCGCAGCTGAGGAGACGAGCCTGGTTCGACCCCGCACCGCCCCGGGTCGCCTCCCGTCAGCTCTCCAGAGTCAGCACTCCGGTGCACATTTCACTCACCGAACGGCCCTCGAGCGCGAGAGCAAGCCGGAGGGGCCACTTCAGCGAGTGAAATGTGCACTCGAAACCACCCGCCCGGGATCGGGCGCTTCCCCATCGCACCAGGGACCCGGCTCAGGCCCCCAGGTGGAGGAACAGGGACGCGGTGAGAACAGTCAGCGGGAGGGAGCCGATGGTCGTGATGACAACGGTCACCTCGGCGATCTTCTCCCCCACCTTCGCCCGAGTGGCCGCGATGAAGGCGTTCTGGGCGGTGGGCAGCCCCGCCATGATCGTCACCGCCATCAGTGCGTGCCCGCTCAGCCCCAGGGCCAGACCGGCGCCGAACCCGACGAGCGGCTGGACGACGAGCTTGAAGCCCGTGGCCAGCCCGGCCAACCGGCCGTCCAGGGAGTGCATGGAGAAGGTCTGCCCGACCAGGGAGGCACCCAGCGCGATGAGCACGGTTCCCGGTGCCGCGTCACCGATCAGGTGCGAGGTGGTGACCACCAGGGACGGTGGGTGCAGATCGAAGGCCGAGACCAGGAACCCCAGCATCGCCGCGATCACCATCGGGTTGGTGAAGATCCGCGTGAACACCCCGGACACCGTCGGACGGGTGTGGCTGCCGACCAGGTCTGACAGCACGTAGAACGTCGGGGTGAGGAATCCGAGCTGAAAGATCATCACGGGCACTCCGTAGGAGGCGTGTCCCAGCACGTAGATGCCGATCGGAATGCCGATGTAGGCGGCATTGTTCAGCGACGCCGACATCGCCCCCAGCACCACCTGCCCGACATCGGCCTTCATGAACAGGCGAGCGACCAGGGCGAACAGGACGGCGGTCACCAGCCCCGAGATGGCGGCGACCGCCAACGGCCGACCCACGACCTGATTGATCGGGGTCTCGGCTATCGAGTAGAACAACAACGCCGGGGCGGCCGACCAGTAGACGAAGCTGGAGAGCACCCGGCCGGCCTGGGGACCGATCGCACCGGTCCTGCGCAGCAACCATCCGACAGCGATGACGACAGCCAGGGCGATGACATTCTCGGCGATGACGGTCAACGGGTTTCACCAGGTCCTGGATCGGGGAGCGACGACCTCATCAGTTAACAACCACCGAGGGACTCGGCGCATGCCGGGGCATTCGGGAAGTGGTCGCACGCGCCACCCACACAGTGCCCCCGGAGCGAACCCGCACCGACCTGGAGCGAACCCGCACTGACCTGGAGCGAACCCGCACTGACCTGGAGCAGACTTCTCACCGTTGGCTCACCCTCCCGACGCCGATCCGAGAGGGCGCGTCGACCGAGGTCAGCGCCGACGACCCCTGGTGAGGTAGACCAGCGGGAGCACACCCACCGAGTTCACCGTCATCAGACTCAGCGCCCACAACCCCTTGTGCCCGCGCACCTTCTCGGCCGGACGCCGGGCGAGATCCCCCAGGCTCCAGGCCCGCAGGGCCGCCTCGACGCCTCCGGCCAGCACCAGACCGGTCCGCACCGGCCTGGAGAGGTCGGCCCATCGTGTACGTGCCGCTCTCATGGCAATCATCCGTCGTCCCTCCCGGACCTCCGGGCATCCGGTGATGCACCGTTCCGCTCAGCCTACGACGCGCGCGAGCGCGCGGCGCCGAAGTCGACAAGGACGTCGCCGAGCAACTGCACCCGACACCGAGCCCTCACCAGCGCACGCCACAGCACCGACGAGTCGACGCCGAGACGTCATCGAGCCACCGATGGAAGACCAATGAACAACCGAGCACCCCGCCCCCTGGCCGTCCACCTTCTAGGCTTAGACCCATGACCGAGATGCCCCCCGCCGACAATGACCCGCAGATGCGAATCAGCGACGCCGACCGGGCCCGGCTCGCCGATCTTCTCGACGACGCCTACGCAGATGGGCGGCTGGACCAGTCCGAGCACGGCGAACGGATGACCGCGGCCCTCGACGCGCGGACCGTCTCCGACATCGCGCCGCTGGTCGGAGACCTCGCCCCCCTCGAGACGGTGATGCCCTCAGCAGGCGCGCCGGCGGGCATGGCCCTGGTGCCGACCGACCGCGCCTCCGCCCTGCCGCCGATCATTCCGGGCACCCAGCAGGACCGGATCTCGACCATGATCGGCGACGTCAACCGGGGTGCGGGATCGATCCTGGCCGTCCACACCGAGATCTCCAACGGACTGGGCGACGTCCGCCTGGACCTCACCCAGATGTCGATGGCGGCCCACGACGTCGAGGTCGAGATCCACTCCTTCATGGGCGACGTCATTCTCATGGTGCCGGAGGGAATCCGGGTCATCGACCAGACCAGCCGGTTCCTGGGCGACAGCAAGCTGCACGGCATGCCGCCGTGTCCCGCCAGCGCGCCGACGGTGACACTCACCGGTTTCATGGCCCTCGGTGACGTGCGGGTCTACGGACCCGAGCACAAGTCCTTCCTCAAGAAGCTGCGTCACTGGTTCGGGCACGACTGATCCGCACCCACATTCCCGACGGTCCCCCGCGCAGACCGGCCGTACCCGGGTGGGGTGAGACGGCTGCACATGGCAGCGGTGCCCGACCACACCGGCCATATCCGGGTGGGGTGAGACGGCTGCGGCCGGCAGCGGCGACCGACCACACCCGGCTGTCCCCGGCCGCCCACGCTCGCCCCCCCCCGGCCCCCTTGGCCGGACAATCACCCACCGGCACCCCGGACAATCGACCACGCTCTCACCAGGCGCTCCCGGGCACGCCCGGACTCCGTCTCCCCCGCGATCCACAAGCCGAGTCCCTGCTCTCAATGGATAGACATCCCGTCTATTGATTGATACTATCTGGAGCTGTCGGGGACAGCGTCACACCTAGACTCCGACACAGACTGAAGCGCCAATCGCAACGTCGCATGGTGCGCATGCCAGGAGGAGAACATGACCGTGTTGAGCACCCAGTCGTCGCTCACCGCAGAACAGCGGAGCGACCTGGAACAGACCTGCCGCGAGGTGAGAGCCTCCATCCTCCGAGAGATCGGCAGCCTGGGAAGCGGCCACATCGGCGGCTCCCTGTCGATGGTCGAGGCGCTGGTCACGATCTACTCCCGGCACCTTCGCCAGACCCCGGCCACCAAGGACGACCCGGACCGCGACCGCTTCGTGCTGTCGAAGGGCCACTCGGGCCCCGGCTACTACGCCACCCTCGCCCACTTCGGCTACTTCGACCCGGCCGAACTGCTCACCCTCAATCAGCCCGGCACCCGGCTACCCAGCCATCCCGACATGAACAAGACCCCCGGGGTCGACATGACCAGCGGGTCCCTGGGCCAGGGATTCTCGGCGGCGACCGGCATCGCCGAGGCGCAGCGCCGCCGCGGCAAGGGAGCACGGACCTACGTCATCCTCGGCGACGGCGAGTCCCAGGAGGGCCAGGTCTGGGAGGCCGGCCTGTGGGCCGCCCAGCGCAAGATGGACAACCTCATCGCCATCACCGACTACAACGACATGTGCATCGACGGCTACGTCCACGACATCAACGACATCGCCCCGCTGGACGAGAAGTGGCGGGCCTTCCGCTGGTTCGTCCAGGTCATCGACGGCCACGACGTCGACGCCATCGACCGCGCCCTCACCACCGCCGAGCAGCACCAGGGCCAGCCCTCGATGATCATCATGCGCACCCACAAGGGCCACGGGGTCTCCTTCGTCGAGGCCGCCGGAGTCGCCAACCACTCCATGCCCATCACCCCCGAGCAGGTCCGGGCCGGGGTCGCCGAGCTCAACGAGGAGAACTGACATGCCTGACCAGGAGATGCGCGCCGCACTCGGCGCAACCCTCAACAGGCTGATGGACGAGGACGAGCGGATCCTGCTCGTCAACGCCGACCTCGCCGGGGCCCTCGGCACCTCGGCCGTCATCAAGGCCCACCCGGACCGCTGCTACGACGTCGGCATCCAGGAGGCCAACATGACCTCCTTCGCCGCCGGTCTGGCCAGCTCCGGGTTCATCCCCTTCATCGCCTCCTTCACCGCGTTCACCAGCCGTCGCGCCTGCGACCAGCTGATGGTCTCGGTGGCCTTCGCCAAGCAGCCGGTCAAGGTCATCGGCGGGGACCCGGGGGTCTCCGCGCAGATCAACGGCGGCACCCACATGTCCTTCGAGGACGTCGCCATCATGCGGTCGATGGCCGGGTTCAAGGTCGTCGAGCCCGCCGATCCGCACTCCATGGAGGTCCTGCTGCCGCAGATCGCCGCCGACCCGGCACCGGTCTACATCCGCTCCTTCCGCAAGAAGCGCCACAACATCTACCCGGAGCACCCCGACCTCAAGCTGGGTCGCGCCGAGATCGTCCGCGAGGGCACCGACGTCTCCCTGATCGCCTCCGGGGTCGAGCTGCTGGAGGCCATGAAGGCCGCCGAGATCCTCGACAAGGAGGGCGTCCACGCCGAGGTGATCGACGTCCACACCGTCAAGCCGCTCGACGCCGAGACCATCCTGGCCTCCGTCGGCCGCACCGGTGCGACGGTCACCTGCGACAACGCGAGCGTGGTCGGGGGCCTGGGAGACGCCGTCTCCGAGGTCGTCTCCGAGGCCCATCCGGTTCCGATCACCCGGATCGGGGTGCACGACCGGGTCGGTCAGGTCGGACCCCTCGACTTCCTCCTCGACGAGTACCACCTGTCGGCCCCGTGGATCGCCAAGGCAGCCCGGAAGGTCCTCGCCGCGAAGTGACCAGCGGCACCGGGCTCTCGGCAGGACCCACCTGCCGAGAAGACTCGGTGTCCACTGACTGATATGTTTAGTCCTGCTGGAGGACTCACCTGACAATCCAGCACGAGTGCTGCTCCTGGCCCCGACACGGCAGACGGGTCCACACAACAGCCCCCATCCCGCGACACAGCTGTCGCCAGATCTCCACATGCGGGGAAGGAATTCCAATGTCAACAACCAGCTACGGACCTCACGACACCGTCCGGCTGACCGTGACCCAGGCCATCGTCAAGTTCCTCGAGGTCCAGCAGGTCGAACGCGACGGCCACTCCGAGCCCTTCTTCGGCGGCGTGCTCGGCATCTTCGGCCACGGCAACTGCGGCGGTCTGGGACAGGCCCTGCTGGAGGAGGCCGGCAAGCTGCGCTTCATCCAGGGCCGCAACGAGCAGGGCATGGGCGACATCGCGATCGGCTACGCCAAGATGCGCAACCGGCTCGGCGCGATGGCCGTCACCACCTCGATCGGCCCCGGCTCGGCCAACCTGGTCACCGCCGCCGGAACGGCAACCTCCAACCGGCTGCCCCTGCTGCTCTTCCCCAGCGACATCTTCGCCACCCGCCGCACCGGCTCGGTGCTCCAGCAGATCGAGGACGAGCGCGGCACCTCCACCTCCACCAACGACTCGCTGCGCTCCGTCTCCCGCTTCTGGGAGCGGATCAACCGCCCCGAGCAGCTGGCCAACGCCCTGCTGGGCGCCATGCGCACCCTCACCGACCCGGCCAACACCGGCGCCGTGACGATCTCCCTGCCCCAGGACGTCCAGGCCGAGGCCTACGACTTCCCGGCCGCACTGCTGGCCCCCCGCACCTGGCACGTCGACCGCAACCGCGCCGACGTCGCCTCCCTGGAGGCCGCCGCCAAGGCCATCAGCAAGGCCGAGAAGCCCGTCATCATCGCCGGCGGCGGAGTGATCTACTCCGATGCCACCGAGGAGCTCAAGACCTTCGTGGAGGCCACCGGGATCCCGGTCGGCGTCACCCAGTCCGGCAAGGCCTCGCTGCCCTTCGATCACGAGCTGGCCATCGGGGCCATCGGCTCCTCCGGCATGAAGTTCGCCAACCGAGTGGGCAACGAGGCGGATCTGGTGATCGGCATCGGCACCCGCTACACCGACTTCACCTCGGCCTCCAACACCCTGTTCCAGAACCCCGACGCCACCTTCGTCAACATCAACGTCTTCCCCTTCGACGCCCAGAAGGAGTCGGCGATCCCGGTCGTCGGCGATGCCCGGGAGTCCCTCAAGGAGCTCACCGAGAAGCTGAAGGGCTGGACCGTCCCGGCCGACTACCGCGCGCACGTCGCCGAGGTCGCCCAGCAGCAGCGCGACGAGGTCGCCACGCTCATCGCCCCCGAGCCGGGCGCGAAGATCCTCAGCCAGACCGAGGTCGTCGGCATCGTCAACGAGGCAGCCGGCCCGCGCGACGTCGTCCTCAACGCCGCCGGCTCCATCCCCGGCGATCTGCACCGGCTGTGGAAGCCCGGTTCCCCGCTCGGCTACGGCGTGGAGTACGGCTACTCCTGCATGGGCTACGAGATCCCGGCCGGCCTCGGCATGCGGATCGGCGACCCGAGCCGCGAGATCTTCACCTTCATCGGTGACGGATCCTTCCTGATGTACCACCAGGACGTGCTCACCGCGATCCAGGAGCAGGAGAAGATCATCCTGCTGGTCGTCGACAACAAGGGCTTCGGCTCGATCAACTCGCTGTCGGTGGCCGTCGGCTCCCAGGGCTTCGAGACGACCTTCTTCCACCGCGGCGAGGACGGCCGGCAGGACACCTCCCGTCCCCTGGAGATCGACTTCGCGGCCATCCTGCGCGGCTACGGCGTCACCACCTACTCGGTGGAGACCGCCGACGAGCTGCGCGAGGCCCTCGACAAGGCCAAGGCCGCCACCGAGATCACCGCGATCTACGTCCCGGTGGATCCGGTCGGACGGTTCGGTTCCGAGGGCTTCTGGGAGGTCGCCACTCCCGAGGTCTCGCACATCGAGTCCAGCCAGAAGGCCCACGAGGTCTACATGAAGGGCCGCGAGCAGCAGCGGCTCTACGTGGAGCCGGCCACGAACTGACGGAGAGGTCCCTCCCCGTCCAGGGGGGCGGCCGCTCAGGGGTCCTCGGGCTCCAGCAGCCGCCCCGTCCCCGGGGGTGCTCATCACAGACCCAGCGATGACCTACAGGCGCCCCCGGGGACACCCCACCACCTCCACACATCATCAGCCCACCCCACCACCTCCACACATCATCACCACTTCCAGCGGCCCTGCTGCACGCCACCACAGGCGATCCAGGCACGCGCAAGGACGCGCGGGCGGCCCTGCCCCAACCGGCCCGGGGGGGGACACCGCCGAGCACCCGGCAACAGGCCGCTGACTAGCTGCGCTAGCGTCATCAGGTGGCCCGGGAGCACGCAGAGACAGGCTGCCCGGGACCACGACTCACCGGCGTCCCACACCGCCGAGAAGGAGATTCACGATGAAGATCACAGGAGCTGTTCTCGAGGAGATCGGACGCCCGACCCCCTACGCGTCCAGCCGGCCGATCAGCATCAGTCAGCTCGACCTGGACGACCCCCAGCAGGACGAGGTCCTGGTGAGGATCACCGCATCGGGCATCTGCCACTCCGACCTGTCGGTGCTCAACGGCGCCCGCCCCCGTCCGGTGCCCATGCTGCTGGGCCACGAGTCCACCGGGATCGTCGAGAAGCTCGGCCCCGGGGTCGACGACCTGACCGTCGGTCAGCACGTCACCCTGGCCTTCCTCCCCCGCTGCGGCACCTGCTCCGGATGCCTCACCGACGGCAAGCTGCCCTGCATCCCGGGCACCGCCGCCAACACGGCCGGCACCCTGCTGGGCGGCGGCATCCGGCTGCACCGGGACGGCAAGCCGGTCCTGCACCATCTGGGCGTCTCCGGATTCGCCGACCACGCGGTCGTCAACCGCAAGTCCGTCGTCCCGGTGCCCGCCGAACTGCCCCGTGAGATCGCCGCCGTGCTGGGCTGCGCGGTCCTCACCGGCGGCGGTGCGGTCATCAACGCCGGACGCCCTGGACCCGGCGACGACGTCGTCGTGGTCGGTCTGGGCGGGGTCGGGATGTCGGCCGTCCTCACCGCCGCCGCGCAGGGCACCGGCGAGGTGATCGCCGTGGACGCCAACCCGGCCAAGCTCGCCGAGGCCAAGGAGTTCGGCGCCAGCCAGGCCTTCACCCCCGACGAGGCCCTCGCCAAGGGGCTCAAGGCGCCGGTGGTCATCGAGGCCGCCGGACACCCCCGCGCCTTCGAGAACGCCGTCCTCTACACCGCCCTCGGCGGCACCACCGTGACGGTCGGCCTGCCCCACCCCGACGCCCGCTCCGAGATCTCCCCGGCCGCCCTCACCGGCGAGGCCCGCACCATCATCGGCTGCTACCTCGGCTCGGCCGTGCCGGCCCGCGACATCCCCAAGTACGCCCAGATGTGGATCGACGGGAAGCTGCACGTCGAGAAGCTCATCACCTCCAGGATCCGGCTCGACCAGATCAACGAGGCGATGGACACCCTGGCCGCCGGCAACGCCATCCGCCAGGTCATCCTCTTCGACTGACCGGCGCACCGCGTCGCCCCCGTCGTGCCGAGTCGGGGCGACGTCGCAGGGACTGATCCCCACGACGTCGCCCCTGCGGGAAACCGGCACCGCGGGTCCACCACCCACCTCACCCCGCACACCCTTGGAGACCTGATCCACGATGACGTCCACCCAGCTCCACCACGACTTCGAGTTCGGCCTTGACGGCCACGGGGAGGTCCTTCGAATCGCCGCCCGAGGCTCGGAGGTCCTGGCCAACGCCGTCATCAACCGGGGCACCGCATTCAGCGCCCAGGAGCGGAAGACGCTGGGTCTGAGAGGACTGCTGCCCTCGGGCGTCACCACCATGGAGGACCAGCTCAAGCGGGTCTACGTCCAGTACCGGGCGCAACGCTCCCCCCTGGACAAGTACCTCTTCCTCAACACCCTGCACGACCGCAACGAGGTGCTCTACTACCGGCTGCTGTCCGAGCACATCGAGGAGATGCTGCCGATCGTCTACACCCCGACCATCGGTCAGGCGATCCGGGAGTACTCCCACTGGTACCACCGGCCGCGCGGGGTCTACCTGTCGATCGACGACCCCGAGGGCATCGAGGACGCGCTGCTGTCGATGGGTCACGGCCCCGACGAGGTCGATCTCATCGTGGCGACCGACTCCGAGGGGATTCTCGGGATCGGGGACCAGGGGGTCGGCGGCGTCGCGATCACGATCGGCAAGCTGGCCGTCTACACCGCCGCCGCCGGGATCCACCCGCACCGGGTGCTGCCCGTCGTGCTGGACACCGGGACCGACAACCTCGATCTGCTCAACGACGAGGTCTACCTCGGGGTCCGCCACGCCCGGGTCCGCGGTGAGCGCTACGACGCCTTCATCGACCGCTACGTCACCACCGCGCACCGGTTGTTCCCCCATGCGATGCTCCACTGGGAGGACTTCGGCGCCTCCAACGCGACCAGGATCCTCAACAAGTACCGTGACGACTACTGCACCTTCAACGACGACATCCAGGGCACCGCGGCCGTGGTCGCGGCCGCGGTGATGAGCGCCGTCCAGGTCTCGGGAACCCCCCTGGCCGACCAGCGGATCGTCATCCACGGGGCCGGCACCGCCGGCATCGGCATCGCCCGGCTGCTGGTCCAGATGATGTGCCAGGACGGCGTCGACCCCGAGACCGCCCGGTCGCGGGTCTGGGGGCTGGGATCGCGAGGACTGCTGCGCGAGGGGATCGCGGTTCGCGACTTCCAGCAGCCCTTCGCCCGTTCGGCGGCCGAGCTGGCCGGCTGGACCCTCGACCTGCCGGGGCACTACGAGTTGGCCGATGTGGTGCGCAATGTCCACCCCACCATCCTCATCGGCTGCTCGGCGCAGCCCGGCGCCTTCACCGAGCAGATCGTCCGAGACATGGCGCAGTCCTGCCAGCGGCCGATCATCATGCCGCTGTCGAACCCGACCGACCGGGCCGAGGCCTCCCCCGCCGACCTCATCTCCTGGACGTCGGGACGCGCCCTGGTGGCCACCGGCTCGCCCTTCCCGCCGGTTCGCTACAACGGGGTGAGCTACCGGATCGCCCAGGCCAACAACGCCCTGGTCTTCCCCGGGATCGGACTGGGGGTCACCGCCGCCAGAGCCACCCGGATCTCGGACTCGATGATCACCGCTGCGGTCCGCACGGTGGCCCGCAGCGTCGACCCCCGACCCGCCGGGGCCTCCCTGCTGCCCGAGATCTCCGGTCTGCTGCCGCTGTCGGCCCAGGTCGGTCTCGCCGTCGCGCTGGCCGCCCAGAAGGAAGGACTGGCCACCGCACCGCTGGACAACCCGGTCCAGGCCATCTACGACGCCATCTGGCGCCCCGACTACCCACGCGTCAAGGCGATCTGACCACCGGTCGGACCCAGTCATCCCGCATCTTCGACTCTCGATCAATCATCCGTTCAAGGAGGAACTCTCACATGAAAAGAACTGTAGGAATCGGCGTCTTCGGTGTCGGCAAGATGGGCCAGGCCCATGTCCGCCGGATCAACGACTCGCTGCGCGGCGCACGGGTCGTGGCGATCGGCGACCCCGCCCCGGAGTTCGCCCACAAGGCGGCCCCCGGACTGGACCTGCCCGATGACGCCGTGGCGGAGAGCATCACCGAGATGTGCGCCCGTCCCGATGTCGACGGCATCCTGGTCGCCGCCTGGGACGGTGAGCACGAGGCCGCCGCCCTGGCGGCCATCGCGGCCGGCAAGATGGTCTTCTGCGAGAAGCCGCTGACCCCCTCGGTCGAGGGCTGCCGGCGGATCATCGAGGCCGAGGAGAAGGCCGGACGCCGACTGCTCCAGATCGGTTTCATGCGCCGCTACGACACCGGCTACCAGCAGATGAAGCAGGTGCTGGACTCCGGGAGGATCGGCGACCCGCTGCTCGCCTACTGCATGCACCGCAACCCCTCTCAGGGGGAGAGGTTCGAGTCCCACCAGATCATCACCCAGGTGATGGTCCACGAGTTCGACATCTCCCGCTGGCTCTTCGGCGAGGAGATCACCCGGGTGCGCGTCGACCGTTCGCGGTCCACCTCGAAGGCCCCCGAGGGGCTCATCGACCCGCTCACCGCGGTGCTGTGGACCGAGTCGGGGGTCCGGATCAACGTCGAGGCGGTGTGCTTCGGACGCTATGCCTACGACATCCGCTGCTCGGTGCTCTGCGAGGACGGCGACGTCGCCCTGCCCGACCAGCTCGCCCCCACCATCCGCGACGCCTCCGGTGTGCGTCATGAGATCGGCACCGACTGGCTCGACCGGTTCAAGGACGCCTACAACATCGAGATCCAGAGCTGGATCGACTCGGTGATCGCCGGCGAGCAGGACGGGCCCAGCGCCTGGGACGGGTACGCCGCCCAGGCCATCTGCGAGGCCTCCGCCGAGGCGATGGGTTCGGGGGCCGAGCAGCCTCTGGACCTGATGGCCAAGCCGGCCATCTACAGCTGAGACCGCACGCACAGAGCGCGTCCGGACAACCCTGGGGTTGTCCGGACGCGCTCTGGTTGTCCGGGTCGGTTCTGGCCCGTCCGGGCTGAGGGATCCCTCAGCCGAGGGCTGACGCCACCACCAGCTGGGCGGTGCAGTACGCCCTCATCATCCCGGTCTGGACGGGCATCTCGCGGTACCTGTCCGAGAGGATCTCGACTCCCCAGGGGCCGCGCCACCCGGCCCGGTGCAGGGCCTGTACATCACCGGTGAGGTCGAACGACCCCTCCCCGCAGAACCGCCTGTTGCACTGGGTGTCGTGCACCAGATCGCCCTCGATGCCGGCGGCGGCATCCGACAACTCCACGGCGATGATCCGCTCTGCCGGGATCTCGGCGAGATCGGAGGCCGGCGTCCCGAACCGTTCGGTGTGCCAGACGTCGACGACCAGACCCCCTCCGGGATGGCCAGCACCCTCGACGAGCTCACGGGCGGTGGCCAGGTCCTTGATGTTGGTCCAGGGCAGGAACTCGATCCCGACCCTGGTGCCGACATCGGCGGCCTGGCCGCACAGGGTGGCGAACTCCTCCTGCCAGTGCGCCATCTCGAAGGGCCGATCATCCTCGTCGGGACCGATCTTCAGCTCGCGGGGATGCAGCGTCTCGGCCATCCTCAGCATGTCCAGACGGGTCCGGTCCGACAGCTCGCGCTGTCGGCCGGTGGCCCACCATCCGCTGAGCATCTCGATCTCGCAGGCCAGCCCGTTGTCGTCGAGCATCTGCTTCATCGTCGGCAGGCCGTATCTCTCCTCGGCGACCACCAGGTCGTCGTGGATGAAACCGAGCCCGACATAGCCGATCCGGGCGGCCGTCTCGACCCTGGCGCGAAAGTTCACCGGGGACCTCGGATCGGCCAGGGCCGGGCTGGCCGGCCCCGCCGAGGTCCAGCAGGTGGCCCACATCCGTGGGCCACCCGCAGTCTCATTGGTCATGGCGACCCGCCTCCTTGCTCGCGCTGCGGGTCGTCGATGACCCCTGCATCACTTCTCGTGTCCGGCGGTGACGCTCTGCGCGGTGGCGTCCCCGGTGCCGTACTTGTTGCGGAACCTCTCCTCAAGCTCCTCCAGAGTACGGGTCTTCGTCTCGGGAACGATCTTGATGTAGAAGATCAGGCTGCCGATGTTGATGATTCCCAGAATGAGGTAGGTCCAGCCACCGCCGATGTGATCCATCAGGATCGGGAAGGTGAAGGCGATGACGAAGTTGCCGAGCCACTGGATGCCCACCGCAAATCCCTGGGCGACGCCACGGATCTTCGCCGGGAAGATCTCCGAGACGTAGATCCACTGGATCGTGCCGCTCTGCTTGATGAACAGGAACACCGAGATGATGATCAGCACCGCCCACGGAAGCACCGCGGGAATCGAACCGGAGATCGCCCCGTCGGCACCGGCGTACTTGTTGATCCCGAAGAAGAAGACGCCGGCCAGCGAGAGCAGGCAGACGGCCACACCGGAGGTCTGGTACATGCCGACATGCCGACGCATCAGCTTGCCCACGAAGAGGAAGCCGAATGCCGATCCGATGAAGGAGAAGATTCCCGTCACCACATTGAGGGTGATCGCGCTGGCCGAGGAGAATCCGGCCGCGGTGAGAATGATCGGCAGGTAGTACATCGCCGTGTTGATGCCGGTGAGCTGGTCCAGCACACCGACCGCCGACCCGATGATCAGCAGTCGCCTGGTCCACGGCGTCCTCATGACGGTTCTCAGACTCCACTGCTCGTCCTCGGCCTCGACGCGGTGGAGGTCCACCATGCCGTCGATCTCCTGGGTGACGGTGGGATCGTCGTCCTTGCGGACCCGCTTGAGGGCGCCGATGGCCTCGTAGTAGCGCGACCGGGCGGCGTACCAGCGGGAGGACTCCGGCATGAAGTGCATGAAGATCCACAACAGCACCGCGGGGATCGTGGCGAGCACCAGCATGTGCCGCCAGGTCTGGCCGTTGCCCGACATCACGGTGAGGTTGGCGATGCTCTGCAGGGTGTCCCAGGACTGGGTGGAACCGTGCGGGAACTTCCCGGTCGGGTCGTGCTCGACCACCGCGGAGGGTCCGCCGGCGTAGTGGGCCAGCACGGCATTCATGCTGTAGGCGACCAGCTGGCCGGTGACGATGAGGAACTGGTCGACGGCGACCAGCGGTCCGCGCAGGTGCTGGGGAGCGGTCTCGGCAAGGTAGACCGGCACCGTCGCCGAGGCCCCGCCGACCGCGCAGCCGAGCAGGAAGCGGAACAGGAAGAGGATGCCCACGTTGGGGGCGAAGACGCATCCCAGGGTGGAGAAGGTGAAGATGATCGCCAGCAGGATGATGTTGTGCCGACGGCCGTACCGGTCGGACAGCCGGCCTCCGAACATGGCGCCGACCATGGCGCCCAGGGACAGCAGGCCGGTGACCAGGCCCTCCTGGACCGAGCTGAGGTGCATGCCGCCGGCGGCGTCGGGCATCAGCATGTAGGGCAGGGCTCCGGAGATGACACCTGTGTCATACCCGAACAGCAGCGATCCCAGGGTGGCCACGAAGGCCAGCAGCGCGACCGGCACCCGCCGGCCCGATCGCGGCGTCTTCTCGACGAGGTCCCTGACCTCATCAGGAGTCGGAGGGGGAGTTCTTCCCTCGGACTTGTGAACTGAATCAAGAGTGTTTGTCATGATATCCGATTTCTTCATTCGGAGAGGATGTAGGACGACGCCGAACGCATTCGGTCAGCGTCATAGAAATGCTGAGCATTGAGATCGCGGAATATCGCATCGTTGCGACTGGCGCGAGGACAGCAGTACTTCTCCACCACACTTCAGGCCATCGAATTCCCGGAATGCTGCGCGCAGCCATTGCGCGGTGACTCCGGTCGGCCGTCGTGAGTCGATGTCACGTCATATCGGCTGAGGCCTGCCCCGGGCAGCGCCGGGTCCGTACCAGTGAACGGTCGTTGTTGATCCCTCCCTTCAGCGAGAGTCCGGCGGCATCGCCGAACCCACGGACGCGGGGCGCCGCATCGCGCCCCTGCATGAGTCAGACCTGCATGAGTTCACGGAGACCGGCGCACCCAACGGCAGCCCGTCTCCGGGAGGACTATCTCACACAACGGACGTGCTGTCCTCTCCGGGGCTCGCACGTCAGCCTCCCTCCCGCATCCCGGGGATGGTCGACGAGGAGCCGGCGGGGAGTAGATGCGATCCCCACATGACGTCGGCCGCCCATCCCGCTCTCCAGCCGGTCCCCCGCCATCCCCAAGCACGCCTTCCGGGCGCCTCGAGCGGCCCGGGAGCACCCCCCGAACGCACACCCGCCACCCCTCAGGAAGCCCGATTCAGTCACGCCCTGACTAGCTGATTCTCGCCTACTAGACACTCTGGCCGATGGACAGTAACGTGTCCGTTGTTCGTGGAACGGTGGGGCACAGCCGACCCGCCCGCCTCGGCGTGGCCGCGCGCCCGTTCATACCAATCGTCGAAGGAGACGAGACACATGTCAGATCTGGCAAGCAGGATCGCTGCCGCACCCATCTCCTGGGGTGTCTGGGAGGCCAACGGAGCGTCCGGGTGGACCGTGCCGGCCGCGCAGTACCTCCAGTCGGTCAAGGACCTCGGCCTCAAGGCCACCGAGTTCGGCCCCGAGGGGTACCTTCCCGACGACGGCGACGAGCGCAAGGCGATGCTCGACTCCTACGGCCTGGAGGGCCTGGGCTGCTTCGTCCCGATCATGCTCTTCAAGGAGGACTACGATCCCCTCCCCGAGGTCGAGCACATCCTCGACGTCTACGAGAAGGCCGGCGCCTCCACCATCATCTGCGCCGCGATCTCCGGCGGCAAGGGCTACGACGACCGTCCGGTGCTCGACGAGAAGGGCTGGGACACCCTGTTCACCAACCTGGACCGGATCTGCGCAGCCGCCCGCAAGCACCACATCGTGCCGACCCTGCACCACCACATGGGCACCATGATCCAGACCGCCGACGAGATCGACAAGCTCCTCGAGCGCTCCGACATCGGCCTGTGCCTGGACACCGGCCACGCCACCATCGCCGGCATCAAGCCGCTGGATCTGGCGAGGAAGCACGCCGACCGGGTGACCTTCGTCCACCTCAAGGACGTCCACAACGAGGTGGCCGCCAAGGTCCAGAGCGGGGAGCTGTCCTACATGGACTCCCTCTCCCAGGGCATCTTCTGCCCGCTCGGCGAGGGCGACGCCCAGATCGCCGAGATGATCGACACCCTCGAGAAGGCCGGCTACACAGGCTGGTACGTCATGGAGCAGGACGCCATCCTCTCCAGCGGGGACGACCTTCCCGCCGCCGTCGCCGACGTCAAGAAGTCCCTCGACTTCCTCCACACCCTGCACTGACCCGGCGCACCCTCTTCCTCTCACCCGCCACACGAACCATCAGGAGCACTCATGTCCACATCTGATCCCATCCTCGGCATCCTGGGCACCGGGCGCATCGGCGCAGACCACGCCCGCACCATCTCGACCCTGTCCGGCATCGGCGGCATCCTGGTCGCCGACGCCGTCCCGGAGTCCGCCCAGAAGATCGCCCAGGAGCTCGGCGCCACCGCCGTCAGCCCCGACGAGATCTTCGACAAGGTCGACGGCCTGGTCATCACCACCCCCACCAGCACCCACGCCGAGCTCATCAAGAAGGCCGTCGCCAAGAAGATCCCGACCTTCACCGAGAAGCCGATCGCCCTGGACGTGCCCACCACCCGTGAGGTCGTCGACGTCGTCAACGACTCCGACGTGCTCGTCCAGGTCGGCTTCATGCGCCGGTTCAACGACGGCTACGCCAACGCCCGCAAGCTCCTCGCCGAGGGCGCCATCGGCGAGCTGCGCCGCGGCAACGTCACCATGGGCGACACCCCCGCACCGCCCGAGAGCTTCATCAAGTTCTCCGGCGGCATCAACAAGGACTGCCTCATCCACGACGCCGACATCACCCGCTGGGTGACCGGCCAGCGCATCGAGGAGGTCTACGAGGTCGGCTTCAGCCGCGGCGCGGACTACTTCGCCCGGTGGGACGACATCGATGAGGGAGGCGGCGTCTGGACCCTGGCCGACGACTCGATCGTGACCTTCCAGACCACCCGCAACAACGGCGCCGGGTACGACATCCGCCTCGAGCTGTTCGGCACCAAGGACACCATCTCCGTCGGCTTCGACACCTACATGCCGATCACCTCGGCCGAGCCCGGGTTCACCTTCGAGCAGGCCGGGGACCGCTTCCAGGCCTTCTACCCGCGCTTCATCCCGGCCTACAAGAAGGAGATCGGCCACTTCGTCCAGGCGATGAAGGACGGCAGCCCCTCGGTGGCCACCGTCACCGACGCCCTGGAGGCCCTCTACGTCTGCGACGCCATGGACCTGTCCCGCAAGGAGCACCGCCCGGTCACGGTCGACGAGATCCGTCAGGCCAAGTGACCGGCCGTCATCACACCCACGTCCAGGAGGAACTGACATGACACAGTGGCTATACCGGTGGCAGGACGCACCCGAGGGGAAGTGGGGACTGTCGGTCGGCGCCGAGGGCTCCACGACCGAGCTCGAGGGCTGGAAGCACACCGGAATCAAGGCGGCCGACACCACCGCCGACCAGGAGCTGACCCTTCCCAAGGGCAAGGAGGAGCGCTTCATCGTCCCGATCCACGGCGCCTTCTCCGTGGTGGTCGACGGCGAGCGCCACCAGCTGCGCGGACGCCCCAGCGCCTTCGCCGGACCGACCGACGTCATCTACGTCGGCATCGACCACGAGGTGACCATCATCTCGGAGGGGGACGGCAGGGTGGCCGTGGCCAGCGCCCCGGCAACCGTCGCCTACCCCACCAAGGTCACCAAGGCCGAGGACGTCCCGGTCGAGCTGCGCGGCAACGGACCCACCTCCCGCGAGATCCACAACTTCGGGACCGTGGGCCAGGCCGAGGCCGACAAGGTCATCGTCTGCGAGGTGATCACCCCCGGAGGCAACTGGTCGTCCTACCCGCCGCACAAGCATGACGAGATCACCGACACCGAGAACGCCCTCGAGGAGATCTACTACTACGAGGTCCGGTCCACCGAGGGAGCTCCCGCCGACACCGACCCGTTCGCCGTCCAGCGGGTGTCCACCGCCGACCAGAACCGTCCGATCGAGATCTGCGACGAGGTCCGCTCCGGGGACTGCATCTTCATCCCCTACGGATGGCACGGCCCCTCGATGGCCGCCCCGGGATACGACCTGTACTACCTCAATGTGATGGCCGGACCCGGCGCACGCGAGTGGAATGTCACCGTCGATCCGCACGACGCCTGGGTCAACGACTCCCTGACCGGCCAGCCGATCGATCCCCGGCTGCCGCTCCACTGAGCGACACCCCGCCCGACGAGACCGGGAACTGCGCCAGCGACGCGACGCGCCGCTGGCGCAGTTCTTCCTGTGATAGGTGTTATGACCATGACGACAGCCCAGCTCGGCAATGGCGTGGAGATCGTCTCGAAGGCGAACGCCGTGCTCGACACGCTGCGTGCGCTGGGGCAGGCCGGCGTCCCCCAGATCGCCGAGAGCATCGGGGAGCCGGTGAGCTCCGTCTACCGGCTCGTCGCCAATCTGTGCGAGGCCGGCTGGGTGGAGCACGGCACCCAGCGCGGCCGCTACCGGATCGGCTCCAAGATCGTGACCCTGAGCGGGCTGGTCGAGAGCCGGCTGGACATCCAGCGGATCAGCCGCGACGTGCTGTGGCCGCTGCGCTCCAGCACCGCCGGAACCTGGTCGCTGTATGTGCGCCGGGGCCTGCGGGCGGTGTGCATCGAGGTGGTCAGCGACCTCGTCTCGGCGCAGTTCTCGCTGCGCGTCGGGGACTCCCTGCCGCTGGACATCGGCGCCGCCTCCCTGCTCCTGGTCGCCTTCATGCCGGCCTCCGAACGCGAGGCGGCCCTGGAGCAGCTGCTGGCCACCCGGCCCAGCGGCCGCAGCACCGCCCAGACCCGCAACCGGTTCCGGACCGACGCCGACCAGGCCCGACGCACCGGCCTGGCGATCGACCTCGAGGAGACCTCCCCGGGAGTCGCCACCATCGGCGCACCCGTGCTCAACCGGCGCGGTGAGATCGAGGGGGCCATCACGCTGACCGGGGTGGACCCGGCCCACGCCCGCACCAGCGCCGTGCGCCCGCCCGCCGACCTGGTCTCCCGGGCCGCCGCCGACGTGTCCGCCCGGCTCGGCCACCACGAGGGGATCGCCCATGACGCGGACCATGCCCCGGTGCTGGGATAGCTGGGATAGGAAGACCCATGAGTACCTCTGAACAACCCGTCGGAGCCCTGGCCAAGGCGATGACCGTGGTCGAGACGCTGGCCCTGCACGGCGAGATGAGCCCGGCCGACATCGCCACCGCCTCCGGAATCCCCCGCTCCACCGTCTACCGGCTGCTGGGCGGACTCCAGGAGGCCGGTCTGGCCACCTTCCGCGATGAGTCGGCCGCCAGCCTCACCCTCAAACTGACCGATCTGGCCGACGGCGCCCGGGAGGCCATGACGGAGTGGGCGCCGATCACCGCGATCCTGCCGAACATCACCCGGACCTTCGGGATGACCTCCTTCCTGTCGGTGCGCCGCGGCGACGAGACGGTGTGCATCCGGTGGGTCCAGGGCACCGGCATCGACGCCCTGGTGCTGCGGCCCGGGCGCACCCTTCCGCTGCACGCCGGGGCGGCCGGCCGTGCGGCGCTGGCCGCCCTGGACGACGGGGAGCGCGAGGAGTACCTGTCGCGAGCCCCCTTCCGGCCCTTCAACCACAACTCCCTGGTGAGCCGCCAGGAGCTGGCCGCCGACATCTCCTGGGTGCGCGACCACGGCTACGCCTTCTCCCAGGAGGACGTCACGCTGGGGGTCGGGGCGGTCGGGATCACCGTCGAGGACCCGGCCCACCCCGGCGGGATCGGCTGCGTGTCGGTGGGCGGACTCATCGGCGAGATCACCGCCAACCACGAGCGGCTGGCCGCCGTCATCCGCGAGGAGGTCGCGGGGGTCTGAGACGCTGACCCGGGCCGGGAGCCCGGGGGAACGCCGACGTCTTCCGGCTGTGGTGGTGCGACGCCATCGGTCCGGGCGGCCGGCCGCTGTGGCGCTACCGATAGCGTGAGGGCCATGGATGATCTCTTCGACCCGCCGGGCGGGGTCTGGCAACCGGTCTCGCCGCGCTACACGACCGTCAGGAGACTGTCCGTCATCCTCACCTGGGGACTGCTGACCGTGGCCGTGGTGGTCGGCCTCGGGCTGCTGTGGACCTGGTGGGCCGGCCTGGCCGCCGGCGTCCTCGGAATCGCGTGGACCGGCTGGCGATGGATCCGGATGACGCCCATCGTGGCCGCCTGGGGCTGGTGCGAGCGCGGCACCGATCTGTGCATCCGCTCGGGGCCGTGGTTCCGCCGACTCACCATCGTCCCCTACGGCCGGATGCAGAGCGTCACCATCAACTCCGGGCCCATCGACCGCCACTTCGGACTGGCCTCGGTGGAGCTGGTGACCGCCTGTCCCTCCAGCAACGCCGCCATCCCGGGGATGACGCTCGCCGAGGCCACCGTGCTGCGAGACCGGATCACCGCCATCGCCGAGACCGCGGACGCCGGGCTGTGAGCACGAACCCCTCGTCCCCGACTCCCGACCCGCTCCCCCCGAGTCACGCCCAGCCCTCCCCGGGCCCCGACATGTCGTCCCCGACTGGTCCACAGGAGCAGCGTCTCCCGATTCAGACCACCTCGCCGGAGCAGCGTCTCCCGATTCAGACCACCTCCCCGGAGCACAGTTCCCGGGTTCAGGAGCAGCGTCCCCACTGGGCGACCCCGATCCTGCGCGGCTGGATCGTGCTGGTCGGCGTCATCGCCTGGATGGTCAAGCAGGCCTTCGACAACTGGCAGTCCACCGAGGATCTGCCGTCCCTCCGCAACATCCTGCTGGGGGCCTCCGTGGTGCTGGGGGTCGCCCTCGTCCAGGCCGTGATCGGCTTCCTCCAGTGGCGCACCACCACCTTCCGGATCGATGACGAGGAGGTCCGCGTCGACCGCCGGTTCATCATCCACAGCTCGGACCGGATCGCGCGCTCCAAGATCCAGTCGGTCGACGTCATCCAGCCCTTCGCCGCCCGCCTGGTCGGGCTGGCCAGGCTGCGGATCGACATCGGAGGGTCCAGCGCGCACACCATCGAGTACCTGACACGGGCCGACGCCTACCGGTTCCGCGACTTCTTCACCTCCACCGCCGACGAGGTCGGCGCCCCGGTGGCCCCGGGATCGGTGTGGGCCGACCGGCGCACCGACGAGTCGGTGATCACCGCAGTCTCCCCCCGGCAGATCATCCTGGGCACCTTCATCTCCGGCAACTTCCTGTGGACCGTGGTGCTCGCCGCGGCCGGGATCGTGGTCCCGATGGTGCTGGATGCGCAGGTCGTCAGCATCCCGTTGGTCGTCGGCGCCGTCGTCGCGGCGGTGCGGGTGGTCACCGGGACCCTGATGAAGTACTGGCACTTCACCCTGCTGCAGTCGGCGCGCGGACTCAAGGTGGTGCACGGCATGACCACCCTGACCACCCGCAGCGTGCCGGTGCACCGGGTGCAGGGAATCGCGGTGAGCCAGCCGCTGCTGTGGCGTCTCACCGGTCTGCACAAGGTCGAGGTCACGGTTCTCGGCGGCCTCGCCGAGGCGGACGTGCTGGAGGCCAAGGTGCTGTTGCCGATGGGCACCGCCGACCAGGTGGCGAGGGCCGTCGCCGCCCTGTGGCCCGGCTTCCAGATGGACTCGGTGGACCTGCACCCGATTCCGCGCCGGGCCCGATGGCTGCGGTGGTTCGACCGGCAGACCTTCTGGTGGGGTCTCGACGACCGGGTGATCGTGGCGCGGCACGGCCTGTTCACCCGGGTCAGGGCGGTGGTCCCGCACTCCCGGGTGCAGTCGACCCGCCTGCACCAGGGGCCGCTCCAGAGGCGTCTTCGGCTGGCCGATCTGAGTATCCAGATCCCTGCCGGACCCGTCCAGCTGTCGTGCCGCCATCTGGACGCCGGCGACACCCGCGAGCTGCTCCTCACCGAGATGGACCGGTGCCGGGCCGCGCGACGCGCCGAGACCGCCGCACTGTCGGGATCGGCGGACGATCCTCGTGAGACGCCGACGCCTCCGCTCCAGTAGTGTGATCTGACATGAGCACAGTGCTGGGCATCGACGTCGGCGGATCTGGCATCAAAGGAGCTCCCGTCGACCTGGAGGCGGGCGATATCGCGGAGCCGAGGCTGCGCATCGCCACACCCGACAAGTCCTCCCCCAAGAATGTCGCCGCCGTCATCCGGGAGATCATCGAACACTTCGCCGACTCCATCGGGGACGGCCCGGTCGGGGTGTCCTTCCCGGCCCCCACGCGCCACGGCGTCATCCCCTTCATCGCGAACCTCGACCAGGGATGGGCCGGCCTGCACGCCGAGGACTACCTCTCCGACAAGCTCGGACGCCCGGTGACCGTCGTCAACGACGCCGACGCCGCCGGCCTCGGCGAGGTGCACTTCGGGGCTGCCAAGGGGGTCCCCGGGGTCGTCATCCTCACCACCCTGGGCACCGGCATCGGCACCGCGATCATCAATGACGGGATCCTGCTGCCCAACACCGAGCTGGGGCATCTGGAGATCGACGGGTACGACGCCGAGAAGCGCGCCGCGTCCTCCGTCAAGGACAAGAAGCACATGTCCTACAAGGACTGGGCCACCAAGCGCCTCCAGCGCTACTACGAGGTGGTCGAGATGCTCTTCACCCCCGACCTGTTCGTGGTGGGCGGCGGGGTGAGCAAGGACCATGCCCGGTTCTTCAAGTACCTCAAGCTCGAGACCCCGATCGTCCCGGCCACCCTGCTCAACCGGGCCGGCATCATCGGGGCGGCCTGGCAGGCCAACTGGCGGATGGACCATCCCGACTCGGTCAACCAGGCCACCGCCAAGAAGGCGGCCGAGGAGGCCATCCGGGCGGCCGGCGGGCAGGACTGAGCTGCGGAACCTGAGTCGGGAGGAACTGAACCAGCAGGCCGAGTCGGCATGCTTGCCGACGGGACGGATTGCGCCGGCCGGCAGGACTGATCCGAAAGCAAGAACCAAAGTCGCAAGCAAGAACTGAGCGGCGGCCCGGGATCACCCGGGCCGCCGCTGGTCACCTGCTGTCGACGAGGGATCTCACATCCGGTCGGGGGCGTCGATCCCCAGCAGATTGAGTCCGCTGCCGAGGACCCGCCGGGTCGCGGCGCACAGCGCCAGCCGGGAGGAGCGCACCTGACCCTCGGACTTGAGTACCGGGCACTTCTCGTAGAACGAGGAGTAGGTCCCGGCCAGGTCGTAGAGGTAGGTGCACAGCTTGTGCGGGGTGAGGTCGTGGGCGACCACCTCGACGGTCTCCCCGAACCGGGACAGCAGCAGCGCCAGCTGCTGTTCGGCGGGCTCCTCGAGAACGGTCACGGTGCCCCAGTCCAGGCCGGCGAGGTCGACCTGCGGATCCACCTGGGGATCGGCCTCGGCGGCCGCCTTGCGCAGGATCTGGGAGACCCGGGCGTGGGCGTACTGAAGGTAGGGGCCGGTGTCGCCGGTAGTCTGGACCATCCGCTCGGCGTCGAAGACGTAGTCCTTCTGCAGACCGTTGGACAGGTCGGCGTACTTGATGGCGGCCAGTGCGATGTTCGGTGCGGCGTGCTCCTCGGCCTCGTCGAGCAGGCTGGCCAGTGAGACCGTGCCGCCGTCGCGGGTCTTGAAGGGGTGGCCGTCGGGGCCCAGCACCATGCCGTAGCCGACGTGCTCGGCCGTGACGTCGTCGGGTAGGAAGCCGGCCATCCGGGCCACCGCGAAGACCATGTCGAAGTGGTGGTGCTGGCGCACATCGGTGACGTAGATGATCCGGTTGGCCTTCAGCTGGCCGACCCGGCGGCGGATGGCGGCCAGGTCGGTGGCGTCGTAGCCGTAGCCGCCGTCCTTCTTGCGGACGATCATCGGGGCGTCCTCGCCCTTGACGAAGACGCACAGCGCGCCGTCGTCCTCCTTGGCCAGCCCGTCGGCCTCCAACTCCTGGACCACCCGGGGCAGATCGTCGTTGTAGATCGACTCCCCGGCCAGGTCGTCGTCGGTGAGCAGGACGCCGAGGCGGGCGTAGGTCTGGTTGAACCCGGCCAGCGAGACCGTGATGAGGGAGGTCCAGATGGACCGGGTCTGGGGGTCGCCGCTCTGCAGCATGACCACCCGCTTGCGGGCCCGGTCGGCGAAGTCCAGATCGGCGTCGAAGAGCCTCTTGGAGTCCTTGTAGAGCTGTTCGGTCTCGGCCAGATCCAAGGCGGAGACGTCGACCTTGTGCTCGACGATGTACTGCACGAGCATGCCGAACTGGGTGCCCCAGTCGCCGATGTGGTTCTGCGGGATGACGGTGTGGCCCTGGGCGGTGAGCACCCGGTTGAAGCAGTCGCCGATGATGGTCGAGCGCAGGTGGCCGACGTGCATCTGCTTGGCGACATTGGGGGCCGAGTAGTCGATGACCACCCGCTGGGGATCGGTGGCCTGGGCGATCCCGGCGTGCGGATCGGCGACCAGCTCGGAGGCCGCCTGGGCCAGCAGGTCGGTGCGCAGCCGGAAGTTGATGAAACCGGGGCCGGCGATCTCGGGGGTCTCCACCAGGTCGGCGGCGTCCAGCGTGGCCACGATGTCGGCGGCCACCTCGCGCGGCGGGCGCCCCTGCGACTTCGCCAGGCGCAGCGCCACATTGGACTGGAAGTGACCGAACTGGGGCTTGGTGGCCGGACGCAGTTCCGGGTCGACCCCGGTGACGGACTCAATGCGGGCAGCCAGCTGAGAGGGCAGAGACGACATGATCCGCATTCTCCCACAGGGCCCCCGGAGACGTCCCCCCCTCCCAGCCCGGCCCTGTCCACCCCCAGACATCCACCCCCAGACATCCACGATGCTCGCGAAGTTCGACGATGCTCGCGCTATAGCGCGAGCATCGTCGAACTTCGCGAGCATCGTGAGGAAGAGCGTGAGGAAGGGCGTGGGGAAGAAGGGGTGGACCGACGCCGGGCCGACAGCGTGGAACATCTGCGGGAGGTGGTGGTGTTGTATCTGGATGGACAACACCAGCAACTCACGGAGGTTCCAGATGGCAGTCCCCAACATCACGCTCAACGACGGTCGCACGATTCCCCAGCTCGGGTTCGGCACCTGGCAGGTCGCAGATGACATCGCCGAGAAGTCCGTCTCCACCGCTCTGGCCACCGGCTACCGGCACATCGACACCGCCGCCATCTACGGCAACGAAGCGGGCGTCGGCCGTGCGATCGCCACCTCCGGGGTCCCGCGCGACGAGCTCTTCATCACCACCAAGCTGTGGAACAGCAGCCACCGCAAGGACGCCGCCCGCCAGGCTCTGGAGACCAGCCTCACCAAGCTCGGCCTCGACCACGTCAACCTGTACCTCATCCACTGGCCGGCGGTGAAGTACCCGGGCCAGTTCGTCGAGGCGTGGGACGCCATGCAGGCCTTCCGGGCCGAGGGCCTGGCCCTGTCGATCGGCGTCTCCAACTTCAACCAGGAGCACCTGGACGACCTCAACGGCGCCACCCCCGCCATCGACCAGATCGAGATGCACCCGACCTTCTCCCAGAAGGCCTTCCGCGAGTCCCTGCAGAGCGCCGACATCCGCCCGGAGGCGTGGAGCCCGCTGGGCATGTCCAAGGACCTCGCCAACCCGGTGATCGTCGAGATCGCCCAGGAGGTCGGCAAGACGCCGGCTCAGGTCATCATCCGGTGGCACCTGCAGGCGGGCACCGTCGTCATCCCGAAGTCGGTGACCCCCGAGCGGATCGCCTCGAACTTCGACGTCTTCGACTTCGTGCTGACCGACGACCAGATCGCCAGGATCGACGCCGTGGACACCGGGGTCAGGCTCGGCGGAGACCCCCTCGAGGTCTGAGTCTGAAGGGCCAGTGGCCACACAGTGAGCCCCCGTGAGTCGATCGACTCACGGGGGCTCACTTCACGCCGAGATGACTACCCCGGGCTCACCTGACGACGGGCTCTGGACTCATCCGAGCACAGCCCCGGAACTCACCTGGAAACGGGCTCGGGACTCACCGGCGCCGACGACCTCGGCCCCGTCCCTGCCCCGGTCGCACCGCTGCCGCCGTCCTTCTTCGAGGGCTCGAGCAGATAGGTCATGCCGCCGCCGACCACGTGCAGCACGGCGTAGAGAATCATCAGGCCGCCGACCCCGATCGGTCCGGCCAGCGGAACCAGGGCCGGTCCGACGAAGTTCGACAGCCCGGCGCCGAGGTTGAGGATGGCCACCGCCGAGCCACGACGGTCGGGAGCCAGCAGGGGCATGATCGCCGACAGCGGCACATAGGCCGCCAGGCCGATCCCGAAGAGGATCCCGGCCACCATCTCGGCAGCCACATTGGCGCCCCAGAGGCTGGGGAACCACCACATCAGGAAGACCGCGACGGCGCATCCCCCACCACCGAACCAGGCGACCGTGCGCACCCGGCCGATTGCATCGCCGATGTAGCCGAAGGCCAGGTTGGCGAAGACATTCGCCAGGTTGAGGGTGCCCCAGACGGTGAGCCACTTCTCCTGGCTCATCCCGACGGTGCCGACGATCCACGGCGCGAAGAACACCGGAATGCCGTAGTAGGCGGCCTGATTGATGATTCGGACGACGCCGCCGATGGCGGTCTTGGGGTGCTCGCCGAGGATCGTCACGCCGCGCACCAGACCGCCGAGGGTCTCGGTCACCGAGGGGGCGCCGGCAGCGTCCGCAGCAGTCTGGAGCTCCTTGGGACGACGCACCAGGAGAATGGCCAGCAGTCCGCCGGCGATCACGAAGACGAAGGACATCCACAGGGTGCCCATCTCGCCGAAGGCGGGGATGAGGAACCAGCTGGGGATGTAGGCACCCAGGGCGCCCATCCCGAGGGACTGCGCGAACCAGAACCAGCCGACCCCTCGTCCGAGGTGCTCATCGGGGGTGTCCATCGTCACCCAGGCGAGGAAGCCGTAGCAGAACAGCGGATAGCCGAAGCCGCGCAGCGCATATCCCACCACCATCACCCAGTAGGTGCCGGTGGTGACGCCGCCCCACAGGAAGACCAGCTCGAAGACCAGCCAGGCGACCAGGCCCAGCAGCATCACCCGGCGGGATCCCCAGGCATCGGCGAGCGACCCGGAGAACCAGGAGGCGATCGCGATGACGATGCCGTAGGCGGCGGTCATGAAGGCCACCTGTCCGGCGGTCAGTCCCTTGGCGTCCTGCAGGAAGCGGGAGTAGAAGCCCAGCTCCATGCCATTGCCGGTCTGGAACAGGATGACCGCGATGAACCCCCACAGAAGGTGTCTGGCGATCCCCTGTCGTTCGAGGAATCCCCACGATCCCCCGGTACTGCGAGCACTCATCCGACTCTCATCCCTTTCCACCGCCTTCGCGGCGACACTCCTCGTTGACGTGCAGAGGTGTATCTGGTGTGGGTGAGAGTGCGAGTGTTCGACGGGTGTGCACTGGACATCTGCGGTCGTCCGCGGCCGGGCCGCGGGACGGCGTGGTCGAGCGCCTCCCTCTCAGGGCACATCATCGGGCCTGCGACCCGAACCGTGCGGTCTCGGGAGCTGTCCCAGTCAAGTCCCCGATGACCTGCACGACGCCGTGAACGCTACGCCGAGGAGCCGGGCGGGGCCTCGCCGACAGCGCCTCGTGCACTCTTGTGCATCAATTGATCATGTGAAAATCACATCGCAACGTGTGAATTTCCCCGGTGGTGCCACGCCCCGCCTCGATCGACACGGCGTCCATCGACACGACTTCTATCGACATGCGCCAATCACCCCGCAGCGATCGACGCCAGCGGTCAGCGCACGGCGAGTGCCTTGGAGACGCCGTCCTCCCGGTCGCCGAGGGTGGGGGTGCGCTGGGAGACGACGTCCCAGACCATCTTGAGACGGGCGCCGAACTCGCGGCTCCAGCCGTACCACCAGACCCGATTGCGCGGCGGATGGTCGGCGACCCCCTGGACGTCCAGCCCGGTCATCCGGCAGGTCGCCACCGCCCGGATGAGGTGGTAGTCCTGGGTGCTCAGCACCGCGGAGCGCACCCCGAAGATCTTGCGGGCCCGCACGCAGGTGTCATAGGTGTCGAACCCGGCGTAGTCGGTCACCACCTTGACGGCGGGAATCCCCCGGGTGCCGACCAGATAGGCCTTCATGTTGTCGGGCTCGTTGTAGTGCTCGGTGCCGTTGTCGCCGGAGACCAGGATGGCCCGGACCCGACCGGCCTCGTAGAGATCGGCCGCCCGGTCGAGGCGTCCCTGCAGGTATCCGGAGGGGGTGCCGTCGGAGTGGACCGCGGCCCCGAAGACGATGGCGACGTCCTCCTTCGGGACGTCGCCCGTCTCGTGGATCCGGCCCACCGAGAGCCCCTCGGCCAGCGCCCAGGGGCCCGCCAGCACCAGCGCTGCCAGCCCGACACCACCGAGAACCCCGCGCTTCAGCCATCGGTAACGTGTCCGAGTCGCCATGGCCTGAAGTCTACGGCGCACGAACAGCCCGGCCCGACGTCGACCATTCGCCCTGCCTGTGCCCACCCTGCCTGTCCTCACACAGATCGGCCCGACGTCGATCGGCCGGACCCCGGTGCCGCGCCGTCGGGAGCCACCAGTAGGCTCATGGCCCACAACTCAATGACGCGCAGGTGCTCATGGGGATCATCCGGTCCCCCGAGCCCAACAGAGAATCCGGTGAGAAACCGGAGCGGTCCCGCCACTGTGACAGGGAGGCCGTCCTCATCACGCCACTGGTGCTCCAGCACCGGGAAGGCGAGGACGGCCGTCGATCTGGAGCCAGGAGAACTGCCTGCGCGCTGCTCATCAATCCACGGCGATGGAGGGACGAACATGGACTGGATGCTGCCGGCTCCCGATGGAGCCACGCCTCAACCGATCCCCGCCCGGCACCGCCGCGGAGGATCCGACCCAGCAGACGGACAGGTCTGCGACGTCCAGAGGAGGCACCAGCCCCACGAAACTCCCCAGAATCGCAGCAGCCGTGGTCGCCGTGGCACTCGCCATGACCGGCTGCTCCGTACCGGGAGATGAGGAGTCAGCGACCAAGGACTCCCTCAACTTCGTCACCGTCATCGCCGCCAACACCACCGACCCCCATCTCGTCCAGGCGGCTTTCACCCTCAACTCCGGCGCGGTCGAGACCCTCGTCGCTCTCGACCCCAGGACGAGCACCCTGAAACCCTCGCTGGCAACCAAGTGGGACAGCAAGGACGGCCAGAACTGGACCTCCACGATCCGTGACGGGGTGAAGTTCCACAACGGCAAGACCCTGACCGCCGAGGAGGTCAGGAAGAACATCGAGCGCGCGCGCAAGGTCAACCCCGGCGTCGCCAAGCTGCTGCCGATCGCCTCGATGAGCACCCAGGGCCAGACCCTGAGGATCCACACCACCGAGCGCCATCCCGGACTGCCCTCGGACTTCGTGCACTTCAACACCGCCATCATCGACACCGCCGCGGGGGTGAAGGTCCCGGTCGGCACCGGGCCCTTCGAGATCGACTCCTTCGACATCAGAGGGGAGACCAAGCTCAGCCGCTTCGACCAGTACTGGGGCGGGCGACCCAAGCTGGCCCACGTCACGATGACCGCCAATGACGACGCCAACGCCCGCCTGCTCGCGCTGCAGTCCGGGGGGAGGCCGATCTCATCTACCGGCCCTCCACCGAGAGCCTCGACGCCCTGAAGAAGGACTCCAAGTTCACCGTCGAGTCGGTGCCCGGCACCCGCGTCTACCACCTCATCCACAACTACGCCGGCCCCAACGCCCGGCTGTGGAAGAACCTGGAGTTCCGACGCGGCATCGATGCCCTGATGGACCGCGACTCGATCACCAGAACGGTGATGAGCGGCCAGGGGGTCGCCACCGACAACCCCTTCCCCGGCAAACGCGAGATCTCACCGGCACCCGGCCCGACCCGCCAGAAGGGCACCGCCGCGGCCCTCGCCCACTTCTCCGCCGCCGGCCTGAGCGTCTCCGGGGGCAAGGTCACCGACTCCGGCAAGCCGATCTCGATGACCATCGTCACCTATGTCGCCCGACCGGAGCTGCCTCAGATGGCGCAGGTCCTGGAGAACGCCGCCTCCCGAGTCGGCATCTCCTTCAAGATCGTCACCGCCGACAACATCGACGAGTACCTCACCCAGAACAGGAGCAGATGGGACGTCGCCACCTACTCGGTGAACACCATCACGCGAGGAGACGGGTCCTACTTCGTCAACGGCTCGCTGGCCCCCGGAGGAGCGCAGAACCACGGCTCCCTCGACGACCCCGCGGTCACCTCCCTCATCGGCTCCTACAACACGACGGTCGGGGAGAAGCCGCGGGCCGGGATCGCCCGCAGGATCGCCGCCACCGTGCGCGACAAGTACTACAACACATACCTGGTCTCCCCGAACGAGACAGCGGCCTACGACTCCTCGGTGACCGGCTGGATCACCCTCCCAATGAGTTCGAGTACCCGATGATCACCAAGGACTTGGCCCGTGCCTGACCAGCTGTCCGCGATCCTCCGGAAGGCCGGGGAGGTGGTGCGATGGTCTGGGTGATCACCCTGCCCAGCTTCCTCATCGTCGCCCTGGCCCCCGGAGATGCCGCGCTGTCCATGCTGCGCGTCGACACGGTGGCTCTGAGCCAGTCCGAGATCCAGTCCTACCGGGAGCAGATGGGTCTCACCGATCCGCTGCCGGTGCGGTACTGGCACTACCTCACCGGGCTGCTGCACGGAGACCTGGGCACCTCGGTGATGACCGGTCAGCCGGTCGCCGCCGAGATCGCCCAGACCCTGCCGGCCACTCTGCTGCTGGCCGGTTCGGCCCTGGCGCTGACCTTCGTCCTGGTGATCCTGCTCGGAACGGTCTCGGCGGCCTTCCGGGGAGGGTGGCCGGACAGGGCCGTCAGCATGTTCAACTACGTCGCCGCGTCGATGCCGACCTTCTGGCTCGGGCTCCTGCTGATCCAGTGGTTCGCCGTGGACCTCGACCTCCTTCCCGCCTCCGGCTGGCACCAGGGTCTGGGGCTGGTGCTGCCGACGGTCAGCCTGGCGGCGGCCATCGCGCCGCCGTTCATCAAGATCTACCGGCAGAGCTACGGGGAGACCGTGAACAAGGAGTTCGTCCGCTCGGCGCGGTCCCGCGGAGTGCCCTTCGGCATCATCCGCTCCCGCCACGTGCTGCGCGGAAGCCTCATCCCCGTGGTGACGATGATGGGGGTCAGCCTGGGCAGTCTGCTGTCGGGATCGGTGGTGGTCGAGGCCATCTTCGGTCTTCCCGGGATGGGCAAGCTGGCCGTCGAGGCCGTCACCCGCCGCGACTACAGCGTCATCCAGGGGTTCGTGCTGGTGATCGGCCTGGCTGTTCTGGCCATCAACCTGCTCGTCGACCTCTCCTACCGCCTCATCAGCCCCGAGGTGCGCCTGAAGGGAGGTGCCCGGGCATGAGAACACTCCTGTCACGGACCCGATCGGCCCGATCGGCCCGCAGGACCGGCTCCGGATCCGCCCGGCCGCTGCTGATCGCCGCCGGCATTCTGCTGGCGGTGGTCCTTGCGGGGCCCTGGCTGGCTCCGCACGACCCCTATCTGGTCGATCTCGGCCAGAGCCTTCGGCCGATCAGTGCCAACCATCTGCTCGGCACCGACCAACTGGGCCGCGACGTCCTGTCGCGGGTGCTCACCGGGGGACGCACCACGGTCGGCATCGCCCTGGTGGCGCTCGCCGCCTCGGTGCTGGTCGGAGTCCCGTTGGGGCTCTACTCCGGATATCTGGGCAGGGGGACCGACTGGGTGACGATGAGGGTGTCCGACGCCTTCATGTCATTCCCCGAGTACGTGGTTGCCATCGTCCTCACCGGGCTGATGGGCCCGGGCTTCCTCAACCTCGTGCTGGCGGTCGTCGTCGTCAAGTGGGTGGGGTACACCCGACTGGTCCGGTCCATCGTCATCCAGGAGAAGACCCAGGACTACTTCATGGTCTCGGCCGTCAGTGGTTCATCGAGGACCCGCACCATCACCCGCCACCTCAATCCCCATGTGGTGGGCCCGGTGCTGTCCCTGGCGACCCTGGATGTCGGCAAGATCGTGCTTCTGGTGGCCTCGCTGTCCTTCCTGGGACTCGGCGTGCCCCAGCCCTCCCCCGAGTGGGGGGCGATGCTCAGCGAGGGTCGGGCCTACTTCACCCGCACCACCATCCTCATGCTGGCCCCGGGAATGGCGATCTTCCTGGTCGTCATCCTCACCAGCCTGGCCGGAGACCGGCTCAGCGCGAGGTACTCCCTCGACCAGACAGGAGAGTCCCATGCTTGAGGTGTCCGGACTGACCATCGGCACCGCCGACCGCGAGATCGTCCACGGCGTCTCCTTCTCCGTCGACGCCGGCGAGTGGTTCGCGGTCATCGGGGAGAGCGGCTCGGGAAAGAGCATCTCCGCCCATGCCATCGGCGACCTGCTGCCCCGCTCCCTGCACCGCAACGCCGAGGCGCTGCGGCTGGGGGATCTGGATCTGCTGACCGCCGGCCGTCGACGACTCCGCCGGGAACTGGGGCGCAGCATCTGCTACGTCTTCCAGAACTACGGTGCCGCCTTCTCCCCCTACTACCGGATCGGTGCGCACATGACGGAGGCCCTGAGGGTCCATGAGAGGTTGAGCCGGGGGCAGTGCCGCGGCCGGATCACAGACGCCCTGGAGAGGGTGGGGCTGGATCCGCTGATCACCGCCGAGCGGTATCCCTTCCAGCTCAGCGGGGGTCAGCTCCAGAGGGTGGTGCTGGCCACCGCCCTGATGGGCAGGCCGAAACTGCTCATCGCCGACGAGCCGACCACCGCCCTGGACGCCGCCACCCAGGCCGACGTCCTCGAGAGGGTGGACGATCTGAGGCGGTCCACCGGGTGCGCGGTGCTGTTCATCACCCATGATCTGCGCTGCGTGTCCGCCCGCGCCGACCGGATCGCGGTGATGCGCCGCGGCCGGATCGTCGAGACCGGTCCGACTTCGAAGGTGGTGGCCGATCCGCAGGACCCCTACACCCGCAACCTGTTCGCCTCCGTCCCGATGGTCGACCGGGATCTGGACCGGCTGCCGGTCCTCGACGACCCGGACGACTCCACCGAGGAGGCCTCATGAGTGCCGAGACCGCTGCAACAGCCCCGGAATCGACGTCGGCCGCGACTCCGGCGCTGCGGGCCGAGGGCATCACGATGACCTACCGGAACGGGCTCACCGCGGTGGACGGGGTGTCGCTGAGCATCGCCCGGGGAGAGTGCGCGGGTCTGGTGGGCCAGAGCGGATCGGGCAAGAGCACCCTGGCGCGCTGCCTGCTGGGGGTCCAGCGGATGGCCTCGGGACGGGTGTGGATCGGATCCCAAGAGATCACCGCCCTGCGCGGCCGCAACCACCGCGACCAGCGTCGCCGGATGCAGGTGGTCCTCCAGGACGCCAGCGGATCCTTCAACTCGCGGATCCCGATCATCGGGTCGCTGCTGGAACCGCTGGACTGCCAGCCCGCAACCCTCCGGCGGCTGATGGCCGAGCGAGGGGTGGGACGCCGTGAGCTGGCCTCGGATCTGCTGCGGCAGGTGCACCTGGAGGCGGACCTCCTCGACCGGCTTCCCGGATCCCTGTCCGGCGGACAGCTGCAGCGGGTCTCGATCGCACGGGCGCTCAGCGACCAGCCCGAGGTGGTGATCCTCGACGAGTCCACCGCCAGCCTCGACGTGTCGATCCAGGCGCGGCTGTTCAACCTGCTGAAGGATCTGCGCGAGGAGCTGGGGGTGGCGATGCTCTTCATCACCCATGACCTGGGAGCGGCACGGTTCCTCGCCGACCGGATGATCGTGATGAGAGCGGGCCGTTTCGTCGACGAGTGCGCCTCGACGGACCTGCTCTCGCCCGATCGTGACCCCTACACGCGGGAGCTGGTGGACCTGTTCCGCACCCACACCGGGTGAGTCGGATCCCGAAGAGCCCCGGCCAGGGCAGCGCCGGGCAGGCCCGGGTCGCCCCCTGCCGGACAGCACGTCCGGCAGGGGCACACAGGGGGTTCAGTGCCGGTGCTGGCGGTACCAGGTCACCAGACCCCGGGTCGAGGAGTCCTGGGCCACCAGCGCCGCGTCGTCCCCGGAGACCGCCGGGGCGACCTGGAGGGCGAGCTTCTTGCCGAGCTCGACACCCCACTGGTCGAAGGAGTCGATCCCCCACACCGCACCCTCCACGAAGGTGATGTGCTCGTAGAGGGCGATGAGTTCGCCGAGCACCTTCGGGGACAGCTCGGCGGCCATGATCGAGGTGGTCGGGCGGTCGCCGGGGAACACCCGGGCCGGCACGATGGCCTCGGCGGTCCCCTCGGCGCGCACCTCCTCGGCAGTCTTGCCGAAGGCCAGGGCGGCGGTCTGGGCGAAGAAGTTCGACAGGAACAGCTCGTGGACGTCGACCGTCCCGTCCTTGGTGGGATGGGTCGGGTTGGCGAAGGCGAGGAAGTCGGCCGGGATGAGCCGGGTGCCCTGGTGGATCAACTGGTAGAAGGCGTGCTGGCCGTTGGTGCCGGGCTCCCCCCAGAAGACCTCACCGGTGGCGGTGGTCACCGGGGTGCCGTCCCAGCGCACCGACTTGCCGTTGGACTCCATGGTGAGCTGCTGGAGGTAGGCCGGGAAGCGGTGCATGTACTGCGAGTAGGGCAGCACCGCGTGGGACTC
The DNA here is from genome assembly GCF_000425285.1 of Acidipropionibacterium jensenii DSM 20535. Taxonomy (GTDB): domain Bacteria; phylum Actinomycetota; class Actinomycetes; order Propionibacteriales; family Propionibacteriaceae; genus Acidipropionibacterium; species Acidipropionibacterium jensenii. Next base: position 49,963 of record NZ_AUDD01000013.1, on the reverse strand, counting down.
GGCCTTCCAAAAGTTGACGTACCAGACGTTGAGCAGACCCATCAGCAGCGGGACGTTGTGGGCCGGGTCGGCGGTGGCGAAGTGCTCGTCGATGGAGTGGAAGCCGGCCAGGAAGTCGGCGAATCCCTCGGGCCCGATGGCCACTGCCAGGGAGGTGCCGACCGCGGAGTCGACCGAGTAGCGGCCGCCGACCCAGCTCCAGAAGCCGAACGCGTTGGCCGGGTCGATGCCGAAGGCGGCGACCTTGTCGAGGGCGGTGGAGACGGCGACGAAGTGCTTGGCGACGGCGGCGCTGCGGGCCTCATCGGTGTCCTCGATCGCCCCGGAGGCCACCAGGGAGTCGAGCAGCCAGGCGCGCACGCAGCGGGCGTTGGTGAGGGTCTCCAGGGTGCCGAAGGTCTTCGACGCCACGATCACCAGGGTGGTCTCGGGATCCAGATCAGCGGTCTTGACGGCGGCGTCGGTGGGGTCGATGTTGGAGATGAAACGGCACTCCAGACCCTCCTTGACGTAGGGCTTGAGGGCCTCGTAGGCCATCACCGGACCGAGGTCGGAGCCGCCGATGCCGATATTGACGACGGTGCGGATCGGCTTGCCGGTGGCTCCCACCCACTGGCCCGAGCGGACCTTCTCGGCGAAGGCGTAGATCCGGTCGAGGACCTCGTGGACGTCGGCGACGACGTCCTGCCCGTCGACGGTCAGCGAGTCGCCCGCGGGACGCCGCAGGGCGGTGTGCAGAACGGCCCGGTCCTCGGTGACGTTGATGTGCTCACCGGAGTACATGGCGTCGCGGCGTGCAGCGATGCCGACCTCATCGGCCAGCTCGAGGAGGGCGTCGCGGACCTCGTCGGTGAGCAGGTTCTTGGACAGGTCGACGTGGAGATCGGCGGCGGAGAAGGTGTAACGCTCGGATCGTCCGGGGTCGGCGTCGAACCAGCGGCGCATCACGTGGGGGCCGTCGATGATGGTGGGCTGAAGCTGGGCCAGCGTTGCCCAGGCGGGGGTGGTGGTGACATCAACCGGTGTCTGCATGGGTCCCACACTAGGAGATGGCCGGGCAGATCACGCCCACTATCCTGATCACGAACCGTGATCGGAGGCGGCCGGGACCGGCCGGCCGGGTCCAGGGGCCAGGACGGAGAGTCGATGCGCGCAGGCAGCAGGCCGGTGACCATGGCAATGGCGGCCGCCGTCGTCGCGATGTCGTTGGCCTGGGGAGGGTCTGTTCTGGGCAGTGACCGCGCGGCCGCCGCCTCCGTTCACCCAGCTTCTGTGCGTGTCGCCGCAGCCGGTGTCGTCGCCGCAGCTCCCGTTCGTGTCATCGCCGCCCCTCACCGGGCCCCGGCCCGTCTCGTGGCCCGGGCGCCGCTGCCGGCGGACCCACCCGCCCCGACCCGGGAACTTCCTCAGGCCCGGCTGGCCGCGACGATGACTCCCTCCAGCGGTGCCCCCGGCACCGTCATCCGCATCGCCGGACGCCTGACCCGCACCGACGGGAAACCCGTCGACGGCGCCTCGATCGCCATCCAGGGATCCTTCTCCGACGTCCCCCGGGCCTTCTCGGCGACCGATCGCCAGGGCCGGTTCACCGCAGCCCTCCAGGTGCCCCTCGGCACCGCGGGCGGGCCGGCGACCATCCGGGCGAGTCTGGTCGGCGACACCCGGTACCGCGCCACCAGTCAGCAGTGGCGGTTCACGGTGGTGGCCGGCGCCGCCACCCCGTCGTCCCCCTCGCCCCAGCCGACGGACACGCAGACAGCCGGTCAGGACGCCGAGGCCGTCCCCGACAGCTCCTCGACCGATGTTGCGGGTGCAGGGACCTCGGATATCCCCAGCCCGGGAGCGGCATCACTGCCCGCCTCCAGCGGCACGGCGACCCCGCCAGGAGTGCTGGACTCCTTCGGTGGACGCCGGGCGGTCGGCATCTTCCTGGTGGTCCTGGGCGGCCTGGTCGCCCTGGCGCTGATCGGCTGGGTGATCCGGGCGCTGGCGCGACTCATCCACCGGATCCGGCACGGCCGGGACCCCCACCAGGGCAGTTCCGACGGGGCCAACGACCTGTTCAGCTGAACCCGGAGAGCCGGGCTGCCGGCCCTCAGGCCCGGATGTCGGTGATGACCGCCAGCACGGAACGGCACCGTTCCCGCAGGGAGGGCAGGGTGCCGCCGCGGCAGGCGTCGCCGACCAGGGTGTCGTCCAAGCAGACCGCCGGGGCGCCGGCCATCAGCCAGTTGCGCATCGCGTAACTCCCCACACCGCCACGCGGCACGCAGACGGCTCCCGGAGCCAGCGCCGCCAGGCTCTCCCCGTAGGTCGCCCCGCCCAGATCGGCCGGGATCACCTGGACCGCGTCGGCGCCGGCCGCCCAGGCCGCCCTCACCTCGATGGGGGTCAGCGCGTCGGGGGCGGCGGCGATCCCCGCGGCCCGCAGCTCGGCGAGCAGCTCGGGGGCGGCAGCCACCGGAAGACACATCGACACCCCGGCCGCCACCAGCGGGTCGATCTCGTCGATCGTCATGACGCCGTGCACCGCGAAACTGGCGCGGGCCCCGAAGACCGAGGTCACCGTGGTGAACCTCTCGAGATCCCCGGCCGGCAGGCTGAAGACCTTGATCCCCTCCTCGACCATCACCTCCACGGGTGCGAACAGGTCGGCGGCCGCGACATCGGGCAGCACCGCCACGATCCGCGAGGCCAGCACCGGTTCGGGGAGAGGGAGGCGCTCCACCGTCGGCGCCGGATCAGAACTCATGGCCCCCATCATGCCGACGCGCGCTCGGCGGGCCCAAACCGACCCTGGGTGTCCGGGGCCTTCCGCGGTTCCCTCTCTCGTGCCCGCTGCTCGCCTCTTCCCCGGTCCTCTCTCCTCTGCCACTCTCCCCTCCCGGACGTTCCTGTCAGACGGGTCCGATAGCGTGGGCCAGACCCTGTGCGGCAACCCTGAGGAGAGATCGTGCGACTGGCCGAGGCACTCGATGACATGGTCGACGGCCGTCCCCCTGTCGAGACCGACCGGGGGGAGCGTCCCCGCGGCTGGGACTCCCCCGGCGCCCGGGCGATCGATCCGGACATGGCGATCGACCACCTGGAGAGGGCGGTCGCCGCCGACGGCCTGGAGATGTACGAGCACCAGGAGGAGGCGATCCTCGACATCGTCACCGGCTCCCATGTCATCGTCACCACCCCGACCGGGTCGGGGAAGTCGCTGATCGCCACCGCGGCCCACTTCGCCTGTGTGGCCGGCGGCGGCTGCTCCTACTACACCGCCCCCATCAAGGCCCTGGTGAGCGAGAAGTTCTTCTCCCTGTGCGAGATCTTCGGGGCCGCCCGGGTGGGAATGGTCACCGGCGACGCCTCGGTGAACCCCGACGCCCCGATCATCTGCTGCACCGCCGAGATCCTGGCGAACATCGCCCTGCGCGAGGGCCGTCACGCCGCGGTCGACCAGGTCGTGATGGACGAGTTCCACTTCATCGGCGACCCGGACCGCGGCTGGGCCTGGCAGGTGCCCCTCACCGAGCTGCCCCAGGCCCAGCAGATCATCATGAGCGCCACCCTGGGCGACGTCTCCCAGCTCGCCGAGAACCTCACCACCGACACCGGACGGCCCACCGAGATCATCACCGGGGTGACCCGGCCCGTCCCGCTGCTCTACGAGTGGTCGATGGAGTCCGACCACGACACCATCGCGAACCTGGTCGACGACGGGAAGGCGCCGGTCTACATCGTCCATCCCTCCCAGCGGCTCGCCCTGGAGCGCGCCCAGTCGCTCACCTCGATGAAGCTGGTGAGCACCGAGGAGCGCCACGCCATCGCCGCCGAGATCGCCGACTTCCGGTTCTCGAAGGGGTTCGGCTCGACGGTCCGCAAGTTCATCACGGCGGGGATCGGCGTCCACCACGCCGGGATGCTCCCGAAGTACCGGCGTCTGGTGGAGACCCTGGCCCAGCAGGGACGGCTCAAGGTGATCTGCGGCACCGACACCCTGGGGGTCGGCATCAATGTGCCGATCCGCACGGTGATGTTCACCGCCCTCACCAAGTTCGACGGCTCCCGGATGCGGGTGCTGAAGTCCCGCGAGTTCCACCAGATCGCCGGGCGGGCCGGTCGCGCCGGGTTCGACACCGTCGGCTACGTCGTCGCGCAGGCTCCCGAGCACGTCGTCGCCAATGCCAAGGCCTTGGCCAAGGCCGGCGGGGACGCCAAGAAGGCCCGCCGGATCCAGAAGCACAAGGCCCCCGACGGGTTCGTCAACTACGACGAGGAGACCTTCCGCAAGCTCATCGACTCGACCCCCGAGACCCTGCACGCCCGGATGCGGATCACCGACGCGATGCTGCTCAACCTGCTGTCGCGCGACGAGGACACCGTGGTCGCCGCCAAGCACCTCATCGACGGGGCGACGAGCAACCCGCGGGAGAGACGCCGTCTCTACCGTCGGTCCCTCCAGCTGGGCCACGCTCTGCTGGTCTCCGGGGTGGTGCACCGGCTCGACGAGCCGACCCCGGGCGGGCGCCGCTACGCCATGAACGAGGACCTGCAGGAGGACTTCGCCCTCAACCAGCCGTTGAGCTCCTTCGCCGCCGAGGCCATCGAGACCCTGGACCCGGAGTCCGAGAACCACGCCCTGGACGTCGTCTCGGTGATCGAGGCCACCCTCGACAACCCGATGACCCTGCTCTTCGCCCAGCAGCACGAGGCCCGCGGCGAGGCGATCGGCGAGATGAAGGCCGACGGGATGGACTACGAGGAGCGGATGGACGCCCTCGAGGAGGTCGAGTGGCCCAAGCCGCTGGCCGAGACCCTGGACGCCCTGTTCGAGATCTTCGCGCCCTCCCACCCGTGGGTGCCGGCCGACGCCCTGTCCCCCAAGTCGATCGTCCGCGACATGTACGAGCGGGCGATGACCTTCGGCGAGTTCTGCGCCTTTTACAAGGTGCAACGGTCCGAGGGGCTGGTGCTGCGCTACCTCACCGATGCCTTCCGGGCGCTGCGTCAGACGGTGCCGGAGGCCGAGCAGACCGAGGATCTGGCCGACATCGTCGCCTGGCTGGGGGAAGTGATCCGCACCACCGACTCCTCCCTCATCGACGAGTGGGAGGCGCTGACCCATCCACCCGAGGAGGAGGGGGCCGAGGAGGTCCGTCCGGTGCGGACCTTCACCTCCAACCGGCGGGCCTTCACGGTGGCGCTGCGCAATGCGATGTTCCGCAAGGTGATTTTGGCCGCCGACGACGACTTCGAGGGACTGGCCGCCCTGGAGCCCGAGGGCTCCCCGATGAAGGTCCACGACTGGGAGGACGCCCTGGGCGCCTACTGGGACGAGCACGAGAAGCTCAACGACGGGCCCGACGCCCGTTCCCCGGCCCTGTTCATGGTCGAGAAGGAGTCCGGCCGGGGCGGTTCGCGGATCTGGCTGGTGCGCCAGATCATCGACGATCCCGAGGGCAACCACGACTGGTCGATCGCCGCCACGGTGGATCTCGACGAGTGCGACGACGCCGACGAGCTCGTCCTGCGGACCCGGGCCTTCGCCCGGATGGACTGACAGAAACAGCACTGACCTGATTGATCCGGTGCGGATCTCCCCGGAGCGGGCCGGTCCGGGCCGAACCGCCGGAGCCGCAGCGCCCGATGAGCCGGTTGTCCGAGCGAACCGCGGGTCCAGGCGGCAGGATGGGACCCACTCCACGAGGAAGGACGAGTCGACATGGAACTCACCAGCACCTCCATCACCGACGGCGAGCCGATCGGTCTGACCTACGCGCACCCCAATGTGGGCGGCAGCAATGTCATCCCCCAGCTGTCCTGGACACCGGGACCGGAGGGCACCAGGTCCTACGCCATCACCATCTACGACCCCGATGCACCGACCGGGTCGGGATTCTGGCACTGGATCCTCGCCGACATCCCGGCCGACGTCACCGAGATTCCCGAGGGCGGTCCGCTGCCGTCGGGTGCGCGCCAGTGGGTCAATGACGCCCAGGAGGACGGCTACTCCGGCCCCTTCCCGCCGCCCGGTCCGGCGCACCGCTACATCCACACCGTCCACGCCCTGCCGACCGCACGGCTAGCGGCACCCGACGACGCCGCCAATGTGCAGGTCCGGTTCGCCATCCGCACCAGCGAGCTGGACTCGACGAGCATCACGGGCACCTTCATCGTCGACTGAGGACTCCCACCGCTCCTCTGGGACCGACACGGGTAGCGCTGGCGACGACTGGTTGACTGGGGCCATGGCTTCCCGACTGCACTCCCTGCTGCACCACCACCTCGGGAAGCCGGCTCGACTCATCAGTCTGGTGCTGGCACTGAGTCTGCTCGCCGCCCCGGCGGCCGCCGCCGACCCCGGCGACTCGAGTGGCTCGGACAGCTCGGGCGGTTCGGGCAGCTCGGTCGCCCAGGACTCCCCGGCCGGGCCGGCCCCTGCGTCCTCGACCGGGGCATCCCCATCTGGATCCTCTTCAGCCCGGCCCTCTGCGGTCGGGGCCGGCGCGGCGTCCGGCAAGGGGTGGCGAGGGGTGCCGGTGTCCTCGGCCAGGGCGTCCAGCCAGCCCTGCGCCTCACTGATGTTCGTGGGGGTGCGCGGCTCCGGTGAGAAGGCCCCCTACGGGACCACCATCACCGGCATCCGCGACGCCCTGGCGAGTCGATGGCAAGGGCGCGGGACGGTCCGTCAGGTCTGGCTCGACTACCAGGCGTCCGACCCGCTGACCCTGCGGAACGCCTCGATGAGCTCCCTGCTGTTCGACCAGACGATGCCCTCGACCGAGTACTTCGACTCCGCCGCCACCGGTGCGACGCGGCTGTCGGCCCTGCTCACCAGCCAGTCGAAGCGCTGCCCCCGGGAGTGGGTGGTGCTCGCCGGATTCTCCCAGGGTGCCCAGGCGATCACCGAGGCGCTGGCCCGCACCGACGTCAGCACCCGGTTGGCCGGGGCGATCCTGGCCGGCAATCCCGACCATCATCCGGGCCAGAACGTCCAGGAGCTCTCCGGGACGGCCCCGCTCAACTCGATCGGGCTGGCGGCCCTGCTGTACTACCTCAGGGGACAGGTCGGCACCGCCGGCGAGAACCGCGGCGCCCAGGTGAGGACTCTCATCCAGACCACGATCGACGTCCACAAGGGATCCTTCGACATGTCGGCGGCGCGCACCGACATCGCCGACCATCAGGCTCTGATACCGGCGACGGCATATCCGGGGACCTTCTCGATCTGCCTGGCCGGGGACCCGGTGTGCGACGCGGCGCCGGCGATGGCGCGAATCCTCACCATGCAGTCCACCCTCGACTCCGAACTGCAGTCGGGTCTGGTGGTGCACCGGCGCTACACCCCGCAGGTGCTCAGGGCCACCCTGGACGCCGTCGCCGCGCGGGCGAATGCGGTCGGTGCGGCCGCATCCAAGGGTCGGCCGGTGCCGCGGGGTCAGACGATCGGGGTGCAGTCAGGATCGTGGGGGCGTCCCCAGGTGCTGGTGGCGATCGGCGCCGGACTGGTCGGCCTGGCGCTGGGCATCGCCGGCGGGGTGCTGGTCGGGGTCCGGAGGTCGGGACGCCGACGGGTGCCGGTCGAGCGGGACCTCACAGACTGAACCACCACGACCCGGTGGTCATCGCCACCGCGACGTCGATCAGCAGGACGACGCCGAACCCGACCGCCGCGATGCCGACGAGCCGTCGCACCGCGGTGGCGTGGGAGCCGGTGACCTCGCCGACGAGATGTTCGACCCGTGTCGCACCGACCACCAGATAGACCACCACCAGGGTGATCAGCAGGCTGTGGCTGCACACCACCCAGATCAGCGCCTCGGTGATCGTCCAGGACCGGCGCGTCCAGCGTGCGGCGTGGACCACCATCGCCCAGAAGGCCGGATCGGCCAGCGAGGACAGTCCGACCAGCAGGCCGCTCAGCGCCAGAGCGCGCGCGCTGGAGGACCGGGGACGGGCCCGTCCGCCGGCCCGCTGATCGGTGGCCTGCTCGGGTTCACCGCCGTCACCGTCGACGCCGTCGTCTCCGCTGCCGGGGGGCGTTGAGCGTTGACGCAGGTAGACGATCCCCCAGATCACCAGGGCCAGTCCGACCGCGGCGATCGCCACCAGCCACACCGGGTGGGGGATGTGCGGGGGGTGGATGCCCATCCGCCGGGCGAGCTCGGTCAGCCCGAAGGTTCCCGCCAGGGCCAGCAGCAGGGAGGTGCCCACCGAGACCCCACCCAGCGCGATGACCCCGGCTCGCCGGGCGCCCAGGCCCAGGGCCGCGACCAGCACCACCGAACCCAGCGGGTCGAAGCCGGCAATGCCCAGGGCCAGTGCGGCGGCCAGAAGTTCGAACACGCAGTCACTGTACGCAACCGCCGTTGTCACCGCGGTTCGTGCGCTGTCGCCGCCGTTGTCACCTCCGATCGCCGTTGTCACCGCCATTCGTGCGCTGTGATCACCGTTCGTGCGCTGGGGTCGCCGGGTCCTCCACCGCGACCTGCAATTTTCCTCATCTGCCGAAGCCGTGCTATGTTTTCCGGGTTGGGTTCGCACGGCGGGTCCATGCGCGAGTGGCGGAATGGCAGACGCGCTGGCTTCAGGTGCCAGTGTCCCTTGGGACGTGGAGGTTCAACTCCTCTCTCGCGCACACGATGCGAATGGCTCGTGACCGGATGAAGATCTGGTCACGAGCCATTCGCCGTTTCTGGCAACGTTGGGGACCCGGGTCGGCAGCCGTCGGACGACCACTCGTGGATAGGGTCGGGATTGACGCTTTCCCCTTCTCACCTCGCACTCGGGAGGATCCGATGAAGTACCGCAAGCTCGGCCCCTACCAGGCCAGCGCCATCTCCTACGGCAACATGCCGCTGGCGATCGAGGGACGCCCCGACCGGGCGACCGCGATCTCCGTGATTCACGACGTCCTGGACGCCGGCGTCACCCACATCGACACCGCCTGGGCCTACTATCCCTCCGGCGACACCCCGCAGTACGGCGAGGAGCTGGCCGCCGAGGCGCTGCGCACCTGGTCGGGGGACCAGTCGCGGGTCACCATCGCGACCAAGGTCGGTCACTTCCGCAACTTCACCGACGGCAGGCCCACCTGGGGGATCGATGACGATCCCGACCATCTCAAGGAGCGCGCCCACGAGTCGGCCCGCGCGCTGGGGGTCGACACCATCGATCTGCTGTACTCCCACCGTCCCAGCCCCGACGTCCCCTACGAGAAGGTGATCGGCGCGCTGGCCGACCTCATCGACGAGGAGGTGGCCTCGGTGGTCGGCATCTCCAACGCCAATCCCGACCAGATTCGTCTGGCCCACCGGATCCTCGGGGACCGGCTGGTCGCGGTGCAGAACCAGTTCTCCCCCGGCTTCCGCAGCTCGGAGCCCGAGATCGAGGTCACCGGGGAGCTCGGCCTGGCATTCGTGGCGTGGAGCCCGCTGGGCGGGTACCGGGCGGCCCTCGACCAGGCGCTCTTCGAACCCTTCCAGAAGATCGCCGATGCCCGCTCCGTCAGCCGCGCCCAGGTGATTCTGGCCTGGGAGCTGACGAAGGGACCGCACGTCATCCCGATTCCCGGATCGCACCGCAGCGCGACCATCCTGGACTCCCTCAGGGCCACCGACCTGGAGCTCACCGAGGAGGAGCTGGCGGTCCTGGGCTGAGTGTCGTCCAGCCAGTTCGAGACGCTGGGCTGAGCGCCGCTCGACTGCGGCCTCAGCCCAGCGTCATCCCCAGTCCCGCCGCCAGCAGGCAGAGCACCAGCATCCCGCCGGCATGCACCAGCCCGACCCACGGTCGGCCCACCAGGATGAGCCGCGCCCCCTCCACCGAGGCGGTGCTGAAGGTCGAGTAGCCGCCGCAGAACCCGGTGCCGATCACCGACGTCCAGGACCGCGTCATGGTGTGGTCGATCCCCATCCCGGTGGCCAGGCCGAGGATGAAGCAGGCGGTCACATTGATGACGATGGTGCCCAGCGGCGTGTTGAAACGGTTGTGACGGGCGACCCACGAGTCGACGATGAACCGGGCGGCAGATCCCAGCCCACCGGCCAGAGAGACGAACAACCAGATCATCGGCTCTCCCCCGTCCTGGCGCGGTCACGCCGACCGGCCGACCGGGACACGAACCAGCGCGCCAGCACGATCCCCCCGATGGCGCACAGCACCCCGGCGACCACCGACCCGACCGCATAGCCCAGACCGAGCAGCGGCGAACCGCCGCCGATCAACCGGTCGGCCTCCACCGCGAAGGTCGAGTAGGTGGTGAACCCGCCGATCACTCCGGTGCCCACCCCCAGCCTCACCGCCTTGCGGGCTCCGACGTCGTCCCCGGTGCGCGCCAGCCCCTCGAGCAGTGCACCCAGCACCACCGAGCCGACCAGGTTGATGGCCAGGGTGGTCACCGGGAGGTCGCCGTGCGGGGCGGCCGCGGCGCTCTCCAGCACCGCCCGCAGGAGTGTCCCGAGGCAGCCGCCCGCCCCGACCAGCACGGCCAGCGCCCAGGTGGGGGTGACACGCCGTTGCAGTTGACCCGCTCCCCCGGCGCCGGTCGGAGGTCGGTGCCTGATGCCCGCCGTGGTCTCTTCCCGGCGGTCCGGGCGATCGTCCCCGTCGTCCGGCGTGTCGGGTGCTCCCGATGTCATCGCCTCCACGGTGTGCGCCAATCCTTCCAGTCGATCGTCTCGACCGGCACGGTGAGCACCGGCCGGTGCTGGTGGTGGGCCAGATGGCCGGCCACCGACCCCTCCAGGAGTTCGCCGAAACGGTGTCCGCCCCGGGAGTGGCGGGTTCCGATGACGATCACGGAGGCGTCCAGGACTCGCGCCAGATGGGTGAGGGACCGGTCGGGTCGGCCCGCCAGGTACCACAGCTTCCAGGAGGTCCCGGACCCAGCCAGCACCTCGCCGATCTGGGTCTCGAGTTCGGCGCGCACCCTGTGCCAGTCCTCGACATCGGCGTCGGGGCTCAGCGGGGCGTGGTGCACCGATCCGTCGGGCAACTCCTCGACGGTGTACCGGCTGGTGTCGACATAGGCCAACTGAACGACCGACTGGCCTACCGCGGCGACCAATCGCGCTGCAGTCACCACGACGAGCGGGTTCTGGTCGGGGACCACTGCGGCCAGGACGGGCCCCGATCTGAAGTCGACCATTCTGTCCAGGCCGGGCTGCGGCACCGGGCCGATGTCTGAGTCTGCCATCTGCCACCTCACCATCCGGCGGGCCGGGCGCCCGCCTCCTGAAGACTGCGCGGACACAGTCCTCCCATGAGACAGGGCCCATCAGCACATGGCGGTTCGTGGCCGACATCTCGTCGCTCGGTCACGGGTGGGGTCCATCGCCCTCGGGGTCGTGCGGCGGTTGACCCGCCTCGAGATGACCCCGGCAACACCTTAGACGGGTTGCACCGGGGACCGCCGAGGGGTGAGACCGCGGAATCGCGTCTCCGTGGGCCCCTTGGTGACAGGTGCAGGGCCCTCAGCGGGCTCCCCGGAGACAGATGCAGCGCCCTCCCCGCGATGTCCCCGGGGTTTGCGCCGGCGCCAGCGCGCGTCGCCACCGTCAGATGCAGCCAAAGTGCTGGGTGCCGAACCCCCAGGTGAGCATTTCACTCACGGAAGTGGCCTCTCCGTCGCTCCCAGCGCCCCCAAGACCCGTTCCGCGAGTGAGAGTTCCACCGACGGAGCCCCTCATGACCACACCACCCGTTCCGCGAGCGAAACCTCCACATCCGCGGCCGATTCGCCCCCGTCCCTCCGATGCATCGGGTGCGCGGATGCGGCGCTTGGGGCCCGCCGCAGGCCACTGTCCGTTGTGCCTCCCAGCGGGGATATCCCTGTCGCCACTGCTACTGTTGGCAGCAGGGCGATGGAACCCGCCCGGGAGCTCTCCCGAACCGCCAAATGGCTGATGGTCCCTGCACGTCACTGCACGTGTGGGAACCGCGTGCACATTTGCTTGAGGAGTAGCAGTGCCCACCATCACTAGTCTCAACGCTCTAGAGATTCTCGATTCTCGTAGTCGCCCAACGCTCAAGGTGAAGCTGACCTTGGACGGCCGCACCCGCGCCGAGGCGCAGGTTCCGTCGGGAGCTTCCACCGGTACCCGCGAAGCCGTCGAACTGCGTGACGGCGACCAGACCCGCTTCTCCGGAATGGGCGTCCTCAAGGCGGTTCGGAATATCACCGGTCCCATTGCGAATGCAGTCATCGGCAAGTCCTTCGGGACCATAGGGGAGCTTGACCGGACGCTCATCGACCTGGATGGCACCGAGAACAAGGCAGAGCTCGGCGCGAACGCCATCCTCGGCGTCTCGATGGCCTTCACCAGAGCCCTAGCCGTATCCCAGGGCAAGGAGCTCTTTGAAGTCCTGCCGACGATCGGGTCCCAGATCCCACGTCTCCCGGTTCCTTGCTTCAACGTCCTCAACGGAGGAGTGCACGCCGCCAATCGGCTGGACTTCCAGGAGTTCATGATCTGCCCCGTTGGAATGCCGACCATCGCCAAGGCGGTGCAAGCAGGTTCGGAGATCTATGCGGTGCTCAAGAAGCAACTGGCCGCCGCGGGACACCCGGTCGGTCTTGGAGACGAAGGCGGCTTCGCGCCCGACATCACCCAGCCCGAGGAGGTGCTGGATGCTCTCGTAACAGCAATCGAGGCGGCTGGATACACACCTAGGCGCGAGGGGGTTGCGATTGCGATGGACCCCGCTTCCTCGGAGTTCCGGACCAGCGAGGGCTACTATCTCGTCGCGGAGAAGCGTTTCAGTTCTGACCAGATGATCGCGCGCTACGAAAAGATGGTCGACGACTACCCCATATGGCTTCTGGAGGACGGCTTGGCCGAGAATGACTGGGATGGTTGGCAGCGCCTCACCCAACGGCTTGGCGACCGGATTGAGTTGGTCGGTGACGACATCTTCTGCACCAATCCAGCGATCATCTCTCGGGGTATTCAGAAGGGCGTGGCCAACGCTTCACTCATTAAACTCAACCAGATCGGTAGCGTCTCGGAAACCCTGGATGCCCAGCGTACCTGCGCGGCGGCGAACTACCGGCAGTTCATGTCGCACCGTTCCGGCGAGACCCCGGACACCTTTATCGCCGATTTGGCGGTGGCGACCGGCTGTGGTCACCTCAAGGCAGGCGCCCCGGCGCGCGGTGAGCGAGTGGCGAAGTACAACAGGCTGATGGAGATCTCCGCCGAGCATCCCGAACTTCCCTACGGTCTGGGGTACTGACCAGCTGGTGAAGGTGAGAGGTTCGCTCCTCGGGGGTGGGTAGGGGCGACATGCGAACGCCCGGTCAATCACCTCCACGAGCGAGCTTCTCACCGTCTCGTCATGGGTGATCCAGTCCAACTGCGCATAAGAGGTTCCGCCGATAGGTGGGGAGCGTGTCGTTGTGGGGGTGCGGGCATGAGGCCTGCTACACACGGTTTCGACCAAGAAATCAGTGCTGCCAGGGGGTTCCTCATGCCCGCTCTTCCATCTTCCATCATCGAACCCATCTGGGACCAGTTGCACTCCCTGATTCCACCCGTGGTGGACACTCACCCCCTGGGATGCCACCGCCCCCGGGTGGATGCGCGCATCGTCTTCGACAAGCTCATCCAGGTCCTCAAGTGGGGCATCCCCTATGAGGGGATCGCGGATGAGACCTGTTCAGCCACCACGATCCGGCGGCGCAGAGATGAGTGGATTCAGGCCGGAATCTTCCAAGACCTCGAGGACCTGTGCCTGAAGGCGGCAGACAAGATGCTCGGCCTCCAACTGGAGGACCTCACCGTGGACGGGTGCATCGTGAAAGCACCGTGCGGGGGTGAAGCCGCAGGACGGAGCCCCGTTGATCGGGGCAAACAGGGCACGAAACGCTCCCTGATGATCGAAGGCCAAGGCCTGCCCATCGGGTTCGTCATCGCAGGGGCCAACCGGCCTGACTCACCACTCCTGGAAGAAACACTCCAGCAGTTGGCCCGCTTCGGGTTTGACCTGCCCCAACGGATCACTGTCCACCTCGACGCCGGTTACGACTCGAAGAAGACCCGCGACCTCTTGAACACCCTGGGGTGCGACTATGTCATCAGCAAGAAGGGCGAGCCCCTCCAAGCCGGGAAACGCTGGATGGTGGAACGCACGAACTCCTGGCACACCAGAGGCTTCCGCAAACTCCAGATCTGCACCGAGAAACGCATCCGCGTCATTGATGCGTTCATGCGCCTGGCGAACTCGGTCATCATCGTCCGCCAGCTCATCCACCGAGCCTGGACCACCCACCGCTGGAACACCCGACCCACCCGCAAACCATGACCTACCGGCGGAACCTCTAAGGTGTCGGGGTGCTGAACTCCTGGCCCGCTGAGGCCACCGCGGCGGTCATCCTCGCGATCGTTCTGGTGTTCGCGGTCGTACGCCCGAAGGATCTCCCTGAGGCAGTGCCGGCTGTCCCGGGTGCACTCCTGCTCTGCCTGTTGGGGGCCATCAGCTGGACGGAGGCCTGGTCCCAGGTCAGTCACATGCTGCCCACCATCCTCTTTCTGGCCGGTGTCCTGATGCTGTCCCACCTGTGTCAGCGCGAGGAGATGTTCGACCTCGCCGGACGGATGATGGCCAAGGGAGCCCAGGGCAGCCCGGTCAAGCTGCTGGCGCTGGTCTTCGTGACCGCATCTGTGACCACTGCTCTGCTCAGCCTGGACGCCACCATCGTGCTGCTCACCCCGGTGATCTTCACCACCGCCTCGCGGGTCGGAGCGCGGCCGAGGCCCTACGTCTACGGCACCGCCCATCTGGCCAACTCTGCCTCTCTGCTGCTCCCCGTCTCGAACCTCACGAATCTGCTGGCTCTCTCAGCGGCGGGACTGACCTTCCCCCGGTTCGCCGCACTGATGGTGGGCCCCTGGCTGGTGGCAATACTCATCGAGTACATCGCACACCGCCGTTACTTCGCCACCGACCTGTCAGTCAGCGCCGGGCTCGATGAGCAGGATGCACACGACCAGGAGGAGGACGATCGCCCCGACAGCGGTCCTCGCGAGCAGGACACTCAGGACCGGGAGACTGCGGTTCCGGTGTTCTCCCTCGTCGTTCTCGCGCTCACCCTGACCGGCTTCGTGGTGCTGTCGACTCTCGGCGCCGAGCCCTTCTGGGCAGCCCTGGTGGGAGTCCTGATCATCGCCGGAAAGAGGCTGGTGAAGAACTCGCCGAAACCCGGGGAGAGACTCGCGGAGGTCAAAGAACTCGGGTGGGCCGCCAACCCCTGGTTCCTGTTGTTCGTGATGAGCCTGAGCATCATCGTGGCCACCGTCGTCGATCACGGTGTGGCCGCCGAGATGCGCACCGTGATCCCCAGCGGGGACGGTCTGGTGAGCCTGCTCATCATCTGTCTGCTCGCTGCCCTGCTGGCCAACCTCGTCAACAACCTGCCGGCCGTCCTGGTGATGCTCCCGCTGGTCTCCGGATCGGGTCCGACCGCGGTGCTCGCCGTCCTCATCGGCGTCAATGTCGGTCCGAACCTCACCTACGTGGGTTCCCTCGCCACACTGCTGTGGCGCCGCATCGTCATCGCCCACGATCACCGGGCCGAGACTGCCGAGTTCACCCGGCTCGGCCTCATCACCGTGCCCGCCTGCCTGGTGGGATGCACTGTGGCATTGTGGGCCGCAGCCACACTCATGGGAGCGAGCTGACGATGAGAGTTACCGCCTGGATCGGCCCCGGCACCTGGCCCGCCGTCATCGATGCCCTGCGCGATCATCACCGTGCCGACCAGATCACCCTGCTGGCTGCCGCCGACGACTCGGAGGTTGTGCCGCCGGGCGTCGAGAGAGCACTGATGGGGAGGGGACGCCGCCGCCCTCCACGCGACTTCGCGCGAATGGCTCGCCAGCAGGCGGAGGATCTGCTGACCAGGGCGAGCGCCCGGCTGAGGACGGGACCTGACGGCGACACCATTGAGTCCGGCACGATGATCGTCACCGGAGTTGCCGAACGGGCGATCACCCGCGCAGTGGAGGATGCCGACTGGCTCGTGATGGCTCGCGACGGGGACCGTACCCGGCTGGGCCCGCGGAGCCTGGGACGGGCCGCCCGATTCGTCCTGGACCACGCGCCGTGCACCGTTGAACTCATCTGGTCCTCGCAGACACCAGGGATCTCCACGATCCCACCGCCTCCCCAGTAGGTGACCCCTGGGCTGAACGGCTCGCGCAATGCTGCCTGGAGTGAACACTTCACTCGCGGAAGTGGCCACCCCGTCGCTCCCAGCACCCCAGGGCCCGTTCCGCGAGTGAAACCTCCACCTCCCCGGAAACAGCGCCACAACCGAGGTCCCAGCAACGCCGCAGCCGAGGCGTCAACCGGCCAGAGCATGGCGGGCGGTGGCCAGCAGGAGTCCGGGGGTGGAACGGACATCCTGGTCGGCCCGCCAGACCAATCCGACCTCCCTGGTCCGCTCGGTGAGCAGCGGCACGAAGACCGTCCCCGCCAACTGGAGGTGCGGATCCCCCGACGGCAACAGCGCCACCCCGACCCCGGCCACCACCAGACCCACGATGGTCGACAGCTCATCGGACTCGTAGGTCACCGGAATGTCCAGTCCCTCGTCCCGGGCCACTCTCTCCAGCAGATCCCGGGAGTTCAGACCGGTCGGGGTCGAGATGAATCTCTCCCCGGCGGCCTCCGAGAGCCGGACCGCGGTACGGCCGGCCAGCGGGTGATCGACGGGGACGCACAGGGCCAGCGGCTGGCGCAGCACCTCCCGCCAAGCCAGCCCCTCCCCGGTCGGTTGCGGGGAGCACAGCGCGACATCGGACTCGTCGGCGATCACCCTCTCGAGCAGTTCAGTGCCGATCCCCTGATGGAGCCGGATCTCGGCGCGCGGGTGGTCCCGCACGAACCGGTGGATCACGAGGGGCGCCAGCCAGGTGCCCAGGGAGTGCATGAAGTCGAAGCGCACCAGCCCGGTCTCGGGGTCCAGCAGCCGACGCACCTCGGACTCCCCAAGGTCCAGCTGGGTGACAGCCGCCCGGATCCGCCGCCTCAGCACCTGACCGCGCGAGTTGAGGGCCAGCGAGCGGCCGTGACGGTCGAACAGGGTCGTCCCGATCCGGTGCTCCAGGCGGCCAAGACGCCGTGACAGGGTCGACTGCGGAACTCCCAGCACAGCTGCGGCATCCCCCACGTGCTCGGTCTCGGCGAGCTCCAGGAACCAGGACAGGTCGTCGGACAGCACATCGTCAGCTTATCCGCCATATGCATCAGAAGCGGCGTTCAAATGCATTTCCATTCGTGCAGGTGCGGACCGACAGTAGATGGGTGACGTTCCCGGCCGCTGTCCCCTCTCGCCGTTCATCGGAGGATTCCCTGTCAGGAGTCCCCCGCACCGGCGACCAGCCACTCGTCGAGGGGCTGCGCCACGGCCAGCCCTCCTACCACCGAGCCTCGCTGGCCCTGCTCTTCGCCGGCCTGGCCTCCTTCAACGCGATGTACTGCACCCAGGCCCTGATGCCCGAGCTCTCCACCGACCTGCACGCCTCCCCGGCCCAGTCCGCACTCACCGTCTCCGCCACCACCGGCATCCTGGCCCTGGCGATCCTGCCGGCATCGATCCTCTCGGAACGACTGGGCCGCGGTCGGGTCATCGTCTTCTCCGCCCTGGCCGCCACGATCGTCGGCCAGCTGCTGGCCTTCGCCCCCAGTCTCGGATGGCTGGTGGCCGGCCGCGGCCTCCAGGGGCTGCTGCTGTCGGGTGTCCCCGCGACCGCGATGGCCTGGTTGGCCCAGGAGATCCACCCCAAGGACCTGCCCAGGGCGATGGGACTCTATGTCGCCGGCAACTCGGTCGGCGGTCTCATCGGGCGACTGCTGCCCTCGGGAGTACTCCAGTTCGCGGGATGGCGCACCGCCCTGAACGTCGACATGGCGCTGGCTCTGACCTTCAGCATCGTGCTGGCCGTCATCCTTCCGAAGGAACGCCGCTTCAGGCCCAAGGCCCTCCACCTGCGCTCGGAGATCGCCACCATGGTGCGCCAGTGGCGCGACCCCCGGCTGGCCGGACTGTTCGGCGTCGGGTTCATCTTCATGGGAGTCTTCGTCTCCCTCTACAACTTCCTCGGCTACCGACTCACCGGCCGCTTCGGGATGCCGCCATCGCTGGCCGGCCTGGTCTTCCTGCTCTACCTCTTCGGCACCCTCGCCTCGGCGCGGGGCGGGCGGATGGCGGCCCAGCGCGGTCGCGGCGTGGCGATCCTGGTGGGCACCGTGCTGTGCGTGGTCGGCCTGCCGGTGGCCGCATCCGGAAGTCTGTGGATGATGCTTCCGGGAGTGGCGGCCTTCACCTACGGCTTCTTCACGGTGCACGCGGTCGCCTCCGGGTGGGTCGGTGCACTGGCACCGACCAGCCGCGGCGAGGCCTCCGGGATGTACCTCACCTGCTACTACCTGGGATCCTCCATCCTCGGCTACCTGTCGGGGCACGTCTTCCACGCCGCAGGGTGGACAGCGCTCATGATGTGGCTGCTCGGGCTGGTCCTGGTGGGTTGCGCTCTCGCCGGCATCGTCGCCCGTTCGGCACGACGCCTCGCCACGGCCTGAGCGCGACGCCACTCTGACCTCCACGACCACACGGAACCGATCGCCAGGGTGGCGCGTCCCATCTCGTAGTTGTGGGCCCAGATCCCCTGGGACTCACCGGAGACACCCTCGATCTGCCCTTCTAGGAGCCCCATGAGCCCCCTCGTCTGGACCCTGACAGTCGCCGGACTGATCGCCCTGCTCGTCATCGACTTCATGACGCACGTCCGCAAGGCGCACACGCCCAGCCTCAAGGAGGCGGCGATCTGGTCGGGGATCTTCGTGGGGGTGGCCCTGGCCTTCGGCGTCGGAGTGTGGTTCGTGGCCGGGCCCGAACTGGGCAAGGAGTACTTCGCCGGCTACGTCACCGAGAAGGCCCTCAGCGTCGACAACCTCTTCCTCTTCCTGG
This sequence comes from Acidipropionibacterium jensenii DSM 20535, assembly GCF_000425285.1. Lineage (GTDB taxonomy): Bacteria > Actinomycetota > Actinomycetes > Propionibacteriales > Propionibacteriaceae > Acidipropionibacterium > Acidipropionibacterium jensenii. The sequence continues at coordinate 31,002 of NZ_AUDD01000013.1, read as the reverse complement.
TCATCATGACCAGCTTCGCGGTGCCCTCCGCCAACCAGCAGAAGGTGCTGATGTTCGGGGTGGTGTTCTCCTTGATCGCCCGGACCGGGCTGATCCTGGCCGGCGCCGCGCTGGTGAACTCCTTCTCCTGGGTCTTCTACCTCTTCGGCGCCATCCTGATGGTCACCGCCGCGAGCATGCTGCGCGGTCACGGTGACGGCGAGACCGAGGCCGGCGACAATGTCATGGTCCGGTTCGCCCGGCGGTTCATCCACACCACCGACCACTACGACGGCGACCGGATGACCACCATCCATCAGGGACGCCGTGCGATGACCCCGATGATGCTCGTGATGGTCGCCATCGCCGGCACCGACGTCCTGTTCGCGGTCGACTCGATCCCCGCCATCTTCGGGCTCACCCAGAACGCCTACATCGTCTTCACCGCCACCGCCTTCTCCCTGCTGGGGCTGCGGCAGCTCTACTTCCTGCTCGACGGGCTGCTCGACAGGCTGGTCCACCTGTCCTACGGACTCGCCGTGATCCTGGGCTTCATCGGGGTCAAGCTCATCCTGCACGCCCTCCACGAGAACAAGCTGCCCTTCATCAACGGCGGCCACCCGCTCCACGTCCCGCAGATCACCACGAACGTCTCCCTGCTGGTGATCCTCGGCGTCCTCACCGTGACGGTGATCACATCCCTGCTGGCCAGCCGTCGGGCGAAGCGCAGCTCAGAGACCGAGCAGAAGGAGACTGCTGTCAACTCCGTCGCGCCTCACTCGAAATGAGTTGTGAAAGAACGTAATCTGAGGGTCGTGATGGTTTCCCGACGCAATTTCTGTGGCACCGCGGCTGGTGCGATCGCGACACTCTCGGTGGCGGCGTGCAGTGGCGCTGACTCCGACGGCCTGTCCGCCGCCAACAGCAGCGCCTCCAAGGCCGCCGCGGCCGCCAAGTTGACCTCGGCGAGCGAGTCCCTGGTGAAGGGCTCGACGCCCACCGTGCTCACGGTGAGCGAGCCGCGCACCGTGAGCGCCTCGGTTCCTCAGATCCCCCTGGCGCGCAACCTCAGTCAGGCCATCGAGGTGGTCCGGGAGCGGACCCTGCGCCAGGCGGGCTGGAACAACGCCTCGGCGGTCACCATCACCAGTTCCTACATGGGTTCCTCCACTGACGTCATCGGCATCGAGCTGCGCGCCGCGGTCACCGTCAACGGGAAGACCACCACCACCCCGACCGCGCTGTGGTACGACGCGACGATGTCGCAGACCTTCTCCCCCTCGGTGCTCATCTCCTGGCCCGGCTGGGACGCCTTCGCCAAGGCCGTCGGTGACCGCGCCGCCGCCCAGGGGCTCGACAGGGCCAAGGCCCTGAAGTCCCTCCAGGACACCGCCGCCCCCTACGGCACCGGCCCGGCGATGGGCTTCGCGGACAATGGCGGATTCGTCGTCTCCTTCCCCCCGGGCACGGTCGGCGCCGATCTGGTCCAGGTGGTCCTCGACAAGAGCGCCGTCTCCCCCGTGCTGTCGGACTACGGCAGCAAGGCGGAGGGCGCCTCGCACCATCCCAGCGTCTTCTCGGGGACGCCGTCCACCACGGTCGTCTGGTACAAGCCGCCGAAGGACCGCCCCAAGCCGGCTGACTCCCCCAATCTTCACCCGCTGCCGGGAGACTCGACCGCGGGCTCGGACCAGGCCGGCTCCTCGGCCTCGGCATCCCCCTCGGGATCGGCATCCGCTTCACCGGCCCCGAAGAAGATCCCGCACCCGACCACCGCCATCGGCATCGACTGCATCGTCCACAAGGCCGTCGCACTGACCTTCGACGACGGCCCGGGAGCCGAGACGGACAAGGTCGTCGCCGACCTCAACAAGGTCAAGGGCGGGGCCACCTTCTTCCAGATGGGCAACTCCGTCGACACCTATCCGAAGTTCACCAAGCTGGTGGCCGGCTCCGGGTTCGAGATCGGCAACCACACCGTCACCCACCCCGACCTGTCGACGCTGAGCTCCGGCGCCGTCACGCGTGAGCTCAGCGGCAACAACGCTCGGATCAAGAAGCTCATCGGCCGTGCCCCGCTGCTGCTGAGGCCTCCCTACGGCGACCACAATGCCGACGTCGACGCCGTCGCGGGATCCCTCAACATGGCGATCGTCAACTGGAGTGTCGACACCGAGGACTGGAAGACCAAGAGCACCTCGGCGACCGAGCAGAAGGTGTTCAAGGATGTGCCGATCTACACCGAGCCGATCATCCTGATGCACGACATCCACGACTTCACGGTGGCCGCCGTCCCGACGATCGTGAACACCCTCACCAAGCAGGGCTACACCCTGGTGACGGTCTCGGAGCTGACCCTCAACACCGGCGGGTTCAAGACGGCCCACTCCTACTGCCGCGGCACTTCCCTGGTGCAGGACGGCTACCTCTGCAAGGGCTGATTCCGACACGGTGTCAGCGCCGGGTTGACATGGGTTGACCCCGCGGTTGGGGCCGCATAGTCTGTGTGGTACCACGGGAACTCCCCCAGATCCCGTGATGGGGTCCACCGCGCCCTCCCCCGGCTGTGGTGGACCGCGGGAGGTCTCGAGCTTCGCGCCGAGGCCTCCCGCACTACTTTCCCCCGCCTCTCCACGAGCTGCGGAGCACTTCTCCAAAGATCCCGGCGGTCTCGTGCTGGATCCCGAGGGTCGCTGTCTGCGGAATCCTGCGGATCATCGTCCGCGGACCGCGAGGACCACCGTCTGCGGGATCCCGGAGATGGTCGCCCGCGGACCGCAATGGTCACCGCCTGCGGATCCTGCGCACCACCGGGTCGATCAGCTCGGAGATCTCGCCGATCCTCATCAGCCGGGCGACCACCACGAACACCCCGACGAAGACGATCCCGCCGGCGGCCAGGGTGAGCAGGCTGAACAGGCGTCCCTGACCGAGCATTCCCGCCGCCCAGACCACCGCGGCGGTCGGCACGCCGGAGATCACGGAGGCTGCCAGCAGCCGCAGCCACAGCGTCGAGACGCTGCGCATCCCCAGCCCGCTCACCTCGCGGGAGGCCCGCAGGATCCACACGATGGAGACGATCGTGTTGCTGATGGTCTGCGCCGCGGCCACCGTCCACAGCGCCGAGGAGGCCGGCAGGACCAGCACGAGGCTGGCCAGGATCAGCTGGGAGCCGGACAGGATGGACTGCATCACAAGGTTCTGCCGGCCGTCCTCGCGGGCGAAGCAGTAGCGCTGCTGGAGGGTGGAGATCCCGAAGGGCAGCAGGCCGATCCCCATGATGGCCACCGCCCCGGCCAGCGGCATCACCTGGTCGGGCTGGAGGGACCAGATGGTCTGGACGCCGGGAGCCGCGAGCACCGCCATGGCGATCGAGCATGGGACGACGACGACTGCGGGGGCGGTGAGTCCCCGGCGCACCAGGGAGCGCATGCCGGCGGTGTCGCCGTCGGCATTGGCCGCACTCATCCTCGGGAACAGGGCGGTGAGAATCGACACCGTGATGAGCCCGTGGGGCAGCATGAAGATGAGGAAGGCGTTGTCGTAGGCGCTGATCGAGGAGACCTCGGGGTGATGCACCCGCACGTAGGACAGCATCTTCTTGGTGGCGATCCCGACCAGCTGGGCGATGAGCAGGGCCGAGAAGGTCCACACCGTGAGCCGGGCGGCCGCCCCCAGGCCGTAGCCGCGGATCCCCCACCGGGGACGCCAGCGGAACCCGCCGCGCCACAGCGGGATGATGAGGAACAGCCCCTGGACGGCGATGCCCAGAGTGGCGGTGCCGGCCACCACCCAGATCATCTGCGGGGTCCAGCTCGCCGGGTCGCCGTGGGCGCCGAACTGCACCAGGAACCACACCAGACCGCTGATCTGGATGATGTTGGCCAGCACCGGACTCCACATGAAGGCGGCGTACTGCCCCCGGGCGTTGAGGACCTGGCCCAGGATCGCGTAGAGGCCGTAGAACAGGATCTGCGGCATGCAGATGAACCCGAAGAAGGTGGTGAGTTCGCGCGCCGGGGCCGAGCCCGAGAAGTACAGGTCCAGCAGCCACGGCGACCCGACGGTGGCGAGCAGGGTCACCGCGATCACCGCGACGAAGGAGACCGTCAGCAGCCGGTCGACGAACTCCCGGCCGCCGTCGCTGCGCTTCATCGCCTTGACGATCTGCGGGATGAGGATCGCGTTGAGGACGCCGGCCGACAGCAGGTTGAAGATGACATTGGGCAGCGTGTTGGCCGCCTGGAAGGTGTCCAGGGCCAGCGACGTCCCGAGCATCGCGGTGGTGAGCAGGGAGCTGCGGACCAGCCCGAGGATCCGCGAGACGAGGGTGCCGGCGGCCATCACGGCGCTGGCCCGTCTCAGGGACGCCGACTCCTTGGCCTCGGCCTCGGCCAGGCTGGCCCGGGCTCGGTCGGCCTCCGCCTCGGCGACCTCCAGGCCGGGCCCGGGGGTGGTGATCGGAGGGGTCTGGCCGGGTTCCAGGTCGGGCAGCTCGGACGGCAGCCCGGAGGAGCGGTGGGCGGCTGCCGGTCGCTCCTCGGGGGACTCCGCCGGGGCGGGGGCTCCGGGGGTCGCCGGTCCGGTGAGGTCGGACCCGCTGAGGTCCCGGACGTCGTCCGGGCCGGCACCCGTCCCCCACCCACCGGCCAGGTCAGTACCCGTACGGCCAGTCCCGGTGTGGGAGGTGCCGGTGTGGGAGGCGTCAGTGCCAGAGGACGCGGATCCGGGACCCGCGGTCCCCTCCCGGCCGGAGGCGCGGCGTCTGGCCTGCTGGTCGATGCGGCGGTCCAGCTCGAGCCTCTCCAGCTCCTGGATCCGCGAGGCGATATTGGCCCCGAGCATCGTGGCGTCGGGGTCGATCGAGTCGTAGACGTCGAAGGTGGGGGCCGGTGCCGGCCTCTTCTCCGGGACTCTCAGCAGGTCGTAGACGTCGGCTTCGGTCCCCGCGGCGGGTCTGCCGAAGGAGCCGCCGATGGATCCCCCGGCAGAGCCTCTGCGGGAGCCGGTGGATCCGGTCGGACCGCCGGGGAGCGAGTCCTCCACGGCGTCGTCCTCCCGTCCCTCCTGTCGGCTCCTACCGGAGCGTCGAGGCGCGCGGGAGGTCGGATCGGGCGGCTCGCCGTTCGACCCGCGTCGGGCGCTCAGCGTCCCGTCCCTGCGTAGACGACGGCCTCTCCCTCGGAGTCCAGACCGAAGGCGGTGTGGGCCACCCGGACCGCCTCGTCGACCTCCTCGGCGGCGACGACCACCGAGATCCGGATCTCGGAGGTCGAGATCATCTGGAGGTTGATCCCAGCATCGGCCAGGGCGCGGAAGAAGGTGCTGGTGACGCCGGGGTGGGAGCGCATCCCGACACCGATCACCGAGACCTTGCCGACCTGGTCGTCGTAGAGCAGCTGCTCGTAGCCGAGGGAGTTCCTCGCCGCCCGCAGCGCCTCGACGGCGGTGCGGCCGTCGGACATCGGCAGGGTGAAGGACAGGTCGGTCCGGCCGTCCATCACCCGGGAGGCGTTCTGGACGATCATGTCGATGTTGATGCCGGCGTCGGCGATGATCCCGAAGATCTGCGCCGCACGGCCGATGGCGTCGGGAATCCCGGCGATGGTGATCTTCGCCTCCGAGCGGTCGTGGGCGACCCCGGAGATGATGGCCTCTTCCATGGCTGGTCCCTTCTTGATGTCGGCGAGGTCCTTGACCCAGGTGCCCGGATTGTCGGAGAAGGAGGAGCGGACGTGCACCGGGACGTCCTCGCGGCGGGCGTACTCGACGCAGCGCAGGTGCAGGATCTTGGCGCCGCAGGCGGCCATCTCCAGCATCTCCTCGTAACTGATCTCCGGGATCCGTCGCGCCTCGGGGACGATCCGCGGATCGGCGGTGAACACCCCGTCGACGTCGGAGTAGATCTCGCAGTACTGGGCGTTGAGGGCGCTCGCCAGGGCGACCGCGGTGGTGTCGGAGGCGCCGCGTCCCAGGGTGGTGACGTCCTTGGTGGTCTGGGAGACCCCCTGGAAGCCGCACACGATGACGACGTTGCCGGCGCTCAGCGACTTCTCCACCCGGCCCGGGGTGATGTCGATGATGCGCGCATTGCCGTGCGCTGCGGTCGTGATGACCCCGGCCTGGGAGCCGGTGTAGCTGCGGGCCGGCACGCCGAGATCCGACAGCGCCATCGCCAGCAGGGCCGCCGACTGGCGCTCACCGGTGGTGAGGAGCATGTCGAGCTCGCGAGGGGCCGGCTGGGGGGAGACCTTGAGGGCCAGGTCCATCAGGTCATCTGTCGAGTCGCCCATCGCCGAGATGACGATGACCACCTCGTTGCCGGCCCGTCTGGTCGCGGCGATCCGGCGGGCAACACGTTTGATCGACTCGGCGTCGGCCACCGAGGACCCGCCAAACTTCTGGACGACGCGCGTCATCAATCCTCCCATTGGTGCGGACACCGCAGTCTATCCGGCGTCCTGCGGTGCTCGGTGCACCGGCCACTGGTCGAAGCAGAATGTACCCGCCGCAGGGAGGACCGGGCTGAACTACCCTCAACCCATGGATCCGAACCTGCGCATCGGCGACTCCGACCGTGACGCCGCGGTGGCGGCGCTGCGCGACCACCACGTCGCCGGACGGCTCACCGCCGAGGAGTTCGACGACCGGATGGCCGCCGCCCTGGCCGCCCACACCCGGGCCGACCTGGACGAGCTCTTCGGCGATCTGCCGAAGGACCCCTCCAGCCTCGTGGTGGCGACCCCGATCCCCTCGAAGGTCGAGACCTCGAACCGGCGCAAGCCCCTCGAAGTGGTCTCGGCCCTCACCTGGCCGGCGGCACTGATCTTCTGCTTCGCCACCGGCTGGCAGTGGTGGTGGGTGATCCTCATCCCGGTCTTCCTGGTCCCGGTGCTCACCGGGGGCCACAGCTCCCACCGGTCGCGGGATCGGCGCAGGCTGGAGGGCCGGTCCGACGACTCGAGCGGCAGTGAGTGACCCGGAGGGCCAGGTCGAGCGGGGTGTCATGCGGATATCCAACGCTTACGTCCATGCGGGTTACGCGGATCTCATGAGGTAGCTCAATGCCCCCGGGCACACCTGCGCCTGAATGACGCGGCCGAACCCAGTTTTCTAGCGACGTCGCCTTCGCGACCAAATAACAGCCATGATACAAACAGCGAAAGCAAGCAGAGAAAGAACGCGACGATATACCAACCCCGGAGAGTCACACAAAAGAGCGACTACAAGACAGGCCACCGAAAATACCAACAGAATTCCGGTCGAACTATTGCCCTTTCTGTCCACCAAGCTCTCACGGCTTATACTATTTTTCATTCGGACCATCCCCTTGGTGAGTCCCAGATATTTCTTCGAGAAGCGCCACTTGTCCGTCAAACGCCGCTCTTCCCTGTGGCGTGAGCTCCAGTTCAGTGAGGACCTTCCGGCCCTCTTGTATCTTGTGGACGTCAACGTAGCCTGCGCCTTCCAGCACCGATACATGTTTACTCATCAGCGCGGAGCTGATCCCTAGAATCCTTCTGAGTGCTGAGAATGAAACTGTATCCTGACGCGAAATAGCCGCAGTAATCGTAAACCGTATCGGAGATGTAAATACTTTGTCCCAGCGTTTTAATAACGTATTTGGATCAGTCATTTCATCCATAGCCGAACCCCCATGTAGAGTTGGGGAAGGATCGATACAATGCCAAGTACCACAACTAGAAAAACAAGCGGACTCGCGGATCCCGGGTGAGGCTCCAAAAGACTTGGTGCAACAGCTCCAGAGACCGCAGCAGTTCCTATGGCCATGCGTTTATTCCAGATCCTTCTAAATCTGTCAAGACTCCCGAAACCTTCGGGAAGGCCCTCTCGAAGTGCAGAAGCGACCCAACCTCCCAAGAACGACACCGCGATCCCCGAGGCCAACAGCACGAGTGCTGTCGTCCAACGCCACGACGACCCGAACATCGCAATGCTGATGATCACGAGGAGCGTCGCCTGCAGGACGGACATGCCGACCAACAGAGCTCCATATGGGCGCCGCGGCATCCGAGCCGCCTCTCGCTGCGCAGCTCTCGCCTGATCCAGACAGCTCTGGGCCATCAGTGAGCTTGGCCTCTGCATGAGCGACCTCCAGACCGTTGAATTTCCTTCAACCCTACACTCCTCGTTGACACCCCGTCACCCGAAGGATACCGTGTCCACATCTCGAGAGCATGTTCCACGAGAGACCGGGCAGCGCACCCGCACCTCATACCACTTCAACGAGGAGGCCAAGCCCCGATGAGAATTCCAGTCACGATCACAACAATGTTGGTCGGCACCATGGTTGCACTTACGTCATTCCTACCATCTGCCAGCGCCACATCGTCGCCAGATGCTGACCGTGCGACGGCTGACACTGCCACACAACTGGCCCAAACCACTGACAGTGGCCCGCATCGTGTGTCCCCAAAGACGGAGACAGTATCTCCCGGCACATACCTTATCAAATATTCATTGGATTCCGGTCATAGAACAGTAAAACTCGATCTTAGAATAGGTACTGACTACAGCCTATCAACCACTCAACATCCTTCGGCTCTCGCTCTAAAGAACCGCTCGGGAATGACGATCGACACCGTCGACCTCAGCAATTTGGCCGCCAACCGAGGCATCGTGTTCACCTCGCTGTCGTGGAAACTAGTGAACTCGCGCGAAGCGACGTTGACGATTTCTGAGAACCAGGTTCAGAGCACGTCTGACAGTTCAAATATCGATGCCAGAAGAGCGAGGGCGCCTCACAAGGCATGGTACAACTGCATGACAGACGCTGGAATCAGTGGCGCAATTGCTGGTGCGGTCGCGGGTTGTGCTGCAACCATCGAGATCGGATGCGTTGAGGGAGCGATTGCCGGCATTGGTCCATCTGGGATCGCTTCCATGATCGCAGCCCTCTGGACATGCCGGAGCAAGTACTGACAGAGTTCTCCAACACTGGTTTCGATGGGTGAGGGCGCTTGCCGGGCGGTCAACCCGGCAAGCGCCCCAGCTCATAGTATAAATCCCGGAATAACGGCAGCGCTCCAGGGCCCGGGAAAATGAAAATTCGGTTCTCCTTCCTGCGGTGCATTGAGTTTGGAGTGTGAGGAGTAGGACGGTAGTGGCGATATTGGTAGCCTCACCCCGCCGGTCGACGCTGGCGAAGTCCGATTGCTGATCGTCGCCATCACGTGTGGGCTCCGATTCAGCGCAGCCTTGCCCGCGGGCAAAGTCGTACTGGTTGGGAAGTCCGTTGCCGCGACCTTCGAAGGCGCCACATAGATCGTCGAGACTGCCTGGCCACACGGGCTGTTCGGCATGGAAGCCATCTGGAGAAGCTTCCTGCCGGTGGTCTACTCGATCGACCTGGGGGCCCACGCCGTCAACTTCCCCATCGCTCAGCTGTGCGCCTCGATCACCGCATCAGGCAACCAGTTCCCCAAGCACATCTACGCGGATATGGCGATGTTGCTTGGAGGAACACAGCGAGGCTCGTACCGCCACCCGGCGGTGGCGCGGGCCATAGAGAGTGTGCTCGATCGGCTCGGCGTCCACCATCATGACGCCGAGGAACTGGCAACTGTCCCGGAAGAGTCCAGATGAGTAAGACCTGGGCACTGGCCATTCACAGGAGCCGGGGTTGGTGCAGATTGCCTGACGCCTACGTCCATCCGAACCGCCTGTGCACCGCGACTCGTAGCTGCCAAGACCCTTCGGGACTCCAACCGGGACCCCCGGTCCGCGGATCACGGACCGGGAATCCCGGTTGCACGGCACGCAGGTCGCCGGGTCCCGGCCCTCAGGCCTTGACGACCTTGATCGACAGCCCCAGATCGGACTCGGTCGCCCAGTCCTGACCGGCCTCGGCCTCCTCCATCGAGGTGGCCAGCACCTCGTCGGCGATCTCACCGGCATGGTCGCGGATCGCCTCGGCCAGCTTCTCGCCGGCGTGCCAGCTCAGCGAGATCCGGTCGGAGACCTCCAGGCCGACGTGCTTGCGGGTGTCCTGGATGAACCGGACGGCCTCACGGGCCAGACCGGCGCGGGCCAGCTCCGGGGTGATCTCCAGATCCAGGGCCACCGTCTCGCCCTGCTCGTTCACCACGCTCCAGCCCTCGCGGGGACGCTCGGAGATGATGACGTCGTCGGGCCCGATGACCGCGCTGCCGCCTTCGGCCTGGGGGACGTCGAGGGTCACCTGGCCGTCGGCGGCCAGGTCGGCCGCCAGCTTCCCGGCGTCGACCGCCGCGATCGCCGCAGCGACCTTCGGGGTGACCTTGCCGAACCGCTTGCCCAGGGACCGGAAGTTGCCCTTGGCGGTGTGGTCGACCAGATCGCCGGAGGAGCCGAAGGACTCCAGCCGGACCACGTTGAGCTCGGCACGGATCTCGGCCTGCAGGGACTCGTCGAGCCGGGCCAGATGGGATCCGGAGATCAGCGCCCGACTGAGCGGCTGACGCAGCTTCACCTTGGCCTCGGCGCGGGCGCCACGACCCAGCTCGACGACCCGGCGGGCCAGGTCCATCGACTCGTCGAGGCTCTCGTCGATGACCGACTCGTCGACGGTCGGCCAGCTGCTGAGGTGCACCGACTCCGGGGCGTCCGGATCGGTGGCCACGAAGAGGTCCTGCCAGACGCGCTCGGTAATGAACGGGGTGATCGGGGCCATCAGCCGGGTGAGCACGTTGAGGGTCTCGTGGAGGGTCCACAGGGCGCTCGGGTCGCCGTCCCAGAAGCGACGACGGGACCGGCGCACGTACCAGTTCGACAGCTCGTCGATGAACTCCTGGAGGAGGGCACCGGCGCGCTGGGTGTCGAAGTCGTTGAGCGCCTCGGTGACGTCGCGCACCAGCACATTCGTCGACGAGACCAGCCATCGGTCGAGGACATGGCGCTTGTCAACGGCGGGGGCGGCCGCTCCCGCGGGGGACCAGTTGTTGGCCCGCGCGTACAGGGCATGGAATGAGACGGTGTTCCAGTAGGTGAGAAGGACCTTGCGGACCGTCTCCTGAATGGTGTCGTCGCCGACCCGTCGTGCGCTCCACGGCGACCCGTCGGCGGCCATGAACCAGCGCACCCCGTCGGCGCCGTGCTTGTCCATCAGCGGGATGGGCAGCAGGATGTTGCCCAGGTGCTTGCTCATCTTGCGGCCGTCGGCCGCCAGAATGTGGCCCAGGCACAGCACGTTGCGGTACGGCGACTGGTCGAAGACCAGGGTGCCCACCGCCATCAGGGTGTAGAACCAGCCGCGGGTCTGGTCGATCGCCTCGCAGATGAAGTCGGCCGGGAAGTGGGCCAGGAACTTCTCCTTGGAGCCGGGCACGTGCGGGTAGCCCCACTGGGCGAAGGGCATCGAGCCGGAGTCCAGCCAGGCGTCGGCCACCTCGGAGACCCGGTGGTAGGTGTGCCCGTTGCGCTCGAAGGTGATCTCGTCGATGAACGGGCGGTGCGGGTCCAGCCCGGTGAGGTCGCGTCCGGCGTACTCCGACAGCTCGGCCAGGGATCCGATGCAGATGACGTCGTCGCGGTCGTCGTCGTTGCGCCACAGCGGCAGCGGGGTGCCCCAGTAGCGGGTGCGCGAGACGGCCCAGTCGATGTTGTTCTCCAGCCAGTCGCCGTAGCGGCCGTGCTTGATCGTCTCGGGGTACCAGGTGGTGGCCTCGTTCTGGGCGATCAGCTGCTGCTTCATCCGGGTGGTGCGGATGTACCAGGAGGGCTGGGCGTAGTAGATGAGCGGGGTGTCACAGCGCCAGCAGTGCGGGTAGGAGTGCCAGTGCATCTCCAGACGCCACAGGATGCCGCGCCTCTCGAGGTCCTCGCACAGCGGCTTGTCGGCGGTCTTGAAGAACATCCCGCCGACCATCGGGATGTCGGCCTCGAAGGTGCCGTCGGGGCGGATCGGGTTGACCATCGGCAGCCCGTAGGCCCGGCAGGTGACCAGGTCGTCGGCGCCGAAGGCCGGTGCCTGGTGGACCAAGCCGGTGCCGTCCTCGGTGGTGACGTAGTCGGCGAGGATGACGAAGTTCGCGTCGGCGGGGGTGGTGCGTCCGTCGGTGGTGCGGTGGTCGGTGGCCGGCCACTTCACCCAGTCGTAGGGGCGCTGGTAGGTCCAGAACTCCATCTGCGCACCGGTGAAGGACTGTCCGGTGCGGGTCCACTCGTCACCCAGGACGGCGTCGAACAGCGGTTCGGCGATGACCAGGTCGGTGCCGGGCTCGACCTTGCCGAGATCGGCGGCCACCTCGTCGGTGGCGACGTCGGCACCGGACTCCTTGGCGTCGACGGGCTTGCGACGGGCCACCACATAGGTGACGTCGGGGCGCACCGCGACCGCGGTGTTGGAGACCAGGGTCCACGGCGTCGTCGTCCACACCAGCAGCTTCGCCTGGCCGGCCAGCGGACCGGAGGTGAGCGGGAACTGGACGTAGATCGAGGGGTCGCGGTCGTCCTGGTAGCCCTGAGCGAGCTCGTGGTCGGACAGCGTGGTGCCGCAGCGCGGGCAGTAGGGGGCGACCCGGTGGTCCTCACCGAGCAGACCCTTGTCGAAGATCTGCTTGAGGCCCCACCAGACCGACTCGACGTACTGGGGGTTCATCGTCCAGTAGGCCTCGTCCATGTTCACCCAGTAGCCCATCCGGCGGGTGAGCTCGGTGAAGGCGTCGACGTGGCGGGAGACCGACTCGCGGCACTTGGCGTTGAAGGGCTCCACGCCGTACTTCTCGATGTCGGGCTTGCCGGAGAAGCCGAGCTCGCGCTCGACGGCCAGCTCGACCGGCAGTCCGTGGCAGTCCCAGCCGGCCTTGCGGTCGACGTGGTAGCCCTGCATCGACTTGAAGCGGGGGAAGACGTCCTTGAAGACGCGGGCCTCGATGTGGTGGGTGCCGGGCTGGCCGTTGGCGGTGGGCGGGCCCTCGAAGAAGTTCCACGGTTCGCCGTCCTTGGTGTGCTCCAGGGACTTCTCGAAGGTGTGGTTGCGGTCCCACAGGTCGATGATCTGGTGCTCCATCGCCGGCAGGTCGACCTGCGGCGGAACGGCCTTGTAGGTGGTGCTGTGTGGAGTGGCGGGCTCTGAGGCGGCGGTCCCCGCCGCGGCAGGCCGGGAGGTGCCCGCGCTGCGGGAGCCTGCGCTCTGCTGGGGGCTGGTGTGGTCACTCATCGCGATGGTCGCGTCCTTCGTCGTGGTCGATCTCGACGAGGGACGAGCTCCCGGAGAGTCCGGGGTACCCGCGGTACCACCCTCTTTGCACCGTGTCCTCCCGGACCCCGCAGCGGTGCGAACCACGACGGGACGGGCGGAGGTGCCACTTCCTTGAGTCGCTGCCGGTTCTAGTGGGATGGGCGCACCGTCCGGGAGATCTCCCGGGGCGCCGCTCATCCGTTCTTCCGGCGACTCCGGGGTGATGACCCCATCTGCGCCGTGCGACGCAGCGATCATATGTCATTCGTCGAGGATGACGAGGACCATCTCGGGCTACGGGCGGGCCTCCCCGACCCTGCCGGGCTCCCGGGCGAGCAGGGACTCGATGACCTGGGCCACCCCGTCCTCGGCATTGGAGGGCGCCACCCGGTCGGCGGCGGCCAGGGCGGCGGGCACCGCATTGGCGACCGCCCAGGACCGCGGCGCCCAGCTCAGCAGTTCGACGTCGTTGTCCCCGTCGCCGAAGGCCACCACGTCGGAGCGGGTCATCCCGAACCGCTCGGCGAGCATCGAGACGCCGGTGTCCTTGGTGACCCCGGCGGCGCTGACCTCCAGCATTCCCGCCCCGGAGCTGGTGATGTGGACCTGGTGGGGGTCGGCGACCGATGCGGCGACGGCGCCCAGCTGGGCCACCGACAGGCTGGGATGGCGGGCGACCAGTTTGAGGCAGTCCGTCGCGGTCACCTCCGCCAGGCTCATCCTCGGCATCCCGGCGGGGTCGCGGTGGTGGTCGGAGAAGGTGCACAGTTCCGGGTAGCCGGCCTGGGAGGCGAAGAAGTTGCCGTCGTCCTGGATGGCCGCGAAGACGGTTCCGGGGGCGGCCGCGGCCAGCCTGGTGGCGAACCGGCGGGCCACCTCGCCGGTCATCGGCAGGCTGAACAGCACGGTCCCGGCGTGCAGGTCCCAGCAGATCGCGCCGTTGCTGCACAGCGCCCAGCGACCCAGGCCGTCGCGCAGGTCGGTCAGTCCGTAGAGCTGCCGGGCGGTGACCGGGACGACCGGGACGCCGGCCTTCTCGGCGGCGGCCACCGCGCTCCGGGTGCGGGGGCTGATGGAGCCGTCGGGGGACAGCAGGGTGCCGTCGAGATCGGTCGCGATGAGCATCAGGCGGCCTGCTCCACCAGGGACTCGACGACCTGGGCGAAGCCGTCCTCGGCCAGTGGCGGGGCGATGTCGGTGGCGGCGTCCTTGGCGAGCTGCTGGCCGTCGGCCATCGCGAAGGAGCGGCCGGCCCAGGCCAGCATCTCGGCGTCGTTGCCGCCGTCACCCAGGGCCACCACATCGGCGCGGGTCATGCCCAGCTGGTGGCACAGCCGGTCCAGCCCGGCGGCCTTGTCGTGGCCGGCCGCGCACATCTCGACCATCGGGAATCCGGAGTTCGAGGTGTGCGCGCCGGGAACCTGGAGGGCGAGGGTGTGGGCGACGAACTGGTCCTGATCCATCTCGTCGGTGCGAACCATCAGTTTGAGGCAGTCGTGGGAGCAGATGTCCTCCAGATCGACCGGGAGGAACTCCGCGGAGTCCTTGACGAGCTCGTCGTCGCCCATCTCCTCGACATAGCGCTCGGTGACCGCGAAGACCCGCCCGTCCTGTCGGACCGAGGCGAACTGAGCGCGGGGCAGGTCCTCCAGGACGGTCTCGACGAAGGCGCGGACCGTGGCGGCCGGCGTCATGAGGGAGAACAGCACTCTCATGTCGTGGGCCAGGTCGAAGGCCAGCGCTCCGTTGCTGACGACGGCGTAGCGGGAGAAGGCGTCCAGGACGGTCTCGAGGCCGCCGATCTGGCGTCCGGTGGTGGGTACCACCGGGATCCCGGCCTCCTCCGCCGCCCGGATCGCGGCTCGGCAGCGCGGCGAGATGGAGTTGTCGTGTCGGACCAGCGTTCCGTCGAGATCGGTGGCAATCAGCACCGGACAAGCCTATCGGCCGGTGTCGGCGGGCACCTCGCGGGGCGGTCGGGCCGCCCGGTTTGAGACTGCGGCCACGGCTGTGCTGAAGTGTGTCCGGACCGCCCTCAGGCGGCCCGGTGAGCTGCGGAGGAGATGACTGCGGTGGTGACTCACCAGGGCGGGACGACGTCCCACCGCAACGGACACCGGAGCGGACCGTCGCGCAGCCACAGCCTCTGGCGGGTGCCGCTGGAGCGCTACCTGCGCGGGGCCACTCCGCTGGCGCTTCCCGAGGATCTCGCAGCGACCCGGGACGACGACATGGCGGCCGCCCAGGCGCGCCGGGTCTTCGACCTCATCATGCGGGTCACCGTGGTGGCGATCTCGGTGGGGGCCTCCTCGGCCGAGTCGATCGCGATGGCGCTGCGGATCGCCGACAGCTACGGGATCCGGATCCACGTCGACATCACCAACACCTCGGTGATCGTCACCCAGCACCGCAGCCTCGATGACGACCCGATCACCGCCCTGCGGGTGGTCGGGGCCTGCACCCCCGACTACCAGCGGCTGGGACGGCTGCAGATCCTGGTCGGCGAGGTGAGCCAGCGTCGGATCGATCTGGCCGAGGCCAGGCAGCGTCTCGACGATCTGGTGACTGCCCCGCGGCTGTACCGCAAGTGGTTCGTCACCGCGAACATGGGGGTGATGGGGGCCGCGATGGCCGCCCTCTACGGCGCCTCGGTGTGGGACATGCTGATCGCCTTCCTGGCCACCTGTCTGGTCGACATCGCGGTCCAGGGGCTGTCGCGACGCCGGATGTCGAGCTTCTTCGTGCAGGCCATGGGAGGGGCGATCCCGACCGCGGTGGCGCTGGGGATGATGATGCTGAAGTCGGTCACCGGGATGCAGCTGGACCTGTCGCCCTCGCTGGTGGTGGCCGCCGGGATGATCTCCCTGCTGGCCGGGACCGGTGCGGTGGCGGCCGCCCAGGATGCCCTGGACGGGTACTACGTCACCAGTTCGGGCCGCTTCCTCGAGGTCCTCATGCAGACCGGCGGGATCATCTTCGGGGTGATGACGACGCTGTGGGTGGGTCTGAAGCTGGGCGTGCCCAGTCACATCTCCCCGACCCTCGACTGGACCAGCGGATGGTGGGTGCAGATCGTCGCCTCGGTGGTGGCCTCGGTCGCCTACGGCGCGACCACCCACTCGGGACCGCGGACCCTGATGGTCTGCGGGCTGCTGGGAGCGCTGGGCTGGGGGAGCTATCTGGCCGGGATGGTGGTCACCGACTCGATGGTGATCGCCTCGGGGTTGGGCGCCTTCCTCATCGGCCTGGTCTCGGCGGCAGCGGCCGACCGGTGGCGGGTGCCGCAGGTGGCCCTGGTGACGATCTCCGTCGTCCCGCTGATGCCCGGAATGATGGCCTACCGGGGCCTGTACCTGCTGATGGCCGGCCAGTTGGGCATCCCGGCCCCCGGGTCCGGGGCGGGGGTGCTGGCCCAGTCCCTGCTGATCGGGATGGCGCTGGCGGCCGGATCGAGCCTCGGCGCCCTGGCGGCCAGGCCGTTCACGATCCCCAAGGACCACCGGACCCGCCATGCGGTGCTGGCCTCATGGCTGCGCGGCGAGGCGGTTCCCCGGGACTGGGTGCCGCGGACGGCGCGACGCCGTCTCCGGCAGGCCCGCCCCGAGGAGACCCGCCCCGAGGTCGCCGGTCGCGACTCCTCGGCTGATCGTGCCAAGGAGTCGGCCTCCTGAACCCTGTCCGGCCCGGGGCCGGCCCGGCGTCGGTCCTTGACCGGTGCTGGACCGGTGCTGGACCGGTGGGCGCCCATCCCCTCACGGCGCCAGTATCACCGCCGCCTCACTGATCGCCGGTGTGGTGCGGGAGGCGGTGATGGCGATCTCGACGGCGTCCACGACGGTCGGCGGCACGGCGAGGATCCGCCGGTTGCCGACCGTCCCGCACTCCCCCAGCACCGTCCTGGACTCTCCCCGAATCCCGTTGACCACCACATGCTCGATCCGCTGGCCCTCGGCGATCCGCTCGCGCAGCACCACCGCCTCGACCCGTTGTCCCCGCTGTCCGCCAGACCCTCCTGGCCCACCCGGCCCACATGGCCCTCGGCGGGGGCCGTCGAGCCCGATCGTGACGGTGGGTCGTGGATCGGCGGGGTCCGGTCTCCAGATCGGGACGCCGTCGGCCGGGTCGGGCTGGAAACCTCCGCTGGAGCAGCGACGCAGGCCGCGGATCGTGCGTCGACGCTGGTCGGCGAGCCGGTCCCCCAGTCCGGCCAGCGCGGTTCGGTCGGGTGCTGCGATCAGGCCGTGGCGGTCCGGGGGCACATTGAGCAGCAGGGTGGCGTTGCCGCCGGTCGCCGAGCGGTGCAGGCCGAACAGGATGTCGGCGTCGAGGACCTGGTCGTCCTGGTCGGGGTGGTGGAACCAGCCGGGGCGGATCGAGGTGTCGACCTCGGAGGGGTACCAGACCAGCTCGTCGTGGCGGCCGGCGGCGTCGAGCCGGGCCAGGGCGGCCCTGGATCCCAGGTCGTCGGCGTCGCTGCGCACCCGTCGGGCGAAGTCGGCGTCGTCGGCGGTCTGGGAGCGGGCGGCGACGCGCTCGGCGTCGCGCAGCCCGCCGGGCACGACACTCCACTCGTCGGGGCGGGTGTGTCCGGCCTCGTTGCCGCACCAGCGGACGTCGGGGCCGCAGACCGCGATCACCGCGCCGGGCTGCAGGGCGCGCACCGTCGCGTAGTAGCGGTCCCAGTCGTAGCGCTGGGTGCGGCCGTCGGGACCCTCGCCGCAGGCGCCGTCGAGCCACACCTCGAAGATCTCGCCGTACCCGGTGAGCAGTTCGGTGAGCTGGCCGAGGTAGAAGTCGTCGTAGCGTCGTCCCGACCCGTAGCTCGCCTCGGTCCGGTCCCAGGGGGACAGGTAGATCCCGAATCGCAGTCCGGCCCGCTCGGCGGCCGCGGCGGTCTCGGCGACCAGATCGCCGTGTCCGGAGCGCCAGGGGGAGGAGGCGACCGTGTGGGAGGTCAGCCGGCTGGGCCACAGACAGAATCCGTCGTGGTGCTTGGCGGTGAGGATCACCCCGCTCATCCCGGCCGATGCCAGCGAGTCCATCCACTGGTCGGCGTCCAGTCGGTCGGGGTCGAATCTCGTCGGGTCCTCGTGGCCGGTCCCCCACTCGCGGTCGGTCATGGTGTTCATGCCGAAGTGGAGGAAGCCGTAGAAGTCGAGCTGCTGCCAGGCGAGCTGTCGGGGGCTGGGGCGTACCGCGCACATCTCGTCAAGACGGGACGGTGGTCGGGGTGGTCGAGGTGATCGACGTCCTCTGTCTGCCGCCCCGGCGTCTGTCATCTGCACCTCGACCCCTCCTCTGGACGTCCTTGATGCCCTGGATGTCCGCCCGCATCTGGTTGCTCGTCGATTCTTCCCGATCCGACGGCCTCCGGAGGACTCGAGGTGGAGAGCCCCGCAGTTCGTGCGCGGTCGGGGTTGACGCCCGCGCCGGGGTGATGTCTGCTGGACGGTCGTGACCATCACGCCGCCCGCCGAGGCCGTGCGCGCCCGCATCGGCACGCTGCTGATCTTTCTCGTCAACGGGATGACGTTCGCCTCGCTGGTCCCCCGGTACCCCCAGATCAAGGCGAGCCTGGACGTCTCCCAGACCATGTGGGGACTGGCGGTGGGTCTTGGGCCGTTGGGCGGGCTGGCCCTGGGTCTGGCGGCGGCGCGTCTGATGAGGCGGTTCGGCTCGCGCAATGTCGCCATCTGGCCGCAGCTGGCCGGGACCCTGTGCCTGGTGATCGTGGCCTGGGCGCCGCACATCGCCTGGGTCTTCGTGGCGATGATCCTGATGAGTGCCCTGGACGCCGTCACCGACACCGCGATGAACTTCCAGGCCCTGCGGGTGCAGCGTCTCTACCGCCGGTCGATCATCAACACCTTCCACGGCTGGTGGTCGATCGGCGCCGTGCTGGGTGGACTCATCGGGTCGGCGATGGCCCAGTGGCGGGTCGACATCGTCGGTCAGGCGGTTGCCACCGTCGGCGCCTTGGCGCTGGTGTGCTGGTTCGGCTGGTCCCTCATGCTCCCCGGCAGGGATGCCGGCGTGATGGTCTCCGGTCTCGACGCGGAGTCCGGGGGGACGACGTCGGGTCCCGGATCGTTGCCCTCCTCGGAGTCCGTCGGGACGGGACCGTCGGCAGCCACGTCGACTGCCCGGTCGGCTGCCCCGTCGCGGGTGCCGAGACGGATCTGGGCGAAGGTCATCGCCCTGGGGGTGGTCGGCGCGATCGCCGGCGGGGTCGAGGCCGGCGGGTCGACCTGGGCGCCGCTCTACATGGACGCCGCCTTCGTGACGACGCCGTTCATCGCCGGGATGGCCTTCGTCGGTCTGATGGTCGCCGAGACCGTGGGCCGGCTGGTCGGCGACGGGCTGGTCGACCGCTTCGGTCAGGCCGTCACCATCGGCCAGGGTGCCGCGATCTGCCTGGTCGGGATGACCGTCTCGATCGCCTGGCCGACCCCGGTCACCGCGATCCTGGGGTTCACCGCCGCCGGCTGGGGCATCGCGACCACCATTCCGCTGGCGATGGACGTGGCGAACAGCCTTCCCGGGGTCACCGGCGGGATCGGCCTGACCGTCACCACCTGGGTGATGAGGCTCGGGTTCATGGCCTTCCCGGTGGGCATCGGGGCGCTGGGAGACGCCGTCTCGCTGCGCTGGGCGATGATCTGCCTGCCCGCCGGGGCGCTGGTGATCCTCATCCTGGCGCCGCTGTTCCGGGTCACCAGAGTCGGTTCCGGACCAGGTCGCGAGGAGGATTCCCGGGTCGTGACCGAGTAGGTCGGAGACCGGGTCGTTTCTGGCCCGAAACCCGGGACCCTTCAGCTCCGGCCCGAGTCGGGAGGCACCGCGACCAAGGTCCGGCTCGGTACGGTGGAGTTACTTGGCCGCCTTGGAGATCTCGGCCTCGAGACGCTCCAGCTTGGCGGTCATCTCCCCGGTGCGTCCCGGTCGGATGTCGGCCTTGAGCACCAGTTCCACCCGGGTCCCGAACTCGGAGACGGCCTCGGTGGCCTTCTTGACCACCGCCATGCACTCGTCCCAGGATCCCTCGATCTCGGTGAACATGGAGCTGGTGTGATGGGGAAGCCCGGACTCGCGCACCACCGTGACGGCGGCGGCCACCGCCTCGGCGACTCCACCGTCCTCACGGGAAGAACGGCCGCCGCTGGGAACCAGACAGAATGCTGCAATCATGGTTCCGAGTCTAGGAGGCCCCCGTCGGGCCTCGTCGGGCCTCGGCTGTGAGCGGCTCCAGGCCCGGCCGATCTCAGGCTGCTGGTCTCGCCCGGCCGATCTCAAGAAGCCGGTCCGAGAATGCTGGATCAGGCGGTGCGCGCCTGAGCAGGATCCGAGGAGACGTAACGGCGGCCCTCGAAGGCCCGGCCCAGGGTCACCTCGTCGGCGTACTCGAGATCTCCACCGACCGGCAGGCCAGACGCCAGCCGCGAGACCCGCACCCCCATCGGTGCGATCAGTCGTGACAGGTAGGAGGCCGTCGCCTCCCCCTCCAGGTTCGGGTTGGTGGCCAGAATCACCTCGGTGACCGTGCTGTCGGCCAGCCGGGTGCACAGCTCACGGATGTGGAGATCGGCCGGCCCCTTGCCGTCCAGCGGGGAGATCGCACCGCCCAACACGTGGTAGAGGCCGCGGAACTCGCGGGTCCGTTCGACGGCGATGACGTCCTTGGACTCCTCGACGATGCAGATCACCGACTGGTCGCGGCGCGGGTCGCGGCAGTACCGGCAGGTGTCGTCGGCGGAGACGTTGAAGCACACCTGGCAGAACTTCGCCTTCTCCTTGACCTCCTTCAAGGTGTCGGCGAGGGCGTCGACCTCCTCGGTGGGGGCGTCGAGGATGTGGAAGGCGATGCGCTGTGCCCCCTTCGGTCCGATCCCGGGGAGCCGGGACAGGGCGTCGATGAGGTCTTGCAGCGGACCGTCGTACATCGGGTCTCCTTCCGCGGCCGAACAATCACGACCACCCTCCTATGCTACGGCGGCCCTCCGACAGTCCTGGATTCGTCGAATCGCGGCCCGGCGTCACATTCCCAGGCCGGGGATCTGCGGCATCATCGAGGCCTGCTTGGCGGTCGCCTTGGCGGTGGCGTCGCGCACCGCGGCGACGATGAGGTCGGCCAGGGTCTCGGTGTCCTCGGGGTCGACCGCCTCGGGCTTGATCTCCAGGGAGGTCAGCTCACCGGAGCCGGTCACCACGGCGTTGACCAGGCCGCCCCCGGCAGCACCGGAGAAGGTCGACTCGGCCAGCTCCTGCTGGGCCTGGGCGAGCTGGGCCTGCATCGCCTGGGCCTGTGCGAGGAGGCCATTCATGTCGATGTTGCTCATGTCGAATCCGCCGGCGGGACTGGTCATGTTGATCCCCTGTCATGCCCAGGAGTCACCCGGGAGATAGTCACTGATGTGCTTCGAACCTACCCGATCCACTCACCGGGGCAACGCGGTCACTGCGGGAGTCCGGTGGTGATGACGACACCGCCCAGCTCGGAGCGGATCAGGTCGGCGGCGGAGACCTGCGGGGTGTCGACCACCTCGGAGTCCCAGTCCTCGGGAGGAACCTCCTCGTCCTCGGGCTCGGGCTCGGCGGCCGGTCGCGAGGTGGCGCGAATGCTCTCCTTGGCGCGTTCCGACCAGCGGTGGGTCATCGCCACCGCCGCCTCTGAGACGCCGTCGGGCCGGGCATCGTTCTGGACACTGCCGGACTCGGCATCGTTCTGGACACTGCCGGACTCGGCATCGTTCTGGACGCCGCCGGACCGCACGTCACCGCCTCGCGCGGTGACCCCGGGACCGTCGGCACCCTCGACCGGGGCACCACCGTCGGAGCGGACCGATCGGTCCGGCTGTCCAGCGGCCGGCGGGACGTCGCCGGACCCGGCGGCGTACCCGGACTGGGTAACCTCATCGACCTGGCCAGGTCCATCGAACCCGGCAGGTCCATCGGGCCGGCGTCGACCGTCGGGCTCATCCCCGCCCGGCCGGACCGCCCCGTCCCGACCGGGCTCAGTAGGGTCCGGTGGCCGATCCTGGGAGGGTTCGCGGCCCGGTGAGTATCCAGGATCCTGGTTCGGCTGCTGCGAGCCGACCGGGCCCGAGGGGGCGTCGGTGAGCACCGGGACGACACTCAGATCGGCACCCAGCACCTCCATCACGGCGTCGTGGATGACCTGAGCGTGCGGACCCGAGACGAACATGTCGCGCGCCCCCGGGTTGGCGAACCCGATGGTCACCTCGCGGCCGTGCACCTCGAGCACCTGGGCGTACTGGGACAGCACCATCCAGATCATCCGGCCGCGCGACTTCACAACCTCGAGCACCCTGGGCCACTCGCGTCGCACCATCGATATGTCGACCCGGGCCGGATCCGACTGACCGGACCCTGACCGTCCGGGACCAGAATCGCCCGCTCCCTGCGGCCCTGAAGGCCCCTGCTGCCTCGAAGTCCCCTGCTGTCCTGACGGTCCCTGCTGACCCCCCTGCGCCGGGGAGCCCTGAGCCGATCCGAACCGGCCGGCACCCGTCGACGACGCACCGGGCTCCACGGGCGGCTCGGCGCCACCGGCCGGAACCTGTGGACCGCCGGGCGCCGCGCTCGAGGGTCGCTGCGACGGCGGCTGCGACCCGCCGGCCGAGGAGTAGTTGCGCTCGCTGGGCCGGGGACGACGCCGACCCGCGGCACCCGGGCGCTGCTGGGTGCGCGGCTGTGGGGTCTGCGCGGGCTGTTGTCCGGCCTGCACCGCATCTGGGCCCTGGGGTGGCATGTGCGGCGCCATCTCCTGAGCCGGCGGCCCGGAGGGCGCGTCCTGGGGAGCAGTCTGCGCCGGGGCGACCGGAGCGCCCTGTCGGGTGTGGTCGGGGGCCACCTCGGAGCGTCCGGACCCGGACTGTCCGGAACCAGACTGGGAGTACTCGGGAACAGACCCGGAGACCTCTGGCCGGGACGGGACAGACTCCGGCACCTCACCGGAGGGGTCGGGGGCCACCAGTTCGGCGATCCCGACACGACGCTCCAGGCGCTCGAGGCGAGCGTTGTAGCCGCGTTCCCCGGCGTCGGAGGCCGGCAGCAGCACCCGCGCGCACATCAACTCCAGGTGCAGCCGCGGGGCCGTCGTCCCCCTCATCTGGGTGAGTCCGGTGGCCAGCACCTCGGCGGCCCGGGTGAGCTCCCCGGCACCCATTCCGGCGGCCTGATGACTCAGCCGGGTGGCCTGCTCCGGGGAGGCGTCGATGAGCCCGGTGCTGCACGCGTCGGGCACCGCCGAGAGGATCACCAGGTCCCGGATCCGGCGCAGCAGATCCTCGGTGAACCGCCGCGGGTCCTGGCCGATCTCGATCACCTTGTCGATGGTGGCGAAGACCTCGTGGGAGTCCCCGGCGGCGAAGGCGTCGACGATCTCGTCGAGCAGGGCGTCGGGGGTGTATCCGAGCAGGGCCGCCGCCCGCTGATAGGTGACCCCCTCGGGCTCGGCGCCACCCAGCAGCTGATCGAGCACCGACAGCGAGTCGCGCACCGATCCGCCTCCGGCCCGCACCACCAGCGGCAGCACGGCGCGGTCGACGTGGATGCCCTCCTTGGCGCAGATCGTCTCGAGGTATCCGATGAGGATCTTCGGGGGCACGAGCCGGAAGGGGTAGTGGTGGGTCCGCGACCGGATGGTGCCGATGACCTTCTCGGGCTCGGTTGTCGCGAAGATGAACTTGACGTGCGGCGGGGGCTCCTCGACAAGCTTCAGCAGGGCGTTGAAGCCCTGCGTGGTGACCATGTGGGCCTCGTCGATGATGTAGATCTTGTACCGCGAGGCGACCGGGGCGAAGAAGGCCCGTTCGCGCAGGTCGCGGGCGTCGTCGACGCCGCCGTGGGAGGCCGCGTCGATCTCGATGACGTCGATCGAGCCGGGGCCGCCCCGGGCCAGATCGCGGCAGGACTGGCAGACGCCGCAGGGGTTCGGGGTCGGGCCCTTCTCGCAGTTGAGGGCCCGGGCGAGGATCCGCGCACTGGTGGTCTTGCCGCAACCGCGGGGGCCGGAGAACAGGTAGGCGTGGTTGACCCGGTTGTTGATGATCGCCCGCTTGAGCGGCTCGGTGACGTGCTCCTGGCCGATCACCTCGTCGAAGGTCTCGGGACGGTACCGCCGGTAGAGGGCCAGCGGGGGCTCGCCCGGATCCTTCTGGGTGAGATCGACCGCCGCCTCGATCTGCTCGACCGCCACCGGGGCTGAGGGAACCTCCTGGTCCTCCTCGGACTCCAGCCCGTCGGGCTCCTCGGGGGTCTCCGGGCCGGTCAGCAGACCGCCCTCCTGGTCGTCGTCGGACCGCTCCCCGCCGTCGTCGGCCTCATCGACGTCATCGGCCGGCGTGGGCTCCTCGAGGGCGTCCTCATCTCTCGGATCGTCCCCGGCGTCCTCGGCGCTCGGCGCGGGCTGCTCCCCGAAGAGGTCAGGACCGTCCTGGACGAAGGCGTCGTCACCTTCGTCCGATTCCGGGTCGCCGGCCATCGGGTCGTAGTCCTCATCCACGCACCGAACCCTAGTTGACGGCACCGACAACTTCGTGACGGCGTCGCCGATGCGCTCAGCCGAAGAACCAGAGCAGGACGCCGATCACCGCGACCAGGCCGAAGACCCCCCAGCCTGCGGCGACGGCGCCGTTGACGGGATGACCCATTCGGGTGGCCTTGCGGTTGCACAGGGTGCACACGATCGCGGGGACCGCGAAGACGGCGATCTCGGTGGCCAGAACGGTCAGCGAGAGCCAACGCGGCACCCCTGTGGCGTCGATCTGGGGGTATCCGAGGTTGGCCGGCAGCAGGGTCTGCATCATCATTCCGGCAATCCCCGCGGGGATCACCAGCAGCAGACTGCACCAGGTGATGCCACTCCAGATGATTCCGGCACGGTTCGTGGTGATGATGCGGGCTTCCGGCATCAGACCTCCTGAAATCTGGCCTGCCCGGACCCGCGGGCGACGATCCCTCGCGGCAGGCCGACCCGGGTCACCTGACCCGGCCGGCTGAGCCCGGACAACAAAAAGGGGCTCCCCGCGCACCCGGTAGAGCCAACCTACCCTTGCTACCTCTCGGTCCTGGGGGAGTTCGGTCAGGTGCCGCCGCACGGGGAACCTGAAGCCAGTGTAGGGGACGCCGTCCGGCCGGCCAACTCCGGGAGCGCACCGGCTGCGTCGTCCCGACCCCTCGTGGCGAGGGCACCGAGTGGCAGAATCGGCGGCATCCCAGCGTGAGGAGGCGCCATGACCAGGATTGACGTGTGGCTGTGGTCGGTGCGGGCCTTCAAGACGCGGTCGATGGCCACCACGGCGGTCAAGGGCGGCCACATCCGGCTCAATGACGACCCGGTCAAGCCGGCCAAGACCGTCAAGCCCGGGGACCGGGTGACCATCCACACCCCGGGTTGGGACCGGGTCCTCGAGGTGGTCGACCCGATCTCCCGGCGGGTCGGCGCACCACTGGCGGTGAAGGCCTACCGGGACCTCTCACTGCCCCGCCCGGAGTACCTGTCGGCACCGGTGGCCCGACGCGACCGCGGGGCCGGGCGACCGACCAAGAAGGACCGCCGGGACATCGAGGCGCTGCGGGGCCGCGAGAACAGGTGATTTGGCGCCAGACCGGATAGCCGGTACCGTCTTCCGCGGAGGATTCGCCTAGAGGCCTATGGCGCTCGCTTGGAAAGCGGGTTGGGTTCACGCCCTCACGAGTTCGAATCTCGTATCCTCCGCCACTGTTGTTCTTGCCCTCGTCAGGCGGGAGTCACCACCACGGTTTGTACCCTTCTGCCAGATGCGGCGACGAAGCGCGCGGAAGGCATTGCTTGGCCGCTCGTCGGCCTAGGATGCGTCCACTTGACCTGCCGTGTGGCCGGTCTCAACCGGGGACGACGCGCTGGCCTCATGTTCGGCGAGCTCGTCCGCGTCGCTCACATAAACCAGCTCCGCGTCGACGACGTCCAAGTCCTCGTCCTCCGCGACCGTCTCATGGTGAGATCCTGGCTTGGTCGGGCCCGGACCGGCGAGATGCTTCTGCAGCCTCTTGGACATCGGCAGGAAGGTACCAAGCGTCAAACCTCCCGAGAGCACGGCTCCCGCGACGGGGATGGCCTTCGCAACGCCACTGGCAAACACTTTCTTAGTCATCTGGACCCCGAGGACCTTGGCGACACTTTTCACTATCGGATAGACCGCCCCTTTGGTGAGGGCCTTCTCCGGAAGCTTCTTCAGCACCTGCGCGGCCATCATGGAGGCAACTTTGTTCACACCACCCTGCGCCATCTGCACGCCGACCATCACCCCGATGAACAGAGTGAGAATCCCCTCGGTGGCTTCGTCCATATCGCCATCGCCAACCGCGAAGAGATCGGGCCAACTGTAGATGTAGGCAAGCTTCTGGGCGATGCGAAGCATGTGACTCGTGTACTGTGCCAGGTCAGCGGGGACGGTACCGAGCAGCGCAAAGCCGCCTGGGATACCCGCGGCGGCAGAGAGCCCCGTGACCTTGGTGGTCTCATAGGTGATCGACGTCTTCGCCATCGCCTTGACAACTTTGGGAGGAACACCGGCAACTGCCGAACTCTCGGAAATCGCCTGCTCAATCTGGTCCTCGGTGCAGTACCTTCTCAGGGATGACCGCAGATACCTGGCACGATCGATCCTTACCCCGGGCAATCTCGCGGCGGTGTTCAGGATCCGAGAGAAGGTCAGCGCAGAATCTTCGATTTCATGGCTGTGAGACATGGCCGAATACTACCGACCGCCAGAGACATGTTCTGAATCAGCGGTGAACCGAGAGTTCCGATTACCTCTCACGGCGTGGGCTGGCACCCGCTCTCCACGTCCCCACGTCCATGCACTGCGCGACCAGCATCGACCTCGCCACGCGGCCGTGCACTACCCTTGCGCTGCACGTGGTCGCCTCCCGGGCACATTACAGGGCAATGCTCCGGGGAGCTCTCCAAGACCGCGCGATTCGGCGATAGGCCCGAGGCTTGGACGGGAACACCTTGATTTCAGCGTCGCTGCAGCCCGCAGCGGAGGCAGGACGGGAGACCATGAGGCTTGCCGACCTGCCCGCGGCCCTTCGTGACCACCTCGGGCCCCGCACCACATGGTGGACGGTCCAGTCCCCTTTCGAGATTCTTCTCGGCTGCGTCCTGGTGCAGAACACCAACTGGCGCAATGTCGAGGGATCACTGGAGGCGATCCGCGGCGCCGGAGTCCGCTCCCCCGCCGCGCTGCTGGCCACCACGACCCCCGAACTCACCGCGCTGATCCGCTCCAGCGGATTCCAGACCGGCAAGGAGAGGGCACTGCGCGAGCTGTGCCGGTGGTGGGTCGACGCCGTCGACGTCGACCTCCTGCGGGACGGCTCCCCGGTCCCGACCAGCGAGCTGCTGACCACCGCCCCGGTGCGTCCGGAGGTGCCGACCGAGAGGCTGCGCGCCGAGCTGCGGTCCCTTCGCGGGATCGGCCCCGAGACCGCCGACGTCCTCATGCTCTACCTGCTGGGTCGCGGCGTCTTCGTCGCCGATGCCTACGCACGACGCCTGCTGGGGCGACTCGGCGTCGCGCTGCCGCGCAGCTATGACGCCGTCGCCCGGCTGGTCACCACTCGGATGAGCCTGGATCTTGCCGGCTGGCAGGAGTTCCACGGACTCATCGACGACTACGGAAAACGCCACTGCACCAGTGATGCCGCGTGGGCCGAGGGCCCGCTGGCCGGGTGTCGGGTGGCACTGGAGGAACGGTCCTGATGCTGCCAGACAACAACTCGAGCCACGACCGGGGAGCCGAGGGTCGGTCCGCGGGTCGGATGGACCCGGCGTCCCGCCCTGTCGATGGTGAGCGCTCCGCGGAGGCTCGTTCGGGCCGGGTGGAGGGTGCGGCCCCCGGTCTGCACCGGAGCCTAAGCCTGCGCGACCTCGTCGTCTACGGTCTGCTGTTCATCGGACCGACCTCCACGATGGGCACCTTCGGCGTCCTGGACGCCCGGAGCCATGGCGCCATCGCGCTGGCCTATCTGCTCGCGACGGTGGCGGTGGCGTTCACCGCGTGGTCCTATGCGCGGATGTCGCAGGCGGTTCCCCAGGCGGGATCGGTCTTCGCCTATGCCAGTGCCGGACTCGGGCGCCGACCGGGGTTCATCGCCGGCTGGATGCTCGGCCTGGACTACCTGTTCATGCCGGCGCTGATGTCTTTGATCCTGGGGATCGCCGCCCACCAGCTCTTCGGCGCGGTGCCGGTGTGGGTGTTCACCGGCTGCGGGATCCTCCTGATGACCCTGCTGAATCTGGCCGGGGTGAGGACGACGGCCACCGTGAGTTTCGTCATCCTGGCGGTGGAGATCGCCCTGCTGGCGGTCTTCGTGGTGGCCGCCGTGGTGGTGCTGGTCACGCACGGGCCCCAGCGCGGTTGGCTCTCCCCGCTGGTCGGATCGGGTGGATTCCACCTGGCCGGGGTACTGGGCGCCGTGTCGGTGGCGGTGCTGTCCTTCCTGGGATTCGATGCCATCGCCGGCTTCGCCGAGGAGACCACCGGTTCCAGCCGCGGGGTGGCCCGTGCGCTGATGTTCTGCCTGACCCTGGCGGGGGCGCTGTTCGTCATCCAGACCTATCTGGGCGCCCTGCTGTCGCCTCGGACCCCGGAGTATCTGGCCGCCCATCCCGACGACCAGGGCACCGCCTTCTACCAGATGCTGGACTCCCAGATCGGCACCTGGATGGGAACCGCCGTGACCCTTGTCAAGACCATCGGGCCGGTGTTCTCGGCGATGGTGGCCCAGGCTGCGGTGAGCCGCCTGATGTACGGGATGGCGCGGGCGGGAAGCCTCCCGAAGGGGCTCTCCAGGGTCGACCCCCGCACCGGCACCCCGCGCAATGCGGTGCTCGTCTCGGGGGCGGCGACCCTGGTGATCGCGGTCGCCTCGGCCGTGCGGGCCGATGGTCTGGGACTGCTCTCCTCGATGGTCACGGTGGGGGCGATGGTCGGCTTCCTCTTCCTCCACGCCACGGTGATCGGCTACTACGTCCGGGGTCGGCGCACCGAGCAGCGAGTCCGCCACACCGTGATTCCCGTGGTGGGTGGTGCGGTGATCCTCATCGTGCTGAGCCAGGCCGCACACCCGGCCCTTGTCGTCGGTGGGCTCTGGTTGATCGCCGGAGCCATCGTGCTGGTGAGCCGGGAGCGCCGGGCGAAGCACTCCCCCGCTGAGTGAGGGCGCGACTCCACCTACTCGCCGCTGAGTGAGGGCGCGACTCCACCTACTCGCCGCTGAGTGACAGCGCGCTCTCCCCGGGCACCCTGCCGACTCTCCACCGCCGCACATCGACCGCACAGCGGCCCCACCAGGTTCCCCACGACTCAGTACCTGGGGTTCCCCTCGAACCCGAGACGGAAACCCGGTGAACACATCACTCGCCAAACCCGGTGATAGTGACCCCTGAAGCGGATTCCTCCAGTTCCGCGAGTGAAATGTTCACCCGATGGCACCCATCAGCCCCGCGGCGGCCCCCTGCTCCCCCATGTCGACACTTCACCGATACCCGAAGCAAGCGCCGAACTCTCCTTGTCGGTGAACACATCACTCGCCGAACCCGGAGAACGCGACCCCGGGAGCGGATCTCACCAGTTCCGCGAGTGAAAGATGCACCCGACAGCACCCATCAGCCCCGCGGCGGCCCCCTGCTCCCCCATGTCGACACTTCAGCGATACCCGAAGCAAGCGCTGGTCGGGGCTCATCAGGTTCCCCATGACTCTTCACCTGGCTCTCTTCCCTCGTCGGAACCCGAAACTGGAGCTCGGCGAACACATCACTCGCCTAGCCCGGTGACCGCGGCCCCGGGCGCGGATTCCACCAGTTCCGCGAGTGAAATGTTCACCGGTCGGCGGCCATCAGAACCAGAAAGGCGGCCTCGGCCGGTACCGGACCCGCGGAATGCCCGGCGGCCGGTGTCTTCTGTGCAGGCGGGAACACAGATCGGCGAGGAAGTCATTGGGCCGGCTCCTCAGCTGGTTCGGAGTCACCGGCATCTGGGTCCAGCCCTCAGCCGCGAACCATCGGGCGCGCAGGGTGTTCGCGGTGAATGACTCCGAGTCGCTGTGGTACTGCTCGCTGTTGACCTCCACCGCCAGCTTCTCGGCCTCGAAGCCGGCATCGGGATGACACCGCCGGGCGCGCGCCTGACCATTCTCGGTCGGGTGCAGGAGTACAGGCATGTTTCCCCGCCAGCCGGTGATTCCGACTTGGCGCAGAAGCTCGTGCAGCTCGAGCTCAGGCACCGACCAGGGCATCTGACTGATGTAGCGGAGAGTCCGATCCATCTCCGGACCTCCGCGGTGCCGGATCAGGAAGTCGCGCGCGGCCTGGATGTCCTCGGGGCGAGTGATGCCCTTGAACAGGGCAGCGCAGATCGGGTCCCAGTCCTCGCGGATGCCGAGAAACAGCGCGGCCGCCGCAGGAGTACTGACAAGTCCACCCTGAACGTGATGGATCAGTGAGCCCGGCGGCGGGGAGCAGTGGAAGCGAAGAAGGCCCCGGTCCGGGAAGCTGTAGGGCAGCAGCACGTCCACGGCGGGCACCGCCAAGCCGGGCAACCCATGGAGGCGCAGGGCTGCGCGACCGGTGATCACCGAGGAGGGCCGCCACAACGAGTTCGCGTAGATCCAGGCATCCGGGTCGGACTGAACCCGGGTGGACATGAGAATCCCGGGCAGAGGCCGGATCGCCTCGCCCCTGTTAACCTCGGCGTTTCATCGGTGAGTGCCGGAGGTGTGGTCGCCGGGTAGGCGAAAGTGCTCCTGACTTGGCAGGATAGGGCTTGTATAGAGTC
>NZ_AUDD01000012.1 GCF_000425285.1 Acidipropionibacterium jensenii DSM 20535 | reverse complement strand
GCATCGGCGAACGGCTTGTCCTTGGATCACAAGGCGATCGACCGGGCCCGCCAACTGGTCGGGTTGAAGGGATACGTGACCAATATTCCAGTATCGGTGATGACTCCGGTCCAGGTGATCGGGGCCTACCACGACCTCTGGCACGTCGAGGACTCCTTCCGCATGGCCAAGTCCGACCTGCGGGCCCGGCCCATCTTCCACCGGCTCTCTGACTCCATCGAGGCCCACCTGACCACGGCATTCGCCGCCCTGGCCGTCTCGCGTTACCTACGACAGGTCACCGGCCTGTCGGTCAAACGGATCGTCCATACCCTCGCCCCACTACGCTCAGCGACCCTGG
Source organism: Acidipropionibacterium jensenii DSM 20535 (assembly GCF_000425285.1). GTDB lineage: Bacteria > Actinomycetota > Actinomycetes > Propionibacteriales > Propionibacteriaceae > Acidipropionibacterium > Acidipropionibacterium jensenii. Next base: position 95,967 of record NZ_AUDD01000012.1, on the reverse strand, counting down.
AGATCAACGGCTCGCTTCACACCATCAAGCCCCAGACCACACCCGAGGCCCGCGCCATCATCAACGCGATCGAGTCCGATGCGGGGCACTAAGCCAATGCAACAAGTCAGGACATCCACTCACAGAAGACCCGCCCCCATATGGGGACGGGTTTTCGCCGTCCCCGGGGCTTTCGGAGCCCCGGCGCAATCTCAGGGTGAGTAGCGGCCGGTCAGTACCGAGATGCTCCACCACGTCGACAGACCGGTGAGGACCAGCAGCGCCAGAACGGTGATCCACCGGGGCATCCTCTCCAGGCGCTGGGCGACCGGAAGGAACGCCGGAAACGCCGGGAGCATGAACCGCGCCTTCGAGTGGAAGTACCCCTGGGAGAAGACCGTCAGGAGCAGAATCAGGGCCACGTAGCCGCACAGAAGCAGACTCTGGCGCGTCCGGAACATCGCCACCAGAAGCAGGACGTAGAGCACGACAGACGCCGCGACCAGCCCGAAGTAGGCCCAGTTGTAGGGGGATGCCGGCCACATCCGTGCTGCGGTGCGGAACACCTGGTTCGACCAGCCCAGGGTCGATCCCCATCCCCGCTGGATCAGGAAGTACCCGTCCCAGGCTCCGGTGCGGAAGGCCACCAGGGCCATGTAGGCCACGATGCCGCACGGCGCCAGCACCGCTCCCAGCAACCGATGTCGTCTCTGCGAGGCCGGGACGCCACGCCCGAGAACCGGCCATGAGGCGACCCACACCAGCCCGAGAAGCACCACAGCAGGAACGACCGCGGGGCGGAACAGTCCCGCCACGCAGACCGCGAGTCCGGCTCTGCCCCAGTGGCCCCGCAGGCCCATCAGCAGACCGGTCCCCACCGCGGCGATGAACCATCCCTCCGAGTACCCGAGGCTCTCCACGACGGCACGCGGCGCCACCCCCCACAGCAGGACGAGCAGGATCCCGACCCGCGGACCGCCGACCTGGCGTCCCACCAGGGTGACCACCGCCGCGGCGAGGACGAACCCGGCCCAGCCGGCGATCAGGGTGGCCCAGGTACCCGAGAGGCCGCACAGGTGGAGCAGGCGTGCCGCAGCGGGCAGACCGGGGAAGAAGGCCAGATCGCTGAACCACGGGTGGGAGCCGCCGCCGGTCGCGGTCGGCAGGTGGTACCCGTTCGTCGCCACGCGGGCGTACCACTGACCGTCCCACCTCATGAGGTCGTCGGGAAGTCGGCCGCCACCGATGAGCAGGGTGAGAACCACCGCCAGTCGTTGAACCAGCCACAGCCCGACACCGATGCCAACGCACCGGATGGCCGACATCCTGTCGCGGCCACCGGTCAGGGGCGCCGAGGGCGCCACCACGGTCGCCACCGTCACATCGGGCTCACAATCACCCACGCAAGCTATCAGGGCCCGAAGGACTCCGCACGTCGCCACCCGCCCCCAGGGTGCCCGGCTCCGCCGGCAGGAGATCGGCCCACCTCTCCTGTTCCTGTCGCAGCGCGCAGCTGTGTGCACCGTGGCTGGACGGGTGCGGAAACTGTCACACACCTGTGGGAACATCTCGACGTCGCGGCGAACGGAAGCGCCCGCCACCTCGAAGGAGACCACATGCATCGGATCGCTGTCGCCACACTCACCGCCGTGGTGCTACTCACCCCGGCACTGTCCGGGTGCGGCGGATCCTCACATGCCAGCGGTGTCCCGACCACCGCCTCCACCGGGGTCCCCACCCCGGGGTCATCGGCCTCCAAAGACTGGAGATCCACCGCGGACTACCAGATCTGGTGCGACCAGAGCACCCAGAAGATCGATCCCGACCTCGCCGCGGCAGCGAAGGTGACGGTGCCCGACGGGGGACACGTGCAGCAGCTGTGGCTCGACGGCAACTCCGTGGTCGCCCGGCTCTGCGCCCCCATCTCGGGGAACGCGCTCTAGAAGGTCGCCGAGGACCTGGCCGTGGGGGTGAGGAAGTCGAGCGTGGCACCGATGGTGGCAACCATGTCGGTCCACGCGCTGCCCGACTCGTCGGTCAGGGGAGCCCGGCTCCGCGACTCCGACTTCCAGGGCCATCTCCACGACGGCTCGCAGAATCAGGCACGAGCACTCACAGCGTGGACGGTGGTCTCCTGATCGGCTGCCACGACCGGTGTCTCTGCCGGCCCGTACTCGCCCTACAGTGGGCGCCATGTCGTCCCAGAGTCGATCCGTGAGCCGGTCGGGGGCAGAGATCCGCGTCGTCGACGCCGGTCCCGAGCATCTTGCGACGATCACCGCCATCTACAACGAGGCGGTGCGCAACACCACCGCGGTGTGGAACTCCCAGGTCGTCACCCAGGAGGACCGGCGAGCCTGGTGGCAGGACCATCAGCGGTCGGGCTACCCGGTGCTGGTCGCCGTGTCGCCGGGACCCGACGGTGAACAGGTGCTCGGATACGCCTCCCTGTCGGGTTGGCGAGCATCCTTCACGGGCTACCGTCTCACCGCCGAGGACTCGATCTACGTCGCCGCCGAGCACCGCGGCAGGGGAGCCGGACGAGCTCTTGCCACGGCCCTGATCGAGCGGGCCCGAGCGCTCGGACTGCATGTCATCGTCGCCGCCATCGAGGCCGGCAACACCGCCTCGATCCGCCTGCACCGCAGCCTGGGATTCGAGCGGGTTGCGCTGATGCGCCAGGTCGGGGTGAAGTTCGGCAGCTGGCTCGATCTCGCGCTCATGCAGCTCACCCTCGACTCCCGCTCCCTGCCGCCGGGACGATCCTGACCGGCGCACTGCCCGATCGTGCAAGGATGGACGCATGATCCTGGCTGATCCCCCACGCGCCGGGGAACTCCTCATCGCGACATCGGCCGTCACCAGCGGGATCTTCGCGCGATCGGTCATCTACCTGCTGGACGCCGACGAGCAGGGCAGTCTCGGCGTCATCCTCAACACCCCCGCCCCGATGGACCTGGCGGAGGTGCTGCCCGAGTGGGTGCACCTCACGGTGCCTCCTCAGACCCTCTTCCAGGGTGGACCGGTGTCCCCCAACGGGGCGGTCTGCCTGGCCCGGCTGCACCACCCCTCCGAGGAGCCGCCCGGCTGGCGGCGGGTGTCCGGGCCGGTGGGTCTGCTCCATCTGGACACCCCCGTCGAACTGGTCGAGGGCGCCTACTCCGACCTGCGGATCTTCGCCGGCTACTCCGGATGGGAGCCCGGACAGCTCGAGGGGGAGATCGTCCGGGGGGACTGGGTCCGGGCCCGCGCCCACGAGGAGGACCTCTTCGGCTCCGACCCGCAGACCCTGTGGCGGCGAGTGCTGCGCCGTCAGAACGGTGAGCTGGCGATGATGGCGACGATGCCCAAGGAGCACGACGGCCACGTCAACTGAGGTCCTCTCAGCGGCGGTCGCGTCCAGGCGGGGATGGTCGGCCAGGCTCAGGACCAGACTCAGGACCGGGCGGCAGGACATGGCATCAGGGCAAGGCGGCACCGGGGGCCGCAACCATCGGTCACGCACCATCAGGACTGTCCTGTGTGCAGCCGCGGACTACCATGTGAACTGGATTCCGACAGGGGGCGTCGAGAGTCGGTGACGAACGAGGAGGCCGAAGCGTGACCCAGCCCAGCGCCGAGTCGACGGGCCAGCGGATACTCGTGGTCGACGACGACCCCGCCCTGGCAGAGATGCTCCAGCTCGTGCTCCACAAGGAACGATTCGTCACCGACTGGTGCGCCAGTGGTTCGCGGGCCCTCGACGTCTTCGACCGGTTCAAGCCCGATCTCATCCTGCTGGACCTGATGCTCCCCGGACGCAACGGGATCGACGTCTGCCGGGAGGTGCGGCGGGTCTCGGGGGTCCCGATCATCATGCTCACCGCCCGCTCCGACACCCAGGACGTGGTCTCCGGGCTGGAGGCCGGCGCGGACGACTACGTCTCCAAGCCCTTCAAGTCCAAGGAGCTGGTGGCCCGCATCCGGACCCGCCTGAGACAACCCCTGGAGGCGGCGACCGACACCGAGTCCGATGTGACATCGATCGGCGATCTGGTCATCGACGTGCGCGCCCACCAGGTGACCCGAGGCGGACAGGAGATCCCCCTCACCCCGCTCGAGTTCGACGTCCTGGTCGCCCTGGCACGCCGCCCGCACGACGTGTTCAGTCGCGACGCCCTCCTCGAGGAGGTGTGGGGGTACCGTCACGCCGCCGACACCCGACTGGTCAACGTCCACGTCCAACGGCTGCGCTCCAAGATCGAGCGCGACCCCGAGCACCCCAGCATCGTCATCACCGTTCGTGGGGTCGGCTACCGGGCCGGCTCCGGTGACCGGGAGGAGAACTGACCGGCCAGCACCCCGGGCCCGGTGAGAAGGTCCACGGGCGCCGGGGAGCCCGACTGCTCCGTGGCCCGGCGCGCCTGTGGTGGTCCTCCCTCGGTCTTCGGATGGTCACCATCGCGCTCACCGGGACCCTCGTGGTCCTGCTGGTCTTCGGATACTTCCTGGTCCGCCGGGTCGAGGCAGGCATCCTCGACGCCAAGCGCAGCGCCTCGGTCGCCGAGGCGACCACCTCCCTGGCCCGTCTCCAGCAGCAGCTGCGCAGCACCGACCTTCGCACCGCCTCCCTCTACGAACGCCTCAACCAGCTCGCCGACGACGCCGCCCGCCAGTCGGGGCAGTACCACGTCATCATCCAGGGGCCCGTGTCAGGACTGGTCTCGGAGGGGATCTCGGTGGAGTCGGTGCCCCCCGAGCTCCAGGCCCAGGTGACCCGAGGTGAGGGGATGTGGACCCAGCCGACGACCATCCTCTACTCGGACCCGGACCGACCGGGAGATCCCGGCATCGTGGTGGGGTCGACCCTGTGGGCCCCCGGTGAGAACCGCGGTTTCCCGATCTACTTCATCTTCCCCGAGACCGATGAGGCGGCCACCCTGGCCCTGGTGCAACGGGTCGTGATCACCTTCGGTGGACTCATCATGCTGGCGATGGGGATCGCGACCTTCCTGTCCACCCGCGAGATCGCCCGGCCGATCCGGCGGGCGAGCATCACCGCGTCGCGGCTGGCCGACGGACATCTCGACGAGCGGATGCGGGTCCGCGGCACCGACGACCTCGCCCGGCTGGCCACCTCGATGAACGGGATGGCCGCCACCCTGCAGGGCCAGATCACCGAGCTGGAGAACCTGTCCAGCCTCCAGCAGCAGTTCGTCTCCGACGTCTCCCACGAGCTGCGCACCCCCCTCACCACCGTCCGGATGGCCGCCGACATGCTCATCGACTCCCGCGACGACTCCGACCCGGACATGGTCCGTGCCACCGAACTGCTCCACGACGAACTCGACCGGTTCGAGTCCCTGCTGTCGGACCTGCTGGAGATCTCGCGGTTCGACGCCGGCGCGGCGGTGCTCGCCCTGGACCTGTGCGATGTCGCCGACCTGGTCACCGACGAGGTCAACGCCGCCCAGCCTCTGGCCGAGAAGCTCCAGACCCCCGTCGTGGTCTCCACCGACGGGCCCGCGACCGCCGAGGTCGACCCGCGACGGATCCGCCGGATCATCCGAAACCTGGTCTCCAACGCCCTGGAGCACGGCGAGTCCAGCCCGGTCGAGGTCACCGTGGCCCTCGACGACCAGGCGGTCGCGGTGACGGTTCGCGACCACGGCATCGGATTCGAGCCGTGGCAGGCCGAGAAGGTCTTCGCACGATTCTGGCGCGCCGACCCGTCGCGGGTGCGCAGCGTCGGCGGGACCGGCCTGGGGCTGGCCATCTCTCTGGAGGACGCCCACCTCCACCACGGCTGGCTGGAGGCATGGGGCCGGCCGGGCGGCGGTGCCCAGTTCCGACTCACCCTGCCCCGACGTCCCAACCACCCGCTCACCGGATCGCCGCTGCCGGCCGTCCCGGCCGACGACCGGCCCCAGATCACCGGGAGCAGGCCATGACCGGCCGCGATCTGTCCCGACGCCGGTTCCTCGGGCTGGGCGCCGGTCTGGCGGCCCTGGCCGGATGCGCCAGGGTGCCCACCACCGGGCCGGTCACCCAGGTCTCGGCCAGCGCCGACACGCCGGGACGGGTCGGGATCGACGTCGACCCCCAGCCGCCACCGCGCAAGGCCTCCCCGGAGATCATCGTGGCCGGCTTCCTGCAGTCGATGACCAGTCCCCAGAACTCCTACCGGATCGCCCGGGAGTACCTCACCGAGGCCGCCGCGCGCAGCTGGGACCCCGAGTCGGGAGCCGTCATCTACGACGCCACCACGAACACCCCCGTCGTCACCGGGAGCACCGCCGGTCTCAAGGCGCCGATCATCGCCCGGCTGGACGCCGCCGGGCGCTACCGGCCGGTGACCGGCCAGTCCATCGACCTGGACTTCGGGATCACCAGGGTCGACGGCGAGCTGCGGATCTCCCGGCCGCCCGACGGACTGGTGCTCTCGCTGTTCGCCTTCTCCCGGGCCTACTCCACGGTCGCGCTGTACTTCACCAGCCTCACCCGCCCCTTCCTGGTCCCCGAGCTGGTGCACCTTCCCCAGGCGACCTCCAACCCCACCACCGCGGTCACCGATCTTCTCGACGGTCCCTCGGACTGGTTGGCGGGGGCCGTCACCAATGTCTTCCCGACCGGCACGAAGCTGTCCTCCGACGCCGTCGCGGTGGACAACGCCGGAGTATCCACCGTGCCGCTGAGCCCGGAGGTGACCCGCCTCACCGACGCCCAGCGCCGCCAGGTCGCGGCCCAGGTGAGCTGGACCCTGGCCGCCTACCCCCAGGTCTCCAGGGTGCGGTTCACGGTGGGCGGCACCTCGGTGGCGATCCCCGGGGCGGCCGAGGACGACACCGTCTCCACCGGACTGTTCACCTCGATGTCCCCGCTGATCTCCTCGGACCTGCCGACCATGAAGGTGCTGCGGCGGGGGGTGCTGGGGCAGGTCTCCGACCAGTCAGGCACCTTCACCCCGCTGCGCGGGCTGCTCGGCGCCGACTCGGGCGGCGAGTCCCCGGTCGGCGTCGCGGTGGAACCCTCCGGAGGGTTCTGGGCCGTGGTGGACTCCTCCCGGCAGAACCTGCTCAGCTGGCAGGAGGGGGCCCGGGTCACCCGCCAGCTGGCCTCGGGACCGGGCTGCTCAGACCGCAGGTGAGCACCGACGGGACCTGCTGGACGGTCTCGGTGCAGGGCGACTCGTCGCGGTTCATCGCGGTCGGCAGCAGCCGCGGCAGACTCCAGATCCGGGCCGACGAGCTGGCCACCCGACGCGTCGTGGCGTTCTCCGTGTCCCCGGACCTCGCCCGGGTCGCGGTGGTGCTCCAGGACCGCGGGGACCGGGTGCTGGCCATGCTGCGGATCCGACCGACCACCGGCGGGGCCCCGGGGGTCGTCGTCGACGGTCTGCGCGAGTACCACCTGCAGGGCAGCGACTCGGGACTCACCCTCATCGACGATGTCGGCTGGATCTCGGCGACCGAACTCATGGTGGTCGCCAGGGCCACCGCCGACTCGCCCGGCGCCCCCTACCAGATCGCGCTGGACGGCTCCGACGGGATGGCCGTGGGACCCCTCAGCGGGGTCAACATCGTGAGCCTGAGCACCCTGCCGCGCTCGGATGGGATCAACGTCCTGGCTCTCACCGACGGCGGTCAGGTGCTGCGTTTCGAGGACCGCTACCGGTGGCGGACGGTGGCCGACCAGGTGACCGGGATGGGCATCTGCATCTAGTCAGCACCGGACTCGGCCCGCCCGCCTGCCGTGCCGGTCAGTACCATGACAGCGTGCTCGACCCGCTGGCCGACCTGCTGCTGGGGGCCTGCTGCCCCGGATGCCGACGACCGGGCAGCGGGATCTGTCGGCGCTGCCTGGCGGCCCTTGAGGCCCATCCCCGCGTCATCCTCGACGGCCCGCCGCCGGTGGTCGCCTGCCTGCCCTACCGCGACCCCCTCCCGGACCTGGTCACCGCGCACAAGGACCGAGGCGCCGGCTGGCTGAGCCGCCCCCTCGGATCCAGCCTCGGGGTGGGGCTGCGGGCGGTCGTCGAGGCCGCCGACGGCCCGGTGAGCCTGGTCCCGATGCCCTCGGATCGGGCCGCGGTACGGCGCCGGGGAGCAGATCACTGCGCAGATCTGGTGCGCTCGGCCGCGCGTTCCTGCGGCCTGCCACCGGATGCGGTGCGACCGCTGCTGCGCCGAACCCGCCGGGTGCGCGACCAGATCCAGCTGGACCACGACCAGCGGGTGGCCAACCAGGCCCACTCGATGACAGCCCTGCCGGCCGGGCCCGGTGAGCCCCCGGTGGTGCTTCTCGACGACATCAGAACCACCGGTGCCACCCTCGCCGAGGGGGCCAGGGCGCTGGACCGCGCCGGACATCTGGTGCTGGCCTGCCTGGTGCTGGCCGACGCCGAGCACCCGTCCCGCTGGGCCTGAAGCGCGAAATCGCGGCCGTGGGAGAGCATTTGGGCTCCCATGCGCTTCGCCGATCCGGTAGCGTTGCTGCATGGCACGACAAGCGGTGGTCCACAGCCTTCCGGGCTGAGGACCGTCGCGGGATCGTGCCATTCGTATATATGCGCCGGAGCCCATCCGGCACAGACCACAGGAGGTCGATATGGACGTCATCGTTTCTGGCCGGCACTGCAAGATCAGTGATGACATCAGGAGCCAGGTCGAGGATCGCATCTCCAATGTCGAGAAGCTGAGAGACCGGGTCCAGCGGGTGGAGGTGGTCTTCACCGTGCAGGACACCAAGGGTGCCAAGGACCAGGCCACCACCTGCGAGCTCACCCTGCGCTCCCGCGGCCCGGTGGTGCGCGCGGTCGGCCAGGCGGCCGACAAGATGGTCGCCTTCGACAAGGCCTCCGAGCGGATGCGCAGCCAGCTGGCCAAGGCCGCCGACCGACGACGCAGTCGTCGCGGCCTGCGGGTCTCCCAGGTGCTCGATGTGCCTGCCGACGAGATCACCGATGATGCACGCGACATCATCCCCACCCGAAGGATCGCCGGTGACGTCGAGGTCACCGGCGAGGGTCCGCTGTACGTCAAGGAGAAGGTCTTCCCGGGCGCCCCGCTCACCCTGGCCCAGGCCCTCGACGAGATGGAGCTGGTCGGTCACGACTTCTTCCTCTACGTCGACGCCGAGACCAAGGCCCCCAGCGTCGTCTACCGGCGTCGCAAGGGGTACAACTTCGGCGTCATCCATCTCGATCTGGAGAAGGCTCGCTGATCGAGCACGTCGCGCGTGCTCTGAGACGCCGTCAGGCGGCCAGGCTCGCCCTGGCCGCCCAGGGGCTGGGCCGCACACCACCCGCACGGGTGGACAGGGCGGCCCTGTCCCGGACGGTGCGGCATCTCGCGCTGTTCCAGGTGGACTCGGTCAATGTCTTCGCCCGCGCCCACGAGATGCCGCTGTTCACCCGGTGCGGCAGCTATGATCCGGCGCTCCTGGTGGACGCGTCGACCGGGCGCAGACCGTTGCTCCACGAGACCTGGGCCCACGTTGCCAGCCTGGTCGACATCACCCTGGAGCCGGCGCTGCGGCACCGGCAGGCCAGCGCGGTTCAGGAGGCCTGGGGGGAGATGCTGAGAATCAGTCAGGAGCGCCCCGATCTGGTCGACGAGGTGGTCGCACAGCTGGCCCGCGGCCCGGCCACCGCCCGGCAGGTCTCGGCGGGGGAGCGCGGCATGCACCCCGAGAGCTGGGGATGGAACTGGTCACAGACCAAGACCGCCCTGGAATGGGCCTGGCGCAGCGGCCGGGTGGCCGTGGCGGGTCGCACCGCCTCCTTCGAGAAGGTCTACGCACTCCCTGAACGGGTGCTGCCGCCCACCATCAGGTCCCGGCCCGCACTGTCTGCCCGGGAGGGCCACCGGGCACTGGCCGCCCGGGCCGTGGCGGCGCTGGGAGTCTTCACCGAGGACGACCTGGTCGACTACTTCCGCACCCGCAGACTGCCGACCCGCGCCGCCCTGGCGGAGCTAGCCGAGGAGGGGACGGTGGTCCCGGTCACCGTCGACGGCCAGGCCGGCTGGTGGATGCGGGTCGGGGCCACCGTCCCGAGACGGATCGGCGCCGCAACCCTGGTCTCCCCCTTCGATCCGCTGATCTTCCACCGGCCGCGGGCCCTGAGACTGTTCGACCTCGACTACCGGATCGAGATCTACGTCCCAGAGCACAAGCGCATCTTCGGCTACTACAGCCTGCCCTTCCTGCTCGGCCAGGACTTCGTGGCCCGGGTCGATCTGAGGGCCCGCCGTCAGATCGGGGAGCTCGAGGTGGCCGCCGTCTGGCGCGAGCCCGGGGCCGAGAAGAGTCCCGACTTCCCCGGCTGGTCGGCGGTAGCCCGGGCTCTGGCCGATCACCTGTCGGTGGCCGCGAGCTGGCGACGGCTCGATCGGATCAGGGTGACCGGCGTCGGCGACCTGGCCGGGCAGCTGGCGGTGGCTCTGGGCTGATTCCCACCGGCCCGGGATGAGTCTGCGCTGGGTTGTTGGCGGCCCAGCGTTTAGGATGGAGGGCGGCTCGCGACCTGCCACCTGGGTGCGAGCAAGGTCGTCAGCGTCCGCGGCGCGAGCGACTGATTCATCCTTGGAGGAGGACCATCCCTGTGAACCCACTGGATCGCATGCTGCATGCCGGCGAAGGCAAGGTGATCCGGCATCTCAACCGGATCGTCTCCCAGGTCAACAGCATCGAGGAGGACTACTCCGAGATGTCCGACGATGAGCTGTCGGGCCAGACCGCCGATCTCAAGCAGCGCCTGGACAACGGGGAGGACCTCGACAAGCTTCTCCCGGAGGCTTTCGCCACCGTGCGCGAGGGAGGCCAGCGGGTGCTGGGCAAGCGCCTGTTCGACGTGCAGATCATGGGCGGCGCCGCCCTCCACGAGTGCAACATCGCCGAGATGAAGACCGGTGAGGGCAAGACCTTGGTCGGCCTACTGCCCGCCTACCTCAACGCCCTGAGTGGCAAGGGCGTCCACGTCGTCACCGTCAACGACTATCTCGCGCGAGTCCAGTCCGAGCAGATGGGGCGGGTGCACCGTTTCCTCGGCCTGGAGACCTCGGCGATCCTCACCGAGATGAACCCGACGGAGCGCAAGGCCGCCTATCAGGCGGACATCACCTACGGCACCAACAACGAGCTCGGGTTCGACTACCTGCGCGACAACATGGCCAACTCGCTGGACGACTGCGTCCAGCGGGGCCACCACTTCGCGATCGTCGACGAGGTCGACTCGATTCTCATCGACGAGGCCCGGACCCCGCTGATCATCTCGGGTCCCGCCGAGGAGAACAAGCAGTGGTACCCCGAGTTCGCCCGCATCGTCACCAAGCTGGTGCGCGACCGCGACTACGAGGTCGACGAGAAGAAGCGCACCATCTCGGTCCTGGGGCCCGGCATCGAGAAGGTGGAGCGCAGGCTCGGCATCGACAACCTCTACGAGTCCGAGAACACCCCGCTGATCGGCTACCTCAACAACGCCATCAAGGCCAAGGAGCTGTTCCACCGGGACAAGGACTACGTGATCTCCAGCGGAGAGGTGCTGATCGTCGACGAGCACACCGGCCGCACACTGGCCGGGCGCCGCTACAACGAGGGACTGCACCAGGCGCTGGAGGCCAAGGAGCACGTCGAGATCAAGGACGAGTACCAGACGCTGGCCACCATCACCCTGCAGAACTACTTCAGGATGTACGACAAGCTGGCCGGCATGACGGGCACCGCCAAGACCGAGGAATCGGAGTTCCAGAAGATCTACGGCCTGGGCGTCATTCCGATCCCGACCAACAAGCCGATGATCCGCGAGGACCAGAAGGATCTCATCTACCGCACCGAGGAGGCCAAGTTCGACGCCATCATCGCCGATGTCGTCGAACGCCACGAGGCGGGTCAGCCGATCCTCATCGGTACCGCCTCGGTGGCGAAGTCGGAGCTGCTGAGCGCCAAGCTGAAGAAGGCCGGCGTCCCGCACAAGGTCCTCAACGCCAAGCACCACGAGTCGGAGGCGGCGATCGTCGCCCTGGCCGGGCGCAAGGGAGCGGTGACCGTCTCGACCAACATGGCCGGCCGTGGCACCGACATCATGCTCGGTGGCAACCCCGAGTTCCTCACCGAGATCGACCTGCGCGACAAGGGTCTTGACCCGGTCAAGGACGAGGAGGCCTACCGGATCGCCTGGAAGAACACCCTCGAGAAGTTCGAGAAGCAGTCGGAGTCCGAGCACAAGGACGTGATGGAGCTGGGTGGGCTCTACGTCATCGGTTCGGAGCGTCACGAGTCCCGGCGCATCGACAACCAGCTTCGAGGACGGTCGGGACGTCAGGGCGATCCCGGCGAGTCCCGCTTCTACCTCTCCCTCCAGGACGAGCTGATGAGGCTGTTCAAGCCCGAGGTGATCGAGCGGGCGATGGTCACCCTCAAGATGCCCGACGACGTCCCGATCGAGTCGAAGTGGGTCTCCCGTCAGATCGAGAGCGCCCAGAAGCAGGTCGAGGCGCAGAACTTCGAGATGCGCAAGAACGTCCTGAAGTACGACGACGTGATGAACCGTCAGCGCCACGCCATCTACGCCGACCGGCGCAAGGTGCTGGAGGGCGCCGACGTCGAGCACGAGCTGCGGGCCACCACCGACCGGGTGGTGGAGACCGCGGTGCGCAACCTCACCGAGGGGTATGCCGAGGACTGGGACCTCGACAACGTGTGGAAGGAGATGGCCACCATCTACCCGGTGTCCATCGACAAGACCGATTTCGTCGACTGCGAGGACCAGGACGAGCTGGTGGAGGCCTTCGTCGCCGACGCCCAGAGCGCCTACGACGCCCGGGAGGAGTCGTTGGGGGCCGACACCATGCGCGAGCTCGAGCGTCAGGTGCTGCTCACCGTGCTGGACCGCAAGTGGCGCGAGCACCTCTACGAGATGGACTACCTGCGCGAGGGCATCGGACTGCGCGCGATGGCCCAGCGCGACCCGCTGGTGGAGTACCAGCGGGAGGGCGGCCAGATGTTCAACCAGATGATGGACGCCTTCAAGGAGGAGGTGGTCGGGTTCCTGTTCAACCTGGACATCCAGGCTCCGGCACCCTCCAAGGTCGGGGTCATCACCGGGCAGGACGGGGCTCCGGTCACCGCCGACAGTCTGGTGGGCGCCGGCGCCACGGCCGGCAGCCGGGCCGCCCTGGGCGGCGCATCGGTGGCCTACAGCGGCCCCGAGGAGTCCGACGAGGAGCTCACCGGCGACACCGATGAGACCGATGACTCCGAGCAGGACGAGGGCTCGCGGCCGGCCGGCTTCCAGAACGTCGGGCGCAATCAGAAGTGCCCCTGCGGGTCGGGCAAGAAGTTCAAGCACTGCCACGGCAAGGACGGCGGAACCGCCGCCTGAGACGAGGCGCGACTCAGGGTGCCTGGAGGGCCTCGCTCACCCCTTCGGTGAGCAGGAGCTGGGCGTCGTCCACCAGCCACCTCTCGTCGTACCTCCTCAGCCGCACAGACATCGCCAGATGGCGGTCCGCCAGGGCGATCATCACGACGGCGTCGACCTGGTCCCGGGCCAGCCTGACCACCGGCACGGCGGTGACTCGCGCCCGTCTCCAGCCCGTCCGCCGGGGCCATCGGCGGACCCGGGACAACGCCTGGTCGGTGCACAGCATGCGCAGATGGCTGGCGGGTCGGTGTCCCGCCAGGCACTCCAGGATCGCCCCGGCCACCGCAGCGGCCGAGGCCCGGGCGGCGGGCTTCTCCGGATGGCGCAGGTCGATCGTCGGGGGGTCGTCGCGGTCCGGAGCCCCGTCGTCGTCGAGCGGCAGCGGGTCCTGGTCGGTCAGCGACAGGTCACGCGGCGGCGAGGGCCGGGGGAGCCAGTCGGCGACCTGCTCGAGCAGCACCCCCTCCGCCGCTGCCAGGATGTGTCCGAGCGGTGCTGGGCTGGGGATGAGCGCTGTCATGGGCACAGTCCAACCGATGGCGGTTCGGTTGACCAGAGCACGTCACCCGATCTGTGGACAACTCCCGGCTGTGGACAAGTCCCGGGCATCTCGACCCTTGGACGATTGAGGTCCGCGGGTCGAGATGTTTTCCGGCTCGGGCTACCGTGGATGAGTTCACAGTTCCAGGAGGTTTTCATCCATGGCGATTTCCAGCAGCCCGGTACGAGACGCACACCGACTTGTCTTCCTGCCCACCGATGCGCGGGGAGCTCGGCAGTTGCTGAAGGAGGGCGGAACCGACCTGCAGGGGTTCACCGTCACCGATGAGCTGCGGTCGGTGCTCGACCTGAGCAGCGGCGGCGACGAGGAGGCCGAGCGGGCCGCGATGGTGATCGGTTCCATCTGGGGTCTGGCCCGCTTCGGCAGGCGCCTGGTCCTGGTCGCCCAGGTCCAGGACTCGGTCCTGGCCGCCAACGGCGAGGTCGACAACGGGGGAGTCACCGTCACCCGCCTCGAGCCCTCCGCCATCACAGCCTGGTTCGCCGACGAGGACGACGCCGTCAGCGCTCCGGTCGCCGGGGCGATCGCCGGCATGGTCATTGACGACGCCTGGAGCGACGTCGCCGTGCAGAGCCTGCTGGCCAGCCACGAGCTGTCCTGGCACGACATCACCGAGGAGCTGCCCGAGGAGGCCAGCGATCCTCACACCACGGTGTGACACTGCGTTGTGGACACCGTGGTGCGGGACTGCCCGGTATGAGGCTGCCCGATGTGAGGCTGCCGGGACGCCCTACTGGGCCGACCGGGCGCTCAGGTAGTCGTTACCGGCCTCCTGCTGCACATCGAAGGCGCGGGTGATGTAGGGGCCCGCCGTCGACTCCAGCTTGCGGCCCACCAGCGGGATCGAGACGGTGAACTCACCGGTGTAGGTGATGACGCTGCCGGGGCCCCCGACCGCGAGATCGGCATGGCCGACGGCCTTGGCGGGGAGACCCTTCGGGGTGATCGTGAGGGTCCCCTTGCGAGACCCGTCGTCGGCCGCCGGACCCCAGCTGAGGTCCTGGTGGGCGGCCATCGTCTCCCCGACGAACTTCTTGACCTGACTGGGAGCGGGCAGAGCCAGATCGAGGCTCAGGCCGGTGTCGGTGACCGTCACATCGCTGGTGGTGGCACCGATCCGGCGGTAGACGTCCTGCCACCACGAGGGATCGGTCATCATCGCGCAGACCGTGTTCGGGTCGGCCGCGAACTGTGCGCTGGTGTTGATGTCCATGGTTCCCCAGTCTGGCACCCCGGACCGGCGGCGTCACCCTCACCCGATCTGCGCCGGGCGTTCCATTCCCGAGGGCGAGGATCGTCGCTAGTGTGGGATGAGTCACCCATCAGCACGAAGGAGTGTGGACCGGTGGACGATCTCGAGATGGACACCGAACGACTGGTGCCCGCATTCCTGGAGCATCTGGGCGGTTCGGACCTGGCCTCGCGGTCGCCCGACTACCTCACCCGGATGATCCGCAATGAACTCGATCTGGCTGCCCGGCTGGACCCCGACCAGGTGCGCATCCGCATCGAGGCGCGCGCCGACTGGGTGCCACGCCACGCCGGGATCATCGAGGTGGTGACCGCCGACCGGCCCTTCCTGGTCGACACCATTCTGGTCACCCTGGACAGGTTGGGGTGGAGCATCGGCGAGGTGATCCACCCGGTCCTGGGAGTGCGGCGCGACGAGCAGGGCAGGCTGGTCGGCGTCTCGACCCAGGGGGCCGTGGAGGGGCGGGACGAGTCCTGGGTGCACATCGAGGCGGCGCCGGCCCTGGGGAACACTCCTCGGCAGGCCGCCGAGCAGCTGCGCACAGAACTCGACGACTGCCTGGCCGAGGTGGTGAGGGCCACCGACGACTGGCCGGCGATGAGTGAACGGATGGCATGGGTGGCCGGCCAGGTCGGGGCATCGACCGCCCCCTCCGATGACCGCGACTCCAGCGTCGAACTGCTGAACTGGCTGGCCGAGGACAACTTCCTGATGCTCGGCTACCAGCAGTTCTCGATCACCGAGGGAGTCGTCGAGCCGGTGCCCGGCACCGCGCTGGGGATCTGCGCCCGGCAGAGCTGGCCGGCCAACCGCTTCGACGCCCTGGCCGGTGACGACGACCTCGCCACTCTGGTGGTCACCAAGGACTCGGTGCGCGCCCGGGTGCGCAGCAACGACTACCGCGACTACATCGGGGTGCGGATCCGCGACGCCAACGGCCGGCTGGTCGGGGAGCACCGCTTCCTCGGTCTGCTGGGGGAGACCGCATACACCGACCCGGTGAGCAGGATCCCGGTGCTGAGGGCCAAAGCGGCCCGGATCCTGGCGCTGAGCGGATACCCGATGAAGTCCCACGGCGGCAAGGCGATCACCCGGGTGCTGACCGGCTACCCTCGCGACGAGCTGTTCGAGGCCGACGCCGACGAGCTCGCCCCGCTCGTCGAGCAGGTGGTCGACCTGCAGGAGAGACGACGCACCCGGGTGTTGGTGCGCCCCGGCCGGTGGGGCCGGTTCATCCACGTGATGGCCTTCATCCCGCGCGACTGCTACGGGCCCCACAGCCGGTCCATCACCGAGGAGGTCGTCCGTCGTCAGACCGGCGCCGCACAGGTCGAGTCCCAGATGGAGATGGCCGGGCCGGCCCTGGTGAGGGTGATGGTGACCGCCACGATGGCCCCCGGTCAGCCCCTGCCCAGGGTCGACGTCGCGGCCCTGGAGAAGGCTGTCGCCCAGGCGGTGCGCAACTGGGAGGACGACTTCCGCGACCTGGTGGAGGAGATGCCCACCGATCGGCGCGGCATCGAGTTCGGCGCCGACTACCGGGCCGAGTTCGCCCCGCGCCAGGGGCTGCTCGACCTCGAACTGCTCAACACCACCCCCGAGGACCGGGAGCTGGCGCTGGTGATGTACCGGCCCAATGACCCGGAGGACCTCTCCGACCTTCGCCTCAAGGTGTTCAACCGGTGCTCGGCGATGAGCCTGTCGCAGGTGATGCCCCACCTCACCAGTCTGGGGGTCGAGGTGATCGACGAGCACCCCCACCGGATCCTGCTGCGCGGGGCCGAGGTCTGGCTGTTCGACCTGGGCCTGGCGGTGCAGGGTGCCGAGGGCTGGACCGCCGCCGACAGGCACCGCTTCACCGAGGCCTTCGAGGCCTCCTGGACCGGGACCGGGGAGCCCGACACCTTCAACGGGCTGGTCACCGCGGCGGCTCTCAGCGCCCGCCAGGTCGGGGTGCTGCGCGCTGTCGCCCGGTACCTGCGTCAGCTGCGGGTGTCCTTCTCGCAGACCTACATGGCCCGGGCGCTGATCGCCAACCCGCCGGTGGCGCGCCGGCTGGTGAGCTACTTCGCCACCCGCTTCGACCCGGACCGCTTCGAGGACACCGACGGTCCGGGCCCCGAGAGGCTCGCGGCGATGGCACAGGTCCGCGGCGCCGCCGATGCCGAGCTCGACGAGGTGGTGAGCCTCGACCACGACCGGATCCTGCGGATGATGTGGGCGGTGCTGGCCGCGATGAAGAGGACGAACTACTACCAGCCGGTGCACTCGGTCGACAACGGCCGGCCGGTGACCAGGGCGCTGGCGTTCAAGATCTGCCCGGCGGAGCTGGACTTCGCCGTCCGGCCGCGTCCGCGCAGCGAGATCTTCGTGAACTCCCCGACCGTGTCGGGCACCCACCTGAGATTCGGTGCCGTGGCCCGCGGCGGGATCCGCTGGTCGGACCGCCCCGAGGACTTCCGTACCGAGGTGCTCGGACTGGCCAAGGCCCAGATGGTCAAGAACGCGGTCATCGTGCCTGCCGGTGCCAAGGGCGGGTTCCACCCCGGAAGGCTGCCCGACCCGGCCGTCGACCGTGCCGGCTGGGCGGCAGAGGGACTTCGCTGTTACCGGATCTTCATCGGCGCCCTGCTCGACCTCACCGACAACATCGTCGACGGAGCGGTGGTGGCCCCGCACCGGGTGGTGCGCCACGACGGGGACGACCCCTATCTGGTGGTGGCCGCCGACAAGGGCACCGCCAGCTTCTCCGACCAGGCCAACCAGATCGCCGTGGAGCGCGGTTTCTGGCTCGGTGACGCATTCGCCTCGGGAGGCTCCCACGGCTTCGACCACAAGGCGATGGGGATCACCGCCCGGGGTGCCTGGGAGTCGGTGAGACGCCATCTCGGTGAGCTGGGCCTCGACGAGTCCGCACACGACTTCAGCTGCGTGGGAATCGGCGACATGTCCGGGGACGTGTTCGGCAACGGGATGCTCCTGAGCCACCACATCCGGCTGGTCGCGGCCTTCAACCACCGCGACGTCTTCGTCGACCCTGACCCCGATCCTGAGACCTCCTGGCTGGAGCGCAGACGACTGTTCGAGCTGCCCCGCTCCAGCTGGCGTGACTACGACCCCGCCAGGATCTCGGCCGGCGGAGGGGTCTGGCCACGGTCGGCCAAGTCGATCCCGATCAGTGACCAGATGAGAGCGGCCCTCGGACTGCAGGACGATGTGACCGCGCTCACTCCCGACGGACTCATTCGCGCGATCCTCCAGGCACCGGTGGACCTGATGTGGAACGGGGGAGTCGGCACCTATGTGAGGGCCGACACCCAGAGCGATCTGGAGGTCGGCGACCGCAGCAATGACGCCGTGCGGGTCACCGCCGGACAGGTGCGGGCCAGGGCGGTGGGGGAGGGGGGCAACCTCGGCTGGACCCAGGCCGCCCGGATCCAGTACTCCCTTGCCGGGGGCCGGATCAACACCGACTTCATCGACAACTCCGCCGGAGTCGACACCTCGGACCACGAGGTCAACATCAAGATCCTGCTCGACGCCGAGGTGGCGGCCGGGCGCCTGGACCGCGAGGACCGCGACACCCTGCTGGCCTCCCTCACCGAGGAGGTCGCCGGCCTCGTCCTGGCCCACAACAGATCCCAGAACATCGCCCTGGCCTGCGCCTCGGCGCACATCCGCGAACGGGTCGGGATGGTCGAGGCGTGGATGCAGCAGCTGGAGGACGCCGGCCACCTGGACCGCACCGTGGAGACCCTGCCGTCGCGTTCCGAGATGGACCGCCGGATCACCTCGGGAGACGGGTTGACCAGCCCCGAGCTGAGCACCCTGCTCGCCTGGACGAAGATCGCCCTGGCTGATGAGGTGCTGGCGACCGGTCTGCCCGACGACCCCCGTCTTGGAGAGGTCCTCATCGACTACTTCCCGACGCCGCTGCGCCGCCAGTTCGCCCGGGCGATGCCCGCTCACCGGCTGCACCGCGAGATCACCACGATGGTGCTGGTCAACGAGTTCGTCGACGCCCAGGGACTGTCGGCCTTCCTGAGGCTGCACCAGGAGACCGGGGCCGGACCCGACGAGATCATCACCGCCCAGGTCGCCGCCCGGCGGGTGTTCCGGATCGCCGCGGCCGAGGAGGCTCTCACCGCGGCCGGCCTGGACGCCGCCACCACCACACGGCTCAGACTGGTGCTGCGCGATCTGGTCGAGGAGACCACCCGCTGGCTGCTGCACCGCGGCAGTGCCGCGCTGGCCGAGGGCCCCGCGGCGGTCGCCTCCCGGTTCGAGTCCGGCGCCGCACGGCTGGTGTCCGGCCTCGAGCGGGCTCCCGGCGTGGTCGGAGAGCAGATCGGGGCCCGACGCCACGAGCTGACCGAGCAGGGACTGCCCACCGACCTGGCGGCCGCGGTCTCGGTGGGCCACTGGGCCTCGGTGCTGCTGTCGGCCATCGACATCTCTGCGCGCACCGGAGTCGATCTGGACGACGTCTCGCACAGCTACTTCCTGCTCGCCGAGCAGATCCGCCTGCACCGGCTCACCGACCTGCTGGCCGGTCTGCCGCAGCGCCGGGTGTGGGACGCGATGGCGGTGGCCGGGTTGAGGCAGGACCTGCTCAACGCGGTCGGCGGGGCGGTCGAGCAGTCGCTGGCCACCGGGGCCACCGGAGACCTTCGCGACGCCGAGCTGCAGGTCCGGCAGATGGTTGACAGAATCGGCGACGACCCCGGACTGGCGCAGCTGACGGTGGTGGTGCGTAGTCTGGGGTCACTGGTCAGCCATGGTGGCGGCCAGGGATCCTGACCTGCCCATCGTGGCAGCGTCCTCGTGATGGAGGTGGGACATGCGGATTGATCTGCACACACATTCCACGGTCTCCGACGGCACCGACTCGCCGACCCGACTGGTGATGAGAGCGGCCTACGCCGGGCTGGCGGTGGTCGGACTGACCGACCACGACACCTTCGACGGGCTGGGCGAGGCGATGGCCGCCGGACCCCGGTTCGGCGTCAAGGTGCTGCCCGGTCTGGAGGTCTCCTGCCAGCTCGGGGATCACGAGATCCACCTGCTCGGTTACGGGTGCCGCCGTGACGACGCGAACCTGCTCGCCGAGCTCGAACTGCTCCGCAACTCCCGCACCGGACGGCTGCTGAGGATGGTCGAGGCGCTGCGCGCCGCGGGAATCGGCATCACCCTCGAGGACGTTCGCACCGCAGCCTCGGGAGCCTCCACCATCGGACGCCCCCATGTCGCCGACGCGATGATCGCCAGGGGATACGTCGCCGATCGCGACGAGGCCTTCCGCGACTGGCTGAACGAGGGCCGACCCGGATTCGTCCGCCGCTACTCCTGCGACCTCACCCAGGCGGTCGACCTGGTCCACGGGGCCGGTGGCGCCGCGGTGCTGGCCCACCCCTGGGCCCGGGGGGCCGATGCCGTCCTGACCCCGGACACCATCGCGGCTCTGACCCATGAGCACCAGCTGGAGGGGATCGAGGTGGACCATCCGGACCACACCCCCGAGCAACGCTCCCTGCTGTTCGACCTCGGCGGGCGCCTGGGGCTCATCCGGACCGGGTCCAGCGACTACCACGGCAGCGGCAAGAAGGACCACGAGCTGGGCTGCGAGACCACCCGGGAGACCGCATACCGCGAGCTGTGCACCCGCATCCAGATGCGCGGCGGGCTGCTGTGGCGCAGCGCCGTGTAGCGGAGTACCTGCCGGGGTGCCGCCTTGGTACAGTGTCGTCCATGGATCCCGCCCCCGCGCCCCGCTGCTGCTGGTGGCGCCGCTGCGCGCGGCCCTGAACCTCTCACCCCCATCAACGGCCGCCCTGAGGCGGCCGTTCGCGCGCACGCCGACGGGGGCGCCTGAAAGGACACTCATGACCGACATCTCCTCCGAGTCCGGCACCCACCCGCAGTCCGGGGAGGGTTCCAACGAGGCCACCCTGGCGCGCTCCCAGGAGCGCAGCGACAAGGTCGAGGCCGACCTCGAGAAGCACCCGGAGAACTGGCGGATGCTCACCGGGGACCGTCCCACCGGCAAACTGCACATCGGGCACTACTTCGGCTCCCTGGCCAACCGGGTGCGACTGCAGAACATGGGGATCGAGTCCTTCCTGCTGATCGCCGACTACCAGGTGATCTACGACCGTGACGGCGTCGGCGACATCCAGGAGAATGTCCTCTCGGCGGTGGCCGACTACCTGGCGATCGGCATCGACCCCGCGCGGACCACCATCTTCACCCACTCGGCCCTGCCGGGACTCAACCAGCTCCTGCTGCCCTTCCTGTCCCTGGTCACCGACGCCGAGCTGCGCCGCAACCCCACGGTCAAGGACGAACTGGCCAACTCCGACCGCCCGATGTCGGGCCTGATGCTCACCTTCCCGGTCCACCAGGCCGCCGACATCCTGTTCTGCAAGGCCAACCTGGTCCCGGTCGGACGGGATCAGCTGCCCCACATCGAGCAGGCCCGGGTGATCGCCCGGCGATTCGACGAACGCTACGGCCGCGTCGATCCCGAGCACCCCGTCTTCCCCGAGCCCGAGGCGCTGCTGTCGGCCACCCCGCACGTGCTGGGCCTGGACGGCACCAAGATGAGCAAGTCGCGCGGCAACACCATCGAGATCGGGATGTCGGCCGACCGGACAGCGGCGCTGATCAAGAAGGCCAGGACCGACGCCGATCGTCACATCAGCTACGACCCGCAGAACCGTCCCGAGGTGTCCAACCTCGTGCTGCTCACCGCGCTGTGCGAGGGCACCACCCCGCAGCAGGTGGCCGAG
Organism: Acidipropionibacterium jensenii DSM 20535; assembly: GCF_000425285.1. Classification (GTDB taxonomy): domain Bacteria; phylum Actinomycetota; class Actinomycetes; order Propionibacteriales; family Propionibacteriaceae; genus Acidipropionibacterium; species Acidipropionibacterium jensenii. The sequence goes on along the minus strand of NZ_AUDD01000012.1, from coordinate 73,984 downwards.
GAGATCGGCGATGGCGGATCGGGAACCCTCAAGAAGCGTCTCACCAGCTCGCTGAACGACCACTTCGCACCGATCCGGGCACGGCGGGCCGAGCTGGTCGCAGACGAGGGACAGTTGCGCCAGGTGCTTCACGAGGGCAACGAGAAGGCCGGAGCGATCGCCGACCAGACCCTCGACGAGGTCCGTCACGCCATGAAGATGGTCTACTGATCCAGCTCCGACGCCGCAGCAGAGGTTGTGACGTCGCCGCGGACGACGGCGCTCGGGGATCTCAGGTGCCCCGGGTGGAGTCGGGCTCCGACCACCACAGCCCGTGGGCCTCGCACGCCGCCTGGGCGCGCACCCTGACCATCAGGGTGCAGGTGACCAGTCGTCCGGAGGTCAGCAGATCCAGCTCGGCCTGGCTGACATTGAGGTAGTGGGCGATCTGGCTGCGGCCGTGGCCGGCCCCCTCCAGAGCCTCGATCCGGTGCACGGTCGGTGTCACCGGTACCGTGGTCCGCTCGGCGGCGAGGATCGCCTCGGAGGTGAGGTTGAGAAGCTGCCGGGCGTCGACCTCGCGGATCCGCGCCCGTGGCCGGCCGGTCGGTCCGATGATCGCACTGACGGTGCCGCTGGGCACCCCGGCGAGAAGCGCGATGACCCGCCACGGCACCCCGGTGGAGGCCGCCAGGTGGCGCACATGGTGCCGCAGATGGGAGGAGAACACCCACGCGTGTCCCTCCGTCGGGGGACGCGGTGTGGCGGGCATGGGAGACCTCCCCGGGGTGTCGGTCCGGTCGCTGTCGCAGCGATGCCCACCCGGGCGGGTGATCGATGCGGTGGCCGGGTGCGGCTACCGCATCGAAGACAGCGGTGGGTAGAGAATGCCATGCCGGGGGCCGACCGGGAAGGAGTTCCCGGTCGGCCCCCGGCATCTGACACCTCAGGCTCGGCCCTCAGGACCGGGCGGAAGAGCCCGTTGAACCCGCGACCGGGATCTGCGAATCCGGGGGCAGTTCAGTCGGCCTGCGACCTGCGGGTCCTGCGGCGCCGACGCTGGCCGGCACTCGTTCCGCGCTGCTGCCCGTCACCGGCAGGGTTGGCCACGGCCGCCTCGGTCTCGACGACGGCTCGCCGAGGAGCGCTGTCCCGCGCCACCTCGTCGTGGGACCGGCCGTGGTCCTTGTCCCGCTTGCCCTTGTCATGCCGGGACTTCTCGTGTGGGGTCTTCTCGTGCTCGGTCTTGTCGTGCCGGGTGCGATCGTGCTTGGACCCGTCGCGCTGCGCCCTGTCCTCGCGGGCACCGTCATGCCCGCTGCGCCCGGCATCGGTTCGCTCGCGACGGGGCCTCTCGCCAGCATCGGCGTCCGAGGGCGCCGACACCTGCTCGGTGGAGGACAGGTCCTCGCCGGAGGCCACGACCTCCCCGTTGCGGCGTCGAGTCCGCTTGCGCTTGGGTCGATACGACTTGGCGGCCTTCTCGGGGCGATCCCCGGACTTCCTGGCGTGGCCCTTGCGCTCGCCGTCGCGGCGGCTGTCGTCGTGGGACTTGTGGTGGCCGTGGCGGTCGTCGTCACGTCGCCTGGGCTCGCGGGTCGCCGGGTCGGACCCGGGCAGGAACCCCACCGTGCCCTCGGGGATGTCGAGGTCGGTGTACAGGTGCGGGGAGGTCGAGAAGGTGACCACCGGGTCGTCGATCCCCAGGTCGAGAGCCTTGTTGATCATCTTCCAGCGGGTGACATCGGCCCAGTCGACCAGGGTCACCGCGATCCCCTTCGCGCCGGCCCGGCCGGTGCGGCCGATCCGGTGGACGTAGGTCTTCTCGTCGTCGGGGCACTCGTGGTTGATGACGTGGGAGACACCGGTGACATCGATCCCGCGCGCCGCCACATCGGTGGCCACCAGGATGGTGGCGTCCCCGGAGCGGAACTTCTTGAGGGCCTTCTCGCGGGCGACCTGGGTGAGATCGCCATGGATGGCCCGGGCCTTGAAGCCGCGGTCCTCCAGGTCATCGGCCAGCCGCTGGCAGGCGTGCCTGGTGCGGCAGAAGATCATGACCTTCTCGACATCGCGCGCCTGAAGGATCCGCGCGATGACCTCGATCTTGTCCATCGCGTGCGCCTGGTAGACGAACTGGGTGGTGTCGGGAACGGTGGCCTGAGCATCGGCCCCCTCGGCCCTGATGTGCACCGGCTTGTTGAGGTGGGCCCTGGCCAGAGCCATGATGGCGGCCGGCATGGTCGCCGAGAAGAGCATCGACTGCCGGTTCGTCGACGTCATCGCCAGAAGTCTCTCGACATCGGGGAGGAAGCCCAGATCGAGCATCTCGTCGGCCTCGTCGAGGACGGTGATCCGGGCGTGCGACAGGTCCAGGTCCTTGCGGTGGGCCAGATCCAGGAGCCGGCCGGGGGTGCCGACGACGACGTCGACACCGGACTTGAGGGCGTCGATCTGCGGGTCGTAGCCAACCCCGCCGTAGACGGTGAGAACTCGGGCGCCACGCACGCTGGCGGCAGTGGCGATGTCGCGGGAGACCTGGAGGGCGAGTTCGCGGGTGGGGCACATCACCAGTGCCTGGGGCTTGCCCTGGCCGACCAGCTCATCCCAGCCGTCGTCCCCGGGAAGGGTGATGCGCTGCAGGATGGTGACGCCGAAGGCCAGCGTCTTTCCGGTGCCGGTCCGGGCCTGACCGATGAGATCGGTGCCCTGGACGGCGATCGGGATGCACATCGCCTGGATCGGGAAGGGGGCGGTGATGCCGACCCCGGAGAGGGCCTGGCAGATGTCGTCACGGACACCGAGCTCGGCGAAACTAGTGGGGGCGGAGAAATCAGCAGACAGGATCGTGGCCTCTTCGTGAAATGGGCCCGTCAAGGCCCGCTGTCGTGGACTTCGGCCCGAGTCAGGGTCTGCGGATCGCGTGCCCATGACGGGGCCAGGTGCGGAGAAGTGTCGACACACCAGCGCCCACTGTATCTCCTTTTGTCGCCAGTTCGGTTGTCGTCCTCCCGGCCCGGCGCTGGTTCGGCGACGTCTGACAACCCTGCCGTGGCGCCCGGCCCCCCCACGATGCAGGGCTGTCGGGGCCCAGGAGGCGTGTCCGGGCCCGCGCGGCGACGCCGGGCGCCTAGTCTTGCGGTGTGAACACCGATGTCAGCACCGCGGGTCCTGGCACCCCGCCGCCCGCCGCCGTGACAACATTCTGGGCCGTGGTGAGCTCCGCGGCGCTGCACAGCATGAGTGCGGTGGTCGGGGCCATGCCGCTGGCCCCCGATGTCGCGCGTCGACTGCTGCTCGCCGACCGTGCCGGGGAGTTCTGCGACATCCTCGACGAGTCACGCGGCCACCTCGACGGGCTCGGCGAGCTCACCGAGGTCGAGCCCCTGATCAGCGGCATCGCGACCTACGTGCCGAGCCGGAACTGGCTCCAGGTGCTGCTGCGCGATCATCTGATGGTGGGGCTGTGCGCCGACTTCATCTCCTTGGTCGAGCCCCAGCTGGGCCCTGAGCTGAAGCCCTCCAGCGGCTCCTTCGGTCCCTGGCTGGGACTGGGCACCGGAGTGAGGGTGCGCTGGGACGAGGAGATGACGGCGGAGCTGTCGGTGCCCTCGGACCACTCGTCAGACTCGGCCTTCGCCAGGAAGCTGGTCGGCGAGGTGCTCAGCGTGGCCCAGCGACTCGCCGCGGTCCACCAGGACCTGTGCTCGGTGCTCACCGGCGCCGGCGACGGCGAGCTGGACGACCTCTCGGAGATCAACGAGGTGATGGCCGAGGTGCTGTCCCGCCACGACCGCAGGGTGGCAGATCTCGGTCTGGAGCCATGAGAAAAGGGTCCGGCCAAGAGGTCGGACCCTTTTCCCAGACGTGGACGGAGGGTGTCAGGCCCGTCCGAAACCGACCTGCCGCTGGTTGGGCTGACCCAGGTCCAGGTAGGCCAGGGTGCGGGTCGGCACCAGGACCACGCGGCCCTTGGCGTCGTTGAGTCTGAACAGTCCGTCCGGCTGGGCCAGCGACTCGCGCAGCCCGGCCTCAATCGTCTCGGCGCTGTCATCCGACTCGATGGTCACCTCACGGGGGACGTCCGTGATTCCGATCTTGATCTCCATGTCCCCCAACCTACTAGCTGGGCTGGCCGACCTGAGTCTGGTCGGCGGCGGTCTGGTCGGGGGCGGTCTGCTCGAGGGCCGGGGGATCGGGCGGAGTGGTCCCCGCCGGCACCTCGTCCAACCGCCACAGGGCGATGGTGACATTGTCGTAGCCGCCGCACGCGTTGGCGTAGTCCGCCAGCGCATCGGCGACATGGTTCGGGTCGGGACGCCCATCGGGGCCGGCAGGTGCCTTGGCGACGAAGTCCCAGAACACCTTCGCCAGGTCCGAGGGGTCGGGGACGTGATTCCACAGCCCGTCGCTGCAGATCATCACCCAACCCGGGATCCGAGGAGAGTAGGCGTGGACCCTCGGGTCCAGGTCGGCGGCGCGAGCGCCGAGCCACTTGGTGATGGCGTGGGCTCCGGCTCCCGACTCGGCCTCCTCGCGCGGCATTCCCAGATCGATCTGGGCCTGGGCGACGGAGTCGTCGACGGTCAGCCGGCGCTCCTTGCCGGAGCTGGGGAACCAGTAGGCGCGGGTGTCGCCAATGTTGGCCGCCAGCACCCGATCGGGGGAGCAGATCGCGGCGACCAGGGTGCAGGCGCCGATTCCCCGGGGCCCTGGATGATCCAGGACCGCACGGTGCGCGCGCCGCACCGCATGGCCGAACAGCGAGACGACGGCGTCGTCGGCGGGCGGAAGTCCCTGCGCCAGGCAGGCGGTGAGGTACTGGCAGGCCGTGGTGGCCGCCACCTCGGCGGCCTGCTCGGCCCCCTCGGTGGAGGAGACGCCGTCAGCGACCACGATGACGACGTGTCGGGCGTCCTTGTCGACGTCGACCGCCAGGTAGTCCTGATTGGTCGGGTGCCGCATGCCGACATCTGACGCGACGCCGATGGTCGGCAGGGCGTCGGCGGCCTGCGAGATGAGGATGCGGGAGGGCCGGAGTCGATGGGTGGCCTCGTCCATCGGATCGGTGCGGGACCTCTGGTCGTCCGGGGAACCCTGGGCCTGCGGCGAAGCGTCGGGGCTGTCAGTGCTGCCGGAGTCGGGTGAGGTCATCGGGTGTCCTTCGTTGGTACGGAAAGCCGTCCCGCACCAAGAACTGGTGCGGGACGGCCATCATTCATCGAGCCTTGTTGAATCAGGCGATGCGGACGTTCTCGGCCTGCTGGCCCTTGCGGCCCTCGGTGATGTCGAACTCCACCCGCTGGCCCTCGTCCAGGGACTTGAACCCGTCGGTCTGAATGGACTTCCAGTGGACGAAGACGTCCTCTGAAGCGTTCCCGTCGACGGCGATGAAACCGTAACCCTTCTCAGGGCTGAACCACTTCACGGTTCCCTGTGCCATGTGCACTCCTTGTCAGCGCTTTGGGGATACACCTCGTATCCCCAATGCCGGTCCCAACCCCGGCGACGCCAGTGATGAGCCACAGTCGAGGTGTTCCAGGTCCTCCGGAACCCCTGTCGTGCGAGACGGCGTATCTACCTTCTCACAAATTGGCCGCAATGTACTCATCGGGTCGGGTTGAACTTCGGATCTGGCCTCCAAGAACTGTCGGTGGTCGGTGGTGTGATGGGGGTCATGAGCGTGAATGAGGCGGTGCGACTGACGGCCGATCCCGACCAGGCGGAGGCGCTGGCCGACCGGCACGGCACCGTAGTGGTGCTCGGCGGCCCCGGCACCGGGCGCACCACCGTCTGCCTGGAGCGGGTCGCAGGTCATCTCGAGGAGGGCGGCCGGCTGGACCGGGCGGTGCTGCTCACCCACAGCCGTGCGGCCGCCCAGGACCTGCGCAATGCCCTGCTGTCGCGGGTCGGCGGCGCCCATCTGGCCCCCAGGGTGACCACCGTGCACGCCCTGGCCGCCCGGATCCTTGCCGACCACGCGGGTCGATCCCTCGCCCTGCTGACGGCCCCCGAGCAGGAGTTCCGGATCCGCGAACTGCTGGCCGGAACAGACCTGTCCGGCTGGCCGGAGTACCTGCGGGCCAGCGCCGGCACCGCCAGGTTCGCCTCCGACCTGAGAGTGCTGGCGGCGGCACTGCGCCAGGAGGGCTGCGACCCCAGCGACCTGTCCCGGCTGGGTGAGCGCGACGATGTGGAGGCCTGGCGGGTGCTCGGGCCGTTCCTGTCGGACTATCTGGACGTGCTGGACCTGGAGCAGACCCTCGACTACGCCGAGGCGGTCCATCGGGCGAGGATCCTGCTCACCCGCCCCGAGGTGCTGGCGGCGGTGACCGCATCCATCTCATTGCTGGTGGTCGATGAGTTCGGCGAGTGCGATCCCTCCCAGGCCGCCCTGCTGGCCTCCCTCGCCGGCAGCGGTGTACCGACTCTGCTCGCGCTGGATCCCGATCAGACCGCCTTCGAGTTCCGCGGCGCGGTTCCGGATCGGCTGCCCGAACTGCTCGGTCTGTTCCCCGACGTGTCGGTCCACCACCTGGGCACCGACCACCGCTGCGCCGGCACGGTCCATGACGTCGTCGAGCAGATCAGGGGTCGGCTGCCCCTGGTGCCGGCCTCCCCGCTGCTGCGTCGCCGCTCCACCGTGGTCGCCGCAGATCAGGGCCGGCATCCCGAACAGGTGTCCGAGGCCGGGGTGCGCACCATCGTGGCGCCCTCGACCGCCCGAGCCGCGCGACTGCTGGCCGGGGATCTGCGCCGGGCCCATCTGGCGGGCGGGGTGGACTGGTCCGCGATGGCCGTCATCACCCGGCACGGGTCGGAACTGGCCGCGCTCGCCGCCGTGCTGGCCTCCGAGGGGGTGCCGGTGCACCGGAGCAAGGAGGAGACCACCCTGTCGGGTGTCCACTCGGTCCAGGTGATGCTCGCCGCCCTCACCGCCTGCGCCACTCTGGCCGACGGCCGTACCCCGGGGTCCGGGACCACCTCGGCACTGCTGCGGGGGCCGATGTCGGGGCTCGACCAGGCCGTCTGCGACCGGATCGACGACTGGTCGAGGATTCGCGGGATCGAGTCGGGGGACTGGACCGTGCTCACCGGAACTCTGCTCTCCGCAACTCTGCCCTCCGCAAGTCTGCTCTCCGCAACTCTGCCCTCCGCAAGTCTGCCCAACGCAACTCTGCCCAACGACCCGGGTGCCGACTCCCCGGGCGGCGACTCGGCTGCTCCGCCGGACCCGTCCGCGTGCTCGATGATCGGCCCGGACACACCGCCCCCGGGTCTGGTGCGCGCCGTGCGACCTGCCGCCGAGATGGTCCGCCGGATCACCGCCGCCGCCAGCAGGCTCGCCGCCGGCGGCGAGGTCCACGAGGCGTTGTGGACCCTGTGGGGAGGCGGGAGATGGGCCGCCGAACTGCGCGACCGAGCCCTCGCCGGTGATCTCACCGCCGATCGGGAGCTCGACGCGATGTGCTCGCTGTTCGATCTGGCCGAGCGCACCGCCACCCTCTCCGGAGCGGCCGGTGCCAGGCGTCTGGTGCGCTCGGTGCGCGAGGAGACGATCCCTGCGGACCGCAGCCGCGAGTCCGACCACGACCGGACCGGGGTGAGCCTCATCACCGCCCACCGTGCCAAGGGTCGCGAGTTCACGGTGGTGGCGGTGACCGGCCTGGAGGAGGGGAGCTGGCCCGCCCCCAATCACACCGGCTCCCTGGTGGCGGCCGACCAGTGGTCTCCCGAGGGGCTGGTCCCACCCCCTGGGTGGCCCGAGACTGTTCGCGCAGAGCGAAGACTGCTGTTGCTGGCCTGCTCCCGGGCGAGCGATCTGCTGGTGCTGGTCTGCGTCTCGGACATCAATGCCGGCATTACCGCCTCGCCCTTCTTCACCGAGATCGCGCAGACCCTGGCCCAGGGGGCACAAGTTCCCCCGGCGACCGGGGAGCAGCCGGCCACCAGGATGGCCGACCTGGTCGGGAGGCTGCGTCGAGCCGCACTCAGCCCAGACTCCTCACCGGCGGTGCGCGAGCATGCCGGGGGTGTCCTCGCACAGCTGGCCGCCCAGGGGGTCGGCCAGGCCGATCCGGGTCGCTGGTGGCGGTCCGGCTGGGGCCGCGGGCCCGCGGAGGGGCCGGGGCCGGCCACCCCCGAGCCGGTGATCGTGAACCTGTCGGCCTCCCATGTCGGAGAACTGCTCAGCTGCCCCCGGCAGTGGTTCCTCACCCGGCGCGGCGGGGCCGCCTCGGTGCGCGGTCCGCGCGCCGCGGTGGGCTCACTGGTCCACCAGGTGGCCGCCGAGACGATGGCTCAGGGCTGGTCGCTGGACCGGGCGGTGGAGCGCCTTCGGGACAGCTGGACCCGGCTGGACTTCCAGATCGGATGGCAGTCGTCGGTCGAGGAGCAGGGTGCCGAACAGGCCCTGGACCGGCTCGACCGGTGGCTCGACGGACGGCCCGGCACCCTGATCGGCACCGAGGTCGGATTCGAACACACCTTCGACCTGCCGGCCGCTCGGGTGCGGTTCCGCGGCAGCATCGATCGCCTGGAGCGTGACCAGGCCGGCCGGCTGGTGGTGGTCGACCTCAAGGCAGGCACCAGCAGTTCGGCCCAGTCGCAGCGCTCCCACCTGCTCCAGGTCGGCGTCTACCAGGCGGTCCTGACGGCGGGCGGGGTGGCCGGCCTGCCCGACCCGGCGCCGGTGCCGGTCGGCGGCGCCGAACTGGTCTACCTGCGCCGGGGGGCCGGACGAGGCGGCGTCGAGCCCAAGGTGGTGCGTCAGCCCGCCCTGGCCGACGCGCCCTGGCCGCCGGGGGAGGACCGCCCGGCCGATGAGCGGCTCACCGACTGGATTCATGCCCGCATCAACGACGCGGCCACCATCGTGCGGTCCGGCCGGTTCCCGGCGGTGCCCAACCCGGGCTGTTCGTTCTGCCCGGTGCGCGACGGCTGCCCCGCCCTGGTCCCCCCGGAGGACGTCGTCCCCGGGACCACCGCCGGCCGCGATGCTCCGACCGGACACTCCGCCACCGGCCGTCAGGAGAACCGATGATCACCACTGCCCGACAGGTCGGCGAGCTGCTCGACATCCCCTTCTCCGAGGAACAGCTCGCGGTGATCGGGGCGCCCCTGCACCCCTGCGTCGTCATCGCCGGGGCGGGAACCGGCAAGACCACCGTGATGGCAGCCCGGGTGGTGTGGTTGGTGGCCTCCGGGCAGGTCGCGGCCGACCAGGTGCTGGGACTCACCTTCACCCGGAAGGCCTGCGCCGAGCTCGCCGGCAGGATCGACACGGCACTGGCCAAGGCCGGGATCATGGAGACCGGGGACCCGTCTGCCACCGTCTCCACCTATGACGGGTTCGCCGCCTCCCTGGTCGACGAGTACGGGGCCTGGGACGGGATCGAGACCGGGGACCGTCTCATTCTCAAGGCCCGGTGCCACCAGCTCGCCCTCGAGGTGGTGACGGGTCTGGACCATCCCCCGCGGATGGCCGACCGGCTCACCCCCATGTCGATCGCCACCGCCATCGTCTCGCTGTCCGGGCAGATGGGATCTCACCTGGTCGACGTCGACCGGGTGCGCTCCGCCGACCGGTCCTGGCGCGCCGCCCTGGCCGAGGCTCCCACCAGACGCGGGGGGCAGATCTACGCCGACGTCGCCCGGGCGATGGACACCGTCGACGAGCGCGAGGAGATGCTGGGGATGGTCGAGGCCTACCGGCGCCTCAAGCAGGAGCGAGGGCTGGTCGAGTACGCCGACCGGATGGCCCAGGCAGCCCATCTGGCGGGTCGTCGCAGCCAGGTCGGACGGGACCTGCGTCGGCGCTTCCGAGTGGTCCTGCTCGACGAGTACCAGGACACCTCCTCGGCCCAGGCCCAGCTGCTGTCCGACCTGTTCACCGGGCCCGACCCCGACAGCGGTCTCGGCCACCCGGTCACCGCGGTCGGCGATCCCCTTCAGGCCATCTACGGCTGGCGGGGCGCCGCCGCCAGCAACATCCTCGGGTTCTCCCGACAGTTCCCGATTCTCGACCGGACCGGACAGACCCGACCCGCCCAGGAGTTCAGCCTGCTCACCAACCGTCGTTCCGGCACCCGCATCCTGGACTGCGCCAATGACATCTCGGCCGAGCTCAGGGAGTCGGGGGAGATCGCAGGAAGAGTTGGGGCACTGGTCGCTCCGGTCGGCACCCGGCCCGGCGAGGTGGTCTGCCACGGCCATCTCAGCTGGACCGAGGAGTGCGCCTGGGTGGCCGACCAGCTGGTCGAGGCGCGGGCGCGCGGCCAGATCGACTCGTGGTCGCAGGCCGCCGTCCTGGTGCGCCGGAACGGCGACGTCGCCGACCTGCACGCCGCCCTGGTGAACCGCCAGATCCCCGTCCAGATCGCCAACCTGTCGGGGCTGCTCCAACTGCCCGACGTCGTGATGGTCGTCGCCCATCTGCGAGTGCTGGCCGACAGGCGGGACAACCAGGCCTGGTCAGCGCTGCTGGCGGCCCCCCGGCTCGGACTGTCCCCCGACGATCTCGCCGCCGTGGGGAGGCGGGCCGGCGAGCTGGCCAGGACCAGGGCGGCGGAGGACCGCGGCCTGCCCGGGGACGGCTCGCCCGCGGCCATCGGACTCGACCGGCCCCAGCCGCTGCTGGCCGATGCGGTGGCCGAGCCCGGACGGCTGTCGGAGTCCGGACGGTTGTCCGCGGGGCTGGCGCGACTGGCCTCCGAGACCCGGGTCCTCAGTGCCCACGCCGTCGACGGACCCGATGATCTCGTGCTGCGGATCCAGCAGGTCACCGGCCTGGCCGACGAGCTGGCCGCCGACGAGCCGGCCCGGGCCCGTGCCAGGCAGGGGCATCTGGACGCACTGTGGTCGGAGATCCACTCCGCGCTGCGCGACGATCCCGACCTCACCCTGCCCGGTCTCACCGCCTGGCTGGCGGCCGAGGAGGAGTTCGGGGACGGCCTGGCCCGCAGTCTGCCCGAGAGTTCGGACGCCGTGGTGATCAGCACGGTCCACGGTGCCAAGGGCCTGGAGTGGCCACTGGTGATGCTGCCCGACCTCGATGACGGCGTCTTTCCCTCCTCGATGCCCCCCGACAACCCGGTGACACGGGCCACCGTGCTGCCCTCGGCGGTGCGCGGCGACGCCGACCAGGTCGCCCAGCCGCAGTCCGGTGCCCGCGAGGACCTGGCTGCCTACAAGGACGCACTGGGTCAGGAGTCGCGAGGAGCCGAGGACAGACTCGGCTACGTGGCCCTGACACGGGCGCGGGACCGGCTCGTGGTGTCCTGGCACCGCTGGCGTCCACCGGCCGTCAGACCACGAGTGGCAGGACGCTATGCCGAGGCGGTGGCGACCCGGATGGCCGGCTGGGGACTGGAGGCGGTTCGGCCCCCCGAGGACGAGGACACCCCGACAGCCACCGGCGGCCCTACCGGAACAGACTGGCCCGAGCCGGTCGACCCCGACCGCGCCGACCGACTCACCGACCTGGCGGCCAGGGTCGGCGCCGGACGGGGTGCTCCCGCCGGTCTTCCCGATGACCCGCAGGAGGCGCAACTGGTCGCCGGCTGGCGCCGCGACGCCGCCATCCTGCTGGCCGCAGCCCGACGGCAGGCCGCGCTCCGGTCCCGGCCCGATCTGCCCCTGGGCCTCACGACATCCCAGGTGGTGGCCCTCCATGCCGATCGCCGGGCCTTCCTTGACTCGGTGCGCCGCCCGATGCCGCGTCGAGTGCTGCGCGGGGCCGACATCGGCACCCGCTTCCACGAGTGGGTGGCCGACTACCTGCAGCCCGGCGGACAGGAGCCGCTGGCCCTGCTCGACGAGGGCGGAGCACCGCTCGACCCGGGCGTCTCGGGAGGCCCCGACGATCCGGTGCTGGCCAGACTGCAGCGCGCCTTCCTCGCCAGTCGCTGGGCCGATGCACGACCGCTGGCGATCGAGGAGCCATTCACCCTCACCGTCGCCGGACGGGTGATCCGTGGACGGTTGGACGCCGTGCTGGCCGATCCCGACCGTCCCGGGGAGCAGGTGGTCGTCGACTGGAAGACCTCGGCCCCCGACAGTGCCGACCCGCTCCAGCTGTCGGTCTACCGGCTCGCCTGGGCGGGAGCCACCGGGGTCGATCCGCAGCGGGTCCGCGCCGTCTTCCACCACGTCGGCGCCAACCAGACCGTGGAGGCCCACCCGCTGCTGTCGATGGAGGAGCTGGCGAGGGTTCTGTCCGGCGAGTCGGCACCCGCCCGGCAGGACACCTGACAGGACGACTGACAGGGGATCCGTGCAGCAGCTGGGAGCGAACATGAAGCTGAGACTTGCCTGAAAAAGTCTCATTCACGTACTGTCGTCGCTGTCGCACCTCAGTGCGGCCCGCGCGACTCAGCTGCTTTTCCGGTGATGACCTGTGGTCAGCAATGGCCCTGTTGTGCGGACCTCGATCAGGAGTTCGACCCATGACCATGCTGCGCAACCGCATCGCTGCTACCGCCGCCGCAATCAGCCTCGGTGTGGGGTTGGCCCTCACCTCCAGCCCCGCCGCACAGGCCCGTTCGGTGCCCTGCATGCCGAGCAAGGGGACCGTGAGCTGCTCGAAGTACTGGGCCAACCGGGCCAATCCGGCCAAGCCCACGTCCTCCTCGATTCTTAACCTTCAGCGTGCACTTGTTCAGGTTGGTTACCCGATCAAGCCGCTCACCGGCACCTTCAACTCCACCACCAGGGCGCGACTCCAGAGCTACCAGCGCGAGCGCGCCATCAAGGTCACCGGCAAGTTCGACCAGCAGACTGTCAAGGCGCTGCGCGCCGGACGGCCGAAGCTGGTCAGCACGGCGGGCAAGGCCGCCAAGGTGGTCGCCTACGCCAACCGCAAGCTGGGCAAGCCCTACCGTAGCGGAGCGGTCGGCCCGTCCGCCTTCGACTGCTCGGGGCTGACGATGGCCGCCTACAAGTCGGCCGGTCGCGGCATCACCCGCACCAGCTACGCCCAGCTGTCCGCCTACAAGTCGGTGCCCAAGTCCGCCCTTCAGCCCGGCGACATCGTCGGCTTCTACGGCGGCGGACATGTGGCGACCTATGTCGGCAAGGGCTATGTCATCCACGCCTCGCGGCCCGGACGCCCGGTCGCCAAGGTCAAGCTCTCGACGATGCCCTTCTACAAGGCGGTTCGTCCGGTGATCTGAACCACCCCGACCCACAGCGCCGACGGGCCCCGGCAGGATGCCGGGGCCCGTCGGCGCCCTCAGGTGCTGCGGGCCGCGCCCGCCGCACCGCAACCCCTTCCGGACGATGTCCGCGTCCCCGCCGGTGCGAACTAGAGTCGACCGGGTGACTTCTGCCTCGAGACCCTTCATCGGAGAGCCCCTCATCGACCGGTGCCACGCCGACCGTGACGACCCGCTCGCCAATGCCGCCCGGTGGGCCGACCCCGGGGCCCTGCTGCTGAGCGTCGGAGCCCACGACGAGGTGGCGGTGCTGCCCGGTGCCACCCCCGAGGACACCGTCCGACTGGCCCCGACGCCGACCAGCGGTGAGCGCGACGACCAGCGTCAGCTGCTCATCGGTGTGGTGCAGGGCCGACCGTGGTTCATCACCCGCGACACCCCGAGGGCCGCCGCCGGCCAGCAGATCGCGCCACTGCGCAGCCTTCGGCTCGGCCCGGTCGCCCGCGAGATCGTGTGGGCCGGACTGGCCTTCCTCCACTGGGCGGAGTCCCAGCCGATGTGCCCCTCCTGCCACGGGACCACCCGGCTCACCTCGGGAGGTCCCACCCGGGTGTGCACCGCCTGCGGTCGGGAGGTCTTCCCCCGCACCGATCCGGCGGTGATCTCGGCGGTCCTGGACCGACAGGACCGGATCGCCCTGGGACGACAGCCGAGCTGGGCGCCCGGACGGGTCTCGGTGCTCGCCGGATTCGTGGAGGCGGGGGAGGCCGCCGAGCACGCCCTGGTGCGCGAGGTCGCCGAGGAGACTGGGCTGCGGGTCACCGCCGCGCGCTACCTCTCCTCCCAGCCGTGGCCCTTCCCGCGGTCTCTCATGCTGGGCTATGTGGCTCGTGCCGAGGGCACCATCAGCGACGGCGACCACGAGCTCGACGAGGCCCGCTTCTACTCCCGCGACCAGGTGCGGGACCTGGTTGCCGGGGGAGGGCTGATCCTGCCGACCCCGATGTCGATCGCCAGGTCGATGGTGGACGGCTGGTTGGACAACCGGCTCCCGTCTCCCGAGTCCGGCACCGACCTCAGCGTTCCGTTGAGCCTGTAACCCGTTGGTGCCCGGTGGCCGGGCACCCGGGCACCCGGGCACCCGGGCACCGGGGCGTCGAGTGACACCCAGGGTTGCGCTCAGGGCGTGTCGGGGATCTGGTGCAGGTCGCCGAGTTCACGCCAGCGTCGGGTGAGACCGGACTGGCGCCGCGAGGTCTGGGACACCGCCCGGACCACCGACTCGCGGGTTCCCACTAGGACCAGACGACGTCTGGCCCTGGTGATCGCCGTGTAGAGCAGCTCGCGGGTGAGCAGTGGCGACTCGGGCGGCGGCAGCACCACGGTCACCCGGCCGAACTGGGAGCCCTGGGCCTTGTGGACCGTCAGCGCCTCGAGCGGTCGCAGCGAACCCACCAGGGAGCAGGGCAGACGCCGACTCGTCCCGCCGGGGCTCGGGAGCGCGACCATCGGCACCGGCCGCTCGGCCACCACCACCCCGCAGTCGCCGTTGTTCACCTCGAGCTGGCGCATGTTCTGGTTGACGATCACCGGTTGTCCGATCGACCACTCGCCCCGGGTGCGGGCGCGCTCGCTCGGGTCGGTCGAGGCCCGGCCGGCCCGTTCGGCGGCGGCCATCTCCTCGGACCACCGACTCACTCCGTAGGGGCCCTGCCGATGGGCGCACAGCAGCCGGTGCTCGTCGACCAGTTCCAGGGCCCCGGCGTCATCCTGCTCTCCCGCCAGACGGGTCATCCGGCTCGCCAGCGAGGTGATCTCGGCGTGGACATCGGGAAGGTCGGCCAGGCTCAGCGCGGCGGGGTCCTCCGCCACGAACCGGACCGACTCGTCGCCGGCGTCCAGCACCCTGATGACCTCATCGGTGCGGCCCCGGCGGACCGCCTCGGACAGCTCGGCGATGGCTCCTCCGGAGCGGTGGTTGCGGGTGAGGGTGGTCACCGGAAGCACATCGGGACCCAGGTGGGGGGCCGAGGCCACCACATCGGCCAGCACCGAGCCGGCATCCACCGAGACCAGCTGGCCGGGATCCCCGACCAGCAGCACCCGGGTTCCGGGTCCGACGGCCTCCAGCAGTCTGGCGGTCATCGGCAGGGACAGCATCGAGGTCTCGTCGATGACCACTAGGGAGCAGGGCAGCGGATCGTTGCGGTCGTGGCGGAACCCGCGGCCCGGGCCCATCGACCCCAGCAGGGCGTGCACGGTGGTCGCCTCCAGCGGCCCCGGGCCCACCTCGGGGGGCAGCAGCGCGCCGACCTCGGCGACGGCGTCGCGCAGCCGGGCGGCGGCCTTCCCGCTGGGGGCGGCCAGACTGATCGGACCCAACCCCGGATCGGCGGCCTTGAGCACGGCCAGCACGGCGCACACCGCGGTGGTCTTGCCGGTTCCCGGACCTCCCGCGAGCACGCTGAGACGACGGTCGCAGACCCGCAGCGCAGCCTGGGCCTGGGCGGGGTCGAGGACGATTCCGGCGCCGTCCAGGGCGGCGGCGACGGTGTCCAGGGCGGCCTGCGCGGTGGCGGGGGAGATCTCTGGCCGGTCGGCGGCCAGCCGGGCGGTGAGCAGCGCCACCTGCTGCTCGGCCTGCCAGTAGCGCTCCAGATAGACCAGGCCGGAGTCCAGTCGCAGGCCGCGCCGGTTGACCGGCGAGTCGCGGTGGGCCACCGCCGGACTGTCCTCCAGCCGTGCCAGCCAGTCGGTGGGATCGGGCCAGTCAAGGGACCTGAAGACCTCGATGGCTGCCAGTTCCTCGGGGCCGGCCGAGGCCACCACGGCAGGGTCCAGCATCTGCCGTGTGATCTGGGCGGCGATCTCGGTCGGATCCATCTGCACCGATCCGAGCCGGACCTGGCGGCAGGTCAGTGCGGCTGCCAGCTCGACCCGTTCGTCGGACTCCCCGCAGCCGCGGCAGAGCAGTCGCGCCAGGTGGATGTCGGCCGGGCTGAGGACGCCGGCCAGGGCGAACCGGCCTGGAAGGCCGGTGGCCGAGATCGAGACCAGGTCAGTCATGGCGGCCCTCCTGAGCAGCCGAGGGCGAGTCGGTGCGATCGGGGCTGCTGCGCCACAGCAGCTCGGAGACCCGCACCACCAGCTCGGGGCGGGGGTACCAGCTGAACACCCCGGTGGGGGTGTCCCGGGCCGAGTCGCCCTGGAGCGAGCTGCCCGAGGTTGAGCTGCCCTGAACAGAGCCGCCCAGCACCGGGGCTGCCGGTGCAGGGGTGTCGCCGGTCATTCCCCGGACGAACAGATAGCCCACCCCGCCGAGGTGGCGCGCGGGATCGTACCCGGGCAGTCGGGCCGCCAGGAAGCGGTGCAGCGCGGCGCTGTAGAGGATCGCCTGGAGGGGATAGTGCGAGTCGATCATCATCTGCGTCATCGTCGCGTGGCCGTAGTGCCGAGGCTCCAGCGACTCCCCGGGAGGCAGCGGGACCCGGTTCGTCTTGTAGTCGACGACGACATGGCGCTGGTCGGGCAGTCTCAGCACGGCGTCCAGGGAGCCGGTGAGGAATCCGGCCAGGACCCGGTCGGAGGCGGGGGAGTCGGCCAGCACGCGTCCGTAGTCGGCCAGCGGATCCTCGGGGGACACCAGACCGGGGTCGTTCAGGGCGGCCGCGATGTCGGCCAGCACCGAGGCGTGCCGGGAGTCGGGCGCCATCGCCAACTCGAAGCCGAGCTCGGCGAGCCGGTTCCCCTCGCCGATGTCGCACAGTCTCAGGCCCGAGGTGAGCTCGCCCAGCGGGGTGCGCATCACGTCGACCAGGCCCCGGGCGAGATCCTCGGGGCTCACCCCCGGAAGGGGGGTCTGGGCCAGAGCCGCCGAGGTCTGGTCCGCAACATCGGCGGACAGCCCCTCGCCGACCGGACGGACCCGCTCCAGAATGGCGTGCACCAGGGTGCCGAAGGCGGTTCCGCCGGGCATCGCGCACAGCCCCGACCCCGGGTCCTGCCCGCCGATGGCCTCGGTCGTCTGCGTCGAGGTCTCGGCCTCCTGCGGCTCATCGGTGCCTGCCGGTCGGTCCGCACCACTGGCCCGGGGATCGACACCGAAGGTGTGCAGACCGTCCGTCAGACCGGAGTAGGAGGTGCGTCCCCAGGAGCGGTCGATCCGTCGGTCCAGGCTGCGAGGAGCCGCCACCGCGGACTCCGCCGCCCGGTCATGGCGGGTCAGCAGCATCTGGCGAGGCACCTGGGCCACCTCGATGAGGGAGGGATCGAGCCAGCTCAGCCGGGCCGGATCGACGTCCTGCTGGCCGGGGCCGGGGGTCTGCACCGACAGGTGGTCGAAGGCGAGCAGCCGGTGCAGCGGCGAACCACGGTGCTGTCGCCGGTCCGGGGCCCACCACAGCCGCAGGGCGGACCGGGCCCGGGTGAGTCCGACGTAGAGGGTGCGCAGGTCCTCGGCCCGCTGGTCGGCCAGATGCGACTCCCACGCCTGCTCCCGGCGGTGGCCCTGGCCTCCTCCCAGGTCGAGGACCCGTCGGGCCCCGTCATGCCAGACCAGCGGCTCGTCCCTGTCCCTCATGGGCCAGCTGCGGGCCGCGTCGGGCAGCAGGACGACCGGGAAACCCAGCCCCTTGGCCTGATGAATGGTCATGATCGTCACCGCCCGCCGATCGGTCTCCAGGCGTCGCGGGGACTCCACCGAGGCCGAGTCCCGTTGGTCCCGCAGCCACCCGGCGAGCTCGGCCGGGCCTGGCCGGCCGGCTCCCTCGGGGCCGGCTAGGGAGCCGTCCGCCCGGTCCCGGGACTCGGTGGCCGACAACTGGGCCGCCTGGCGCAGGTCGGTGAGATACCGCTCGCCGCGAGGATCGGAGAGCATCGAGGGCATCACCCCGGGTCGTCGCACCGCCTCGTCGACCAGCCCCCAGGGGCCCAGCTGGTCCCAGCGCCGGGCCCACGATCCGATCGACACCGCGAGATCGGGCCTGACCCGTGAGTCGGGACGCACCATCTCCTCGGGACGACCCCCACCCAGTGGCGACAGGGCCAGTCGTGCCATCACCGCCGGTTCGGGTCGCGACAGAGCGTCCAGCAGGTCGATCAGGTCCGCGGTGGCGGCACTGCTCCACACCGACTCGTCCCCGCTGAAGACGGCCGGCTGGCCGACCGAGGCCAGCGCCGCCCGGATCTGGGAACCCCGCCGTCGGGTGCGCACCAGAACGGCGATGTCGGGGGCGCTCAGGGGACGCACCCGGCCGTCGTCATCGGTCCAGGTGGAGCCTCCCTCCAGCATCATCACCACCTGGTTGGCCAGGTCCTCGGCGATCCGCCGGTCGGCGGTGGCACCGTCCATCGAGCCCCGCTCTGACCGGATGCAGCGCAGCTGAACCGGTCGCTCCCAGCTGTAGCGGTGTCCATCGGTGGCCCGGCATCCCAGCCGGCTGCCGGTGTGCCAGGCCTCCACCGGTTCCAGGCGGATCCTGGAGTCGCCCAGCAGGGCCGGGCCGAAGAGGTGCGAGATGCCGGCCACCACCGGCTGGTCGGCGCGCCTGTTGACCCTCAGCGCCAGCACCCGGTCGACCCGTTCGGTGGCCTCCAGGTAGGAGTGGATGTCGGCTCCCCGGAAGGCGTAGATGGACTGCTTGGGGTCGCCGATCAGCCACAGGTCGACCCTGCCCCGGAAAGCCAGGTCGAGGGCCGCCCACTGGAGCGGGTCGGTGTCCTGGAACTCGTCGACCATCACCAGGCAGAAGCGCGTCGACAGCGTCCGGACCGCCGCCGGACCGCGGTCCGGATCGGCCAGTGCGTGGGCCAGGTCGGCGATCAGGTCGTCGAAGGTGTGCCAGCCCTGAGCCCTGCTGCGCCGGTCCACCTCGGCCCGCACCGCCCGGGCCCACCGCGTCCGGTCCAGGGATCGGGGGGTCCCCGAGGGTTCTGCGATCTCCACCTCGCGGTACTGGACGGCGACCTGTCGGGCCAGTCGAAGAGAGGGTGCGGGGGAGGGCGGCCTGTCCTGGTCCAGATTCGCCCTCAGGTACAGGTCGGCGGCCACCTGGTCGGTGAGAGGTCCCGCGTCGGCCAGCAGCCGTGAGGACCGGTCGTGGTCGGCCAGCACCCCCAGCTCGTCGAGCATCCTCGAGGCGAACTCGTGGGTGGTGGTGATGGTGGCGTCCTCGAAGGCGTCCAGACCCGCCCGCAGCCGGTCCGCCATCTGGGCGCGCTCGCCGTCGGGTCGCGACGCCAGGACGGTGTCCAGTTCGTCTGCGGCGTCCCGCCCCCCGGTGAGCAGCCGGTGGGCCGAGACCAGTCTCGCGTGGACCCGCGACCTCAGCTGTCGCGCCGCCGACCGGTTGAAGGTCACCAGCAGCACCCGGTCCATGCTCACCTGACCGGAGGCGACCGCGCGGGCCACCACAGCGGCGATCGCCCAGGTCTTCCCGGTGCCGGCACTGGCCTGGAGAAGGGTGGTGCCGTGGGGCAGGTCGGCGGTGATGTCGAAGGGTCGGCCCGTCTGAGGGATGTCCGTCATCGAGACCCCCCGGGAGAGCCGACGGCAGGGCGACCGGAGGCGGCCTGGACGGGTTCGAAGAGCCACCGGCCAAGATCCTCCGCGGTCGTTCCGCGGGCCAGGCAGGTGGCCCGGAGGCTCTGCTCGTCCTCGTCGAGGAAGACGGCCCAGTCGTCGTCGAACTCACGGGCCCACTGGACGCCCACCCCGGACCTCTCGGTGGCCCACTCGGCACGGGGGCCGCGGGTCAGGCCACCGATCACCGCCATCGTGCGCAGCGGCAGGGGCACCAGCTGCTGTGTCGACCACCACGCCAGTCGGGCGAGCCCGGCGAGCAGGTCGGCGGCCCGCTGCGGGTCGGGCGCCGCCAGGATCCAGGGCTGGGAGTTCGACGCCAGCACAGCCCGCCACTGGCCGGGCCGCCCGTCCGCAACGCACAACAGCTCGATCCAGCTCCTCAGCAGGTCCCGGGCCGAGGCGCGCGAGGGACTGGCGTGCACCACCGCGTCGCCCCACACCGGGACCCGACCGGCGACCCGCAGCCGGCGATCCGGCTCGGTGAGGGCGCCCTGGGGCCATGACAGCGGAGGAAGATCGCCGCCGGACAGCGCCACATCGACGTCGACCAGCTGCTCGGAGCCCGCCGCGCGGGCGCGTTGGGCGGTGGCCCGGATCGCGGTGGCCCGGTCGAGCTCGGTGGC
Organism: Acidipropionibacterium jensenii DSM 20535; assembly: GCF_000425285.1. GTDB lineage: Bacteria > Actinomycetota > Actinomycetes > Propionibacteriales > Propionibacteriaceae > Acidipropionibacterium > Acidipropionibacterium jensenii. Next base: position 53,645 of record NZ_AUDD01000012.1, on the reverse strand, counting down.
CAGCGCATCCAGGCCGATCCGGCCCGGCGGGGTGGAACCGCGCAGCCGCTCGGCGGTCCGGGCGTCCTCGGGACTGGCGCCCCGTTCCAGATCGGCCAGCAGCCGGGCGCGCACCCCGTAGCTGTCCAGCGGCCCCAGGTCCAGCGGGAGCTCGTCGGCGGGCTCCTCGCGCCAGCTGCGGGTGTCGGTGCCCAGCCGGGCGCGCAGCAGGGCCCTCGCCGGGTTGAGCAGCACACCGGCGAGATCGGCGGGCGACCACACGCCGGCGCCCACCGAGGCGGGAGCCGGCAGCAGCGGGGCGATGCGCGGTTCGGCGGTGATGACGCCGGGGGCCAGGCACGAGGCGGTGGCTCCGGCTGCACACGCCGGGTCGAAACTACGGCGCTGCCGGTCAGGGTCGAACTCCGTGCGGGAGAAGGGTTGCAGACCGTGGTCGAGATGAACGGCGGCCGCATCGACGCCCAGCCGGTCGATGGCGGCGTCCAGGGTGGCGGAGAAGGGGCCGGGAAGGACCGGCGCGTTGGTCACCGGGTCGTGGGCCTGCCGCACCACCACCAGACGCTGCCGGGCGGAGGCCACCGCGTCGAACAGCAGCTGGCGGGCCAGGGCGCCGGGGTCGCGCTCGGGATCGCCGGGATCGCGCAGCCCGCGCAGCTCGTCGGGCGGCTCGCCGCCGCCGTCGGGGTCGAGCAGGATCACGACCCGGTGGGCGATCCCGTCCAGGTCTCTCGGTCCGCACACGTGGGTGCTGCCGTCGAACCAGATCGGGGGTCGGGCCGCCGGGACCCGATCCTCCAGCAGCGCGATGACCTCGGTGACGCCCAGTCGGACCTCGGGGCCCGCGGCCAGTCGTGCCAGGGTGCCGACCGTGGCCGGCCCCTGCCAGGCTCCGGCGGCTGGTGAGGCGGTGAGCTCGGCCACCATCCGGGCGATCCGACCGGTCCACTGCTCGACGGTGGCGGGCTGCGTGCTGTCCAGGACGGCGCGCCGCACCCGCGAGATGAGCTCGGCGAGCCGCCCGACCAGGTCGATGTCGGCCGATCCGACCCCCTCCACCGGGGTGACGGTGGCCAGCCATCCCGGCGGGGTCGATGACATCGCCGCCCCGAGCAGCATCCGCTCCACCCCTGCCAGCCAGGTCGACTGCCGGACCTGCGGCAGCCCGGCGCGGGCCCGCGACCCGGCGTCCAACCCCCATCGGATCCCGGCATCGGTGACCAGCCGGGCGATCTCGGCGAGCTCGTCGGGGGAGAAGGAGAACCTCCGTGCGACCGCCGGCATGGCGCACAGCTGGATCAGTCCCGAACCGCCGGCCCTGGCCGATCCCAGTCCCAACACCCGCACCACCGCCTCGGCGACCGGATTGGTCGTCTGGTGGGCGGGACCCTGAACGCGCAGGCTGCGCGCCGGATGGGCGCCCTCGGCCGCCGGGTCGGCCGGGCAGACCAGGGCCGCCAGCATCTGCTCGACCTGGGGATCGGGGCAGACGACGACGATGTCCCGCGGCTCCAGGCCGGGCAGTTCGGCGATCGCCTCGCACAGCACGTCGCGAACCACCTCGACCTGTCGGTCCGGGCCGTGGCAGTCGTGGATGCGCACGGTGCCGTCGGGCGCGGGTCGTTCCCCGGTCGAGCCGCCGACCAGGGCCGCGAGCAGAGTGGTGGGGCCACCCGCCCCTGCGCTCGCTCCCGGTCCCTCCTCGGAGCCTGAATCGGGTCCTGAATCCGCTCCGGTGTCGGACCCGGTGCCGGGACGGGGACCGGTCGTCGCCGGCTGGCCGTCGAGGCGACGCTGCCAGGCCGTGCGGGAGGCTGTCCTGACGCGGTTGAAGGATCCCCAGGCACCATCGGTGGTGGGAAGTGTCTGGTCCCCGACAGTGCGGCAGGCGGTGTCCAGATGGATCACCCGGCAGCCGAGACGCCGTCCCAGGTTCGCCGCCAGATCGCGATCGGCCGGGGTGCTGGAGGGTCCGGTCAGCCAGGCGCAGCGCGACCATGGCAGCACGGTCGACGGATCGGCCAGGGCGTCGGCCAGCAGGTCGCGACGGCGGGCGGGGTCCGGGACGTCGTGATCCTGGTCCAGCAGCCTGCGCCACAGCGGCGCCCACCAGGCGTGGGCCGGGTCCAGCGGGCGTCCGGCGGCGTCGACATCCTCTCCGCGGGCCCAGCTGGTGAGGATCTGGGGCCACTGCCCCGCCACCGTCTCGAGATCGGCGGCGGTGCGCCTGGCAAGATCCCAGGCCGGACTGGGCACCCCACTGGTCACCAGGGCGGTCAGGTGCTGGCGGACCGGCAGCGCCCACGGCTGATCGACGTCGTCGAGGACCCCGGCGATGCGCAGGGCCAGAGCCGCTCCGCGCCAGGGGTCGTCGGCGGTGTGCAGACCCAGCAGCAGGCTCTCCAGATCGGTGCGCAGCCGAGCCGGCGTCACCCCTCCGATGCCCGCCGCGATCCCGTCGCGGAGGGCCAACTGCTGGGCGATGGCCCGGCCGTGGGCCCGCGACGGAGCCACCAGCAGAGGGAGCCGGAAGGGGTCGACGTCGGGATCGGCGGGCGGCTGCAGGGCGTCCAGGACCTCCCGGACGGCACACTCCCATGAGTCGACGACCGTCACGGTCGCGCTCCGCTGAGTGCTCATCTGCTGGCCTCCCGTCCTGGCCAGACCATATCGTCACGCTCCCGGTGGACCGGTCCCGACGGGCCGTTGCATCCGGGTCCGGCAGGGACTGCCGATCGGGGGCGGTGGGACCGTCGCAGACCCGGCGGGCTGGGAAACCGTCGTGGGCCGCGCCTAGTGTTCACCCCGTGACACCCGATGAGACTGCCGACCGGATACTCGACGCCCTGGATCCCGAGCAGCGCCAGGTCGCCACCACCTTCGGCGCCCCGGTCTGCGTGGTGGCCGGGGCGGGGACCGGCAAGACGCGGGCGATCACCCACCGGATCGCCTGGGCGGCCGCCACCGGGCGGGCCGACCCGCACCGGACCCTGGCGGTGACCTTCACCACCCGGGCCGCCGGCACGATGAGGGGCAGGCTCGCAGCCTTGGGAGTGCGGGGAGTGCAGGCGCGAACCATCCACTCGGCCGCACTGCGTCAGGTGCGGTACTTCTGGCCGAGCGCCTACGGCTGCGAGTTGCCGCGAGTCTCCGACGCCCGGTTCCGGATGCTCGCCGAGGCCTCCCGCAGAGTCGGCCTGGGGGTGGACACCGCCCTGCTGCGCGACCTGTCGGCCGAGGTCTCCTGGGCCAAGGTCTCCAACGTCGGAACGGAGCAGTACCCGGCACTGGCCAGGGCCGAGGGACGAGTCGTCGCCGGGGCCTCGGCGGCGGTCGTGGGCCGGGTGCTGTCGGGATATGAGGCCGTCAAGAGGGAGACCGGGGTGATCGATCTCGACGACATCCTGCTGTGCGCGGTCGGCCTGCTCACCGACCATCCCGAGATCGCCGCCCGGGTGCACGACCAGTACCGCCACTTCGTGGTCGACGAGTACCAGGACGTCTCCCCGATCCAGCACACCCTGCTGGAGCTGTGGTTCGGGGGACGCGACGACGTGTGCGTGGTGGGGGACCCGCACCAGTCCATCCACGCCTTCGCCGGAGCCAGGGCCGAGTACCTCACCGGCTTCCTCGCCGAGCATCCCGGCGCCACCCGGATAGAACTGATGCGCAACTACCGCTCCACCCCGCAGATCGTGGCCCTGGCGAACACCGTGCTGCACCATGGCGGGAAGAAGGACAACCAGATCGGCGAGGACCAGGGGGTGCGTCTCGTCGCCCAGGCCGAGGACGGCCCGCAGCCGCGCTTCGCAGCCTTCGCCGACCAGGTTGCGGAGGCCGCCGGGGTGGCCGCCTGGCTGAGCGAGCTGCACGGCAGGGGGATCGGCTGGGCAGATCTGGCCGTGCTGCACCGGGTCAACTCCCAGGCCCCGGCCCTGGAGACCGCGCTCACCGAGGCCGGGATCCCCTACCTCATCAAGGGGGCCGAGAGGTTCTACGACCGTGCCGAGGTTCGCCAGACCCTGGCGGCGGTCTCCCGGCGCGTCGAGCAGGGTCCGGGGGAGGCCGGCCTGGGACTCCAGGACGCCGAGGAGGTGCTCGCCGGGCTGGGCTGGACGGCCCAGGCCCCGGAGGGCCAGGGCAGCGTGCGGCAGCGGTGGGAGTCTCTCCAGGCCCTCCACGACCTGGCCGGCACGGTGATGACCGGGGACTCCCAGGCCCGTCTGGCCGATGTCGACCGGGCCTTCCAGCAGGCGGCCGCACTGCAGCAGGCCCCGGCTGTGGACGGGGTCACGATCTCCACGATGCACGCCGCCAAGGGGCTGGAGTGGCGCGGGGTGGCGTTGATCGGCGTCTCGGACGCGATGGTGCCCTTCGTGATGGCCACCCGGCCCGAGGAACTGGCCGAGGAGAGGCGCCTTCTTCACGTCGCGGTGACCCGTGCCTGCCGGCACCTGTACATCACCTTCGCCCGCAACAGCACCGCCAAGGGCCGGTACGGCATCTCGCGCTACCTCAAGGGGCTTCCGGGCACCCCGGACGCCGCCACGACGTCGACCTCGGGGCGACCCGCCAGACACCGCACTGTCAAGTTGCTGGACTGCCGGGTCTGCGGGGGTCCCCTCACCGCCGCCGCCGACCGGAAACTGGGTCATCACATGGCCTGCGAGGTCGACGTCGACCCGGCCGTGGTGGACCGGCTTCGCGCCTGGCGGCTGGACCGTGCGCACCGCGACAAGGTGCCCGCCTTCGTGGTGCTCACCGACGCCACCCTGCTGGCCGTGGCCGAGCAGATGCCCTCGGGACCCGATGATCTGCGACAGATCTCGGGGATCGGCCCCAGCAAGATCAAGCGGTACGCCGACGAGCTGCTCGCCACTCTCGACGAGGTGCGCAGCTGAGGCGGCGTCGGGGGTCCCGGTCATGCTGCTCGTGGGGCCGGTGAGTGTCGGTGCGGGCGGCACCGCGGGCAGTCGGGAAGCGGGTCGAGGATTGCGGTGTGATGGTGCTCGCTCGTCCAGGACGACCAGGAGGGTGTGATCCAGTCGGCTCCCCGTGATCCCTGGTCGACCAGACGGGAGATCTGTTGGGCCACCCACTGGCGCGGCCCCCACGCCGATGACGAGCCTGCCAGAGCCGCTGCGGTATGGGCCCACAGCGGGTCCCGCCGGGCCATTCCGGTGTCCAGGCAGTCCTGGCAGCCCGGTCGGGTCGGCAGGGCGACGGGTCCCAACCAGGCGCCGGAGGTACCTGCCCAGCCCACCACCACCGGAATCCCGCGGTCCTGACACAGTTGCACCGGCTCCCGCAGACCCAGCGGGTCTTGGGGGCAGACCACCGTCAGGCCGGGGCTGAGCCGAGATCCCGGGTCCGCCAGGATGGACCAGTGTCCCGAGGAGCTGCGCCGACCGGTGCCCTCGCCCAACTCCACCACCAGTGCCCCGCAGACCGACTGGACCGCCTCGCGGACGGCGGCGGCCAGGGAGCCGGAACCCACCACCGCCACGGTGATCGGCGTTCGGTCCACCACGAGACCCAGGGTGGCCATGGTCTGCAGGATCGCATCGGGAAGGCGGCCCTCCACCAGCTTCTCGACGGTGGTGCCGCGCAGCAGGAAGGATCGGCCGTCGGGGCACAGCAGCCGGACACCGTGGGGCACCTGGACGATCTCACAGGCCAGGTCCGGATGGGCCGGGGGAAGAAGAGCTGTCATGGCACAGATCCTGACCGACCGCCCCCGCCGCGGCCAGAGGTCGAGGGCAACGGGAGACACCAGGGCCCGAACGGACAACACATCGAACGGCCGGGCAACACCTGTGACAACACCGAACCCGATCCCGGCAACACCTACAACCCTGACAGCGCCGACATCCCTGACAGCGCCGACAACCCCGACAGCACAGACAACCCAGGAGATCTCGACAACGCCGGACACCCGGACAGCACGGGTCCGGGGCGAGAGCTCTGTCGGTCAGCCGGACGCCGCGAGCACAGAACTGGCGGCGTGCACAGAACTGTCAGTGGTCACCGCCATGATGGTGTCATGACTCACCAGCCCGCCATCTTCGACGAGTCCGGCCTCGCCGAGGCGCCGGACCTTCCCACCGGGATCCCTGCGGACTCCCGACCGGTCGACCTGGGCGTTGCGCCCAGGGTGATCATCCGACGCAGCGCCCGTCGTCGGCGGACTCTGGCCGCCAGGCGCGAGGGGGACGCCATCCTCGTGATGGTGCCCGACCAGATGGATCCGCAGAGCGAGCAGCGTCAGGTCGATGCGCTGGTCGGCAAGCTGCTGGCCAGGGAAAACCGGGACCACCACGGCACCGGGCCGGTCGACCTGACACGCCGGGCCAGAGCACTTGCCCGGCAGTACATCGAACCGAGGGTCGGCTACGCCCTCGGGCTCGACTCCGTGCGCTGGGTGGGCAATCAGCAGCACCGCTGGGCCTCGTGCACCCCGGCCAGCGGCCAGATCAGGGTGTCGGACCGGATGATCGGGTTCCCACCCTGGGTGATCGACCACGTCCTCATTCACGAGCTGTGCCACCTGGTGCACGCCAACCACGGCCCGGCGTTCCGCGCCCTGGCCGGCTGCCTTCCCAGAGCCCAGGAGGCCGACGGCTTCCTGCTGGGATGGAGCTGGGCCACTCAGCGGACCCACGACCAGAACAGTCTGGACGACGACCTGGCCGAGGACTGACCGGGAGCCGGCCCCTCGCTGCACGGCGGGGGAGCGATGCGCCGTCCAGTCGGAACCCGGCGTGCCGTCGAGTCGGATCCCGGTGTGCTGTCGAGTCAGATCCGGGCGGCTGCGGACTGGAACTCAGTCGTCCTCGCCCTCGGCGCGCAGCAACTCCTCGAGCTCGGCGTCCAGGTCGGCGGTGATCTCGTCGCCGTTGTGGACCGACTCCCCGGAGACATAGCCCAGCGGGTCGTCCAGATCGGCGGCGGTCGGCATCAGATCGGGGTGGTGCCACACGGCGTCACGTCCGACCGTGCCGCGGCCGTCGCGCAGTGCCGCCCACAGATTCGCGGCGTCGCGCACCCTCCGGGGGCTCAACTGCAGTCCGAGTAGGGAGGAGAAGAAGGCCTCGGCGGGACTGGAGGTGGCCCGACGCCGACGGACGGCCTCCTCCAGCTGGGCGTGCTGAGGCATCCACAGCCCGGCCACCTGACTGGTGACCTCGTCCACCCACCCCTCGATCAGCGCCAGCAGGGTCTCCAGGCGGGACAGCACCCCCTCCTGCTCGGGGGTGCGGGTCGGCTCGAAGAGCCGGCCCTGAAGGCGTCGCGACAGCTCCTGGATCTTGTCCGGGGTGAGCTGTGACAGATCGTCGACGTCGACGGCGTCCTCGATGGCCGAGGAGTCGATCCGGATCCCTCGCGCGTAGTGCTCCACCAGGGCCAGCAGCTGTGGTCCCAGCCATCCCACGGCATTGAACAGCCGCTGGCGGGCGGCCTCGCGCAGCACGAGGTAGATCTCGATGTCGCGTGGGTCCAGGTCCAGGTCGTTCCAGGCGGCCGCGATGTTGGACGGCAGTAGCACCACCTGGGCCTGAGGCAGCACCTGGAGGCCGATCTCGGTGCCGCTGACGGTGGTGACGGCCAGATCGGCGAGTCCCTCCGCCAGCTGCGAACCGTAGAGCATCGACGCCATCTGACGCAGGACGGGGCCCATCATCGCGCCCAGGGCCGCCATCGGATCCTGAGGATTCTCCCCGGAGTCGGGGACCAGCAGGTTCGTCATCGCCGAGGTCAACGAGGTCAGCACCGGTTCGACAACCTTCTGCCAGGCGCCGAAGGTGTTCTCGATCCACTCCGCGCGGCTCCAGGCCTCGGGCTGTGCCGCCACCTGGGCGAACTCACAGGCCTGGTCCAGCCAGTTCTCGGCCAGCCGCGAGGCGTCCAGCAGAGCCTCCCGGTCGCCTCTGCCCGGGGTCGGGTCCGGACCCTTGGTGGCGGCGACATGACGGGCCAGGTCCTTGATCCGGTTCCAGTCCAGCGCGCCGGCGCGGCCCGGTTGCTGGCCGGGGGCCTGGAAGCCGACCGGGGCGCCCGTGCCGGGAACCGACATGCCCTGAAGCATCTGGGACAGCTGGGACATGAAGTCGGCGGGGTCTCCCTGCATCGGGAGGCCGAACTGCTGCATCATCTTGCGGAACTGTTCGGCCATGTCGTCGGGATCGGGCTGGCCCGGATCGGGGGTCGAGTCGTGCGGACCGTCGTTCATGCCCATCTCCTGAGGTGTGATTCCTGGGGTCCACCCAGTCTAGAGAGCCGGTGGCACCACCCATAGTGGTCCCTGGGGTGCAATCGGCCCCCGACACGGACTGTCGGTCCATCGGGGGGTCGCGGGTAGCATGACGGCCATGTCCGCTCCTGCTCCCGATCGCGCTCCCGCTGGGCGCAGCACCCTCAGCGTGGAGGACTGGCGGTGGCCCGGGAGTCGCAGCCCGCGGACCCGCAGGGATCCCGGGCAGGGTGGCTACCGGGCCACCGCCCTCATCTCCGCGGTCGTGGTCCTGATTCTCATCATCGCGATGTCCTTCGTCCCGGTGCCCTTCGTGAGCTGGGCCCCCGGTCGCACGGTCAATGTGCTGGCCTCCACCGATCAGGGACGACCCCTCATCCAGGTTCAGGGACTGCCGACCCGCACCTCCCGGGCCGAGCTGCGGATGACCACCGTCTCCATGACGACCGTCGACGGTCGTCTCAGCCTTGTGGAGGCCCTCGTCGCCTACTGGCTGCCGCACCGCGATGTCATCCAGCGCGACGCGATATACCCGGCCGGCCAGTCCGCCGACGAGGTCAAGGCCTCCGAGGTCCAGAGCATGGACACCTCCCAGCGCGACGCCGTGGTCGCCGCCCTGAGGGCCGCCGGTCAGCCCGTCACCGAGATGCCGATGATCGATGCGGTCACGGTGGGCGGGCCCTCCTACAACACCCTCGTCCCCGGTGATCTGATCCAGAAGGTCGACGGCACGGCCGTCCAGTCGGTGGCCGACGTCCAGCGGGCGATCCGTCGCCACCGGGTGGGAGACACGGTCGCGATGGCCGTGCTGCGCGGCGGCGCCGCCAGGAACGTCCAGGTGGTCAGTTCAGCCTCCCGCAGCGACCCCCGGACCCCGCTGATCGGGGTCAGCCTGTCGACCGGCTACCGCTACGCCCCGACCGTGACCTTCGGGGTGCCCAGCAGCATCACCGGGCCCAGCGCCGGTCTGGTGCTCTCGCTGGGGGTCTACCAGACGATCGCCAGCACAGATCTGCTCGGCACCCTCAACGTCGCCGGCACCGGTGAGATCTCTCCCGACGGCACCATCGGGGCCATCGGCGGCATCCAGGAGAAGATTGCCGGAGCCCAGCGCGACGGCGCCCGCATCTTCCTGGTGCCCTCCGCCAACTGCCGCGACGTCCAGGGGGTTTCCACCCGGATGACGCTGGTCAAGGTCTCGACCCTCAAGGACGCCATCTCGGCCCTGCAGAAGCTGCGCCAGGGCACCGACGCCAAGGAGATCCCGCATTGCTGAGCGACGACACCCGCCAGGCCGGTGCCCGCACCGCGGCCGGCGGCACCACGGACGACTGCGGCACTGAGGCCGACTGCGGCAGCAGGGCCGATTCCAACATCACGCGCGATTGCAACAGCACCGCCCGCTGCGGCAGAAGTGCCGACCACCGGTCCGACCCGCTGGTGGCGGCTCTCACCGAGATCGACCGGTTCCTCGGCGCGGAGGGCTGGGGGCTGCCGGCCCGGCTGTTCGCCCTGGTGCCCACCGCAGATCTGCTGGCCGCCGAGCCCAGTCTTGTGGGCCAGCTGTCGGCGGGATCTCCCGACTCCCTGTCCAGCGTCGAGCAGGAGGACTTCCACGGCGGCGACCACCTGGAGCAGACACTGTCGGCCATCGCCTGGCCGCCGACCGTCCAGGGCGTCGCGGTGAGCGTCGAACGCGTCTTCCTGCCCGATGACGAGGAGGCCTCCATCCCCGAGGACCCCGACCGGGCCGCCGAGTACGTGGCAGGCCATCCCCGCCGTCAGGACCTGAGGGTGGTCAGCGGGGCGATGCGCGACGGGAGCCATTTCTCGGTCGCCCGGGTGCTCGGTCATCCCGACGAGCTGTTGGGAGCGGCCAACCTGGTTCCCTCCCTGGAGGCCGCACTGCTGAGCACCCTCGACGACTCCGGGACCGACGACCTCCCCGGACCCGATGATGCACAACCCGACCACTCAGGGATGGAGCCACAGTGAGCACCACTCGACCGATGCCCAGGATCGTCGGCGGATCCGCGCCCCGAGGGAGGTCGCGAGTGCTGCTCATCGTGGCGGCTGCGGTGGTCGGGCTCCTGATCGCCTGGTCGATCGCCTCGACCATCACCACCGATCTCCTGTGGTACTCCGCGGTCGGCTACCGGGACGTCTATCTGGTGCGGCTGCTGGCCGCCGCCGGACTCTTCGTGGCCGGAATGGTGCTGGTGAGCGGTGGCACCGCCATCAACATGGTGATCGCCTTCCGGATGTCGCGCCGGAAGGCCTCGCAGCGGCCCGAACCCGCCGGGAGGGCCGGTGACCCGGAGCACCCCTCCGGCTCCGGGGGGACCGGACGGCCCGGCGGCCGGCGCAAAACCACCGGTTCACGCGGGCGCACCGACCAGGGATTCCTGGAGAGCCACCGTCGCACCGCGATCCTGGTGCCCTCGCTCTTCGTCGGTCTGCTTGCCGGATTCTCGGCGGCCGCCGAGACCCCCACCATGCTCGCCTGGTGGAATCGCACCCCGACCGGGACCAGGGACCCCTACTTCGGGATCGACGTGTCCTTCTACCTGTTCACCTACCCCTGGCTGCGCTTCCTGGTGAACATGGGCATCACCGCCGTCGTGCTCGCCCTGATCGGCGCACTGGCGGTCTACCTCGCCAGGGGTGCGGTGACCATCCTCACCCCGGCGATCCTCACTCCTGGTGGGACGTCGCGGACCAGACGGGAGCACCAGCACCTCTTCAGTCCCCGGGCCCAGGCCCACCTGTCGGTGCTGGTGGCCGTCGGGCTGGTGCTGATCGGGCTGTCCAGCCTGCTGAGCCGCTACGGGCTGGCGGTGTCGCAGAGCCCGCTGTTCACCGGAATCGGGTACACCGCGGACCACTACCGGGTGACCGCCAAGGCCATCGTGGCGGTGATCTGCTTCCTGGTCGCGGCGCTGTTCTTGGTCAACGCCAAACTCCGCCACTGGGGTGTGCCCGGCGTCGGAATCGTCCTGATGCTGGTCGCCACGATCATCGTCCAGGGCATCTACCCGGCGTTCATGCAGCGCTTCTCGGTCTCTCCCGACGCACCCGACAAGGAACGCCCCTACATCGTCAACAACATCGCGGCGACCCGCGCGGCCTTCGGTGTGGCCGGCACCACGATCTCCGACTACTCGGCCAGGACCAGTGCCAGCGCCGGCCAGCTGAAGGCAGACGCCGAGGCCCTGCCGGCCATCCGGCTGATGGATCCGGCGGTGCTCGGACCCACCTTCGAGCAGCTCCAGCAGGTGCGCGGCTTCTACTCCTTCCCCGGCACCCTGGACGTCGACCGGTACCGGGTGGACGGAACCACGACCGACGCCGTGGTGGCCGCCCGCGAGATCGATCTGGCCGGTGTCACCGACAAGAGCTGGAACAACGTCCACACCGTCTACACCCATGGATACGGACTGGTGGCCGCCTACGGGAACAAGGGGCAGGTCTCCGGGGAGCCGCAGTGGCTGGCCCGGGACATCCCCACCGTCGGGGCCCTCAAGGAGACCCAGTCGCGGATCTACTACGGCGAGCGGTCCACCCAGTACGTGGTCGTGGGCGCCCGGCCGGGAGCCAGTCCCGTCGAGCTGGACACCCCCGGCGGCGGCCAGGGGGCCACCGGCTCGGAGAGCAAGAGCACCTATGACGGGAAGGGGGGCGTGCGGGTCGGCAACCTGCTGGTCCGCGCGATGTACGCAACCAAGTTCGCCGACATCAACCTGATGCTCTCCGACCGCGTGCACTCCGACTCCAGGATCCTCTACGACCGCACCCCGTTGGACCGAGTGACCCGGGTCGCGCCCTGGCTCAAGGTCGACAGCGACGCCCTGCCCAGTCTGGTCAACGGACGTCTGGTGTGGATCGTCGACGGGTACACCACCTCCGGGAACTACCCGAACTCCACGCGGGTGGACCTGCGCCAGGCCAGCAGCGACTCGAACTCCCAACAGCGCCAGGCGCAGCCCGACGAGCAGGTCAACTACATCCGGAACTCCGTCAAGGCGGTCGTCGACGCCTATGACGGCACGGTCCAGCTGTACGCCTGGAACCAGAGCGACCCGATCCTCAAGTCCTGGCAGAAGGTCTACCCGGGTCTGGTCAAGCCGCGGACGGCGATGTCGGCGGACCTTCTCCAGCACGTCCGGTACCCGCAGGACCTGTTCAAGGTCCAACGGCAGATCCTGGGTCGCTACCACACCACCGATCCCGACACCTGGTACCAGCGCAATGACCTGTGGGAGGCTCCCGAGGACCCGGTGCGCAGCAACCAGGGCACCGAACCGCCCTACTACCTCACCATTCGCTGGCCGGGGGAGAGCACCCCGGTCTTCCGCAGCACCGCGGCGATGGTGCCCAACAAGAGGGAGAACCTGGCCGCCTACATGGCCGTCGGCTCGGACGCCACGAAACCGGACTACGGGAAGATCCGCGTGCTGCGGATGTCCAGCTCCACCCAGATCGACGGCCCCAACCAGACGGCCAGCGCCATCAACTCTGACACGAATGTCTCGGCGAAGCTGCTGCCCTACCAGAACAAGGGATCGGCCAGCGCCACCCTGGGCAACCTGCTGACCCTGCCGGTCGGCGGCGGGCTGCTGTACGTCCAGCCGATCTACGCCCAGCGGCAGACCGGTTCGGGCGGGTATCCGGTACTGCGGTTCGTGGCGGTTCGTTTCGGCACCCATGTCGGTATCGGCGGCACCCTCCAGGAGGCGCTCAACCAGGTCTTCGGGGGAGACGCCGGGGCCCAGACCGCCGAGAACCAGGACTCCGGGTCCGGCTCCTCGGGCGGCTCTGCGCCGCCCGCCACCTCCGCCCAGGCCAGACAGCTGCTCAGCCAGGCCCAGGCCGCCTTCACCGCGGCCGACAAGGCCCTGTCGGCCGGCGACCTGGCCGGCTACCAGAAGGAGGTCGAGAAGGCCCGCCAGCTGGTCACCCGGGCGCTGGGACAGGTGAGGTGAGGACGCCGGGGTATCGGCCCTGAGGACCGCTCCCGGGCACCGCACGGCGCATAGGGTGGGGCCATGACATCGGCTGACGTCCATGACCTGCCCCTCACCGACCAGATCCGGCTGCTGTCGGGAGCCGACGACTGGCACACCGAGGCGTCCACCGGGACCGGACTGCGGCCGCTGCGACTGTCCGACGGGCCGGGCGGTCTGCGGGTGCCCGATCAGGAGGGCGGGTCGCTGCCGGCGACCTGCTTCCCGACCGCGGTGGTGCTCGGATCCAGCTGGGACCGGGATCTGGCGGCGGAGATCGGTGGCGCCCTGGCCGTGGAGGCCGGTGTGCGAGGGGTCGATGTGATCCTGGGGCCGGGGATCAACATCAAGCGCCATCCCCTCGGTGGGCGCAACTTCGAGTACCTCTCGGAGGACCCGGTGGTGGCCGGCGAGTTGGCCGCCGCGGTCATCGGCGGCATCCAGGGCCGAGGGGTCGGCGCCTGCGTCAAGCACTTCGCGGTCAACAACCAGGAGACCATGCGGTTGTGCGTGGACGCCGTGGTCGACGAGCGGACCCTTCACGAGATCTATCTGGCGGCCTTCGAGACCGTCGTGCGGCGGGCCAGGCCGGCCGCCGTGATGGCCTCCTACAACCAGATCAACGGCACCGCGGCGACCACCGACGCGGCCCTGCTGACCGACACCCTTCGCCGAGAGTGGGGATTCGACGGACTGGTGATGAGCGACTGGGGGGCGGTCTGGGACCGGGTCGCCGCCCTGGAGGCCGGCCTGGACCTGGAGATGCCCTCCAGCCACGGCGCATTCGACCGGTCGGTGGCCTCGGCCGTGCGATCGGGACGCCTGTCGGCCGAGGCGGTGGCCACCTCGGCCCAGCGGGTCGCCGATCTGGCCGACCGGGTGAGCCCGCCGCCGGTGACCGAGCTGCCGGTGGTCGAGCACGACCGTCTGGCCCGCCGGGCCGCGGCCGCCGGAACCGTGCTGGCCGCCAACGACGGCGTCCTTCCGCTGGCCCCCGGGGCCCGGGTCGCGCTGATCGGCGCCTTCGCGGCGCGCCCGCGGTTCCAGGGAGCGGGGTCCTCCCAGGTGAACCCCACCAGGGTCACCGGACTGCTGGAGGGGTTGAGGACCAAGAACCTCCAGGTGAGCTACGCGCGCGGATACGACCCCGACGACCATCGCACCGACGCGGTCCTGGTCGCCGAGGCCGCCGAACGGGCCGGTGACGCCGACGCCGCAGTGGTGGTCGTCGGGCTGCCCGAGGAGATGGAGTCGGAGGGATACGACCGCACCGGGCTGGACCTCCCCGCCCAGCACGACGCCCTGGTGCGCGCGGTGCTGGCCGCCAACCCGCACACCGCGGTGGTGGTCTGCTCCGGCTCTCCGGTCTCACTTCCCTGGGCGGACCGGGCCGGAGCCGTCGTGCTGGCAGGTCTGGGCGGTCAGGCCGGGGGAGCGGCGCTGGCCGATGTGCTGGTCGGCGACGTCGACCCGGGCGGCCGGTTGGCCGAGACCTGGCCCCATGATCTGTCCGAGGTGGCGTCCGACCGATGGTTCCCCGGGACCGGCCATCTGGTGCAGTACCGGGAGGGGCCTGCGGTCGGCTACCGGCACACCACCACCGAGTCGATCACCCCGGCATTCTGCTTCGGGCACGGGCTGTCCTACACCCACTTCGAGTGGCGGGAGGTCGCGCTGAGCGCCACCGACATCACCGCCGGGGAGGGTTTCTCGGTGAGCCTCGAGGTCGCCAACGTCGGTTCCCGGGCCGGCGACGACGTCGTGCAGGTGTATCTGGCCGACCGCACCGGGATCACCTCCCGTCCGAGACGATGGCTGGCCGGCTTCGCGAAGGTCCATCTGACCGCGGGGCAGACCCGGCGGGTGGAGGTGGGCGTCGAGGCCCGCGAGCTGGCCTTCTGGGACGTCGATGACCATGACTGGCGGGTCCCCTCGGGCGCCTTCAGCGTCGAGGTGGCGCGATCCTGCCAGCAGATCGTCGAGGTCCGCGAACTGCGGGTCACCGGAGGTGTCGACCACGCCGCCGAGAAGGCCTGGACGCCGCTGGTGGCGGCATCCGAGGAGGCCTTCGCCGCCCGGCTGGGCAGGCCGGTGCCGGCCGAGCCGCCCGCCCGTCCGTTCACCGCGACCTCGGTGCTGCGCGAGACCCGCAGCCATCCGGTGGGCGCTGCGATCCACGCGATGATCATGCGGCGGGTGGCGGCCAGCCAGCCCGACCCGAGGTTCCGCCGGATGATGGAGCACACCGTCGACGAGTTGCCGCTGAGGAATCTGCCCGCCCTGTCGGCGGGAGTGGTGCCGCCCGAGGCGGTTCCGGTTCTGGTCGATGTGCTCAACGGGGCGCCCGACGACATTCTTCGTCGCTCGGTGGGAGGGGCGGCCGGTCTCGGCCGGGACTTGGTCGACACCCTGATCGGTTCGGGCCGGAAGGTGTGGGACGAGATCGGCTCGAGGTGGGGGAGGTTCCAGCGCTGATCTGCGGCCGCTGGGCCCCGGCCGCTGACTTGCGGCCTGGGGACCGGCCTCCGGGTCCCGGGAGAGCGCCACGGAACGGCGGACATGCACAGGTCCCGGTGCCATCTCTGGCACCGGGACCTGTGTTCTCCTCGTAGCGGGGACAGGATTTGAACCTGTGACCTCTGGGTTATGAGCCCAGCGAGCTACCGAGCTGCTCCACCCCGCGTCGGCCCCGACATTGTTGCACGCGGGCCCTGCCCGACACAAACTCGCCGAGGCCGGGCGACCGGGACCACGAGTTCGACCACCACTGCGCCGAGACACAGATATCCCGGTGCCATCTCTGGCACCGGGATATCTGTCTTCCTCGTAGCGGGGACAGGATTTGAACCTGTGACCTCTGGGTTATGAGCCCAGCGAGCTACCGAGCTGCTCCACCCCGCGTCGCAAGAGGAAACACTACCGTCCGGGCACCACAAGGGCAAATCGTGGGCCCGGCGGACCCGACCTGTCCGGACCTGCCAGGTGCTCGCGCCATCATGGACGGGTGAACTGGAGAGGTCTGCTCGATGCGCTGCTGGTACGGCTGGGCGCCACGATCGGCGCCGGCCGGCCGGTGGTCCCGGGGTGGCCGCCCGGCGCCCTGGCGCTGGCCGTGCTGAGCGTCCTGGTGCCACCGGTCTGGCGGGTGATCCGGCCGGTCGTGACCCTGGTCCACGAGCTGGGCCACGCCGGGGTCGGTCTGCTGTGCGGGCGCCGCTTCTCGGGATTCGTCATCAGCCCCGACATGTCGGGACACACCGTCACCGTGGGACGACGCCACGGGCCTGCCGTGGTGCTCACCGCGGTGGCCGGCTACCCGATGCCCGCCCTGGTGGGTGCGGCAGCCATCCAGGCGGCGGTCGGCGGTCATGCCGGTGCGGTGCTGCTGGCGGTCCTGCTGATCCTCCTCGGCGTGCTGGTGCGGGTGCGCTCCCTGTTCACGATGGCCTGGGTGGTGGCCCTGGCCGCCGCCGTCGGCGCGCTGTGGTGGAGCGGAACCCCTCGGTGGTCGGCCGCCGCGGTGGTGTGGTTGGGCGCGGTGCTGGTGGTCGGCGCCTGGCGACACCTGGTGGCGGTGGCCGTGCACGGCGATCGCGACCAGGATCCGGGAGCGCTGGCCCGCCTCACCGGCGTCCCGGCGGCGCTGTGGTGCCTCGTCATGGCGGTGCCGGTGGCCGCATGCAGCTGGTGGGCCTGGCGCGCCCTGGCCGGACCCCTCGGTCCGCTGCTCGGTGGTGCGCTGCGGTGACGGACTCGCAGACCCTGTCCCTGGAAACGCGTTCCCTGCCGGGCCCGGTCCTCGGAGTCATTGTGGGAACCGACCAAGATCGGCGGCCGGTCTCGCAAGATTGCCGCCGTGCGCGATGAATGCGGTCCCTCGGGTGAGGACTCGGTCGGTGAAGGCCCACGGGATGCGTAGGCTCATGGCCCACCAGAACGGGAAGGAGGATGCCATGGGAAGACTGTTGCGGGCGGTCGCGGTGATCGGTGCCGCCGCGCTGGCACTGACCGGTCTGGCGGGCTGCTCCCCCGAGCGGCCGCAGAGCACCCTGGTGATCGGGGCAACGGCGGCCCCGGCGACCCTCGACCTGGTCTCCAACACCGCGGCGGCGATTCCCCAGGTGCTGCTCTACAACGTCTACGAGACCCTGGTGAGGGTCGACGACTCCGGCACCCTGCGACCCCTGCTCGCCCGGCAGTGGACGGTGAGCCCCGACGGGCTGACCTACACCTTCACCCTCGACGACCGGGCCCGGTTCGCCTCCGGAGCCCGGGTGGACGCCGCCGCGGTGGCGGCCTCCCTGAACCTGCTGCGCTCCAAGAAGTCCGGCCCGGTGCTCCAGACCCAGCTCTCGGCCATCCGGTCGATCGACGCCGAGGGGGAGCGGGTGGTGCTGAGACTGGCCCACCGCGACAACCTGCTGATCTACAACCTGGCGGGCAGCGCCGGGGTGGTCATCGACCTGGCCCACACCCGAGACCTCGCGGTCCACCCCGCCGGCTCGGGCCCCTACCGGGTCACCGGCTTCTCACCGGGCCAGGAGGTCGACCTCCAGGTCTCCCCGACGGCCTGGCACGAGCGCCCCCAGGTCCGCAGCATCCGGTTCAGCTACTACTCCGACCCCACCTCGCAGACCGCCGCCCTGCTGTCGGGGGATCTCGACGTCGTCACCGACCTGCCCACCCCCCAGGCCCTCTCCCGGTTCTCCGACCCCAGCAGGTTCACCGTGTGGCGCGGCACCACCAACGGCGAGGTGGTGCTCGGACTCAACAACTCCACCAGGGCGCTGTCGGACCGGCGGGTCCGCCAGGCGATCCTGATGGCCATCGACCGGCGGGGACTGATGGACGTCGTCTCCAACGGCCAGGGCACCCTGATCGGATCGATGGTGCCACCCACCGACCCCTGGTACACCGACCTGTCGACCCGCTGGCCCTACGATCCCGCCCGCGCCCGCGCCCTGCTCAAGCAGGCCGGATACGGCCACGGCCTCACCCTTCGACTGAGGGTCCCGAGCCTTCCCTACGCCACCGCCTCCACCCGGGTCATCACCTCGATGCTGGCCCGGATCGGGATCACGGTGGTCACCGACGAGCTGGAGTTCCCGGCCCGCTGGCTCGACGTCGTCTACACCCGCGCCGACTACGACATGACCGTCATCGCCCACGTCGAGCCCCGCGACATCGTCAACTGGGCCAGCCCCACCTACTACTGGCGATACCGCAACCCCGCCTTCAGCGCGTTGGTGAGCCAGGCGATCAGCGGCCCCGCCGACCAGTCGACCGCCAGGATGCGACAGGCCTCCGTCATGCTGGCCGACGACGCCGCCAGCGACTTCCTCTACCTGATGCCGAAGATCACCGTGACCCGCGCCGGAGTCACCGGGCTGCAGCACAACGCCGCCAGCCTGAGCTTCGACCTCACCTCGGTCCGGGAGTCCCGATGACTGTGCTGCGGCGCCTGGCCCGCCCCCTGGTCGAACTGCTGATCAGCCTGCTGATCGCCTCGGTCATCGTCTTCGCCCTGCTCAACCTGCTGCCCGGAGACGTCGCCCAGGTGATGCTGGGCACCAATGCCGACCCCGCGGCGGCGACCGCGCTGCGCCACCAGCTCGGCCTGGACCGACCCCTCACCGCCCGATACCTGGACTGGATGGGGCACCTGCTGAGCGGGAACCTGGGCGCCTCGGCGATCACCGGGGAACCGATCGCCCCTGAGATCGTCTCCCGACTGGCGGTGACCGGCTGGCTGGTCGTCGGGGCCATGGCGCTGGCGATCGCGGCCTGCATCCCGGTCGGGATCTACGCGGCCGTGCACCGGCGCAGGGTGCGTGGTCTGGTCGTCTCGGTGGCGTCCCAGATCCTCATGAGCGTCCCCGCCTTCCTGGCCGGGATCCTGCTGATCCTGCTCTTCTCGGTCACCCTCGGCTGGTTGCCGGCCGGCGGCTACACGCCGCTGCTGGACAGCCCCTGGCAGTGGTTCCGCCATCTCCTGCTGCCGGTCTGCGCCCTGGCGATCGTGCAGTCGGCGGTGCTGGCCCGGTACGTGCGCAGCGCCTTCATCGACATCCTCGCCGACGACCATCTGCGAACCGCCCGGGCGGTCGGCTGGCGACTGCGGCCCGCACTGATCCGGCACGGCCTGCGCAACGCCTCGATCAGCCTGGTGACGGTGGTCGGCCTGCAGCTGTCGACCCTGCTGGTCGGGGCGATCGTCGTGGAGCAGGTCTTCGTCATCCCCGGGCTGGGCTCCTACCTGCTGGACGCCGTCTCCCTGCGGGACCTCACCGTGGTCGCCGACGTCGTGATGATCCTGGTGGGGCTGGTGCTGCTCATCACCTTCCTGGTGGACACCCTGGTCATTCTCATCGACCCGCGGTTGCGGGTGTCCTCGGGCCTGGAGGGGGCGCAGTCATGAGACGTGCTGGACTGGTGATCGGATCGGTACTGATCGGCGTCATCCTGGTCGCGGCCGTGGTGTCGGTGTTCTGGACCCCCGTCGACCCCTCCCTGGTGGTGCCCGCCGAACGACTCCAGGGGCCGTCCCTGCACCACCTGCTGGGCACCGACGGGTTCGGCGCCGATATCGCCTCCAGACTGCTGGTGGGAGCCCGGATCGGCCTGCTGGTCGGCGTCGTCTCGGTGGTCATCGCCGCCGGGCTGGGAGTGCCCTGGGGAATCGCCTCGGCGATGCTCAACCGGCCCTGGTCACGGGTGGCCTCCCGGGCCTCCGACCTGCTCTACGCCTTCCCCGCCCTGCTGCTGGCCATCATTCTGGCCGCGGCGGTCGGCGGGTCGACGCTGACCGGAATGATCGCCATCGGGGTGTCCACCGTGCCGGTCTTCGCACGGATCACCCGATCGGCGACCTGGCAGGTGATGAGTCAGGATTACGTGCTGGCCGCCCGCTCCTCGGGGATCAGCTCCTGGGGCATCGCCCGCAGCCATGTGCTGCCCAACATCGCACCGCTGATCGGGGTCCAGGCCTCGGTCTCCTACGGGATGGCGATCCTCGCCGAGGCGGCGCTGAGCTACCTCGGCCTGGCCACCCCGGCCACCGTTCCCACCTGGGGCAGGATGCTGCGCGACAGCCAGACCTACCTGTTCAACAGCCCCGTCCAGACCCTGTGGCCCGGACTGGCGATCGCCGCCGCGGTGATGGGGTTCACCCTGCTGGGGGACGGCCTGAGGGACTTCCTCGATCCACGCCTGCGGGAGCTCAGATGACGACAGCCGGAGACGAGACAACCAGCCCGGTCGACCGGAGGACCACCGCGGCGTCCCCGAGGGAGGCGGGACTGCTGGCCGTGGACCATCTCAGCATCGACTTCGGACGACGCCACCGGCCGGCGGTCCGCGACATCGGGTTCACCATCGCACCGGGTCAGCGCCTCGGTCTGATCGGTGAGTCGGGGTCGGGCAAGTCGGTCACCGCCCTGGCCCTGATGGGCCTGCTGCCCGACAACGCCCACGTCAGCGGCTCGGTCCGCTGGCGGGGCCGCGAGCTGCTGGGCCTGGGCGACCGCGAGATGTCGCGGCTGCGCGGGGACCAGATGACGATGGTCTTCCAGGAGCCGATGACCGCCCTGGACCCCACCATGAAGGTCGGCCGGCAGGTCGCCGAGGCGCTCCGGCTCCACAACTCCTCGGCCTCCTCGGCGCGACAGGCCGTGGTGGAGATGCTCGAGCAGGTGGGTCTGACCGAGCCGCACCGGGTCGCCGAGTCCTACCCTCACCAGCTGTCGGGGGGCCAGCGGCAACGGGCCCTGATGGCGATGGCGCTGGTCAACAGCCCGGACCTGGTGATCTGCGACGAGCCCACCACCGCCCTGGACGTCACCGTCCAGGCGCGCGTGCTGAAGATCCTCGACGAGGTGCTGGACGCCGTCGGCGCGGCCTGCCTGTTCATCTCCCACGACCTGGCCGTGGTCTCCCAGGTGTGCGCCGATATCATGGTGATGCGCGACGGGTCCCTCGTCGAGAGCGGACCGGTCGACCGGGTGCTCAGCCACCCCGAGCATCCCTACACCCGCCGGCTGCTGCGGGCGGCCCAACTGGATCTGGTCGAGCCCGGCCAGCGGATCATCCTGGAGGACGAATGAGCGACTCCGCAGTTGCCGACTCCACTGCTCCCGAGCCTGTGCCCGAGCTGGAGGCCAGCCACCTCAGCCTGCATCTGGGACGCTCCCGCGGCGGCCTCCAGGTGCTGGACGATCTCAGTCTCAAGGTTCGAACCGGCCGCCGGATCGGACTGGTGGGTGAGTCCGGATCGGGCAAGTCCACCCTGCTGAGGGTGCTCGCCGGACTTCAGCGACCCGACTCCGGGCAGGTGAGGTTCCGTGGACGCTCGATCCTGGGCAGGCGTCCGGGACAGCTCGCCGACCTGCGTGCCGACGTCGCCCTGGTGCTGCAGGATCCGCGTTCCTCCCTGGATCCCCGGATGAGCGTGGCACGCACCATCACCGAGCCGCTGCGCTCCCCGGTGCTGAGCGGCGCGGCGGGTTCGCGGGAGCAGGTGCGCCAACGGCTGGTCCAGGTGATGACCGAGGTCGGTCTCGACCCTGCCACCGCGGGGCGCTTCCCCCACGAGTTCTCCGGGGGGCAGCGTCAGCGGATCGCGATCGCCCGGGCCCTGGTCACCCGTCCCGACGTTCTGCTGGCCGATGAACCGGTCTCGGCGCTGGACGTCTCGGTGCGCGCCCAGGTGCTCAACCTCCTCACAGAGTTGGTGAGTGCCCGC
The DNA here is from genome assembly GCF_000425285.1 of Acidipropionibacterium jensenii DSM 20535. Lineage (GTDB taxonomy): Bacteria > Actinomycetota > Actinomycetes > Propionibacteriales > Propionibacteriaceae > Acidipropionibacterium > Acidipropionibacterium jensenii. The sequence goes on along the minus strand of NZ_AUDD01000012.1, from coordinate 31,654 downwards.
AACCTCACGATGGTCTTCGTCTCCCACGACCTCACCGTGGTGCGCCACCTGTGCGACGAGGTGGCGGTGATGCAGCACGGCGCGATCGTGGAGTCAGGCGATCTGGCGCGGGTCTACGCCGACCCCCAGCACCGGGTGACCCGGGAACTGCTGGCGGCGGTGCCACGCATCAGAACCTGAACTGGCCGCCGCGCACCCCGCCGCCGTGCACTCTGCCCCCGGGCGCCCCCATTACCACCCGGCGGCGCTGCTTCCATCGTGTGAGACGGCCATTTCAGACTCCCTAGACTAGGGCGACATGAAGGCACTCCTGCTCGAGAACATCCACGACGAGGCCGTCAGGACCCTACGATCCGAAGGCTACGAGGTGGAGAGGCTCAGCAAGGCTCTCGGGGAGGACGCGCTGATCGAGGCCCTGGACGGCGTCGACCTGCTGGGCATCCGATCGCGCACCGGCGTCACCAAGCGTGTCATCGAGGCCCGGGGGAGTTCGCTGACAGCCGTCGGGGCGTTCTGCATCGGCACGAACCAGATGGACCTGGACGCCCTGGCGGAGGCCGGTGTGGCGGCCTTCAACGCCCCCTACTCGAACACCCGGTCGGTGGTCGAACTGGTGATCGCCGAGATCATCGCGCTGGCCCGGCGACTGGGCGACCGCAACACCCAGATGCACCACGGGTCCTGGCGCAAGACCGCGGTCGGCTCCCACGAGATCCGCGGCCGCAAGCTCGGCATCGTCGGCTACGGCAATATCGGCTCGCAGCTGTCGGTCGTCGCCGAGGCGCTCGGCATGCAGGTGTGGTTCTACGACGTCGCCGACAAGCTGCCGATGGGCAATGCCCACAAGTGCGAGTCCCTGGAGGAACTGCTCCAGACCGTCGAGACGGTGAGCATCCACGTCGACGGACGTCCCGACAATGTCGGCATGTTCGGCGCCGCCGAGTTCGAGATGATGCGGCCCCGGTCGCTCTTCCTCAACCTGTCGCGCGGCAGTATCGTCGACATCGACGCGCTGGCCGAGAACCTGCGGACCGGACACATCGCCGGCGCGGCCCTCGACGTCTTCCCCAGCGAACCCAGGTCCGGCGACGAGCCCTTCGTCTCCCCGCTCACCACTCTCGACAACGTCATCCTCACCCCCCATGTCGGCGGATCGACCCAGGAGGCCCAGGTCGACATCGGCCGCTACGTCGCCAACAAGCTCATCGACTACACGGAGAACGCGTCGACGAGCATGAGCGTCAACCTGCCCGACATCTCCCCGGCGCCCAGGTCCGGGACCAGGATCGGACACCTGCACCACAACATCCCCGGGGTGATGGCCCACCTCAACCGGCTGGTCGCCGACTACGGCGGCAATGTCACCTACCAGGCCCTGGCCACCCGCGACGAGCTGGGCTACGCCGTCGTCGACATCGACGAGACCGACCGCGACCTGCTGTCCCAGGTGGCGCACCTGGAGGGCACCATCAGGGCCCGGGTGCTCTGAGCCCGCCCGACACAAGCAGACACAGGACACCGGGCCCCGCCGATCCGTGATCGGCGGGGCCCCTGCACGCCCGGGGCGAGGCGAGCCGCCCGCGACGACTCAGTCCGTCGGGTCGGCCCGCACCATCGCCAGGGCCTCGTCGTGCAGCAGCCCGTTGCTGGCCATCGCATTGGGCCCCCAGGGTCCGTCGGCCCCCTCCAGGGAGGTGAACCGGCCACCGGCCTCCCGCACGATGACGTCCAGGGCCGCCATGTCGTGGAGGTTCAGATCGGGCTCGCAGGCCAGATCGACCGACCCCTCGGCCACCAGCATGTAGGACCAGAAGTCGCCGAAGGCGCGGGTCCGCCACACCGTGCGCATCAGCTCGCCGAAACCGCGACCCCGACCGCTCTCCACCCAGCCGTGCAGGGAGGAGTAGGACAGGAAGGCGTCCTCCAGCCGGGCGACCCCCGAGACGTGCATGGGCCGGGCCTTGAGCAGGGAGGTCCCGGTCCACGCCCCCGATCCCTCGGCGGCCCACCAGCGGCGCCTCAGCGCAGGAGCCGAGACCACCGAGGCCACCACATGGTTCTCGACGCTCAACCCGATGAGGGTGGCCCACACCGGGACCCCGCGCACATAGTTGGCGGTGCCGTCGATCGGGTCGACGATCCAGCGACGCGGGCCCTGCCCGGAGTCGTCGCGCTCTTCGCCGTGGACGGCGTCGCGGGAGCGGCTCTTCGCCAGGGTGCGGCGCACCGAGTCCTCCACCGCCAGGTCGGCGTCGCTCACCTCGGTGTGGTCGGGCTTGGAGGAGACGTGCAGGTCCGCGGCACGGAAGCGGGCCATCGTGATGGAGTCGGCGTCGTCGGCCATCAGATGGGCCAGGCGCAGGTCATCGGTGTAGTCGGTCATGGCCCCACGCTAGTGAATAGAGTTGACCCATGCCCGACCTGTCCAGCGACCCGGCGACCACCCCCTCCGCGCAGACCCCAGGGAGCCCGCCCCCGGCCGACGAGCTGGTGACCACCCGCCACACCCTGGAGACCCCCGAGGGGACCCTCCACTACACCGCGGTCACCGGCCGGATCCTGGTCGGCACCGAGGAGATCGCCGACGGGGTGGCCAGGGGCACCGTCCCCACCGCACTGATGGGTGTCACCGGCTACACCCTCGACGACGCCGATGCGGCCACCCGTCCCATCACCTTCGTCTTCAACGGAGGGCCGGGATCGGCGTCGATGTGGCTGCACATGGGGCTGGTCGGTCCCCGGGTGGTCGACGCGGGCACCCCGAGCGCCCCCGCCGTCGCACCCTTCCGGCTCATCGACAACCCGCACACCCTGCTGCGCGGCAGCGACATCGTCGTCATCGACGCCATGTCGACCGGCTACTCGCGGGTGGTCGACGGAACCCGGCCGGGCCGCTGGCACGGCTGGAAGGCCGATGTCGAGCAGGTCGCCGAACTGATCCGGGTATGGTGCACCCGCAACGACCGGTGGACCAGCCCGATCTACCTGCTGGGGGAGTCCTACGGCACGGTGCGCGCGGTGAGCGTGGCCGAGCGCCTCCAGGAGGCCCACGGGATGTACCTGGCCGGCATCGTGCTGATCTCCAGTGTCCTGGACTTCGGCTCCCAGGACTTCGACAACCTGCGCTGGGACCAGGCCTGCATCCACTTCCTGCCCAGCTACGCGGCGATCGCCTGGTACCACGGCAGGCACCCCGGCCGCACCCTGGCGGAGGTGCTGGCCGAGGCCGAGGAGTTCGCCGACGGACGCTACCGGCTCGCCCTGGCGAAGGGGCGCCGGCTGGGGGCCGAGGAGCGCTCCCGGGTGGTGGCGGAGCTGGCCCGGATCGCCGGACTGTCACCCCAGTACGTCGACCGGTGCGACCTGAGGATCGAGCACATGCGGTTCTGCACCGAACTGCTGCGCTCCGAGGGACGGACCGTCGGCCGGATCGATGGCCGGTACACCGGCCCGTCGCGTTGCGGCACCGACGAGATGATGGACGCCGACCCCTCCGGCGATGCCACCCTGGGCGCCTTCACCGCCGCCACCCAGCACTACCTGCGCCATGAGCTCGGCAGTCGTTCGGAGGCGGAGTACCGGGTCTCCTCCGACCTGTGGAAGCACTGGAACTACCACGAGTTCGAGGGCCGGCCGGTCAATGTCACCGACAAGCTGGAGCGGGTGATGCGGGCCCAGCCCGGCCTGCGGCTGCGCATCGAGTACGGCCGCTATGACCTGGCCACCCCGTACTTCGCCGCCCAGGACATGGTCGACCACCTCCGCCTGCCCCAGCAGGCCTTCGACCGGATCGAGAACGCCTGGTTCGAGACCGGCCACATGCCCTATCTCACCGACCGTGCCGAGGAGGCCGACCAGATCTGCGCCTTCCTGGAGGGATTCGACCGGCACTGAGTCCTGGGTCGGAGTCCTGAGGTCGGGCTCGCAGAGGCCGGGGCCGCAGAGGTCTGATCACTGGGTCCGGGCGGCGTCCAGACGGCGGAAGGAGTCCAGTCTGGCCTCCGAGATCCGGCCGGCCGCCAGCGCCTCGTCGAGCCCGCACTCGGGGCTGCCGGCGGTGTGCGGGCAGCCGCGCGGGCAGTCGGCGGTGAACGGGTCCAGGTCGGGGAAGGCCGCCAGGACGTCGTCGGCGGTGACATGGGACAGCCCGAATGACCGCACCCCGGGGGTGTCGATGATCCATCCGCCCTCGGGCAGCGGCAGGGCGAGTGCCGAGGTGGAGGTGTGCCGACCCCGCCCGGTCACCTCGTTGACCTCGCCGGTGCGCCGGCTGACTCCGGGCACCAGGGCATTGATGAGCGTCGACTTGCCCACCCCGGAGTGTCCGACCAGCACGGTGACCCGATCGGTCAGCAGGTCGCGCAGCGGTGCCAGGTCCGAGCCGGGAGAGCTGGTGACCACCGGAACCCCGAGCGGCCGGTACATCGCGGCCAGCTCGTCGGCGGGCGCCAGATCGGCCTTGGTGAGGCACAGCACCGGCTCGGTGCCCGCCTCGTAGGCGGCCACCAGGATCCGGTCGATCATCCCGGTGCGCGGCGGCGGGTCGGCCAGTGCGGTGACGATGAAGATCTGGTCGGTGTTGGCGACGATCGGACGCTCGTAGGGGTCGGTGTCATCGGCGGTCCGGCGCAGCACATTGCGGCGCTTCTCGGTCTCGGCGATCCTCGCCAGGGTGCCCTCGGCCCCCGAGGTGTCGCCGTCCAGCCGGACCCGGTCCCCGACGATCACCGAGCGCCGACCCAGCCGCCGGGCCTTGGCGGCGACGACCTCCTGACCACTGGCAGGGATCGCGGCCCCCTGGTGGTCCCGGCGATGGGGGTGGTGCTTCTGCTGGTGGCCGTGGACCTGGTCGTCGAGCATGACCCGGTAGCGGCCCCGGTCGATCCCCAGCACGGTGCCCATCGGCAGGGTGGAGTAGTCGGGACGGTTCTTGGTCCTCGGCCGGGTACGCCGGGGCCGGTCGTAGGCGTCCTCGTCATTGGTGTCGATCCCCGAGGAGGCCAGCCGGCGGGGGCTCATCGGGGACCGATCATGTCGGACCACATCTGCGGGAAGTCGGGCATCGTCTTGGAGGTGCAGGAGACGTCGTCCAGCACGACGCCGGAGACCACCAGGCCGATCAGTGCGGCGGCGTGGGCCATCCGGTGGTCGTCGTGGCAGCGCAGAAGGGCGCCGTGCAGGGCGGCGGGGCCCCGACCCTCCACGACCAGGCCGTCGGGGGTCTGGCGGACCTCGGCTCCGACCGCCGACAGCTGCTCCTCCAGGGCGGCCAGCCGGTCGGTCTCGTGGCCGCGGATGTGGGCCACCCCGCTGATCCGGGTCCGGCCGTGGGCCAGGGCCGCCAGGGCGGCGACCACCGGGGTGAGTTCGCTGGCCTCGTGGAGGTCCACCTCGGCGCCGTGGAGCTGTTCGCCCCCGATGACGCTCAACCGGTCCCCGGATCGCGCGACCCGGGCGCCCATCGACCGGGCGACGTCCAGGAAGTCGACCCCGGGCTGGGTGGTGCGCTCCGGCCACCCCGGGATGGTCAGGCGGCCGGCGGTGACCATCGCGGCGGCCAGGAAGACCGCGGCGTTGGTGAGATCGGGCTCCACGGTGGCATCCATCGCGGCGATCGGGCCGGGGCGGACCCGCCAGTGATCCGGATCGGGGGTGCTCACCTCGACCCCCCGCTCGGCGAGCATCGTGCAGGTCATCGCGATGTGGGGGGCCGAGGGCACCGCCGGACCGCGATGGCGCAGGTCGATGCCGTGGGGGTAGCGGGCCCCCGACAGCAGCAGGGCGGAGACGAACTGGCTGGATCCCGAGGAGTCGATGGTCGCGCGGGGCCCGCCCAGACGGGCCGGCGGGTCGACGGTGAACGGCAGCCGGTCACCCTCGACCCGCACCCCGAGCTGGGACAGGCCCTCGAGGACCGGTGCCACCGGGCGTGCCGAGGCCGCCGGGTCGCCGATGAACCGGGTGGGTCCGGGAGCGGTCGCCGCGGCGGCCGGCAGGAAGCGCATCACGGTGCCGGCCAGCCCGCAGTCCACGGGCTTCTCGGCATGGTGCAGTCGGTCGGGTGGCAGGATCCTCAGGCGGCCGGGGCCCAGCTCCTGGAAGCCGACACCGAGGGCGGTCAGACCGGCCCTCATGAGCGTGGTGTCACGGCTGCGCAGTACCCCGTCGAGGGTGCTGGGGCCGTCGGCCAGACCGGCCAGCAGCAGGGCGCGATTGGTCTGGGACTTCGACCCGGGGACGACCACCTGGGCGTCCACCGGGCCCGGGGCAGTCGGCGCGGGCCAGCCGGACTCAGGCACGGACCTTCTTCTGGGCCTTGCGGGAGGCCTTCGCCAGCTTCTTCTGGCTCTTGCGGGCGGTCTTGGAGGCCTTGTCCTGGAGGTCCTGGGCGCCACTGCTGACGGCCTGTCGGCGCTGGTCGGCCCGCCAGGCGAGGCTGGGCCGTCCGGCGGTGTCGCGGGAGGCCATCATCGCGGCTCCCAGCAGGGCGACATTGCGCAGCAGGATGCGACGTCCGGCAGCCCTCTCCTCCTTGGACAGGGTCTTGTCGGGAACCGAGGCGATGACATGGGGAACCATCGTGAGGGCCACCGTGGCGGCGCCGACCCGGCGCAGCAGGCCGGTGGCCATCGCCAGCCCGCCGAGGGCCTGTGCCGCACCGCTGAGACGCACCAGGGACTTGGTGTCCTCGGGGATCCGGGCGCTCACCGACGGCGGCAGAGTCCGCTGGAGCAGCGGGACGAGGCGGTCGGCGACCGGTTCGGCGTCGGCCACGAAGGAGTCGGGCTTCACCGCGGAGTTGGTCCCGTTGACGATGAAGTAGCTTGCGAACAGGGTTCGGCCCAGGCCGCGAATGATGCTCATGCCTCTATTCCTACCGTCTCCGGGCGGTCGGCGGAAGCAGATCGTGCCAACGAAGTCGGTTTCCGCCCGGCGTCCGGGCCGGTCGGGGCGGCCAACGGGCCGGTCCGGGCGGGAATACCGTGCCGGTACAGGCGTTAGGTGCTGTATGGCTTGTGCAATGCTGTGCCGCGAGCGCACCGCTCCGGTCCCGGGTCGTCGGGCCGGTGGGCTGGTCGCCCCGGGACGTCGTGGGTCCGGTGGACTACGCTTGCAGCCGATGACCATCCCTGACACACCGACAGATGACGGGGCAGTCCCGGATCTGGCCGAGGAGACCGACGCGCAGCGGGCCGAACGGTTCGAGCGCGATGCGATGGGCTACCTCGACCAGCTCTACGGCGCCGCCCTGCGGATGACGCGCAATGCGGCTGACGCGGAGGACGTCGTCCAGGAGACCTACGCCAAGGCCTTCTCCTCGTTCAAGCAGTTCAGACCGGGCACCAACCTCAAGGCGTGGCTGTTCCGGATCCTCACGAACACCTACATCAACACCTACCGCAAGGCCCAGCGGCGTCCCCAGACCTCCGACGACGAGAATGTCGAGGACTGGCAGATCGCCCGCGCGGCCTCACACCAGGCGACCGGGCTGCGGTCGGCGGAGGTCGAGGCGCTGGACACGATGCCCGACGCCCAGGTGCTGAAGGCCCTCGAGGGGCTGTCGGACGACTTCCGTCAGGTCGTGATGCTGGCCGATGTCGAGGGCTTCTCGTACAAGGAGATCGCTCAGATCATGGGAACCCCGATCGGCACCGTGATGTCGCGACTCAACCGGGCCCGCAAGCAGTTGCGGGCCCAGCTGGTCGATGTGGCCGGCGCCCACGGGATCGGCCCGCTGGCCGGCAAGGTCGACCAGGAGACCCTGGATCAGGAGGTGCACTCATGAGCGCACAAGACGCCTTCTCCCCGGAACCCTCGCACTGTCCCGAGGAGGCGTGCGACTGGGCCCTGGGCCATCTCCAGGCCTTCCTGCACGGCGAACTCGACGAACAGGAGGCCGACACCTTCCGGCGTCACCTCGCCGCCTGCGAGTCCTGCCTGGACGAGGCCGATCTGGAGGCCGCTGTCAGCCGGGCACTGAGACGCTGCCACCACACGGTGCGCGCCTCCTCGTCGCTGCGGATGAGGGTCGTGCGGCTCCACATCGAGGGCTGAGACACCGCGAACAGATCCCGCGCACAGACAACCGCGTAAAGACGCGAACAGGGCTCCCGTCCTCGGACGGGAGCCCTGTTGCATCCCCGGTCACGGAGCCGGGGACGGCGCACCGGATGGTGCGTCAGATCAGGCGTTGGGACGCTTGCCGTGATTGGCGTTCTTCTTGCGACGCGCGCGACGCTTACGACCAGTCTTGCCCATGGCGCTCTCCTCAGCTCGGTCCACCCTCCCCACGGAGGGGCCGCGTGGATGCGCGGCAACGACCATATATTCTGCCCCACTGAGCCGCCTCGTCCAAATGGCCTGCCGCCACGCCCGGATCTCGCAGCCCTGTCCCGGACGGCGGTGGCCGATCGGGAGGCCGTGAGGGGCACCGGAGAGTGCGGACCGGGAACCGGGCCATAGAGTGTGACCATGCCCTCAATGGACCGTTTCATGGCGAGCCACAGCCGTCTCAACGCCGACGACGTCTCGTGGTTGGGCGAGGTCGTCGAGGAGTGGCAGATCCTCGCCGACATGTCCTTTTCCGACCTCATCCTCTGGCTCCCCGACGAGAACCCGCAGATCTACTGGGCGGCCGCCCAGATCCGTCCCGACACCGGACCCACCGCACTGGAGGACGACGTGGTGGGGGAGTCGATCGCCTACGACGACGAGAACCTCGTCACCGAGGCGTTCATGAGCGGCCAGATGTGCGAGACCAGCAACAACAAGCTGTCGGCCGGAATCCCGGTCGATGTCTGGGCCATTCCGGTGATCCGCCAAGGTGAGGTCATCGCGGTGGTGGAGAGGCACACCAACCAGATGGGGGTGCGGGCCCCCGGGTCGACCGAGGACAACTACCTGGAGATCGCTGGCATCCTCTCGGAGATGCTGCACCACGGCCAGTTCCCGCTCTTCCCCGGACACGACCGGGCCCTGGCGCCCGGGGTGACAGACGGCGTCCTGAGGGTCGCGACCACCGGAATGGTGACCTATGCCAGCCCCAACGCGATGTCGGCCTTCCGCAAGCTCGGACTGTCGGGGGATCTGGACGGGGAGTACCTCATCCCGGTGGTGCGGGAACTGTGCCCCAATCTGCGCGACGTCGGCCAGACCGTGGGGATGGACCTGGAGGGTCGCTCGCTGCGGGAGACCGACATCGAGAACGCCGAGGCGACGCTGAGGGCACGGGTGATGCCACTGCGCACCTGGCTTGACGACTTCGAGGTGCCCGCGGGCACCCTCATCCTGGTGCGCGACCTCACCGAGCTGCGCACCAGGGACCGGCAGCTGGTGACCAAGGACGCCACCATCCGGGAGATCCATCACCGGGTCAAGAACAACCTGCAGACGGTGGCGGCCCTGCTGCGGCTGCAGTCGCGGCGAATGACCAATGACGACGCCAGACTCGCCCTCAAGCAGGCGATGGCCAGAGTCTCGGCGATCGCGGTGGTGCACGAGATCCTGTCCCAGAACTTCGATGACGTCGTCGAGTTCGACGACGTCATCGACCGGATCCTGCGAATGGTCGGCGACGTCGCGGCCTCCTCGGGCCGGGTGGTCGCGCGGCGGGAGGGGAGCTTCGGAAAGGTCCGCGCCGATGTCGCGACGGCCCTGTCACTGGCCACCACCGAGCTGTGCCAGAACGCGATCGAGCACAGTCTGGCCTCCTCCTCGGGAGAGGTGGTGGTCCACCCCTACCGCAGGGCGGGACTGCTCATCGTGGAGATCTGGAATGACGGAAAACCGCTTCCGGAAGGATTCAGCCTCTCGGACCACCGCAAGTCCCTGGGACTGTCGATCGTCACGACTCTGGTCCAGGACCTCGGTGGCACCTTCACCCTCGAGAACAATCCCGACGGGAGAGGTACCCGGGCCACCATCAGCGCCAGGGTCGATCAGCCGGGAACGCAGATCGGCTGATCGACGACGTCAGGCCCGCCGGACCCGGGAACGGGACTGGCGGCGCTTGATGGCTCGACGCTCGTCCTCGCTCATGCCGCCCCAGACGCCGTGATCCTGGCCGGCCTCGAGGGCCCAGGTGAGGCACTCGGTGCGCACCTCGCACCGCGCGCAGACTTTCTTGGCCTCCGCGATCTGTGCCAGAGCGGGACCGGTGTTACCGATCGGGAAGAACAGCTCCGGGTCCTCATCGAGGCAGGCAGCCTTGTGGCGCCAGTCCATGCGTATGTCACTCCTTCTCTGCCCACCTGGGGTGGGTGGAAACTCACGATGTCCGGTGGTCCGCGGGACGGTCCACGACCTCAACCCGGACGGTCGAACCGCAGGGGGTCAACGACCGCGTTATGGTCCGACCAATAAAGTCTGACAACAGGATCGGCCATTGGCAAGACCTTTTCCCGTATTGCGGACAGCTGGTCAGGGCCGGCGGTCAATCGTGCAGGCTCCCGACTGTCTGTCCAGTGCGAAACACCGCCCTTATGATATGCGAGGCGGACCGGTTCGGGAAGGGTTTTTCCGAGGGATGAGGTCCCGACACAAGGAGGCGGCTCGTGGCTCAACCCGGCGCAACAGGCGGGCACACCGTCCACCGCTCGGTGCGGTCGGCCACCGGGTGGGGTCTGCTGGCGGCCCTCGGCAGCTGGCTCTCGGCCCTGGTGATCGCCGGCGTCGCGGTGGCCGTGATGATCATCGGCCACGCCCTGTTCTCGGCCGGCGTCGGCGTGATGCTGCTGGTCTACGCCGGAATCCTCGGCCTCATCGGGTGGGCCGCCGCACGGGGCGTCGGGTGGGCGGACGGGCTGCTCATCGCGAGCTCCCTGGTCCACATCGCGGTGGTGGTCACCCTGGTCCGCTCGGGTGCACCGGCATGGTTCCTGGTCTTCCTGGTGCTGGGCGCCGTCGTCCTGCTGGCGGCCGTGATGCTGGCGGTCGGCCACCGCGGACCGACCGCCTGAGCGACCGAGCCGGTCACCCGAGTGGACCGATCACCAAGGGGATGCGCACAGCCCTGAGCAGGGATTCATTCCACTGCTCAGGGCTGTGCACGATCTTGCTCAGGCTGCACCTGATCTGCTCAGGGCTGTGCCAGGGCAGCGGTCAGCAGGTCCTCCTCCTCGGCCATGTGCACGCTGTGCTGGCCCACCGACGAGGCCGCCGACGGAGGCCTCGCCACCACGGTGAGGGTGTCCAGCAGGCCCGGCTCCAGGGAGGACACCGCCTCGCGGAGGTGGGCCTGCATGAACGGCCACGGGCCCTGGTTCGCCGGCTCCTCCTGAACCCATCGGACATCGTCGACGTGGCGGTAGGGGGCCAATGCCTCCACCAGCTGCCGGGTCGGCAGCGGGTAGAGCCGCTCCATCGAGATGATCGCCACCTTCTCGGTCAGGTGGGCCTGCTCGCGACGCCGAACCAGCTCCCAGCGCACCTTCCCGGTGCACAGGATGACCTGCCGGACACCCGAGGGATCGGAGATCGACTCATCGCTGATCACCGGACGCCAGTGACCCTCGGTGAAGTCCTCCACGGTGGAGGCGGCCGCCTTGTTGCGCAGCATCGACTTCGGGGTCGCGATGACCACCGGCCGGTGCAGATTCACGTAGGCGTGGTAGCGCAGCAGGTGGAAGTAGCTGGCTGCCGTCGAGGGCTGGCAGACCGCCATCGCCTCCTCGCTGCACAGCGAGAGGAACCTCTCCAGACGGGCCGAGGAGTGGTCGGGCCCCTGACCCTCGTAGCCGTGCGGCAGGAGCAGGACCACCCCCGACTTCTGCCCCCACTTGGATCCGGCCGAGGCGATGAACTCGTCGATGATGGTCTGGGCGACATTGGCGAAGTCGCCGAACTGCGCCTCCCAGAGCACCAGGGAGTCGGGCCGGGCCACCGAGTAGCCGTACTCGAAGCCCAGCGAGGCGTACTCGTTGAGGGGGGAGTCGTAGATGTCCAGGTGGCTCCTGGTTCCGGGGATGTGGTTCACCGGCACGTAGTGCTTGTTGGTGGCCCGGTCGACGATCGCGCCGAACCGCTGTGAGAAGGTGCCCCGGCGCGAGTCCTGTCCGGTGAGGCGCACGTGCAGCCCCTCGGCCACCAGCGATCCCAGGGCGAGCATCTCGGCCGAGGCCCAGTCGATCGGCCCCTGGCCGCGCAGCGCGCGGGCGCGCCTGGCCAGCTGGGGGGCGATCTTGGGGTGCGGGGTGAAGCTGGCGGGCAGCACCTCCTGGGCGGTGGCCACCCGGTCCATCATCTCGGCGCTGATGGCGGTGGGCCGGTCCTTGTTCTTCTTGCGCGGGTAGTCGGGCACCGAGTCGTAGGGCTGGGCCTTTGAGGTGGCGTTGCGAACCTCCTCGAAGGCGGTCTCGAGCTTCCTGCGGAAGCTCGTCATCGCCGCGTCGGCGTCCTCCAGGGTGATGTCCCCGCGGCCGATCAGGCTCTCGGTGTAGACCTTGCGGGTCGACCTCTTCTGGGTGATGAGGTCGTACATGTGCGGCTGGGTGAAGCTCGGGTCGTCGCCCTCGTTGTGACCGCGTCGCCGGTAGCAGACCAGGTCGATGACGACGTCGCCGTGGAAGGTCTGACGGTAGGCGAAGGCGATGTGCGCGGCGCGCACCACGGCCGCCGGGTCGTCCCCGTTGACGTGGATCACCGGCGCCGCGATCGACTTGGCCACCCCGGTGGCGTACTGGGAGGTGCGTCCCTCGGCCGGGGAGGTGGTGAACCCCACCTGGTTGTTGACCACCACGTGGATCGTGCCGCCGGTCCGGTAGGGCCGCAGCTGGCTCATCTGGAGGGTCTCGAAGACCACCCCCTGGCCGGCGAATGCGGCATCCCCGTGCATCAGGACGGGCAGCACCGGGAAGTGCGAGGAGTCCGCCAGAACGTCGAGCTTGGCCCGGCAGATTCCCTCCAGAACGGGGTCGACCGCCTCCAGGTGACTCGGGTTCGCGGCCACCGAGGCCTTGATGCTGTGCCCCGAGGGGGCGGTGAACCGGCCCTCGTCGCCGAGGTGGTACTTGACGTCGCCCGATCCCTGGGAGTTGGAGGGCTCGGCATTGCCCTCGAACTCCCGGAAGATCTGCCCGTAGGACTTGCCGATGATGTTGGCCAGAACGTTGAGCCGGCCGCGGTGCGGCATGCCGATGCACACCTCGTCGAGGCCCTGGTCGGCCGCCTGGGTGAAGATCGCAGCCAGCAGCACGATGGCGGACTCCCCGCCCTCCAGGCTGAACCGCTTCTGGCCGACGTACTTGGTCTGCAGGAAGGTCTCGAAGACCTCGGCGTCGGTGAGCTGATCGAGGATCCGCAGGTGCACATCGCGCGACAGCGGGGTGTGCACCCGCTCGAACCGGTCCTGGAACCAGCGTCGCTGCTCGTGGTCGGTGATGTGCATGTACTCGATGCCCATCGTGGAGGCGTAGGAGTCGCGCAGGATTTCCAGGATCTCGCGCAGCGTGAGGTTGGCGCGCTTCATGCCGCCGAAGTTGTTGACCGGGAAGGACCGGTCGAGGTCCCACAGGGTCAGGCCGTGGCTGTTGAGCATCAGGTCGTGGTGGTACCGCGGCTTGTACTCGAGAGGGTCCAGGTCAGCCGACATGTGGCCGAACTGCCGCCAGGCGTCGATGAGGGTGATGACGCGGACCTGTTTGCTCACCTGGTCGGGGCGGCTGGCCATCCGGTCGGGGGCCCACTGGACGGGCGCGTAGGGGATCCGCAGGGACTCGAAGATCTCCTCGTAGAATCGGTCGGCCCCCAGCAGCAGCTTGTGGATGCGGCGCAGGAACTCCCCGGACTGGGCGCCCTGGATGATCCGGTGGTCGTAGGTCGAGGTGAGGGTGGTCACCTTCGAGATGCCGAGCTCGGCGAGCCGGGTCGGGCTGCCGCCCTGCCAGCCGGCCGGGTAGTCGATCGATCCCATCCCCAGGATCATCCCCTGACCGGGCATCAGACGGGGCACCGAGTGGTTGGTGCCGATCCCGCCGGGGTTGGTGAGGGATGCGGTGACTCCCTTGAAGTCCTCGACGGTCAGGGTGTTCTTGCGGCCTTTCGCGACGATCTGCTCGTAGGCCGCCCAGAACTGGCTGAAGTCCATCGCCTCGGCGGCTCTGATGGCCGGCACCACGAGCTTGCGGGTGCCGTCGGCACCGACCACGTCGATCGCCAGCCCGAGATTGACCGAGGGGTTCTCGATGATGTGGGGCTTGCCGTCGATCTCGGCGTAGGCATTGTTCATCGCCGGGACGTCCTTGAGGGCCCGGACCATCGCGAAGCCGAGAATGTGGGTGAAGGAGACCTTGCCGCCCTTGTTCTGGCTCAGGAAACGGTTGATCATCAGGCGGTTCTCGATGACCAGCTTCATCGGGATGTCGCGGACCGAGGTCGCTGTCGGCATCGACAGCGAGGTCTCCATGTTCTTGGCGGTGCGCATCGGGGCGCCGCGCAACCGTTCGGTGCGGGGCTCCGCCGGGGCTGCGGCGGGCGGCTCGTGGACCGGCTGGTCCGCCGACACCGGCGCCCGGTGCGGGGCGCCTGCCGGAGTTGACGGGGCGGGAGACGGGGCTGACGGGGCGGGGGAGGGTGCGGCCGAGGCCCTCGGGGCCGGTTCGGCCGGGGGAGCCGAGGGTTCCTCCCGCTGAGCGCGTCGGGGCTGGGGCGGGGTCGTCGTCGCGGTGGGGTCCGGTTGCGGGACCGGGTCTGCCTCGCGGGGGGCCGGGGCGGCGGACTCCGGGGCTCGCGGCGTCTCGGGGCTGCGGGGGGCCGACGTCCTCTCCTCGGCCTGGAAGAAGGTGACCCACTCGGGACCGACCGAGTCGGGGTCCCGTTGGAACTGCTCGCGCATCTCGTCTATCAGCCAGTCATTGGCCCCGAACTCCGCACTGGTCGGGGAGCTGGTGTGTCCGGCAGTACCTGATGCCACCTCTGCGCCTTCTTCCGTGGTCGATCACGGCACTGGGGTGCAGTTCGCCCTGTCCAGCGCCATTGCTCGTGACCCCGGTGCAGGGGCCGTCCTTGTCATGATGCTAGCGAGTCTCGGCAACCCGGCGGAGTTTCACCAGGGGCGAGATCGCCGATGAGCTGCGGGGGTGTCCGTCCCCGGTCCGCAGCGAGACGACCAGTGCCCACACGCACAGTCCGAGGGTGAGGATCGACATGGCGTTGCGGGTGGTGAGCAGGAGGATTCCCCAGCTGGTGGGTACGGGGGAGATGATCTGTCCGTAGCTCAACGGGTAGATGCACTGGGTGAGCACGGCGGTGACGAACAGCGCCCCGGCGATCATCAGGGTCAGGGGTCCCAGCCGTGCCGGTGCCCGACCCGGTCGGTCCGACTCGCCGGGCAGGCGGTCGAGCATCACCGCGACCGGTGCCCCCCACCACACGAAGTACTGGGGCGACAGGGTCTTGTTGCTCACGATCAGGGCGCCGATGATGACCGTCGCCGCCAGGATCGCCTGGCGGTGGCCGAGTCCACCGCGCCGCCAGGTGAGCCATCCGATCATCGCGGCGGCCGCCACCGCGATCATCATCAGCACCGAGGAGACCGCGACCCAGGTGTCGACACCGGGTCCGCTGATCTCATAGGCGTTGAACGGGGACATCCCCACCAGGTACTGGGCGCCATGGGAGAGCGCGTGCCGGATCATCGGGATGGTGGCCGGCACCGCCTCGACCTGAAGGCCGCGATCGGACTGCCAGCTCAGGGGAGAGACGGTGCGCGTCCAGCCGGTCAGCAGCAGCGAGGCCAGGGCCAGGCCGCCACCGGTGACGGCGAAGGTGACCAGGCGACGCACCGCCAGCCGGCTGCGTCCGATCATCGGCAGGATGAGCAGGGCCGGCCACAGCTTGATGGCCGCGCCGACCGCCACGGCCACCCCGCAGGCGCCCGGGTGACGGTGGAACCACAGCACGGCCAGTCCGATGCACACGGCGGGGACCATGTCGAAGCGGAACCACATCAGGGGTCCCATCGCCATCACGAAGAGGATCCACCACACCGTGCCGACACGGTGCCCGCTGTGCCACAGGGACATCGTCATGACGGCGTCCACGGTGATCATGGTGGCGGCGAAGAGGGGTATGAAGTAGCTCTCCTGGGCGCTGTCCGAGGCCCATGCAAGGACCTTCATCCCCCACACGACCGGCACCGGGTACTCGCGCATCACCTGTTCGATCGGCATCCGGCTGGAGGTCAGCCACCACCGGTAGTACTTGACGTCGCCGGTGATGTAGCTGCTGTTGGGCAGAGTGAACACCCGCAGCATCAGCAGTCGGGTGATGATCCACAGGGCCGTCACCGCGGATCCGGCCAGGAACTGGGCGCGGGCACGGTTGACTGATTGCTTCACCGGGTGGTCGGACACGACCCCCGACCTTACCGGCCGGCCGCTGTGACGGCACTGTGCCAGCGCTCGGGGCGGGAATAGACGCAGGAGCTCGGGGCGGGGCCCGGCACGGTGGGACGCGACGGGGCCGTCGTCAGCGCAACGGGACCGTCATCAGTGCAGCTGCTCGGGACGCGCGGCGTCCGGTGCGCTGTCCAGGTTGTTGAGGGCGCGGATGAGTCGGTACAGCGAGCCGACCTTGAAGGGGTCGAAACGGCAGACCAGACGCGGCAGGCCGAGGTGATCGTCGTCCCTGATCTCGCGGTGCAGTGGACCGCGGGAGCGGAATCCGCCGGATGTCAGCAGGTCGCCGAACCGCTCGTCCAGGTCGGCGATCTCGGCGGCGGTCGGCTCGGCCCTCAGTCGCAGCACGAGCCGGTCGTCCGCCCATCGCAGGGAGTCGTAGTTGCGCCAGAAGCCGGTGATCTCGTCGGCGGCGGCGGTCACCGAGTCGGTGAGCAGGACGCGGTCGAAGTCGTCGGGGGAGATCACCCCGGCGGGCAGCAGCTGTCCCTCGGCGAAGTCGCGCAGGCCGTGCCACAGCCGCCCACCGGGCTCGTCGAGAAGGACGATGGGAGTGGGTTCGGCCTTTCCGGTCTGCTGGAGGGTGAGCAGCTCGAACAGCTCGTCGAGAGTTCCGAACCCGCCGGGCACGTAGACGAATCCGTGCGACTCCTTGACCAGCATCAACTTGCGGGTGAAGAAGTACTTCATCGCGACATTGCGACTGCCCTCGATCGAGGAGTTGGGCTTCTCCTCGAAGGGCAGACGGATGGACACGCCCAAGGAACTTCGGGACCCCGCTCCCTCTGCGGCGGCCTGCATGATTCCCGGTCCGGCACCGGTGACGACCATCCAACCGCGCTCCGCGAGGGCGGCGGAGACGTGCCTGGTCTGCTGGTACGCCGGGCTGTCCGGCCTGGCGCGCGCCGATCCGAAGATCGTGACCTTCGGGGTCCGGGCGAAAGGGGCGAACAGTGCGAACGCGTCCCGCATCTCGGTGAGGGCGGCACTGGCGATCTTGAGGTCGAGGCGAGTGGTGCGATCGACTCCCAGACCTATTCCGGTCTCCAGGAGGCGTCTCACGAGCTTCTTGTTGTCGCTGACTCCGGCCTCGGTGAGGATGGCTCGGAGCTTCTCGGTGACCTCGGGTGGCACAACCTCTGAATTGGTCATGACCCCAGCCTCGCACAGCGACAGACCGGCAGGTTCTTCCGTACTGCGCCCCCGGCGCGATTCGAACGCGCGCTCCCGCCTCCGGAGGGCGGTGCTCTATCCCCTGAGCTACGGGGGCCGGGCCCACATCGGCGGGCCAGAAACAGACTCTAGCGCCTGCGGGCCGCAGGCGGCAATCTGACCCCTGCGCACCGTCTCCGGGGATGGACCCCCGAGCAGGCGCGACGCCGGGAATGGCAGGCTAGTGCCATGACCCACATGCACGTGGCCGGCTCGGTCCACGCCGACGTCGCCGCAGCCGCTCCCCAGTGGCTCTCCGTCCCGACCGATGTCAACGCACTCGATCCCGCGCTGTGGAGCTCCACGGTGCGACGGCGTCCCGACGGCGCTCTGGAGGTCGGCGGCATCGATGTGCGCACCCTCGTCGACGAGGTCGGTACCCCGGTCTACGTCATCGACGAGCAGGACTTCCGGCAGCGAGCCCGGGCCTTCCGGTCCGCCTTCGCCGGGTGGGACGTCTACTACGCCGGCAAGGCCTTCCTCACCCGCACCATCGCGGGCTGGGTGCACGAGGAGGGACTCTTCCTGGACGTGTGCACCGAGGGTGAGCTCCGGGTGGCCCTCGAGGGCGGGTTCGATCCCGCCCGGATCGGGATGCACGGCAACAACAAGTCGCGCCGGGAGCTGGAGATGGCCCTGCGCTCCGGGGTGGGGCGGATCATCGTCGACTCCCTCGACGAGATCGATCGCATCGAGGAGCTGTGCCGCCGCCACGAGGTGAGGGCACGGGTGATGGTGCGGGTCACCCCCGGTGTGGAGGCGCACACCCACGAGTACATCGCCACCGCTCACGAGGACCAGAAGTTCGGCTTCTCGATCACCAATGGCGCCGCCATGGTGGCCATGGTGCGCTGCCACGCCAGCCCCGTCATCGATCTGCTGGGGATCCACTCGCACATCGGCTCCCAGATCTTCGACACCGGCGGCTTCGAGGTCGCGGCCCGGCGCACCATGAAACTGCTCTCCCAGTTCCAGCAGGCCACCGGGATCGTGCTGTCCGAGCTCGATCTCGGCGGTGGCTTCGGGATCGCCTACACCTCCCAGGACTCGCCCTCCTCCCCGGAGGACCTGGCGACCGACCTGCGGGACATCGTCGAGACCGAGGCCAGGGCCCACCAGATGCCCGCCCCCCATGTCTCCCTGGAACCGGGCCGGGCCATCGTCGGACCGGCCGGGATGGCCGTCTACGAGGTGGGCACCGTCAAGCCGGTGGACCTGGACGGCGGGGCCCAGCGGGTCTACGTGTCGGTGGACGGCGGGATGAGCGACAACATCCGGCCCGCCCTCTACGGGGCCGAGTACTCCGCCACCCTGGCCAATCGCACCTCCGCCGAGGTCGGGGCGCTGTGCCGGGTGGTCGGCAAGCACTGCGAGGGGGGCGACATCCTGGTCCGCGACGAGTACCTGCCCGCCGACATCCACCCCGGAGACCTCATCGCGGTGCCCGCATCGGGCGCCTACTCGCGGTCCATGGCCAGCAACTACAACCACGTGCCGCGTCCCCCCGTGGTGGCCGTGGATCAGGCACAATGGACGACGCTGCTGCGTCGGGAGACCCTCGACGACCTGGTCGGTCTGGACCAGGGCCAGGTCGTGGGCACCATCCCGCAGTGACCGACCAGCACAGCAGGCGCCGCGGCGACCGCGGCGCACCAGCACCCCGTCGGACACCCACCAGTACCCGATGACTCGAGTTGAAGGACCAGCACACATGACCCCCACCAGCGCCCATCAGGGCCCCGCGTCCACCCAGGCAGGCGACCAGACCACCGAGTCCAGCACTCCGCTGCGGGTCGGTCTGCTCGGCTGCGGAGTGGTCGGCTCGCAGGTGGCCAGGATGATCCTGTCGGGTGCCGACGACGTCCGCGCCCGCGTCGGACGCCCCGTCGAACTGGCCGGGATCGCCGTGGCGCATCCCGACCGGCCCCGCGCCCGCCTGCCCCAGGATCTGTTCACCGCCGATGCGCAGGCCCTGGTCGCCCGCGACGACATCGACATCATCATCGAGGTGATCGGCGGAATCGAGCCCGCCTACCACCTCATCATGTCCGCGATCGAGCACGGCTCCTCGGTGGTCACCGCCAACAAGGCGCTGCTGGCCGCCCACGGACACGAGATCTACGCCGCCGCGGACGCCCACGGCGTCGACGTCTACTACGAGGCGGCGGTGGCCGGAGCCATTCCGATCGTGCGACCGCTGAGGGAGTCCCTGGTCGGTGACGAGATCCGTCGGGTGATGGGGATCGTCAACGGCACCACGAACTACATCCTGGACAAGATGACGACCGAGGGAGTCGGGTTCGACCGGGCCCTCGCCGAGGCGCAGCGGCTGGGCTTCGCCGAGTCCGACCCGACCGCCGATGTCGAGGGGTTCGACGCGGCCGCCAAGGCCGCGATCCTCGCCTCGCTGGCCTTCCACACCAGGATCCGCGGCAGTCAGGTGTACCGCGAGGGGATCACCGACATCACCCCCGAGGACATCCGTGCCGCTCGGGGAATGGGCTGTGTCATCAAACTGCTGGCGATCTGCGAGATGGAACCGGAAGGGGTCTCGGCGCGGGTGCACCCCGCCCTGGTGCCCGAGGACCATCCGCTGGGAGT
Organism: Acidipropionibacterium jensenii DSM 20535; assembly: GCF_000425285.1. Classification (GTDB taxonomy): domain Bacteria; phylum Actinomycetota; class Actinomycetes; order Propionibacteriales; family Propionibacteriaceae; genus Acidipropionibacterium; species Acidipropionibacterium jensenii. The sequence continues at coordinate 11,447 of NZ_AUDD01000012.1, read as the reverse complement.
CATCCGCGGGGCCAACAACGCCATCTTCGTGGAGGCCCGGGAGGCGGGCCACCTGATGTTCATGGGGCCCGGTGCCGGTGGATCCCCGACCGCCTCGGCGATCATGGGTGATCTGGTCACGGTGGCCCGCAACCGCACCCGCGGAGTGGCCGGTCCGCCCCAGTCGATCTTCGGAGACGTCCCGGTGGCCGGTATCGGCACCGTGCACACCCGCTTCCACCTGAGCATCCAGGTGCGCGACCAACCGGGCATCCTCTCCCAGGTCGCCTCGGTCTTCGCCCGGCACGGGGTCTCTCTCCAGACCGTCCAGCAGTCCGCTCTGGAGGGGGCCTCCAAGGAGGACGGCTGGTCGGCCAGCCTCCGGATGGTGGTCCACCGCACCCGCGAGTCCGACTTCGAGGCCTGCCTGGCCGAGCTGAGCCAGTCGCCCATCGTCAACGGCGACCCCCGGTTCATCCGGGTGGAGGGGATGTGAGCCGATGATCGGCGCCGGACAACGGGTCAGCGTCCAGGTTCCCGCCACCTCGGCGAACCTCGGACCGGGGTTCGACTGCATGGGTGTCAGCCTGAGCATGTGGGACCACGTGACGGTCACCACCCGGGAGCAGCCCGGACTGCTCATCCAGGTGGCGGGGGAGGGCCACGACACCGTCCCCCGTGACGAGTCCCACCTCGTGGTGGCAACCCTGCGTCAGGGACTGGTCGACCTGGGCCATCCGCATCCCGACATCGGCCTGGAGCTGTCGGCCCGCAATCACACCCCCCAGAGCCGTGGCCTGGGCTCCTCGGCCTCGGCGATCGTCTCGGGCCTGTGCCTGGCGTGGGGGCTGGCGCGTCCCGGCGAGCCGCTGGACCGCGACCACCTCCTCACCATGGCCACCGCCATCGAGGGGCATCCCGACAATGCCGCACCGGCCATCCTCGGCGGTGCCCAGGTCGCCTGGTTGCAGGACGGCGAGGTGCACCACATCGGCCTGGACGTCCACCCCGCGATCCGGTTCCGCGCCTATGTGCCCAACCGGCACGTGCCCACCGCGCTGGCCCGCCACGTGCTGCCGAAGATGATTCCTCGCAGTGACGCCGTCCACCAGGTGCTCGCCTCCACCCTGCTGGTGACGGCTCTCACAAGCGCACCCGATCGCCTGCTGGCCGCCACCCAGGACTGGATCCACCAGCCCTACCGGCGTCCCCTGATGCCCGAGTCCGGAGCGCTGATCGACCGGCTCCGGCGGGCCGGTGTTCCCGCCGTGATCTCAGGGGCGGGCCCGACGGTGCTGGCACTGGGGACCTCCGAGATGCTGTCGGGAGCCGACGAGATCGAGGCCGACGGCTTCCTGGTGCTGGATCTCGAACTGGCCGGCGGAGCCCGGCTTCTGGCGCCCGAGAAACGGGCCGGCCAGGAGCAGCCGCCATTCCCGCAACCCCGGGAACCACTGCTATAGTGGTCGGCAACGCGTCACCGACGCGTTTCCCCCCAACATGATGCGCGAGACTCTCTGCGCGGATGTTCTGTTCGGCACGGTGTGATGCCGGGCGCTCAGGACAGCCATGACGTTGCAGCAGTACAGCGCAGCACAGTGTGCTCCCGCCACCATCACCGGGGTCCTTCTCGGCAGACAGCCTCCCTCTCGGTCCATGAATGGGCGAGAGGTGAGATGCCTGGCCATCAGACATTCCTGCCTCCCGGGCGGATCATCCCGGGTCCGGGCAGTTCGAAGGGAAATACGTGACACAGTCCACACACGGGGCCGCCTCGACCGGGGCGTCCCAGGGCACCGACCTGTCGGCCAGACTCCTGCCGGAGCTGCGCGCGATCGGGTCCCAGATGGGCATCAAGGGAGCCCGCACGATGCGCAAGGCCGACCTGGTCGTAGCGATCAGGGAGGGCGGGTTCTCCCCGGCCTCCGCCGGCTCCACCGCCGCCCCCGCCAGCGCGAAGGCCGCCGGCGGCCACGAGTCCGGCAGCGCTCCGTCGAGCGCCGACCAGGCCTCGAACGACCAGGCCGGCAGCGTCGAGCAGGCCAGTGGCGTCGAGCAGGCACCGCGTCGGCGTCGTGGTCGGGAGGGCGGCCAGCGCCGCTCCGAGGATCAGTCCCGCCCCGACCAGAACACGGCCGATCAGAACACGGCCGATCAGAACAGGGACGACCAGAGCAGGGACGATCAGAGCAGGGCCGAGCGGCCCCGTTCCGATCAGCGCCGTTCGCGGGACCAGAACCGTCCTGAGCAGAACCGCTCCGAGCAGGGTCGTTCGGAGCGTCATCAGGACCGGCAGTCCCAGAACGGCCAGAACCGTGGTGAGGAGCGGTCCCGGCGCCGCCGGGCAAACCCCCAGCGGACGGCTCAGGAGGACGGTCCGGAGCTGTCCACCAGCCAGGTGAGCGACGAGGTGGGGGCCCGCCTGGACGCCCTGTCCCATCATCAGGGCGGCCACCAGGACACCGCCGAGCACGAGCATCAGGAGTCGTCTGTGACATCGTCGGGCGAGGATGACTACAACGGCGGTCGGCGCTCTCGTCGGCGCCGCCAGCGCGATCGTCAGAACAGGCGCAAGCGCGGCGGGGACCACGGCGGCGGCAACGAGCCTGAACTCAGCGTCCGCGAGGACGACGTCCTCGTCCCGTGCTCCGGAATCCTCGACATCCGCGACCAGTACGCCTTCGTGCGGACCAGCGGCTACCTGCCCGGTCCCAGCGACGCCTATGTGGCGATGAACCTGGTGCGCAAGCAGGGGCTGCGCAAGGGAGACGTCATCACCGGCGCGATGCGCGCCAAGCGAGAGGGGGAGAGGCGCGAGAAGTTCGCCCCTCTGGTCCGTCTCGACACCGTCAACGGCGCCGACCCCGAGCAGATGCGCAGCCGCGCAGAGTTCTCCCGGCTCACCCCTCTCTACCCTCAGGAGAGGCTGCGGCTGGAGACCGACGCGAAGAACATGACCGGCCGGATCATCGACCTGGTCAGCCCGATCGGCAAGGGTCAGCGCGGTCTCATCGTCTCCCCGCCGAAGGCCGGCAAGACGATGATCATGCAGTCCATCGCGAACTCCATCACCCAGAACAACCCCGAGGTCCACCTCATGGTCGTCCTGGTCGACGAGCGTCCCGAGGAGGTCACCGACTTCCAGCGGACCGTCTCGGGGGAGGTCATCGCCTCGACCTTCGACCGCCCGGCCGATGACCACACCCAGCTCGCCGAGCTGGCCATCGAGCGCGCCAAGCGGCTGGTGGAGCTCGGCCACGACGTCGTCATCCTGCTGGACGGGATCACCCGGCTGGGACGCGCCTACAACCTGGCGGCCCCGGCCTCGGGCCGGATCCTGTCCGGCGGCGTCGACTCGGCGGCCCTCTACCCGCCGAAGAGGTTCTTCGGCGCCGCCCGCAACATCGAGGACGGCGGGTCGCTCACCATTCTGGCCACCGCCCTGGTGGAGACCGGCTCCAAGATGGATGAGGTGATCTTCGAGGAGTTCAAGGGCACCGGCAACTCCGAGCTGCGGCTGCGCCGCGAGTTCGCCAACAAGCGGCTCTTCCCCGCTATCGACGTCGACGCCTCCGGTACCCGTCGCGAGGAGCTGCTGCTGTCCCGCGAGGAGACCGCGATCATGTGGAAGCTGCGTCGAGTGCTCTCGGGTCTGGACGGTTCCCAGGCCCTGGAGATGCTGCTGTCCAAGCTGCGCAAGACGCAGACCAACACGGAATTCCTGTTCACGATCGCCAAGACCACCCCCGGATCCGACTGAGTCCCTGCGGGTCTCCTCCCCGCGGGGAGGAGACCCGCCGGGCAGCCGTCCTCGGACTCTTCCGAGACTTGATCGGGGTGGGTCGATGGGGAACAATGGTGCGCCGCTGCCGGTTCACGCCCCGGAGATCTGCTCCTCGGCGACCCGGCACCGTGACGAGTCAAGGAGTTTCTCGATGAAGCAGGATACCCACCCCCAGTACCACCAGACCACGGTCGTGTGCACCTGTGGCAACACCTTCACCACGCGCAGCACGGCCCCCACGGGCACCCTGAGCGCCGATGTGTGCGCCACGTGCCATCCCTTCTACACGGGCAAGCAGAAGATTCTGGACACCGGTGGCCGGGTGGCCCGTTTCCAGCGCCGCTACGGCAAGGTTGCGGCACAGCACTGAGCCGGGTTCTCGGGAGACCGGGTCCGCCGTGCGGAACTGAGGACGCCGGGCGCACCGCCCGGCGTCCTGTCATGTCATCACCGGCATCGAGGAGATGCGTGCATTGTCGTCATCACAGTCGGCCCCGTCATCACAGTCGGGGAACGGCCCGACCGTCCCAGCGGTCCTGGCGGAGCACGAGGTCGTCGACCAGATGCGGACCCGGCGGAGCGAGATCGACTCCGCCCTGTCGACCCCGAGCGTGATCGCCGACCCCTCGGCGGTCCGACGGCTGTCCCGGGAGAGGGCCAGACTCAGCAGGGTGCTCAGCCACGCCGACGCCGTCTCCGCACTGGCCGATGACACCGCCGCGGCGGCCGAACTGGCCGCCGAGGACGACAGCTTCGCCGCCGAGCACGACCGGCTGGCCGCCGACCTGGCCCGGGGGCGGGCCGAGCTCACCGAGCTGCTCATCCCCTCCGACCCGATCGACGACGAGGACGCGCTGCTGGAGATCCACTCGGGCGAGGGCGGTGAGGAGTCCGCCCTGTTCGCCGCCGATCTGCTGAGGATGTACCAGCACTACGGCGAGTCCCTCGGGTGGCGACTGGAGATCCTGGACGCCCAGCTCACCGATCTGGGGGGCTACCGCTCCGTGACGGTCGCCGTCCGGGGCACCGCCGACAGACCGGCCTACGGCACCCTCAAGTTCGAGGCCGGGGTGCACCGGGTGCAGCGGATCCCGGTCACCGAGTCCCAGGGCAGGGTGCACACCTCGGCGGTCGGGGTGCTGGTGATGCCCGATGTCGACGCCGGTCAGGTCGATCTGGACCCCGTAGACATCCGGGTCGACGTGTTCCGCTCCTCGGGCCCCGGCGGCCAGGGGGTCAACACCACCGACTCCGCGGTCCGCCTCACCCACATCCCCACCGGGATCGTGGTGAGTTGTCAGAACGAGCGCAGCCAGCTCCAGAACAAGGAGCAGGCGATGCGCCTGCTGAGGGCCAACCTGATGGCCCTGGCCGCCGAGGAGGCCGCCGACGAGAGCACCCGGATGCGTCGCGAACAGGTGCGCTCGGTGGACCGCTCGGCACGCATCCGCACCTACAACTTCCCGGAGAACCGACTCACCGACCACCGGATCGGCTTCAAGTCCCATCGCCTCGACGAGATCCTGAACGGGCGACTGGACGAGTTGGAGGCGGCCCTGCACGCCGATGAGGTCTCCCGGCGGATGACGGCCGTGCGTCGGGAGAACCGTTGACCTCCCGCCCCGCGGACCGTCGGCGTCCCGGCCTCTCCGGGCTGCTCGGCCAGGGCTCGCAACGCCTGGCTCGGGCCGGAGACGAGTCTGCGGCCGCGACGGCACGGATCCTGCTGTGCCACGCCCTGGATGTCGAACCCGCCAGGCTGATTCTCTGCCCGGACCCGGGCCCCGATCAGGAGCAGCGGTACCGCGACCTGATCGACGCCTGCGCCGCCGGGCGTCCCGCCCAGTACCTCACCGGTCGCGCCTGGTTCCGGTCGGTGCGCCTGGCCGTCGGGCCCGGGGTCCTCATCCCGCGCCCGGAGACGGAACTGGTGGTGGGCGAGGCGGTCCAGGCCTGTCGAGACCTGGTGGCCCGGGGCATCCGCCCGGTGGTGGTCGATCTGTGCACCGGCTCGGGGGCGATGGCCGCGTCACTGGTCTGCGAGGTGCCCACCGCCCGGGTGCACGCCGTGGAGCTCGAGCCCGAGGCCCTGCGATGGGCCAGACGCAACCTGTTGGGAACCGGCGTCCAGCTGCACCCCGGAGATGCCCGGACGGTTCCCGCCGGGATGGACGGCCGGGTCGACGTCGTGATGACCAACCCCCCCTACCTGCCCGAGGCCCTGGCCGACGAGGTCCAGGACGAGGTGCTGGCCAACGAACCGGGATCCGCGTTGTTCTCCGGGGCGGACGGGCTGGATCTGGTCAGGGACCTGGTTCCGCGAGCCGCTCGGCTGCTTCGGGCCGGCGGGATCCTGGTGATGGAGCACGATCCCAGCCAGCAGCACAGTCTGCCCGCCCTGCTGACCGCGGACGGGCACTGGGACCGGATCCGCGATCACGCCGATCTGACCGGACGGTCGCGCTTCGTCACGGCCGTCCGCCGGGATGAGGGCGAAGTGGTGGAAGGATGACAGGCATGGATGCGAGCGAACACATCGACTCCGACCCGACAGGATCGGAGTCGCCCCAGCAGGATCTCGAGCCGGGCCTGACCCCGGAGATCGTCGACATCACCGACCCTCAGCAGCGGCCGGAGGCGCTGCGACGCGCGGCCGCCCTGCTCAAGGAGGGGGAGTGCGTCGTGCTGCCGACCGACACCGTCTACGGGATCGGCGCGGACGCGCTGGATCCGATAGCCGTCCAGCGGCTGCTGATGGCCAAGGGTCGCGGACGCGACATGCCCCCGCCGGTCCTCATCGGCGACGCCGCCGTGCTGCCGGCGCTGTGCGACCGGGTGCCCGATGCGGCGAAGGCTCTTGCCGACGCCCACTGGCCGGGCGGGTTGACCCTCATCTTCCATGCCCAGCAGGACCTCACGATGGACCTGGGTGAGACCAACGGGACCATCGCGGTGCGGGTCCCCGACCAGGACGCGACCCGCCAGCTGCTGCGCATCACCGGACCGCTGGCGGTCAGCAGCGCCAACAAGTCCGGGTCACCCGCGGCGCTGACCGCTCAGAACGCCGCCGACCAGCTCGGCATCTCGGTGGCTCTCTACCTCGATGGTGGCCCCTCGCGCATCGGGGAGGCCTCGACGATCATCGACTTCGCCTCCGGTGACGAGGGAAAGGTGCTGCGCCAGGGCGCGCTGTCCATCGAGGACATCCACCTCATCGCACCCGATGTCGTCCCCCTCGCCCAGCCCGAGACGCCGGACCCGGCACCGGAGACCGACCCGGAACCCGCTGACGGGCCGAGCCAGGACGCCGACCCGGTCACCACCGACCAGCCCACCGGCTCGACCGAGTAGATGCGCGAGTATCTGCTGGTCATGCTCGTCTCCGGGCTGACCACCTACCTGCTTGCCGGCCTGTGCCGGCAGGTGGCGCTGCGCGTCGGAGCGGTCGCGCCGGTGCGATCGCGCGACGTGCACACCGTCCCCATCCCGTACTTCGGCGGGGTGGCGATGCTGGGAGGGGTGGCCCTGTCGTGCCTGCTGGCCGACAACCTGCCCTTCCTCGGACGCCACCCTCTGGTCGGCGACGACGCGTTCACCATCTGCATCGCCGGGATGACGATCTGCGCCGTCGGGGTGGTCGACGACATCCTCGATCTGCCCGCCCTGGCGAAGGCGGCCGGTCAGGTCCTGGCGGCCGGGATCGTGGTGACCGGTGGGGTGCGCCTGTTCTGGATCCCGCTGCCGAACTCGATCATCGCCTTGGGGACACCCACCTCGATCCTGGTGACGGTGCTCATCATCGTGCTGTGCGCCAACGCCGTGAACTTCGTCGACGGGCTGGACGGACTGGCGTCGGGGGTGGTGGCGATCGGCTCGCTGGCATTCTTCGTGTACACGTATCTGCTGGCCTACGAGCAGGACTTCGTGGTCGCCACCACGGCCTCCCTCATCACCGCGGTGACCGCGGGCGCGTGCCTGGGCTTCCTGCCCCACAACTGGCATCCCGCCCGGATGTTCATGGGTGACTCGGGAGCCCTGCTGCTCGGTCTGCTGCTGGCCTCATCGACCATTTCGCTGACCGGTCAGGTGGACTCCAGTGCACTGGTGGCCAGTGACGGCGGCCTGGTCCCGGCCTCGCTGCCGATCATCCTGCCGGTGGTGATCCTCTGCCTTCCGCTGCTGGACCTGGTGATGGGTTATGTCCGGCGCACCCTGCACGGCACCTGGTTCTTCGTCGCCGACAAGAAGCATCTTCACCATCGGCTGCTGGCCCGTGGCCACTCCCATGTGCGCGCCGTGCTGCTGATGTACCTGTGGTCGGCGGTGCTGTCCTTCGGCGTGGTGACGATGGGGCTGGCCCGCAGCCTGTGGTCGGTGCTGGTCTTCCTGGCCGGCCTGGGGGTCACGATCCTGCTGACCCTGGCCAACAATCACGCCGGGTCCAGGCGGTCGGGAACCGAAGGCTGAGAGGCCGACAAGCGGCCTCCACGGGTTCGGGAGTTCCCCGTTTCGCCGGTCCGCCCACCGGCCATGGGGAAGAATGACGGACATGACTTCGACACTCCTGGCCGTGGGCCGGTTCGACCTGGGGAGCCTGGGATGAGCGCCGTGCGCGAGCTCTCCGGGGCCGGTGGGAAACTCGTGAGCAGGGCCGGCAGAGCCGCCAGGGTGTTGCGCCAGGAGGGGCCGATCGGTCTGGCCCGTCGCGGGGTGCGGGCGGCCTACCGTTCTCTGGGGGCGGCGGTGCTGGACGAACCGCTGCTCAATGCCGACATCGCAGATCCCACCGCGCTGGATCTTCAGGTGCCCGCCGAGCGGCCGTCCCGGGACCGCCCGATGGAGGTGGGATGGGTGACCACCCCGCCGGCCGCCGGGTCGGGAGGGCACACCACCCTGCTGCGGATGGTCGAGGCGACCGAGCGCGCCGGCCACCACTGCACCCTCTTCCTCTACGACCGCTACGGCGGGGACCTCGCCCAGCAGGAGGCCGTGATCCGCCAGTGGTGGCCCGGCGTGCGCGCCACAGTGCGCAGTGTCGAGGACGGGATCAGCGGGGTCGACGCCTGCGTCGCCTCCTCCTGGGAGTCGGCCCACGTGCTGGCCACCCGGGGGACCGAGGCGATGCGCCGGTTGTACTTCATCCAGGACTTCGAGCCCTACTTCTACCCCAGGGGATCTCTCTACTCGCTGGCCGAGGACACCTACCGGTTCGGATTCCGCTGCATCGCCCTGGGAGCGATGGTCGCCCGGCTGCTGCGCTCGGAGATCGGCATCGAACCCGATGTCACCGAGTTCGGGTGCGACACCACCGTCTACCGACTGCTGGACCCGCGTCCCCGTACTGGCGTCGTCCTCTATGCCAAGCCCGACGTGCCGAGGCGGGGGTACTGGTTGGCGCGGATGGCCCTGGAACGGTTCCACCGGGCCCATCCCGAGGCCGACATCCACTACTACGGTGAGACGGTGGCCGACCTGCCCTTCCCCGCAACCCAGCACGGTCGACTGACACCGGTAGAGTTGAACGAGCTGTACAACTCATGCCGGGTCGGTCTGGCGATGTCCTTCACCAACATCTCCCTGGTGCCCGAGGAGATGCTGGCAGCCGGCGTCGTGGCGGTCGCCAACGACGAGCCCGACGCCCGGGCGATCCTCACCAATGACCATGTCAGGTGGGCCGCCCCCAACCCGGCATGCCTGGCCGAGGCACTCGGCCAGGCCTATGAACGGCCGAGCGGCGACGAGGCCGCGATCGCCGCCTCGGTGAGTCAGGTCGGCTGGACCAGGGCGCAGGCCGATGTCGTGCGCATCCTCGAGGAGGAGGTCTACGGAGGCTAACCGGCCTGGGGCCCGCGGACCTGGCGGACGCGGGCCAGCAGCCACCGTCCCATCACCGCCAGATAGACCGCGACCGCGCCGGCTCCTCCCACCAGCAGGGCGATCACGGGGGCGCTGATGAGGTGGCAGGCCGCCAGTGCGGCCAGGCAGGCCGGCACGGTGGCGAGGGTCGGGCGCAGGCAGGCCCTGGCGAGGGCGCCCAGTCGGACGCCGGTGGCGCGGATGATCCCCAGATAGCCGGGCAGGATGAAGATCACCGAGGCGCCGACATGGACCCATGCGGCACCCACGATGCCGTGCCGGGTCGTCATGAGGATCATTCCCGTGGTGAGCACCACGATGGTGAGCACCTGGAGCCACAGCACTCCGCGGCTGCGTCCCAGGGCGTACAGGTAGGCGGCGAACAGGTCGAAGATCACCCTCAGCGAGCCGTAGAGGCCCAGGGCGGCGAGAACCGGCACCGAGGGGGCCCACTTCGCCCCGTAGATGACGTGGACCAGAGGGTCGGCGAGGGCTGCCAGGGTGACGCCGGCGGGCAGGGCCATCGCCCAGATCACCGAGGTGAGCATCGGCAGCGCCCCGGCGGAGTCCTTGACCCGGGAGACGTAGGGCATCGCGATCGAGCGGACCATCTGCGACAGTGCGCTCATCGGCCAGTTGGCGATGTTGAATCCCAGCACGTAGAAGCCGAGGGCGGTGGCCCCGGCCAGACGTGCGATGACGACATTGTCGACGTTGAGCAGGATCCAGGTGAACAGGTTGGCGCCGGCGATGGGCAGGCTGAAGGCCAGCACCGCGCGCCACCGGGTGCGGTCCAGACCGAATCTCGGCCGGACCCTTGCGGCCATGAACTGGAGGGTGCTGGAGACCGCCTGGGCCGCCACCCGACCGATCGCCAGGGAGAGCACGCCCAGCCCGGCGGCGATCAGGATGAATGTCACCGCGGTGGAGACGATGAGGTCGACCAGGCTGATGAGGAACAGCTCGCGCTGCTGGAACCGGCGAAGCATCAGGCCGTAGGGCACGATCGAGACGCCTGCCAGCAGCAGCGTGAGCGACAGCACCGCGATGGCGCTGCCCGCCCGGTGGTCACCGAGCAGGGTCGCCAGTGGTCCACTGAGCGCGACGGTGGCCACCGTCAGGCTCGTCCCGCTGATCAGTCCGAAGGTGGCGACCGTCGGGGCGACCCGCTCGGGCTCCTCGGAACGGATGATCTCGGCGGACAGTCCGAGGTCCGCCACGGTCATCAGGATCCCCTGGACGGTCAGGGCGACGGCGTACAGACCGAACTGGTCGGGGGAGAGGATACGGGCCAGGACCACCCCGACGAGCACGCTGCCCAACCGCAGGATGACCGTGCTGACGCCGCTCCAGACAGCTCCCCTGGCCGCGGTCGCCCCCAGGCTCGGGGAGCCCGGGTCCGAGGTGTCATCGGCGGCGGTTCGAGGAAGCAGTCCCATCGTCGAGCCCTCTCGTCGTCGCCTGCCGCAGCACCGTGTGGGGGAGTCTAGCTGTACTTCCCCGGGACGTTGTGAACAGTTGAGCTGAGGGGGGAGGCCTCCGGCAGGATGTGGGTTACCACACACGCATCCAGGAACCGGAGGCCTCTGTGACCCACGCTAACGCACCCCTGACCCCCGCTGGAAGGCTCCGGCTGGCCGCCTGCATCGTCGACGACGGCTGGCCCCTGAGACGGGCTGCTGAGCGCTTCCAGGTGAGTCCGGCCACCGCGAAACGCTGGGCCGATCGCTATCGTGCCGGCCAGCCGCTGATCGATCACTCCTCCCGGCCGGCTCACAGCCCCAACCGGTTGTCGCGGAGCACCGAGCACCGGATCGTCGGGCTGCGG
>NZ_AUDD01000011.1 GCF_000425285.1 Acidipropionibacterium jensenii DSM 20535 | reverse complement strand
CTTCGAGGGTCACATCCGCGTCAGCACGACCAACACCATCCTGACCAGCCGATCCCAGACCAGCCACCCCCAGACTCACAGATCGCCTCGGTGGGACCGTTCGAGGTGCCGGGCCGGTCGAAGTAGGCCAGCACATCGTCGGCTCGCTTCTTCAGTGTTCGGCCCAGTGTGATCACCTCGGTCAACGCGGCGGGGACGCCGTGGCTGATCGAGGCGATCAGGCTGGTCATCATGGCCCGGCCTCTGGCCGGGTCGGGTTCACGGTAGGCCGCGATCATCCGTTGGTAGATGCCCCAGGTGGCTTCGACCTCGACATGATCATCGCCCGTGAACAGGGCAGTGAGCCGGTCCTTCTGCCGGTCGGTGAGGAGGCCGGCGCCGGTGTGCAGGGTCCGGCGCGCCGAGTAGAGCGGGTCACTGGTGCGGCCTCGATGTCCGTGGATGGCCTGTTGGACGCGTCGCCGGCATCGGTCGAGGGCGTCGCCGGCGAGGCGGACCACGTGGAAGGGATCCATGACGGCGGTCGCGTCGGGCAGTTCTTCGGTGGTGGCGCTCTTGAACCCGGTGAACCCGTCCATCGCGACGACCTCAACTCTGTCGCGCCATGCCTGGTCGCGTTCGGCCAGCCACTGCTTGAACGCCTGCTTGGAGCGCCCTTCGACCATGTCGAGGAGCCTCGCAGGCCCTGTCCGGTCGCGGATGCCGGTCAGGTCGATGATCACGGTGACGTACTTGTCGCCGCGGCGTGTGTGGCGCCACACGTGCTCATCCACGCCGATGGCCTTCACACCGTCGAACCTGGTCGGGTCGTCGATCAGGACCCGCTTGCCTTCAGCCAGGACCGCCGTGTTGGCGGTGTTCCACGACACCCCCAGCCCCTCGGCGACCCGGGCGACGGTGAGATGCTGAACTACCAAGCCCTCCAACGCCCACCGCAGCCCGCGGCGCGACAGTCGGGTCTTGGCCTCCGCGGCCCGGCTCGTGTCCTGGCGCCACACATACCCGCAGCCGCTGCAGCGGTAACGGCGCACGACGACCTCCAGCGTCGTCGGCCGCCAGCCGAACGGCTCATGCGCCAACGCCCGCGTCACGGTGTCACGCGCGAGGCCCTCGCAGCCGCAACGTCGGCACCACTGATCCGGCTCCACGACCCGGCAGGCGAGGACCGCGCGGCCAGGCTCCAGCAGTTGGCCGGTGACCTCCAAGCCGAGCTCATCGAGCCGACAGAACGAGGACAGGTCAGGGCAGGCGAACCCCGCCACAGGGGTAGCATCAGACACGTCGAGGTCTTCCAGATGGGCAGTGTGAGAACTTCCATCATCGGGAGACCTCGACCCCTACCCGGCCCGACGCGCCGAACAGCCCCCTACACCCTCATCTGTGATGAGCCCGTCATCCTCTCGTGCGCCTGGCATGAGGAGTTCTGGACGGCGGTGGCGACCTCAGCCTGGGGATATGGGGTGTCATTGTGGCTGTCCTTCCGCAACACCACGACGATGCGCGAGGACCTCCAGGCCATCGTCGTGTGGCTCGGCGTCTACGCTCTCCCGTGGGTTGTCGGGCTGGCCCTGCGCAACACCCAGTTCGTCGAGCGTCGCCGGATCGCGGCTCGCGCCGAGGCTCAGCGCCGGGAAATCGCCGCCGAGCTGCACGACAACGTCACGCACGAGCTGGCACTCATCACCATGACCGCGGAAGCCACCCGGATAGATCCCACTATCGACAAGGACGACGCACTGGTCGACATCGCAGCCATGAGCCGCCGCAGTTCCGCCTATGTACGACACATGGTGAGCCTCATGCGAGCCGGAATCGCATCGCCACCATTGTCATTCTCCACCGAGATCAGAAACGGCCTCGCCCGCCTTGCCGACGCCGGCTTCAGCGTCGAGCCCGAAATCGGCGACGGCGTCGACTCGATATCACCGGCGATGTCGAGCGCCCTGGGGCACATCGCCCACGAAGCATTCAACAACATCCTCCGGCACGGCTCCCCTGATGGCCTGTGCAGGGTGACGGCGCGAGCCGACAGCAGCGGTCTCAGGGCAACGTTCACCAACGCCACGACCACCGCCTACCACGGAGACGATCTGGGCATCACCGGCATGAGGGACCTGGCGGAAGGCCTCGGCGGCACCCTTGACACGCGACTGTCGGACGGCCGCTGGACGGTCAGGGTCTCAATTCCTGACGCCATGGTCGAAGGCAGCGCCTCCTGAGTACGCCGCGAGCGCGGCCCTTCCCTTCACGCCGAAACGGCGGCACAGTGCCGAGATCGTCTGCTTCGCCCACGATGTCGACATGTTCAGTTCCTCGGCGATACGCGCATTCGTCGCACCTGTCTGGACGAGCCTGAACACCTCGCGCTCCCGCGGGTCGGCCAACCAGTCCATCAGGCCCTCCCCGCCAGCCGCGGACTCCCGGATGAACTCGGGAGCCAGCAGGGATACGCCCGACGCCACGAGGCGGACGGCCGAGACCATGTTCTCGGGCCTCACGTCCTTGGTCAGCGCACCGAGCACCGTCTGCCGCAGGGCACCGCGCACCGGCACCTCATCGGGATACGACGTGACGTAGAGGATCTTGCAGTTGCTTCCCGACGCCGCCAGCCCCGACGCTACGGCGGGCCCCGTCATGCCGGGCATCCGGACGTCGAGCAGAAGGACCTCGATATCATCCCTGGGGACGCCGGCGATGGCGTCGCGACCGGACCCGTACATCCCGCACACCAGCAGATCCGGGGCGGCGGAGAGGAAGACCCCCGTCTGCCGACGGACCTGCTCACTGTCGTCGCAGATCCCGACCCTGATGCCCCCAGCGCTCATAGCCGGATCATAGCCCCCGGGGCACGGACCCGGTCGGCCGGAGTACGAAATGTCGACAATTGCCCGATCGGGCAATTTTCTGCCCGATCGGGCAGAGTTCGTCTGAACCGCTTGCTGGGCACACATCCCAAGTCATAACGTCACTTCAGCGACAGGGAGGAGAAGAGATCTCATATATCGAAGGGGAGCAAGACCCAAATATGGCGAACCAAATCCGCACCGAAACGACTCAATGGAGAGTACATTCATGATTTCAAAGAATAGGGCCGTCTCAGCCCTTATGGCAACCGTTGTGACGGTTGGAGTACTTGCACCGCTCGCTGCGACGTCCGCGTCGGCGGATCCCGTTGCGATTTCCAAAGCAGGTTGCACGGCCAATCGATCCAAAACGAAGGATGGCCGCACCCTCACGCTCTACCAGTGCACTGAGGGACTTCGCGGGCAGGCGACGCACGCATCTCCCGGTGATCTCGTGTACATGAAAAACGGCGGCAGTACCGCTGGTGGTGTGCGTGTTGCATCAGGCTCAACGACAAGCCCCATGACCGGGTCTGTCTCAGGGCGTGGGTGGACGGTCTGCATTGCGGTTCACAACCGCCCGGGAAGTGACTGGTGCGCCTGACACGCAACGGACTACGTGAGCCAATGACACAGTTCGCGTCGTCCAATGACAGTGCTGACCCCGGTCGAGTCGTGTCGGCCGGGGTCATGCTCTTCCTCCTGATCCACCTCGTCTGCCA
This sequence comes from Acidipropionibacterium jensenii DSM 20535, assembly GCF_000425285.1. Classification (GTDB taxonomy): domain Bacteria; phylum Actinomycetota; class Actinomycetes; order Propionibacteriales; family Propionibacteriaceae; genus Acidipropionibacterium; species Acidipropionibacterium jensenii. The sequence continues at coordinate 98,285 of NZ_AUDD01000011.1, read as the reverse complement.
GCGGCTGGTACCGATCGATTTCAACGTGTACTGGCAGGGGGGCTCCGACGTCCTGAGGCGGACCGGGGCCCTCTATGCTCCCCGCCCCGCGCTGCCCTTCACCTACCCGCCCTTCGCCGGTCTGGTCTTCGCACCGGGGGCGCTCCTGCGTCCCACGTCATCCGCGGTCTTGATGGAGCTCCTGTCATGCGTGGCCACGGCCTACCTGGCGTCACGGGTTATCGACCTGGCACCCCGCAGATTCGCACATATTCGGAACTCTCATCCGTGGTGCTTTCTCGTTCTCGGGACGGCTCTGATGTGCGGTCTCAACCCGGTGTGGGAGACCCTCGCGAAAGGCCAGATCAACCTCATTCTCGCGGCCGTCTGCCTGTTCGCCCTCACCACTGACCGACGATTCACCGGAGGAGTTCTGGTCGGTCTGTGCGGCGGTATCAAGCTGACCCCCTTGGCTCTGGGGCTCGTCGCCCTGCGGCAGCGGGACTGGAGATTCATCCTGGGCATGGGATGCGGATTCGCCGGTTCGATCGCCGCCGGGCTCCTGCTCCTGCCCGTGGAATCACGGCTCTACTGGGGACGCCTCGCCTGGGACCCGGCGAGAACCGGAGAGGTGAGCTTCGCCGCCAACACCTCTCTCAACGCCGTCATCCGGCGTCTGGCCCAGATGATCTCCCCCGCATCCGACGGGTCCGGAACGGCAACCACGATCGCCTGGGGGGCCGCCGTGACGATCACCGTGATCGCCGGATTCCTCGCCCTACCCAGGGACCGCGCACGCCCCACCGCATCCCTGGGCGTCGGAGCCGCCGTGATGCTGCTCATCTCACCAGTGTCATGGAACCACCACTGGGTATGGATCCCGTTCATCGCCATGTGGGCGTCCACCGTCATCAGAAGCAGAGCCATCCGGTGGCTGCTCGGGATACTCACCCTCCCGATCGTCACCGTGGGACCGTTGCTGATCTGCAGAGCCTTCGGCGCCGACGCCCACGACCCGCAGAGTCTGGTCGTCTGGTGGGTCAGTAGCACTATTCCCCTGGCCGTCTTCGCGATCCTTCTTTCTGACGCCGTTCGCGCCGTGAGGGAGCGGGCACTCCCACCGTCTCCATCGGTTCCCGACTCGTACCCGCCCCGATCAGACTTACTGGTGCATGCTGGATCGACAGGCGGAAATGTCACGGAGGGGTCCGCATGACACTCACGGTCGACGAGCTGACGGTCCGATACCGGAAGCGGACCGCCGTCGACGCGGTGTCCTGGCGGCTTGATGAGGGCTTCCACGCGCTGCTGGGCCCCAACGGCGCGGGGAAGTCCTCACTGCTGCGCGCCATCGCCACCCTGCAGCCAGCGTCGGGAACCGTCGAGCTCGACGGGCACACCGGGGAGGGGATCCGCGAACAGCTGGGCTACTGCCCCCAGGAGAACCTCGGCAGATCACGATTCACGGTGCGCGAGCACCTGGCCTACATGTGCTGGTTGCACCGCATCCCCGACCCCAAGACCCCGGCCGAGGTGGACCGCATCGTCGAACTGGTGTCCCTCACCGACCGTGCCGATGATCGCATCTCAGCGCTGTCCGGCGGGATGCGACGGCGGGTCGGCATCGGCTCGGCCCTGGTGGGCAACCCGTCCCTGGTGATCCTCGATGAGCCCTCGGCCGGTCTGGACGTCGCCCAGCGTGAATCGCTGTCGGCAGTGCTGCAACGCGTCGCAGCCGACGCGATCACGGTCGTGTCGACCCACATCGTCGAGGACGTGCTCGACCACGCCGACACCCTGACCGTGATGGATCAGAGCCGATTTGTCTTCAGCGGGGCCTTCGACGAGTTCGCCGGATCCCGCGACCTGGAAGCCGTGAGATCGCGCTACCTGGGGACGGTGGCACCGTGAGTGGTCGCGGTCTGGCACTGTGGGCCCGTCACCACCGGGTGGGACCATCGGTCGCGGTGGCCGTGATCGCCTCGGCGGTCGTGCGCGGACTGGTGCTCCTCATCACCTCCGACGGAAGCGGGATCGAGGTGGCCCCACTGTGGATCGCCACCGTCTGTGCCGTCCCGTTGCTGTTCATGTTTACCACCGAGACCGACGCCGACCGCACCGCCCCACGATCCCTGGCAGCCCGCCGGTGGGCCCTGCTGGGGATCGCTGTCCTCACGAGCGGGGTCATCGCCCTGGCAGCCTTCCCCACCGCCATCGGTGGATGGGGATTCATCGCCACCTGGCGCGACGCCGTCGCCCTGCTCGGGCTGGGCCTGCTGAGCCTGGCCGTCCTACCGCCGGCCGCCATCTGGGTGGCCCCGCTGGTCGCAGCACTGGCATCGATGATGTTCAGCTGGCCGCTGCACCCGGGACTGTCCCTGGGACTGTGGGGAGCGCTGCGCGCCCCGGCCGACCTGCTGCTGGACCCGGGCGTGCCCAATCTGAGTATTCCGCTGTGCCTGCTGATCGGGGCGGCCGGAGTCGTCGTCCTCGTCAACGGCCTGACATGGTCCCCACGCCCAACCGCCCCCGTTGGGCGACCACACAACCGCAGCGTGACGCCCCACCGCTCCAGTGCCCGGGCCGGCATCAGGAGAGCCTCCCTGGCCGTGCCGATGGCCTGCCTGGTCGCCGTCGTCTCGGCCTGGCCGTGGGTGACGTCGCTGTCGTGGTGGGGCGGCAGCCCCAGGCTGCTGCTGGCCGGCGAGATCCCCGCCTCGTTCCTCGCCATACCCTGCGCGGTACTGGCCGGCGTGGTGACCGGCCAGTACCGGTGGCGCAGCGGAGTCGCGGTCTGGCAGAAGCTGTCGGGCCGCCCGGCCTGGACACTGCTGGGACGGGCCTGCGGTGCCGCAGCCCTCACCGCCGTCATCGCGGTGGGCACCCCCGCACTGGTGATGGCACTGATGGCCACCTGGGACCTGGCCTCCCACGACGTCGGGGCGAGCGTCGTCGTCACCGAGTTCCTCGCCGGATGGCCACCCACCCTCGTCGTACTGGCCGAGGTGGCCGCCGCTGCGGTGCTCGGCGTCTGCGCGGGCTGGTGGAACGGTCGGATCTGGCTGGCCCCGGCATGCCTGATCCTGGCCCTCGCGGCGATGATCGCCACGCCGCGGCCACCCGCTCAGGACGTCGACCAGCTGTGGGCCGACCGGTACGGGTACACCACCTGCGCCACTGTGACCGGCCACAACGTCACGGTCTGCGCGCCCGCCCCCGACAAGGGGTACCTGCCCGCCGCCGTCACCACCGTCTCGCAGATCTACGACCAGTCCGCCCACCCCGAGGCACTGCCCCGGCTGATACACCTGACCACCACAGGCACCATGGGCGGCGGCATACACCCCAAGGGCCTGGAACACCCGCCGGACCTCGGGGCCGCTCCGGGACGCGGTCTCACCCCGCCCACAGCTCTGGGGTCGGCGGCAGGCGACTCGCTCACCTACTCCACCCAGGCCTGGTGCGCCGGCACCGACCTGGCGGACCTGCAGAAACTCTTCGGGGTCGACCAGTACGTCCAGACACCGACCATGGGCAAGACCCTGGCAGCGCTGCAGAAGTGCCGCGGCTGAGCCTCCCCCGTCATCACCACTCGATGGCGCGGATCGGGCATCGGCCACCCTGTCGATCAACGGCTCCCTCACACCAGCGCGTCCACCGTCCTCTCCTTGGCCGTCACCCCAACCATCGCGCCAGCTCCTGAGATCGCAACCGCACCGACGAGCACACCAGCAGCCAGCGCCATGACACCGGTCGGCACGCTCAACTCCAAACCCTTGTTCACCGCCGCCACCAACGCTGTGGGAAGAATCCCGACAGCGATCGTCAGCGGAACAACAGTGAAGGTGAGCACCCCGAGCTGACTGGCGAGCACCCACCGACCGGTGGCAGGAGGAAGCCCGATGGCGAGGAACTGCGCAGAATGCTGGCGCAGGTCGGCCCCCAGGGCGCGGGTGGAGACGAAGGTCGCGAGCAGGGCGATGACCGACAGTGCCCCGACTGCGAGCCACCACTCCCACGGGATCGGCGGCGGCTCGGGGTCGACGTGATAGTTCACGACGCGTGGATCACCCCCGGCCGAGAACACCGCGCTCTTGGTGAGGGTGATCTGGCGATCCGTGACACCGGTGTAGACGTAGGCATCCTTCCCAAGATCCAACTTCATCGCTGCCGCGGTGGAGGCCAGCATTGCTGCGGCATACTTCTGGGCCCATGCCGGCCGGAACTCCATGTGAGCCGTCGGAAGTGTTGTTGGCCGTCCCTTGTCGGGCACAAGGGTGAGATTCGAGGTCGCGCCGCTGATATCCAGGACGCCTCCCGCCTTGAGCGTCTTCACGACGGCCGCATCCAAGGGGGCGTCATTCAGGCGTGCCAGGTCGTCAGTGCTGGAGACCACCATGACGCCGAAGCAGTTGCTCGCGGATCCCTCCACCGCGCCGGCAGCGCTCCCCACCGCCACAGGGTCGCGCACACCTGACGTGCGCTCAACAGCTCGCACAATGGCAGGAGAAGGAGCTTCACCCATCGGATCCTGAAGGACGAGCTGGCCTCTCGGCACCAGCGCCTGGGCGGCGTTCGACACCTGGATCGAGGTCACCAGCACCGTCAGCGAACACGGCAGGGCCAAGCATCCGCACAGCAGGACGGCAACGGTCGTCACCCTCCCGGCCTGCGTGTGGGCGAGGCGGTGCGCGATTCTCCCATTCACGCTGGGTGGAAGGGGCATCCGCACAGCCAGATGCACCGCATCGGGGAGGATCAGCAGCGCAGCGACTGTCATGACAATGCCCAGGACAAGCGCATCCTCGATCGAGCGCACCACCGCCAGCTGGTACAGGCACCAGGCCACCGCACCGGCAGCCACCCCACGCCTCGCAACCCTCGTCCACCTCCTGATACGGCCCGATGTGCGATATCCACGCCGGGGAATGGAGACGAAAACCGCGGATACCAGCGCCGACGTGAGCGAGACCACGCTCAGGCGCACCAACAACCCTCCCAACGGCGGGAACGGGGACATGGGTTGAGTCAGCAACCGCGGTATCACCCACAGGCGAGCCAGCCACCCCAGCAGCACGCCTGCCAGAGAACCAACCACTGCTGCCGATATCACAAGCGAGGCAATCGCCAGAAGAACCCCGGTGATGACGGGCCGCCCAGGCACGCCGAGTCTCGTGATCGCATCCGCCTCATCCCGGAGCCTGGGCATGAGCATGCCCACCATGACGATTCCTGCCAGAGCCATCAACCCCAAGGACGGGAAGGTGAACAGACCTGGAGTTCTCTGGGTGAGCGAGCGCTGCGACGACGTCAGATAGAACGACCTGCTGTTCGAGCCATTCATCAGAGAGTCCACGGGAATACCCGAGATCCTCGAGAGGACAGCTGCACCCTCGGAAATCGGCAACGAGTCCCAGGACACGACAAGACTGGACGAGCTCTGAGGAAATGATCCTCTTATCGACGCGGGCAGAGACTGCCACAGGTTCGAACCGCCATACACCTCCAAGATATCGGTCGCATATGGATCCACGAACACTCCGACAACAGCAATCTGCTTCACCCCGGAGAATACTGATATCTGGCCCGGATTTCCCAGCTTCTCATCCAAGGAGCGTGACAGTGCCACTTCTGAACTACTCTTGGGCATGCGACCAGATCGCAACACTATGCGCCTGTCCGATCCTCCATTCGAAACCTCACTGAACTCGACAACTGTTTGCAATCCCGTAGCAAGCCCCGTTGTTCGAGCCCCATCAACAGTCAGATCTGACGATTGTACCTGTGTCGCCACATTATGAGCACCCGCCGTTTCAAGGTCATGTCTAACCCGAGACTCGACGGTTGACGCCACCCCCGGGGCCGTGCTCGGAATCCCGATCTGATAATCATGGTTCGACATCACTTTGTCTGCGATCTGAGCTCCACTCAGGGCAAACGAGTTAAGGACGATGTAGAGCATCACAAGACACGCCATCGAGGCGGCAATGAGTATGGAGCTGACCCTGCGCCTCCTGTTCCCGATCCATAGGATCGCCAATCGAATGGGGACCCTCATTCCAGGATCCTGCCATCATTCACATTCACGATCCTGTCGGCATACTCGGTGCACAGCGGGTCATGGGTAGCGATGAGAACGCACACCCCATGATCATGAGCAAGTCCTCCCAACCGTTCGAACAGCGCACGGGACGCCTTGCTGTCCAACGCCCCGGTAGGCTCATCGGCGAGCAGAACGGACTGTTCGCCGGCCAAGGCCCGTGCGATCCCGACTCGCTGGCGCTGTCCACCGGACATGTCCGCCGGAGGACGGTCACCGAGGTCACCGATTCCCAGCTCCTGGAGAGCGTCATCCGCGCGTTGATCCGCCTCGCGGAAGGTCATCCCCCTGGCCAGGAGCGGAATTGCGATGTTCTCCCGCGCAGTGAACTCCGCGATGAGATTGTCGTCCTGGAATACGACGGCGACATTCTCCAGGCGAATCCGGGCACGTTCCTTCTCCGAGAGTCCATTGAGGGCGACACCTCGCACCATCACTGATCCAGAGTCAGGAACATCCAATCCTGCGATGATATTGAGCAGGGTGGTTTTTCCGGACCCGCTCGCCCCGAGCATCGCGCACATCTCGCCGGCCATGAGTGAGACACTGGCGCAATCAACAGCGCACACCCGCCCGGCCTGGCTGACGTATGTCCGGGTCACTGATTCCACCCGTACCACTTCTGGACGCGAACTTTCGACCATCCCGGTGGACCGTCTCTGTGGGGACGGTCCACCGGGGGCGGTCAGCATGAACCGTTCGTGGCCCATGAGGTGAGCGTGTTGTCGTCAATGGTGTTGATGTCGTTATCCTGCTTATGGGCTAGCATATTCACACATCGCCCCTTAGCGCTCGCATCATGATACCAGCGAGCGTTCGTGCTCGTCTTATTCTCATATGATGACATTCTGTCATTTGCCCCTCCAGACACATTCATAACACCGAGCCCCGCTTTTCGGTATCCAAGGAGCCCGACATAGTTGTTATCTGAATAGATGCACACTCTGCTTGCCGGACACAGCGAGCTACCCGCATGCGCACTTGGTATCGCGAGCCCCCCAAGGAGCAGGGCTGCTGCTCCGACTCCAATAAACGCCTTCTTGATTCTCATAACAAGCCTCCCTGATCGATTGGTGGAGCTCGCATCCGCGAACATGGTTGTCACATTAGACCCGTCGAATCCTCTCGTACAGAGAAGGACCAGAAGTCTGCCCGATCGGGCAATTGTCGACAGACCGATCAGCACCCTGACATCCACCGCCCCAGACCACGGATGCAGGGAAATGGCACGGATGCAGTGGAGCTCCACTGCATCCGTGCCATTTCCCTGCATCCGTGCCGAAAGGCTGGCCGGGCCACCAAAGACCGCAGACCAGACCGTGCTGGACGGACAGGCCCGACCGGCCGGGCCCAGGCCGGCCAGAGCCGACCTCAGCCCAGCCAGCCGAACCAGCCGACCAGCGGACTCACTTCAGCAGATTGTCCGACAGTCCCAGGGCATGGTGCAGCAGCCACACCGGGTGCACGATCTTGACCCCCGAGGACTTGGCGATCTGCCAGCGGCAGGTCTCGGTGTCGCAGACACCGACGCCCTCGTTGTAGTTCTGCATGTGCTCGAAGACGCCCTTGCCGATCTTCTGGGCGGTGTCGTAGCGCTCGGCCTTCAGGCCGTAGGTGCCGGCGATTCCGCAGCACGGCTCGTTGGACTCGATCACCTTGACCCCGGGGATCAGCTCCATCAGCTGAACGGCCGGGAAGCCCATTCCCTGGCTCTTCACCTGGCAGGGCTGGTGGTACGGCACCGTGAGATCGATCTCCTTGAACTCCGAGGCGTCCAGGCGACCGGCCCGATACTCCTCCATGAGGAACTCGCAGAAGTCGCGCGAGCGCACCGACACATTGGCCAGCCGCGGGTCGTCGACCCCGATGACCTCGTGGGCCTCGTGCTTGACCATCCCGATGCACGAACCCGAGGAGGACACCACCGGGAGCTCGTTGCCGAACTTCAGGAGGTTGTCGCACAGGTTGAGGATGTCCTTGGTGGCTCCCTTGAACAGCCCGTTGGACTGCTTGGCCAGCCCGCAGCAGGACTGCTTCGGGACGAAGACCTCGTAGCCCAGGTGCTCCAGCACCTCGATGGACTTCTTGGAGGTCTCGGTCTCGAAGTACCCGCCGGCGCAGCCCTGGAAGAAGACCACCGGCCCCTTGGTGGGGGTGATGTCAGGCTTCTTGCGGTGCTTGAGCCACTTGGCGAGGGTCTCGGTGTGGGCGGTCGGCATCGGGGCGTCGCGATGGATCTTGATGACCTTCTCGACCACGATCCGCAGCGGACGCAGCCCCAGGGCCCAGTTCGCCACCGGAGCCATCGGGGACAGCAGCATCCCCTCCATGTTGGTCTCGGGGATGATCCGGTCCCGCAGCGGGAAGCCGTTCTGCTCCTTCATCTTGGTCGCCGCCTGCTCATTGAGCTCGGCGATCTTGACCCCCTGCGGGCAGTTCAGCGTGCAGATGCCGCAGAAGTCGCACCACTCCAGGGAGTGGTCCACCGACGCACCGTCGCGGTACCGCTCGGCCTGCGGGCCGTTGTACTTCGGGCCGGTGAACAGCGGGTTGGCCTTGGCGACCGGGCACACCGTCTCGCAGATGGTGCACTTGACGCAGTTGTCGAGGGAGGCGCGGGCCACCTCATGGCCGGCGAATGTCTCCTCAATGACTCCCATTTCAGTTCCTTTCCGCAGTCGGGGCCGCCGCGCTCGCGGCAACGACCGGCAGTGAGGCGAGGATGGCGTCGGTGGCCTTGACGGCCGAACCCAGCGCGATGCCCTCGCCGCTCTTCTCCTGCCAACGGGTGGCTCCGGCGATCACGCCACCAGCGGCGTAGACGTTGTCGTAGACCGGCTTGCCGTCGGCCACGACCTTCATCGAGTCGTCCACGGCGACGCCGACCTTGAACAGCGGCTGGGCCACTCCCCAGTACTTGTCGGTGACCAGATGGTCCTCGTCGACCCCCTCGGGGAGGGTCAGCGGCAGCCCCAGGACGGTGTCCAGGACGTGTCCGTGGGAGTCCAGCTTCAGCGCGCCGGACTCGAAGCCGCCGGCGGCCAGCACGAAGGCGTCGGCCGCGATCTCACGACGGTGACCCGCGGTGGAGGCGGTCACCGAGGCCAGCCGGCCGTCCGGACCGGCGGTGAAACCAGTCACCTTGGTGCCCAGGATGAACTCCACCCGGGCATCCTTGACGGCCTTGACCAGAGCCTCGTTGAGCCTCATGCCCGGCACGCACGGCGGCAGGGCGGGGATCTCGAAGACCGGGGCGCCGATGATCTGGGAGATCTCGGCGAAGGCGGCCTTGTGGTCCTCCTCGCCGAGGATGGCGGGAAGGCCGACGGTCTCCCCCTCGTTGACGAATCCCTTGATCCCCTCGGCGAAGGTGCGTCGGGTCTTCGGGTCGTCCAGGGCCCGGGCGAAGGTGAGCCCGGTCGCGTCGTACTCGTTCTGGCGGGGCTCGAAATCGGTCATCACCGCGCGGGCCGACACCTTGCCGCCGTCCGGCAGCGTGGTGCGCTCCAGGTTCTGGGCGATGAGCATCGGGTGGAAGTCCTTGAGCTGGGCCACCCCGATGATGACGAGCTTGAGCCCGTCGTGCAGTTCCCCGGCGGTCATCGTCGGCGTCACCAGAGCGGTGGGCCGCACGGCGCCGACGGCGGTGGGCAGGTTGACGTTGCGCTCGGGATCGCCGACCAGCAGGTCCTCACCGGCGGCCTCGCGCAGGAAGTCGACGCCGGCGCGGACGGCGTCGACCCCGATCCGTGCGTAGGGGTGCTCGGGGTTGGCGGCGGTGAAGGCCTCGATGGCGTCCAACGGACGCTCGACCCGCTCGGGGGCGTAGCCCAGGATGTCGATCGACCCCTGGCCGAGCTGGATGCCGCCCAGCCCCTTGGTGATCTGGGTGACGCGGGCGCCGGCCCGGCGCAGCCGCAGGGCTGCGGTGAGCCCGGCGATGCCGGCACCGATGACGACGACGTGCGGCTGGGCGCCGGCCCAGCTGGCGGTGGTGGTAATGGCTGTGGCGGTCACAGTTCAACCTCGCTCTCGGGGACGGGAAGATGCTCGACGTCGAAGGTGCCCTGGAAGATCCAGTCGTCGAGAGCGGTCTGTCGGACCTGCTCGCCGTAGAGGATGGGCCACAGGCCGATCCACCGGTTCTTGAGGAACAGGCGCAGCAGGCCGGTGGCCCGCTCGACGTCGACAGCGCCCTCCTCAAGGGCGACGCCGGTGGCGCGCATCGAGCAGAAGCCGCCCTGGCAGGGGCCCATGCCCAGGCGCAGCTGGCGGCGCAGGTCGTCGAAGGTGGAGTCGGGCTGCTCGGCGAGCAGGTCGGTGAGCATCTTGCGGCTCATCAGCTCGCACTCGCAGATGATCTGGTCGTCGATCGCGGCGCGCGAGGGCGTCTTGTTCGGCGTGGTCTTCAGATGCTTGGCCCGGGCCACCTCGTTGTCGTGGAGGCGGTGCGTGATGACGTAGGTGTGGCCCTCGGTGGATCCCGGCACGGCCTCCTTGTCGGTGGTGCAGGGGCGGTCGTCGCCGAGCTGCTCGCACATCACGTCGACGACGTTCTTGGCCATCAGGCGGTAGGTGGTGAGCTTGCCGCCGATGATCGAGACGATGCCGTTGACGCCGTCGCGGGTGCCGTGGTCGAGGATGCTCATGCCGCGGGACATGTGCCGGGTGTCGGTGGCGGCGACCCGCTTGTCCTTGAACAGCGGGCGGGCGCCGGCCCAGGCGTGCACGGCTCGGGAGTCGCGGAATCCGGGGATGAGGGCCTCGCCGGAGTCCAGCATCTGCTGGACCTCGTTGCGGGGGACCGCCAGGCGCTGCGGATCGTCGGCCTTGACGTCGGTGGTGCCGATGATGGAGACCGTGTGCACGGGCACCAGGATGTCGCCGTCGGCGGGGTAGATGCAGCGGTTGACGACGGTGTTCACCAGGCGGTGGTTCATCGCGATCATGATGCCGCGACCGGGCACCACCTCGACGTCGTGACAGCCGACCAGGTCGGCGATCCGGCCGGCCCAGGGGCCTGCGGTGTTGATGACGAAGCGGGTCGAGATCCTGACCTGCTCATCCTTCTTGAGGTCGTGGGCGACGACCGCGGTCACCTGGTCGCCCTCGCGGATGATCTCGGTGACCTCGGTGTAGGTGAGCACCTGGGCTCCGTGGTCCTCGGCGGAGTGAGCGGCGCCCCAGACCATCTGCCAGCCGTCGACCGTTCCGTCCTGGACGGCGAAGGCGCGCTTGAGTCCGGGGTTGAGGCGGGGCTCGCGGCGCAGTGCCTCGGCGACGCTGATCTCGGTCCACGGGACCTTGGCCTTGGTGGCCCCCTCGGTCCACTGGTCGGAGAACTCCATCGGGTCGTCGGGGGTGACGACGAACAGGCCGCCGGTCTTCTCGACGGCGTCCGCGTGGATCCGGGTGACGATCTCGTTCTCCTCGGCGCACTCGGTGGCCGACTCGGGATCCGATACGACATAGCGTCCGCCGGAGTGGAGCAGGCCGTGATAGCGGCCGGTGGTGCCCTGGCCGAGGTCGGCCTTGTCCAGCAGGACGGCGGAGTACCCGCGCATCGCGACGTCCCGCACGACGCCCGCACCGGTGGCACCGCCACCGATGACGACGACGTCAGCGTCCATGGTCCTCATGTTTGAAGCTCCTTCCGAAGCGCCGGGACGAACTCTCCGAGCTACCTGCCCTGCGCCGTTGCCAAAGTCCACTACAGAGAGTAGTGAATCCTCCGGCGAATCTTCGATCTTTCCTGCCGATGTGCAGGGATCAGTACCCACATAGCACGGACGTGCATTGAGTGCCACATCCGTGCATGTTTACGGCCGTCCTGGTCGTGGGAGCCTTTATTTACGGCACTTCCTCGTGCTGTAAATACGGCCGTTCCGGGTTTACTCCCGGGATGGAGAACTCAGTTGACCGGGGTCTCGGCGGGCCGGCCGGCCAGCACCTCGAGGATGTTGCGCGCCGCCAGGGCGCTCATCACCCCGCGGGTCTGCCGGGTGGCCGAGCCGATGTGCGGCAGAGCCACCACATTGTCCATCTCGAGAAGGGCCGGGGTGATCGTGGGCTCGTGCTCGTAGACGTCCAGCCCGGCGCCGGCGATCTGGCCGGTCTGCAGGGCGTGGGCCAGGGCCGCCTCGTCGACACAGCCGCCGCGGGCGGTGTTGATGAGGAAGGCGCTGTCCTTCATCGTCGCCAGCGCATCGGCGTCGATGAGGTGGGCCGTCCGGGGGGTGAGCGGGCAGTGCAGGGAGACCACGTCGGAGACCGCCAGCAGCTCCTGGAGATCGACCCGGCGGGTCGCCGCGGTGTGCGGGTTGACGGCGTCGATGGCCGAGACGTCGTGGTCGTGGCGGGCGTCGTAGACGACGTCCATCCCGAAGGCGGCCCCGCGCCGGGCCATCGCCTCGCCGATCTGGCCGAGACCGACGATGCCGAGGGTGGCGCCCTGGAGACCGGCCCCCAGCATGAAGGTGTGGTCGTATCGCCAGGGTGTTCCCGCCCTCACCAGGCGCTCGGCCTCGCCGAGCCGTCGGGTGACCATGAGCATCAGCCCGAAGGCGAGATCGGCGGTGGCCTCGTGGAGGACCCCCGGAGTGGTCGTCACGACGATCCCGCGGGCGGTGGCGGCGTCCAGATCGATGTTGTTGAACCCGGCGGCGCACTGCCCGATGACCTTCAGTCGGTTGGCGCGGGCGAGCATCTCGGCGTCCAGCGGGTCCGACAGGGAGGTCAGCAGGGCGTCGGCGTCACCGATGAGGGACTCCAACTCCGCACGGTCCATGAAGTGGTCCCCGCCCACCACATCGTGGTCGCTGAGCCGATCGAGAGCTTCGGGCATCTGAGGAGCAGTGACAATGATCCTGGCCATAGGGCCACACTATCGCCGCTCCCGGGGCCGGTTCAGGCGTGGTCGACGGTCTGCTGATCGGCCGGATCGGTGGAGTCGTCGGGGCTCGACGGCGTCTCGGAGGGACGGAACGGGTCCTCGCCGAGCCGACGGGTCCGGGCGATGCCGATCAGGAAGAGCACCAGGGTCAGCCCGAAGGTGGCCAGGATCTGGGCGCGGACACCGGGGTCGGTCATCCCCAGGCCGATGATCCCGATCAGCACCGCCAGGGTGAGCCAGGACAGGTAGGGGTAGCCCCACATCTTGAAGGGGAGCTTCTCACCGGTCCGCTCGGCGCGGCGTCTCAGGATGATCTGCGAGGAGATGGTGAACAGGTAGGTGACGATGATCGTGGAGCCCACGATGTTGAGCAGCAGGTCGAGCACCTTGGCGCCCCAGATGTAGGTGAGGACGACGCACACGTAGCCGAAGGCGACACTTGACAGCACGGCGGCGACCGGGACGTTGCGGCGTCCCTTGCGCATCATGAACTGCGGAGCCATCCCGCGCTGGGCCAGCGAGCCGAGCATCCGCGAGTCGCCGTACAGGTTGGCGTTGAGGGAGCTGAGGATGGCCAGCACGATGATGAGGGTCAGCACGGCGTCGGCGCCGGGGATCCGGGCCAGCGACAGCACCGCGACGAAGGGGGAGCTGGCGAGCTTGGGATCGTCCCAGGGCAGGGCGAAGACCATGATGGCCACCGACCCCATGTAGAAGATCAGGATCCGCCAGATGATGGTGTTGATGGCCTTGCCGATGTGCTTGCGGGGGTTCTCGGTCTCGGCGGCGGCGACCGCGACGATCTCGATGCCGCCGAAGGCGAAGATGACGATGAGCAGGCCGGTGGCCACTCCGGGCCAGCCGTTGGGCATGAACCCGCCGTGGTGCAGGAAGTTCGACAGGCCGGGGGCCGGGGTGGGCAGCACCCCGCACAGCAGCAGGACGCCGACCACCAGAAAGCCGACCACCGCGGCGACCTTGATGAGGGCGAACCAGAACTCGAACTCGCCGAACTTGTCGACCCCCAGCAGGTTGATGACGGTGAGCACCACCATGAAGACGAGGGTGAGCAGCCAGTCGGGGGCGATCGGCCAGGCAGCCAGGAAGATCTGTGCGGCGGCGGTGCCCTCGGCGGCCACCACGACGGCCAGCTCGACCCACCAGACCCAGCCCATCGCGAATCCGGCGGCCGGTCCCATGGCGCGGGAGGTGTAGACGGAGAAGGCTCCGGAGTCGGGGTGGGCGGCGACCATCTCGCCGAGCATCCGCATGATGGCGATGACCACCAGGCCGGCGACCACGTAGGCGACCAGCACCGACGGTCCGGCGGCGGCGATGCCCTTGCCGGAACCCAGGAAGAGGCCGGTGCCGATGGCGCTGCCGAGGCTCATCATCACCAGATGACGGCCCTTCATCCTGGGTGCGGGGGCGGTCCCCCGTTGACCCCCGGATGCCTGCGAGTGGCTGGAACTGCTCGACACGTGAGCTCCTTTGGCACGACGAATTTCCAACCACTGAGCCTATTCCGCCGGACGCTGTGGTCCTCGGTCGACTCAGAGCGTGGGACGCCGGGGACGTGGGAGTCCGCACTTCCTGGTCGCCGCGACGGGACGCCGCGCGCGGCAGCAGCCCTACGGCGTGTCGCGGTGTGCCCCCGACCATGGGCACCGGACACGGGGACTGGTCTCAGCCGTTCCCTCGCTTCTCGCGTCGCACATCCGAGGGCGTCGGGCCGAGGCGCCGAGCTGTCAGGACTCCAGGGCCTCCCGCTCCTTGACCAGACTGTCCCGGATGTGGTTGAGAATCTGCTCCAACTCGTCGAGATGATCCATGTCCAGGCCTCCGAAGACCACCCGGCGGACCAGACCAGCATGGCCGGGAGCGGCCGCGACGACGGCGTCCCACCCCTTGTCGGAGAGCCGGACGAGCTGCCCGCGGCCGTCGGTGCAGCAGGACTCGCGGCGGACCTGGCCGCGCTTCTCCATCCGGGTGAGCTGGTGGGACAGCCGCGAGCGCTCCCAGTGCATGGCGTCGGCCAGTGCCACCACGCGCATGGCGTGGCCCTCGGTCTCCGAGAGGCAGACCAGCACCTCGAAGTCCTGGAGGGACAGATCGGTGTCGCGGGCGAGTTGGCGGTTCAGCAGGACCGGGAGTCCATTGGTGACGTCGAGCCAGAGTCTCCACACGCGCTGCTGATGGTCGTCGAGCCACGGGGTGTCCTCAGTCATGTCGCTCATCCTCCCCCGGGGAGGGGCAGCGGAATAATTCCCGGTCTCACTGGTTGACATGTCACACAGTGTGCGTCACTATTGGTGACGCGTCAACCACTCCATCTCATGTGTTCCACTCAGGGAGACTTGCAATGACCAACCTCAGCGACCTCAACGGCACCTACGTCCTCGACCCCGCCCACACCCGCCTCGGCTTCGTGACCCGTCACGCCATGGTGACCAAGGTGCGCGGCTCCTTCACCGACTTCGAGGGCACCGCCTCCGGCAACGGCTCCGACCCCTCGTCGGCGAAGGTCGCGGTCAGCATTGCGACCGACTCCTTCACCACCGGTGTCGCCGACCGCGACGCCCACATCAAGTCCGGCGACTTCCTGGAGACCGACAAGTTCCCCAAGATCACCTTCGCCTCCACCTCGGCGGCCGTGAAGGGCGACGACCTGGAGCTCACCGGTGACCTCACGATCAAGGGCATCACCAAGCCGGTCACCATCCCCTTCGAGTTCGACGGCGAGGCCAAGGACCCCTTCGGTAACATCCGTGTCGGCTTCGAGGGCAAGGTCAAGATCTCCCGCAAGGACTTCGGGATCACCTGGAACGCCGCCCTGGAGACCGGTGGTGTGCTGGTCAGCGACGACGTCACCCTGGAGCTCGAGGTCAGCGCGATCAAGCAGGCCTGAGGTCGTCTTTTTCGGCTGGGGGCCCCGCCCGGCTCCGGCTGGGGCCGGCCGGGATCCGGCTGGGGCCCGGCTTCAGCTGGGTGGGGCCCGGCTTCAGCTGGGTGGCGACCGCCCCTCCCGGCTTCAGTTGGGTCACTGGCCGAGGTTCCGCGGGAATCTCCACCAGACTCCATCGAGCCGCTGACCGCGTTCGGCCGGGTGAGGACCAGGTCTGGCCGTGCACCGGTCACGCCGGCCCGTTCGGCGCCCCCATCCACGGATGCAGGCAAAAGGCACGGATGCAGTGGAGCTCCACTGCATCCGTGCCTTTTGCCTGCATCCGTCCTTCCTCCTGCACCTGTCCCAACAGTTTCCCTGCATTCGTGCCGCTTCTCCGCTCCACCCACGGCAGTTTCCCTGCACCCGTCCCAGCCATTTCCCTGCATCCGTGCCGAAGAGCCCTCTCCAGCACGGTTCTGGGCAACATGACATGGAAGAAGTGAACGTTTCACTCGCCAAAGTGCAGATCTCGACGCTGCCGTCGCTCCGCACCTCGTTCAGCGAGTGAAATGTTCACCTCATCGGATGCTCAGGGAGTCACCAGGCCTGCTGCTGCTCGCGCTCATGTGCGATTCCCCCAGTTCCACCTCCCACACCCACGAATGCAGGAAAGTCGCCACCTCGGGAGGGACACAGCAGGAGGGACACAACAGGGAAGCGCACAACAAGAGGGACACCTGGACACAGCGGCACCACGACACAGCGGCACCACGACACGGCGACGGCGACGGCGACGGCGACGGCGACGGCGACGGCGAACACTGTCAGACCCTCTCTCTAGAGTGAGCTCTGACCCCATTCAGGAGGCCCGATGATGGTGAAGTTCCTGCACACGTCCGACTGGCAGCTCGGCATGACCCGCCACTACCTGGCGCGCCGTCACGGCGGAGACGACGACCCACAGGCCCGGTTCACCTCTGACCGGATCGACGCGGTGCGCCGGATCGGCGACCTGGCCCGGGCCCAGGGCTGCGCCTTCGTGGTGGTCGCCGGCGACGTCTTCGAGACCCAGAACGTCTCCCGGCAGGTGATCACCCGGACCTGCCGGGCGATGGCCTCGATCGCCCTGCCGGTCTACCTGCTGCCGGGCAACCACGACTCCCTGGAACCCGGCTGCATCTGGGACCGGCCCGACTTCACCCAGGCCTGCCCCGACAACGTCACGGTGCTGCGCGACTCCAAACCCATCGACGCCGCCGACGGGGTCCAGGTGATCGGCGTCCCATTGCTGTCGCGTCATCCCTCCAGCGATCCGGTGGGACCGGTGGTCGCCGGGCTGACCGACGACGGCACCACCCGGGTGCTGGTCGCCCACGGACAGTTGCCCGGGCTGTCAGGCCAGGACGTCGAGGGAGTGCTCATCGACCGGCCAGCCCTGGACGCGGCCATCGCCCGCGGCGCGATCAGCTACGTCGCCCTCGGCGACCGTCACATCCGCTGGCCCGAGAGCCCGGATGCGCCGATCCGCTACTCCGGCACCCAGGAGACGACGCGATTCAGCGATCCCGGCAAGGGCAGCGTCGACGTCATCGAGATCGCCGACGGCCGGGTGAGCGCCACCCCGTTTCCGGTGGGCATCTGGCTGCACGCCAGGGTGAGTCGCCCGATGTCCACCGATGAGGACATCGACGCGCTGGCGTCCGAGCTCGCCGGGTTCGACGACCCGACCCACACCATCATCCGCTACGACCTCCACGGCGGCCTGACCGTCACCCAGAACGCCCGGCTGGAGGCGCTGCTGCAGGATCAGTCGGACAGTTTCGCCAGCCTCGAACCCAGCGAGGACCGCAACGACCTCACCGTCCTGCCCGATGACGACGACCTCGCCGGGATGGACCTGCCGGGCTGGGCAGGCGGCGCCGCCCAGGAGCTCGCCGACCTGGCGGGTCCCGGACGCCATGACGGCGACGTCGCGCCCGCCACCGCGGTCGACGCCCTCGGACTGCTGAGACGTCTGGCCGCCCGATCGGAGGCCGGACGATGAGACTCCACCGGATCCACGTCGAGAACTTCCGATCCATCCACGAGCGCACCCTCACCCTGCCCGACTGCGGCCTGGTGATCGCCGAGGGTCTCAACGAGGTCGGCAAGACCTCCATGATCGAGGCCCTGGACCTCCTGCTGGACCCCAAACTCAAGGCCACCTCCAAGGCCGGCCGAGTGATTCAGACCCAGCCCTACGGCACCGACCTGCCCGTCGTGGTGGAGGCCGAGATGACCGTCGGCGGGGTGCGACTGATCCACTCCAAGCAGTTCCTCCACCAGCCCCAGGCCCGCCTGGAGTTCGTCTCGGGGCGGCGCGCCGGCGAGGTGCTGACCGGCGAGGAGGCCACCGATGCGATGGCCGAGATCTGGCGGGGCACCGACGACACGCTGTGGCAGGCGCTCCGGCTGATGCAGGCCGGCAGCCTGGAGGCTCTGTCCCTGCGATCCTCCACCGCGCTCACCGCCGCCCTCGACCGGGCGGTCCACGACCAGGGCGGGGAGGGGGACGACGTCGCCGCTCCCGACGGTGCGTCCGAGAACGGCGCCGATCGTGACGGGGCGGGTCTGCTCGCCGCCGTCACGCACGAGTACGAGCAGTACTGGACGCCGACCGGCAAGCCGGGCAAGGTCCTCAAGGAGGCCGCCGCCGAGGCCGAGAAGCTGACGGCCGAGCTGCAGCAGGCCGCCGCGCGTCTGGCTGAGGTGGACACCGTGGTCTCGGATCTGGAGGAGTCCCAGGAGAATCTCGAGGACCAGCAGAAGTCCCTGGCCGCGCTGAAGGTCTCGGCCGCCCGGGACGCCGCCGCACTGGCGGATCTGGAGGATCTGGAGCACGCGGTCACCGAGGCCACCCGGGCCGAGCAGGACGCCCGGCACCTCCGCGACGCCGCCGTCGACGAGTTGAAGGATCGCCGGGCCGCAGTCGCCGAACTGGCTGGCGCCCGGGACGCGGAGGAGGATGCCCGTGCGGCCGCGCGCACGGCTCACGAGGCAGTCGAAGCGGTCGAGTCGCAGTTCGCAGAGGCCGACCAGGCGTGGCGGGAGGCCGATTCTGCGCGCAGGAAGGCCAAGGACGCCTGGGACGCCGCCCGGCGTCGCGCCTCCGAACTGCGCGACCAGGCCCGCCTCGAACGGCTCAACCAGACGATCACCACCATCACCGCGCTCCAGACCGAGATCGCCGAGGCCGAGAACCGGGTCGACGCCAATCCGGCCACCGCCGCAGGTATCAAGGCGGCGCGGGCGGCCGAGCAGAAGCTCACCGCCGCCCGGATCCGGCTGGAGACCGCCAGCCCGAGGATGACGCTGACCCGACTGGCCGAGGACGCCCCGGAACTGCGGGTCGACGGCGAGCCGATCAGCGATGAAGGCGAGCCGATCGGCGATGAAGGCGAGCCGATCGGCGGTGAAGGCGATGATGAGAGCCGGGTCGTCGACCGGCGGACCGTCGTCGAGATCGCCGAGGCGTGGCGGATCACGGTCGTCCCCGCCGCAGACGTCGACGACCTGGCCCACCAGGTGGAGGCGGCCGAACGAGATCTGGCCGCGCTGCTGGACCCGATGGGGGTCGCCACGGTCGAGGAGGCCCGCGACCTGCTGAGTCGACGTCGCCGCGAGGAGGATGCACTGACGGCGCTGCACCAACGGGTGGCGCGGGAACTCGAGGACGCCGGGGCCGAGGCCGAGAGGTCCGGTGGCACCGGTTCTGGAGCCGGATCGGTGAGTCTGGCCGATCTCATCGCGGTCCGCGACCGGATCACGGCCTCCTCGGCCCTGGTCCATGAGAGAGCCACGACCGGGTCAAGCACAGCCGACACCGAGACCGACACGGCGCCCGGCATGACCGACGGATCCGAAGCACTCCAAGGCGCTGACCGAAGCACCGAGACCCCGGAACAGGCCGACCAGTGGGCCGACCTCCTGGAGTCGGCCCACGAGGATGCCGACCTGGCGGAGACCACCGCGCGTTCGGCCCGCGACACCGTCCAGGAGCGCCGCTCGACGGCCAGGGAGGCGGCCTCGGCGGCGTCCTCCACGCTGACCTCCAGTCATGATCAGGTGCAGCGGCTCCAGGACCGGCTGGAGACAGCTCGCGAGCAGACCAGCGACCAGGCCCTGGAGGATGCGGCACGCGCTGCCGAGGAGCAGCACAAGGACGCCGCGAATAGGGTCACTGAGGCCTCCCAGGATCTGGAGTCCCACTCCCCCGACCAGGTGCGGGAGGCGGCTCAGGCCTCCGCACGGCGTCTCGCTCGTGCAGGTGAGCGGTTGGCGGCGAGCCGTGGACGCCATGCCGAGCTCACCGGCCAGCTGAGGGGACTGGACAGGGAGGGGCGTCAGGACCGGTTCGACGAGCTGTCGGGGCTGGCGCACCGCAGCGGGATCGAGTCGGCGGCCCTCACCCGGCGGGCCGATGCCGCGCAGCTGCTGCACGACACCCTCATCCGCCATCGCGACGAGGAGCACCGGCGATACCTCGAGCCGTTCACCCGGGAGGTCGAGAGGCTCGGTCGCGGTGTCTTCGGGCGTGACATGGCCGTGCGGGTCGACGACTCCCTCACGGTCACGAAGCGCCTGCTCAACGGGGCCTGGCTGGACTGGGACCAGTTGTCGACCGGGGCGAAGGAGCAGCTCGGCCTGGTGGTGCGTCTGGCGACCGCTCAGCTGGTGGATCCGAAGGACGGCGTCCCGGTGATTCTGGACGACGCTCTGGTCTACTCCGACCGAGTGCGAACCTCCCGGGTCCTCAAGGAGGTGGCCACCGGTTCACGCAACCACCAGGTGATCGTCCTCACCAGCGCCCCGGAACGCTACGACGGACTGGACGCCACCAGAATCCCCTTCCAGTGACCCAGACACCCTGACCCGGCCCTTTCCCACGGCCCTGCCCCGTCCCGCCCTTTTTCCGGCCATGCTTCCAGCCTTTTCCACGATGCTCGCGAAGTTCGACGATGCTCGCGCTATAGCGCGAGCATCGTCGAACTTCGCGAGCATCGTGGAGGATGGTGGTGGGCGTCGGGGTGGACGGTGGTGCGTGACCCTGTGGCGTTGCCCCGACCCTGGTCACGACTCCGCCCGGCCGACGTCTGCGCCTCCCCGGCGGCGACAGCGGGCAGCGCGGCGCCAGTGGTTCAGCTGGCGAAGTTGTAGCGGATGAAGCCGATGCCGTGGGTCTGGTCCAGACTCCGAAGCCCGCACGAACGGTAGAAGGCGGCAGTGGCCGGATCATCGTCGGTGATGAGCATCAGCTGACGGATGTCGGCGTAGCGGTCCATCGCCGCCCTCAACAGGCGACTTCCCACACCGCATCGGTGAAACGCAGGCGCCACCAGGAGATCCTGAACCAGGGCCACCGAGCAGTTGTCCGAGACCACCCTCACCAGTCCGATGAGCTCGCCGGCCCCCGATCGGCCCGAGCCCGAGCACGTCTGGGAGGGATCCTCTGCCTTCGACGACGAACCCTTCGCGAGCATCGTCGAACTTCGCGAGCATCGTGGACAAGAACGGATGTGGATTGCAACGGGCTACACGGATTGGACCGGCCACACCGGCCAGGTCACCCACCCCACCACCCCGGAACCCAGAGAGAGCCCACAAAGAGCCCCGACGGTCAGACTCCGACTCTCATCCAGGCGTCTCCCCGTTCCCGGTAGGCCAGGATCGCCCCGCGCACCACCATGAACCCGGTGAACGCCACCCACATCCACACCATCGCCGAGGCGCCACTCGGACTGGCCATCCGGACAGCGAGAACCATCGGCAGATAGGCCACCAGCATCACCACCTGGGCCCCGGCCAGCCAGCGTCCGTCCCCCGCCCCGATGAGCACCCCGTCCAGGACGAAGACCACACCCGACCACGGCTGGGTCAACGCGATGACGATGAGCCCGGCGGCCAGCGCGGACCGCACGGCGGGATCGGGGCTGAAGGCCATCGGCAGCACCCGGTGGACGGCCAGCAGCAGCACCCCCAGGCCAACCCCGACCCACAGCCCCCACCTCACCATCAGACGGGTGAGCTCGCGGGCCTGGCTCTTGTCGCCGGCCCCCAGCGCCGCTCCAGTGAGCGCCTGCCCGGCGATCCCCAGCGCGTCCAGGGCCATCGTGAGGAATGTCCACACCGTCATCGACACCTGGTAGGAGGCCAGCGCCACCACACCCAGGCCGGCCGCCACCCAGGTGGTCAGCAGCAGGCTCGCCCGCAGCGCCAGGGTCCGGATCAGCAGCGGGACGCCGTCGCGCATGGAGGCCAGCACCCCGACGGCCTGGAACTTCAATGAGACGCCGGTCCCCATGGTCCGCACCACGAAGACGATCACCAGGGCCAGCGCCATTCCGAACTGACAGATCAGGGTTCCCCATGCCGACCCGGCGATCCCCCAGCCGAGGCCGATCACGAACCACAGGTTGAGAATCAGGTTCACCGAGAAGGCGATCACCGTCACCACCAGCGGGGTGCGGGTGTCCTGAAATCCTCGCAGAACCCCGGTGACCGCCATCGTCACCAGCATCGCCGGCACCCCGCAGCCGGCGATCCGCAGATAGGTGACGGCGGGCTGGGCGGTGCTGGCCGCCGTCCCGAACCAGGACACCACGGTCGGGGCGCCGAAGACCAGCAGCAGGGCGGAGATCACACCGAGCAGCACCGACAGCCAGACGCCGTCCACACCGGCCTGGGCGGCACCCTCGCGATCCCCGGCACCCATCCGTCGGGCGCTGGTGGCGGTGGTGGCGTAGGCCAGGAAGACGAACAGTCCGGTCACCGTCGTGAGCACGGTGCTGGCCACTCCCAGCCCGGCCAGTTCCACGGTGCCCACGTGGCCGATGACCGCGGAGTCGGCCATCAGGAAGAAGGGCTCAGCCACCAGGGACAGAAATGCAGGCACCGCCAGGTTGAGTACCTGGTGATGCCTGGACGACTGAGCGTTGCTGGGAACCCTCACTTCTGGATCGAGTGGAAGATCCAGGTGCGGAGCTGGCTGAGCACCTGACCGGCACGGCGGGACTGGTCGTCCACACGCATCGTCGCGGTGGTCGCGAGCATGCTGAAGCCGTAGAGCGTCGAGCGCAGTACCACCTCGAAGTAGTCCACCGTGACATCGGGGGCCCAGCTCAACGGTTCGGGCAGCTGGAGCACCGAGCGCAGCACCTCGGGGACCATGGTGGGACGTTCAGCGACGTCGGTCGCCCCGTTGCTCCTGCCCGCACTGGTGTGCCGTACATAGGTCTCGACGCTGCAGTCGGAGATCGAGGCGCAGACACCGAACCAGCCAGGCTCATCAAGAGCGAAGTCGATGTAGCCACGGCAGGCCGCCAGGATGACTTCGGTGGTTCTCACCTTCGGTTCGGCGTTGGCGAACTCGACGCGCGCCCGCACGACGGCCTCAATCATCGCATCGGTGAGGTATCCGGTGGCTCGCACGGCAACCTCGTCGAGCAGAGCCTCCCGCCCGTTGAAGTGTCGGTAGGCGGCATTCGGGGAGACGCCGGTGCGGCGGGTCGCCTCGCGCAGCACGACGGCGTCCGGTCCACCGGTGCGGGCGAGGTCGAGACCGGCCATCACCAGGGCGTGGTGCAGATCACCGTGATGATATGTGTCTCGTCGTCCGTCAGTTGCGTGGCGTGCCTGCGGCATGGTCGTCCCCCAAGTAGGAAGTGCGGGACAGCCGCATCCGGCCGCCCGCACCATTCTTCGTGAGCATCCACTCTATGGGGCCGGGCACACGCCCACGACATCCCGGCGCCCCGCGGACCCGTGTTGACACCGATCCACAGTTGATTGACATCATATGGCCGGTTCACAAGGGGACTCACGACGTCGCGCATTCGGGCGACCGGTAGATGTGGTCAGTGCACACAGCGGTCCGGAAATGGTCGGGCCGGACCCTCGGCGGTGGTCTAGCCTGACGCCCATGAGCGCCGAGTCACGAGCGGACGCGACCCGTCCCGACTGATCCACACCGGGCAGGCCCTGGTGGACGCGGTCGTCGAGATTCCGGCCGTGCCGCGCAATGGCGGCAACACGATGGCCAGCAGCTACCGGCAGTACGCCGGCGGGGCGGTGAACACCCTGGTGGCCGCCGCCCGCAGCGGCGGCCGGGCGACTCATGCCGGTGCGATCGGTCAGGGGCCGAATGCCCGTCTGATCCGCGAGGTGCTGGCCGCGCAGGGGGTGGAGATCAGCGCCCCGGCCGTCCCCGAGGCTGATTCCGGGGTGTGCATCGTCCTGGTGGAACCCTCCGGAGAACGCACCTTCATCACCACCACCGGGGCCGAGCGGATCATCTCGGTCGGCTCGCTGGCGACCAGTGATCCCCAGCCGGGGGACGCCGTCTGCGTCACCGGCTACTCGCTCGTGATGGCCTCGACCCGGGACCCTCTGCTGGAGTGGCTTTCCGGGCTGCCCGCCGGGGTCGACGTCGTCCTGGACCCGGGGGACGTGATGGCCGGGCTGCCCGCCGCGGTGCACGAGCGGATGCGTGCCCTGACAACGGTGTGGACCGGAAACCTCGAGGAGTCCCGCGCCCTGGCGGGGCTGGTCGCACCGGATGCCGGCGACCTCACGATGGCCCAGACCCTGGAGCCCTGCGCCCGCTCGCTTCCCCGCGGGACGGTGGTCATCACCCGCGACGGTTCGAATGGCTGCGCGGTCCTGGCCGATGGCCGGCTCAGTGTGGTGCCGGGTTTCCCGATGGAGGCGGTGGACACCAATGGCGCCGGTGATGTCCACACCGGAGCCCTGCTGGCGGCGCGGTTGAGCGGGACGGCACGGTTGGGCAGAGCTGCGCAGGTCGACAAGACGGCACAGGCGAGCGGGGGCGCACAGGTCGGCGGGACGGCACAGGTGAACGGGGCAGACTGGGAGGACGCCGCGCGCTGGGCCAATGCCGCCGCAGCCATTTCGGTGACCCGACGCGGACCCGACACCGCACCGGGGATCGACGAGATCCGGGTCTTGCTCGAGTCCTGAGCCACGCGTAACTGCTTCGAACACTCGGCTGCGAACACTCGTCTCCGACACCTCGGCGCGATGGACTCAGCGCCGCATCCTGCCGCCTGTCCAGTCTCCGACCCGCCCCGGCGTCGGAATTAGGCTGGGATCATGCCCCACTCCGATGCCGCCTCCCCCGCCACCAAGGCCCTGGCCCGGGCCAAGGTCAAGCACACCCTGCACGCCTACGACCACGACCCCTCGAACCGTCACTACGGCGAGGAGGGGGTCGCCCAGCTCGGCTTCTCGGCGGACGTGATGTTCAAGACCCTGGTGGTCCATCTGGAGGGATCGGGGGTGCGGACCCCGTTGGCGGTGGCGGTGGTCCCGGTCAGCGGCATGCTCGACCTCAAGGCGTTCGCCGCCGCGATGGGGGCCAAGAAGGCGTCGATGGCCGAACCCGACGTCGCCCAGCGGGCCACCGGATACATCGTCGGGGGTATATCCCCCCTCGGTCAGAAGAAGAAGCTGCCGACCTGTGTGGACTCCTCGGCCCTGGACCACGAGGTGATGCTGGTCTCGGGAGGACGCCGGGGACTGTCGGTGGAGCTCGCCCCCGCCGACCTCATCCGGGTCATCGGGGCGACCACCGCCGCGATCGCCGACTGAATCAGTGGCGGCGCGACCGCAGGCTCATCGGCAGCCCGATGAGACCGATCAGGATGATCACTCCCAGCACGACGTGGACCCACTTGATCCCGGACTCCCCCAGGCCGATCTGAATGATCATGAGGATCGGCATCGAGATCGCGTGGGCCATCACTCCCGACCGTCCCCCGCGCCGACGCCACACCACGGCCGAGATCGCCGCCAGGACAGCCGCCAGGGTGGCCGCGTAGCCGAGTCCGGCATGGGCCTCGATGAGGTTCCACGAGCCGTTGAGCATCAGGATCCCGAGCACCAGCTGCCCCAGCACCAGCACCACCGCGACCCACGAGGCCCAGGTGAGGACCGGCGGGATGGTCGGCCCCGACCCGGGGGCCAGGTGCGGAGCAGAGGGGCGGTCGGAGGCGTGGGGCGAGTCGGATGCTGTCATGGCGCCAACAGTATGAGGATCGGTGCGAGGCGACGCCGGATTCAGCTACCGGCCGGGCGCGCCGCTCCGCCCCTCCGGTCGCGCCGCTCGCCCCCTCCGGCCGCTGCGATCAGTCGCCCAGAGCCGCACTCACCGGGCTCCGCGCGCACGGATCCCGAACCGGCCCTCCATCACGAAGGGCCCGCCGATCGCACCCAGCACCAGCGCCACCAGCGCCGCCGGCCAGCTGATCTGTGCGATGACCGACCAGGTGCCGACGATCCAGTACTGTCCGACGGCCGCCACCACCAGGCCGAGCAGGGCGACCAGCACCCCGGCGAGCCGTTGCTGACGACGTCGCCCCACCAACCGGGACCCGCTCAGCGCGGCGCACAGCAGCACCGGGATGAGGCAGACCACCGCCACCCCGGCCCCGCACAGCAGCCCCAGGAGCAGACCGCCGAGCCAGCCACGGGCCGACAGGGTGCCGGCGTCTCCGGCCGATCCGGTCCCCATCGACGACCAGATCGCCAGGCTGAGTCCCCACACCAGCCCGGAGGCCACCGCGGCGAGCACCAGGCCGCCGGCGGCCCGCCCGACCCGCACCGACTCCCCGCCGATCGGATCGCCCCTCATGAGTGCCGGGCCGCCGAGTCCACGGCGTGCCCCTGGACCCCCGGAGCTCCCGGGTCCGAGACCTGCCGGTCCACCTGACTCCCCGGATTCACCGGATCCATCGGCCCCACCGCGTCCTCGGGTCTGGTGTCGGGGGCATCGCCAGGCATCGGGCGCCCCTCGTCGGCGCAGGTGCAGCGCGAGGGGGTGCCGGGCCAGGGCGCGCCGTCGAACGGCCAGGCCACCTTGACCGGCCCCTCGACACTGGGCTCGCGGTAGCACTCCCAGCCGAAGACCTCGGCGAAGATGTCGTCGGGCAGGGAGGTGAAGGCGGTGATGTCGCTGGTCTGGCTGGCATGACACTTCAGGGCCGCCCGCTTGACCTCCGCCAGGTCGCGGACGTCGACGGCCCACCGGAGATCAGCCTCCGGGGTGCCGATCGGGTTGCCGTCGTCACCGGGGTAGACCGGGTCGGGCATCTTCTGGGTGAGTCCGCGAGACCGGGCGAGTCGGGCGGCCTTCGCCTGACGCTCGCGATTGATCGAGACCTCCAGCACCCGGGGCCTTCGGGCGGCCTGTTCGACGGCGCTCCAGGTGACGTGGTGGACCATCACATGATCGGGATGGCCGTAGTTGCCGTGCCAGTCGTAGCCGATCAGGGCGTCGGCGTCCTCCTCGTCGAGAATGTCGGCGAGCCTGCGACCGGCCTCCTCGGCGTCGGAGTCCATGAAGGATCCCGGCGCGTGGTTCTGGGTCCAACCGGTCATCCCCGAGTCGTGGTAGCCGAGCCATTCCACCCGCGACACCCCGAGGACCTTCGCGGAGGCCTCCAGCTCGCGGTGCCGTCGGGCGGCGACGGTCTCATGGGGGTCGGCGTCCAGAGCCTCCTCGCCGCACGCCCCGTCGGTCGCCACCACCAGGATGACGCGGTCCCCCCTGGCAGCGGCACGCGCCATCGTGCCGGCGGTCGAGGAGGACTCGTCGTCGGGATGAGCATGAAGAAACACCAGGGTGGCCATGCTCCCCATCCTTCCGCGGGGAGTATCGCCCATCCAACCTCTGGACACAGGTCTCAGCTGATGGCCAACAGGGGGCTCAGCGCACCACGACGTGGGTGCCGACCCTGGTGAACGCCCAGATGGCCTTGGCATCGGCCGGCCTCATCCTGGCGCACCCGTCGGAGACCCGGCCGTTCTCGCCGACGGTGTCCAGCGGCTGGGCGCGACGGCTGTGCCGGTCGTGGGGCACCTCGTGGAATGCGATGTCCCCGTCGGCCCCGGGACGGCGCCAGAAGGCCACGAAGTAGGGCAGCGCCCAGGTGCGCTTCCCGTCCAGGGAGGCGCTCTCGGCCACCTTGTACTTCACCTTGTAGGTGCCGGGCGGGGTCTTCCACGACAGCGCGGTGGTCGGCATCACCCGGGTGACGATCCCCTTGTGGACCAGGTAGACGTGGTTCTCCGCACGCAGCCACAGGACATAGGACCCGCCGCCGGCCGAGGACTTCTGGCCGACCCGCAGCGAGGCCGGCGGAACCGATGAGGACGGTGAGGGAGTCGACGCGGCCCGGGGAGTGGCAGACGCCGAGGGTGCCCTCGGGGCCGAGGCGGAGGCAGATGGCGCGGTCGGGGCCACCGGGTCGGCGACGATCGGTCCCGCGACGCCGGTGCCGGCGGCCTCCTGCTCCGCCTCCGACCCGACCGGGCAGCGGTTGGGAGCCATCCGGGTGCGATCGTTGAGGTCCCCGGCCCGGGGCACCGCGTCGACGCAGTCGGTGGAGCCGGAGGGTGCAGCGACGTCGACGACCGAGCAACTCGCCAGCAACGGCACCGTGATGAGCGCCGTCACCATCGCACGCAGATCGACCATCCGTCACCTCCCTGACTCAGGGGCGCCGCACCGCCGTGCGGGCCCATCAGCGCATTCTATGGCGCCACTCGAGGCTCCTCCCGGGACCGACGAGCACCCCGCATGTCGGCCGGTCGGATCCCCGAGCTCGTCCCGCCACTCAACCCGGGCACCGGATCCCGGTGACGGGAGGGCAGACTTGGGCCGTGGCCCCGCCGACGCGACCGGCGGGCCGCGACCGCAGACCGTGCTCCGCCCACGACTCCAGGAGGACCCCATGACCACCGAGCAGGCACCCACCCAGTCCACCGCCCTGGTCATCGGGGAGTCCCTCATCGACATCGTCAGCCGCCCCGAGCAGACTCCGGTCGAGCACCCGGGCGGGTCCCCGATGAATGTCGCGATAGGCCTGGCCCGGCTGGGACGCCGGGTCGAGCTGGCCACCTGGTACGGCTCCGACGAGCACGGCCGGCTCATCGACGACCATCTGGCCGCCGACGGCGTCATCGTCTCCGAGGGCTCCCGGCAGGCCTCCAGCACCTCGACCGCGATCGCCCACGTGGCCGCTGACGGGAGCGCCGAGTACGTCTTCGACCTCGACTGGTCGCTCCCGTCGGTGAGCGTGCCGCCGAACTGCCCGGTGGTCCACGTCGGATCCCTGGGCACCTCGATCGACCCCGGCGCCGAGGTCGTCCGGCACGCCGTGGAGGACGTCCGGGGAGCCGCGACGATCAGCTACGACCCCAACATCCGCCCCGATCTCCAGCCCGATCCGGCGGCCGCCCGCGCCATCGCCGAGCGGTTCGTCCGGCTGGCCGACGTCGTCAAGGCCTCCGACGAGGACCTCGCCTACATCGGCGAGGGGGCCGACCCCGAGGAGGTGCTCGCGGGCTGGCTCGACCTGGGCCCGAAGCTGGTCGTGATGACCGCCAACGCCGGGGATGTGGTCGCCCTCACCGCCTCGGGTCTGGGGGTCAGGACGAGCGCCAAGAAGGTCGAGGTGGCCGACACGGTCGGCGCCGGCGACTCCTTCACGGCCGGTCTCATCGACGGACTGTGGACCGCCGGGCTGCTGGGCGCCGACAACCGCGACGCCCTGCGCCGGATCGATTCGAGAACCCTCGACGCGATCCTGGACCGCTGCACGACCATCGCCGGGATCACCGTCTCCCGGGCCGGGGCGAATCCTCCCCGCCTCGACGAACTGGTCTGAGCTCGGACTCGCTCGACACCCTGACGGGTGCTCGGATGCCAGACTGGGGGCGTGAACTTCCACTCCGCCTATGACCAGGGATTCGCCCGGGTGGCCGCCTGCACCACGCAGGTGCACCTGGCCGACCCGGCCGCCAATGTCACCGGCATCATCGAGACGGCCCGCGAGCTGGACTCCCGGGAGGTGGCGGTCGCCGTCTTCCCGGAACTGTGCCTGACGGGCTACAACATCGACGACCTGCTCCTCCAGGATGTCGTGCTGGACGCCACCGTGGCGGCCATCGAGACGTTGCGCGCCGCCTCGGCCGGGCTGCTCCCGGTGATCATCGTGGGCGCCCCGCTGCGCAGGGGGAACCGGCTGTACAACTGCGCGGTGGTGGTCCACCGGGGTCGGGTGCTGGGCGTGGTGCCCAAGAGCTACCTGCCCAACTACCGGGAGTTCTACGAGAAGCGGCACTTCGCGGCGGCCGCCGACGGGGTCGAGAACGGCGGGTTCCTCACCGGACTGCCGACCGGCCCGGAGACGGCTGATGTCCCGGGCGCAGGAGATCGGCCGAACCCGGCAGACGGGTCGAGCACGCCCGTCGGGTCGAGCGTGACTGCCGGGTCGGGCGCGACCGACCGATCGCACCCAGCACCGGCCGGATCACTTCCGGGCGACCGGTCCGAGGTGCCCTTCGGCACGGACCTTCTGTTCCGCGTCACCGACGTCCCCGGGCTGGTTCTTCACGTGGAGGTCTGCGAGGACCTGTGGGTACCCATCTCCCCGAGTGCTCAGGCGGCCCTGGCCGGGGCCACCGTGGAGGCGAACCTGTCGGGCTCCCCGATCACCGTGGGCCGGTCCCGGGAGCGCCACAGGCTGTGCCGGACGGCGTCGGCCAAGCAGCTGCAGGCCTACATCTACGCCGCGGCCGGGCCCGGTGAGTCGTCGACCGACCTGTCCTGGGACGGCCAGACGATGGTCTACGAGTGCGGTGAGCTGCTGTCCAAGACCCCGCGTTTCGATCCGGAGCCGGGCTACTGCCTGACCGACGTCGATCTGGACGCCATCCGCCAGGAACGGATGCGCCAGGGCTCCTTCGACGACAATGCCCGGGCCACCGGTCGGGGCGAGTCCGCCGGCACCGGCGAGTCCGCCGGCTACCGTTTCGTGGACCTGAGACTCGACCCGCCGCGCACCGACATCGGTCTGGAACGCCAGATCAGCCGCTTCCCCTTCGTCCCCAATGACCCGGCCCTGCTGGAGCAGGACTGCTACGAGGCCTACAACATTCAGGTCTACGGGTTGCGACGTCGACTGGAGGCGATCGGCGGGTCCAAGGTGGTGATCGGCGTCTCGGGAGGTCTGGACTCCACCCACGCCCTGCTGGTCGCGGCCAAGGCGATGGACCAGGCAGGACGTCCGCGCTCCGACATCCTGGCCTTCACGATGCCGGGGTTCGCCACCAGCGACCACACCAAGAGCAACGCCCTGGCGCTGTGCGAGGCGCTGGGGGTGCCCTGCGAGATCCTCGACATCCGACCGGCCGCCACCCAGATGCTCAAGGCGATGGGGCATCCGGCCGGGGGCGGGGAGCCCGTCTACGACGTCACCTTCGAGAACGTCCAGGCCGGGCTGCGCTACGACTTCCTGTTCCGGATCGCCAACCAGCGGGGCGGCATCGTGCTGGGTACCGGAGACCTCTCGGAACTGGCGTTGG
This sequence comes from Acidipropionibacterium jensenii DSM 20535, assembly GCF_000425285.1. Taxonomy (GTDB): domain Bacteria; phylum Actinomycetota; class Actinomycetes; order Propionibacteriales; family Propionibacteriaceae; genus Acidipropionibacterium; species Acidipropionibacterium jensenii. The sequence goes on along the minus strand of NZ_AUDD01000011.1, from coordinate 67,004 downwards.
GCTGGTGCACCTTCGGGGTCGGCGACCAGATGAGCCACTACAACGTCAATCCCGGGGTGCCGAAGACCCTCATCCAGCACCTGATCCGCTGGTGCATCTCGTCGGCCCAGTTCGACGAGGCGACCGATGCGGTGCTGGAGTCGGTGCTCGGCACCGAGATCTCCCCCGAACTGGTGCCCTCGCGTCCCGGCGAACAGATCCAGTCGACCCAGGCGAAGATCGGGCCCTACGAGCTCCAGGACTTCACCCTCTTCCATCTGCTGCGCCGCGGGCTGCGTCCGAGCCGGATCGTCTTCATGAGCCATCACGCCTGGGCCGACGCCGCGGCCGGCGAGTGGCCGCCGGGGTTCCGGGCCGAGGATCGCAACGAGTACTCGCTGGGCGACATCAAGGAGTGGACGCGACTGTTCCTGCGGCGGTTCGTGTCCAACCAGTTCAAGCGCTCGACGCTGCCCAACGGGCCCAAGGTGGTGGCCGGCGGGTCGCTGTCGCCGCGCGGGGACTGGCGGATGCCCTCCGATGCGGTGGCCCATGCCTGGCTGGCCGATCTGGAGACCGTCCCCGACAAGTGACCCGTTTCCCCGGGCGGACTGTCGGCACCTCCCGGGCAACGCCGGTTTCCCCCGGGCACTGCTGACCCTCCGGACGCTGTCGGCCCCTGGACAACGCCGGGTTCCCCGGATCTCCCCGTCCACCGCCAGGTCCCTCGAACACCGCCAGCACGTCGCCCCAGCCCGCCTCTCCTCCGGTTCTGTGTTCGATCCTCAGGCGTAGTCACCCCACAATCGAACACACACCCCAACGCTCACCCACCGATCCGCCCGGCGTCATCGATGACGCGACGCCAGGAGTGGGTCCCGACGCCAGGGATCGACACCAACCCCGGAGCCAGGAGTCGACACCAATCCAGGAAGACACCATCACTTCTCCTCGACACCGCCAGCACGTCGCCCGGCCCACATCTCCTCCGGGGTTCGTGTTCGATCCTCAGGCGAAGTTACCCAACGATCGAACACAAACCCCAACGCCAAGAGCCGACACCCATGTCAGGTGGGGACATCAAACCCAGGAGGACACCATCAGGTACAACCAGCGGCGAGTCCAGTTCACCTACCCGAACCCGGACGCCGACGCCAGGGAGGCCGACAGCGTCGACTCCACCTTCGAGCAGGCCCTCGACAACGCCACCTCCGAGATCCTGATGGGACAGCGCGAGGGCTGGTGGAACCTCGCGCTGGCCTACGACATGGTCGACCGGCCGGGAGAGTCCTTCAGCGCCCTGCGCCAGAGCGCGAGGCAGGGCGATATCGACGGCATCATGCGCTACTCCAACTGGTTGTGGGAGGACGGAGAACGAGCGCAGGCGATCCGGGTCAGGTCCCGGCACCACATCGTGGACCCGGTCGATGACCCCGTCGACCCGCAGATCCTGCGCCTCAAGGACGTCACACTGACCTACTGGACCCAGGTGTGCCACGACGACGTCAGCGAGGAGACTCTCGCAGCCCTCGCCGACCTGGATGTCAGCTACGTCCCCGACTTCGCATACTGGCTCGAGGACCACGATCGCTTCGAGGAGGCCGTGACTCTGCTGCGCACCACGATCGAGGCCAAGCACGAGGCTGAGCTCCTGTCCCTGCCGCTGGGCACCGTCCTCGAGAACCATGGCGACCCTGGTGGAGCCACAGACTCCTACGCCGCGGGGATCGCCGCCGGGGACTTCTTCTGCGCCTTCAACCTCGGCACCCTGAAGAACGACCTGGGACACCCACGTGAAGCCCGCCGGCTGATCTGCCTGGCGGCATCGCACGGAGATCGCAAAGCGGTCCGATGGCTCCGCTCGGAAAGGCGCCGCTCCAGACGACGCCGCTCCCGAGGAGGGTCACTGCTGAGGCCGAGTCGCTGCGGGGTCTGTGTGCGATCTTCGGGCAAAGTCACCCGAAGATCGAACACAGACGACATCGCTCCCACGAGATCTCGAGCGGTTGCACTCCGAACGATCTCAGGGGATCTCGAGGGGTTGCACTCGGAACGATCTCAGGGGATCTCGAGGGGTTGCACTCGGAACGATTTCGTGATTCTATGAATTCCGTTCACCCCGATCAGGGGTTGACGAGTTGGATTCACAGCACGATTCATCCCAGCGATTCGGCGCCCGGTTGATCCCGGCGCCACGACGAGTCGCAAGGCATCGAAGGACACCGTCATGACGACACTCGGGTTCATCCCGTTCCGGACCGGTCGCAGCACCGCCGCCCGGATGTCGTGTCCTTCCTGTCCGGCCTGCATGCCCTGTCTGGCCTGCTGAGCCCCGCCTGATGACGCGCTGATCCCCTTGTGAGACCGGTCTGGCCTCGCTGAACCGGCATCTGTCCAACCCGGCAGCCGATAAGGGACCCAGTGTGACGTCATCTCCCCGGATCCCTGCTCGGTAGCGCTCAGGCTCCGCAGACCCAGGCCCCCGCAAGCTCGGCCTCAACGGGTTCACTCTCCGCAGGCCCAGCCTCAAAGGGTTCAGCCCCCGCAGGCCCAGCTGACCGGACGCCGACGAGACCATCCAGTACTCACCGGATCCCCCGAAACTCCGGGCAGTATTCCGTCATCGATCTGACGGCTGTTTCATTCTCACAATTCCGCAGATTCTGCACGCCTTTTCCGGGTGCACACTGCACCCCTGTCACCTCCCCTATCGACAAGGAACAAACATGGCCATCACCGGACTTCTCGTCGGTCTGATATTCGGATTCGCCCTTCAACGGGGCCGATTCTGCGTGACCACCGCCTTCCGCGACGTCTGGCAGTCCCGGCGCGCCACCTACTTCACCGCCTTCGTGACGGTCATCGCGGTCCAGGCGGTCGGCGTCGGCATCCTCGACGCCACCGGAGTGATCCACATCACCCACAAGGCCCTGCCCTGGCTGGCGGTGAGCCTCGGCTCCCTGATCTTCGGGGTGTCCATGGTGCTGGCCGCCGGCTGCGCCACCGGCACCTGGTACCGGGCCGGCGAGGGTCTGGTCGGAAGCTGGATCGCCCTGGTGCTCTACGCCACCTCCGCCGCCGCCATGAAGTACGGCCCCCTCGAGCCCCTCAACCAGGGGCTGCGCAGCGTCACCCTGCCGGTCACCACGATTCCGGCCAGTCTCCACATCTCCTCGTGGATCGTCATCGCGGTGATCGTCGCGGGCGCCGGGTACCTCGTCTACCGGGAGCTGACCACCCCACGCCCCAAGGTCGCCACCCTGCCTCCCACCCGCACCGGCCTGGCCCACCTGCTCTTCGAGAAGTCCTGGCACCCGCTGGTCACCGCCCTGGTCATCTCGGCCGTCGCGATCGTCGCCTACCCGCTGAGCTTCGCCAGCGGCCGACAGGCCGGCCTGGGAATCACCACCCCGTCCGCCAACCTCGCGAACTGGTTCGTCACCGGCAACCCCGCCCGCATCGACTGGGGCGTGTGGCTGGTCCTCGGCATCCTGCTCGGATCGGCCGCGGCCGCCTGGGCGAGCGGCGAGTTCCGGATCCGGGTCCCCGACGCCGGCACCGCGATCCGCTCGGCGATCGGCGGCATCGGTCTGGGCGTGGGAGCCTCCTGGGCCGGCGGTTGCACCATCGGCAACTCGATGGTGGAGACCGCCCAGCTCGCCTGGCAGGGCTGGCTGGCCTTCGGGTTCACCTTCATCGGCGTCGGCCTGGCGGTCCGCTACCTCCAGCCGCGCGCCGCCCGCTCCGTCCCCCACCCCCTCACCACCGTCGGGGCGCAGACGCCGACCTCGGTCCCCGTCTCGCTCTGAGTCGGATCACCGACGCCCCCACGCGGACTCGGCGGCCTCATCGCGCTGCCGCAGACGACATGCCGGACGCCACCACCGACTTGGACTCGTCGACACGGCTCCCCGAACCATCTCGTCCACGCACCATCTCGTCCACGCACGTTCCACCCAGCACATCCCACCCGTCCCGTACCCCTAGGAGACAGCCATGGCCACCCACATCCTGGAGACCGGCGGCAACGTCTGCCCCTTCCCCCTCATCGAGGCTCAGGAGGCGATCAGCCAGATCCCGGCCGGCGATGAACTGGTGATCAACTTCGACTGCACCCAGGCCACCTCGGCGCTGCCCGCCTGGGCCGCCGACGCCGGCCACGAGGTGACCGACTTCCGCAAGGTCGGCAGCGCCAGCTGGACCATCACGGTCCGCAAGTAGGGGCCCTCGCCAGCGCCGCCCAGGAATCCCTGCACGGGAGCCCCGAACCTGTCCCGCAGCTGACCTGCCCCAGCCCACACCGGACCCGGCCCGACTCCATCGGGCCGGGTTCGCCCCCTCCTGCGAGTCCGGTCGGTAGTCTGACCGAAGGATTCACCCTGTCGCCATCCGCCACCGGACAGGAGCACCACGTGACCCAGACGCCGTCTCGTCCCCATCCGGGAGCGCCCATGCCCTCCAACGCCGGGACGGGCACGGTCCTGGCACCGGTGCTCACGGTCACCTGCGGACCCCGCACCACTCTGCTGGCCCAGGGCACGCCGATCCGGATCGGACGCGACCCGGGCGCCCAGCTGGTCATCGACGACGGCCGCATCTCCCGGACCCATCTCGTGCTCACCGCCCTCGGGGGCGACCGCGTCGGGGTCGAGGACCACTCCAGCAACGGCAGTTTCCTCAACGGGTCCCGGATCGGCAGCACCGTCCTCGTCGCCCCGTTCACCCTGGCGCTCGGTGCCCCGGACGGCTTCCCGGTCCACATCGAGGCCGCCAGCGGCCACAGCCCGGTGGAGTCCTCCCCGTTCAGCACCGTGATGGTGCACCGACAGCCCGGCATGGCCCCCGGCCCGGGGGCGCGCTCCCAACCCGGCGGTCCAGGAGGTCCGGGCGGGTTCGGCGGAGCGGGCGGTCCAGGTAGCGCCAGCGGCCCCGGCACTCAAGGCGGCCCCGGCGCACAGGGCACACCAGGCGCACAGGGCGGCCCAGGACAGGCCACCCCGGCCACCGCACCCCAGGCCGTACCACCACAGAACGCACCCCAGACCACCCCTCAGGCCCCAGGCCCGGGCACCCCGATCTGGGGAATCGGGCGCGACCCCCACAACGCCATCGTCATCGACGACCCGCTGGTCTCCCGCTCGCACGCCCAGCTGCGGCCGGCCGGCAACGGATTCGACGTCTGGGACCTGCGGTCGGGAAACGGCACCTACATCAACTCGCGGCGGATCAGCCGCGGCCACCTGGGCGAGGGGGACCGACTCACCGTCGGGCGCACCAACCTGGTGCTGAGGGCCGGACAGCTCACCCTGGCGGCCCCGCCGCGCAACATCCTGGCCGCCCACGGACTGTGCTTCACCCTGCCGAACGGCAAGCAGCTCCTCCACGACGTCAGCTTCGGCCTGCTCACCGGCAGCCTGGTCGCCGTCATCGGGCCCTCCGGGGCCGGCAAGTCCACCCTCCTCAAGGCCCTCACCGGGTCCCAGCCGGCCACCTCCGGGGCCGTCGTCTACGAGGACGAGGACCTCTACCGCAACTACGCCGAACTCAAGGGCCGGATCGGCGTCGTCCCCCAGGACGATCTGGTGCACACCCGGCTCACCGTGCGCCAGGCCCTCGACTACGCCGCCCGGCTGCGACTGCCCAAGGACTACACCGCCGCACAGCGCGACCACGAGATCGACCGGGTGATGGCGGATCTGGGCCTGGCCGAGCACGCCGCCACCACCATCTCGCGGCTGTCGGGGGGCCAGCGCAAGCGGGTCTCGGTCGCCCTGGAGCTGCTCACCCAGCCCAGCCTGCTGCTCCTCGACGAGCCCACCTCCGGCCTGGACCCCAACCTCGACCGGTCGGTGATGCGGCTGCTGCGCAGCCAGGCCGACGCCGGCCGGGTGGTCATCGTCATCACCCACTCGATCAGCAACCTCGCCGCCTGCGACAAGGTGCTGCTGCTGGCCCCGGGCGGCCGGGTGGCCTACTTCGGAGCTCCCGACCAGCTGCTCGAGCACTTCCAGATGGCCGACTATGCAGACGTCTTCGAGGCTGTCACCGCCGAACCCCAGCTGTGGGCCCAGCGGGCCGGCAACCCTCCCGACGCGATGCCTGCCGGACAGCCGCCCGCACGGCCCGGCGGCTCGGGGGCCAGACGCCGTCGAACCCGGGTGAGCTCGGCCACCCGGCAGTGGTCGACGCTGGCCTCGCGCCAGATGAGGCTGATCGCCTCGGACCGCAACTATCTGCTCTCCAGCCTCTTCATGCCGATCGTCATCGCCCTGATGGCGCTGGCCATTCCGGGCTCCGGGGGGTTCGGACCGCACGACCCGAAGCATCCGGGCGAGGCCTCCACCCTGCTCACCATCATCGTCATCGGTGCCTCCTTCATGGGGGTCTCGGCCAGCATCCGCGAGCTCATCGCCGAACGCCCGATCTTCCTGCGGGAACGGGCCGTGGGGCTGTCCCAACAGATGTACCTGTTGTCGAAGGTGACCATGCTGGTGCTCATCAGCGCCGTCCAGTCGGCCCTGCTGATCGGCGTCGTCCTGATCGGCAAGGATCCCCCCGGCAACGGCGTCATCCTCGGTCCGGGCTGGCTGGAGCTCGGCGTGTGCGTCTTCGGCACCGCCTTCTCCTCGGCCGTCGCCGGCCTGCTGATCTCCTCGGTGGTGAGCACCAATGAGCAGGTGATGCCCGCCATGGTGGTCTTCGTGATGGCCCAGCTGGTCCTGTGCGGGGGCATCATCGAGGTCGCCGGACGCACCGCGATGGAGATTCTGGCCGCCCCCGCTCCGGGACGCTGGGGTTATGCTCAGTCGGCGAGCACGATTGATCTCACACATATCCGACCGCCCTCACCGGGGGCGCACGAGGACTGGCTGTGGCGTCACGAGGCCACCCAGTGGCTCATCAGTGGTTCCGCGCTGGCGGCCATCTGCCTGGTGAGCTGGGTGGCGACCGCTGTGGTGCTGAGACGTCAGAGGGCCAGTGCCTGAGGCCGGGTCCGAATGCACGGCGGGGGCCACCGCCCGGGAAGGAGCGAGACGATGACCGAGTCCGGCGACCGTCTCGGCAGCCACTACACCCTCGACCGGATCCTGGGCAGCGGCGCAATGGGCCAGGTGTGGCTCGCCCACCGCGAGAACGGCGACAAGGTCGCCGTGAAGATGCTCCACCCCCACCTCACCTCGGACCGCGCCATCGTGAGGCGGTTCATCGAGGAGCGGGAACTGCTCACCTCCATCCACAGCCCGGCGGTGGTCGAGGTCTTCGACATGGTGATGGAGGGGGAGCACCTCGGCATCGTGATGGAGTACGTCGACGGCCCCGACCTGGGGTCCGAGCTCGCGCTCCACGCGAAGAACCACGAACTCATGCAGGAGGGCTACGCGGCACGACTGGGCGCCGAGGTCTGCGACGGACTGTCGGCGGTCCACGCCGCACGGATCTGCCACCGCGACGTCAAACCTGCCAATGTGCTGCTCTCCCAGGGGCCGGACGGCGACTGGCACCCCAAGCTCACCGACTTCGGCGTCTCGAAGATCCTGGACTCCACCCTCGAGGGTTCGACCGCATTCGCCGGCACCCCGAACTATGTGGCTCCCGAGATCATCAAGGGTCAGACGCCGTCGGCCGCCAGCGACCTGTACTCCTTCGGGGTGATGCTCTACGAGATGGTCGCCGGCCACACCCCCTTCCCGGCCCTCAACCGCGAGGCGGTGATCCTGGCCCACCTGGACCGGGAGCCACCGCGACCCACCGGGATCAGCGACGCCATGTGGTACGTCATCTCGTGCTGCCTGGCCAAGGATCCCGCCCACCGGCCCGTCTCGGCCGCCTCGGTCGGCACCAGCCTGCGGCGGCTGGTCGAGGGTCTGGACCCCGGCGTGCTGGTCCAGCCGGCGGTCTCGGGGATGCCACCGGAGGCGCCCGGTCCGCTCCCCGGGGGCGCCGCGACCCAGATCGTCGGCCAGGTCAGCGGGCAGGGCTGGACGTCGATGCCTCCCCAACCGGCCGGCGGCGGCCAGCAGCTCCCCCCGGGGTCTGCCCCGCAGCCCTCCGGGACGCCGCAGTCGGGATACCCGGCAGCGTCCGGGTCGGGGTACCCGGCCGGGGTCTACCCGGGAGCGCCGCAGTCCTACGGTTCGGGCTCCTATCCGGCGGGTTCCTACCCCTCCGGGGCCTACTCCCCCGGTGCTCCTGGTTCCTATCCGCCCGGCTCCTATCCTTCCGGGTCGGTCCCACCCGGCCCGGCGGGAACCTCGGGCACCTCGCCATCGGGGATGACTCTGCTCGGACTCCCCCACTCCGGGGGTGCGGGAACCCAGCAGACCGCGCACACCGAGTCCAGCCGGCCCCGACGTCGCACCGGGCTGTGGATATCGGTGGCGGCACTGGCCCTGCTCGCCGTCGTCGTGATCGGGGCGATCTTCCTGGACCCGTTCGGCTCCGAGCCCTCCGCCGGCAGCGCGCAGTCCGCCACCGCGACGCCGTCCGGCCAGACCTCCTCCGCCAGCGGCTCCGAGTCGAGTTCCGCCCAGACCACCAGCCAGCCGACCCAGACCGTCACCCTGCCGGCCGGAGCGAAGTTGTGCAGCCCGAAGGTGGGAGTGGGGACGGAGAACACCTCCTGCCAGTTGGCCGCCAATGTGGCAGCCGCGATCCCCGACAACCCGGGGGACCGGTTCACCGTCACCGCCTACTCGCCGGTGACCGGCAAGAACTACACCCTCACCTGCACCTCGGGGCAGTACTACATGTGCACCAAGTCGGAGAACAACATCGAGGTGTACGTCATCAAGTGACCCGGCGCCGTTGTCCCCAACTGGAGGGACAACGGCGACCAGGGATCACTCCAGAACCCAGCAGGGACGCCGTCGTCCCCGATCGGCCCACCGGTGCCGGCGCCCTCGCCATCGGATCGGCATGGGAGAATGCGCGCGGGAGGGGCCGTGCGTCCCACCCGCCCGGGCGGAAGGACACTTGAGATGAGCGACGACGACACGGAGACCGGCAGCACCGGGCCCACCATCGACCCGGCGCTGGCCGGGACCGGCCTGTGGCGTGAGGACCACGGGACCGAGGTGATCGGCCCCGAGACCGCTGTCCCGCCTGTCGCGCCGACCGAGACAGTCATCGTCAACCCCGCCCAGCAGGCCGGACAGAACCCCGGCGCGCAGAGTGATCCCTCCGGCTACCCCCAGGCGGGCGCGGGCCAGTCCCAGTCCGGTCCCAGCTACCCTCCCTCGGCACCCGGCCAGTCCGCTGCCAGCTACCCGCCCGCGGCTGCGGGCCATCCACAGTCCGGACCCAGTTACCCCCAGTCGGCCGGATACCCGCAGGGCGGCTACCCCCAGGCGGGATACCCCGGCACCCCCGCCGGATATCCGCAGTCCGGACCCAGTTATCCCCAGTCGGCCGGCTACCCCTTCTCGGCCGGATCCGCACCGTCCACCCAGTCGGCCCCCTCGGCCCAGTCCTGGGTCCCCGGGCTGGGACAGCCGGCCCCCTTCCAGGCGCCGCCGCAGCCCGAACCGCCCAAGCGGCGCTCCCCCGGCCTCATCGTCGGCATCGTGGCCATCGTCCTGGCGATCGTCGTCGGCGGCGTGTTCGGCGTCCGGGCATTGATGAACCGCGGCGATCAGGCCGCCTCCTCGGCATCCGGTGGCGCCAGCCCGTCGGGCGGCGCCACGGTCGCCGGCACGGCGGGTCCGGTCACCGGCGGCGCGGCCAAACCCCAGGCCACCGGACTGGTCAACTCCACCCAGATGAAGCCGAGCCCGGAGCTGGTCCGCCAGATCTTCGCCGCCCCCGACATGGACGTCTCCTGGGTGGCCCTCAGCGAGTCCGGCCAGACGGCGGTGGCCTACTCGACGAGCTTCACCATCGACGGGAAGACCGCCGGTGCCGACGGCGGTCACCTCATCATGACGGCCTCCAACGGCCGCTGGACGAAGATGCCCGGCGGCGTCATCGTCTCCTCCACAGACTGCTCGGCGCTGATGGCTCTGGGCCGCAAGGAGTCGGTGGCGGCCTCGGCGGTCACCAAGGGGAAGTTCTGCGATCCCGAGGTGGTCTACCAGATCGTCTCCGGCGAGCCGCTGACCACCGCCGGTCTCGGACCGTTGCGGGTCAGTCGGCCGGTCGACGAGCTGTCGACCACCCAGATCATGCCGAGCGACCTCGGCACCGTGTGCACCCGGTCGACTCCCCCGCTGGACCGCTACTCGGGATTCGTGTCCGATGTGTGGACCAGTGACGGGAAGATCCAGGCCTTCTCGATCACCGGGGGGACCAACAAGACCGCGAAGGGTGCCGGGATCGGGACCAGCCTGGCCGATCTCCAGTCGATCTACGGATCGAAGCTGACCGACGTCACCACCGCCTACCCCACCGAGTCCATCGAACAGGCGCTGGCCATCAGCTACGACGGCTCGGAGGTCGACTTCCTCATCTCCGGCGGATCGGTGTCGACGATCATCGTGCGGGAGTCGTCCTTCTCCACCTCCTCCTGCTGACGCACCATCCTGCTGACGCACCATCCTGCTGACACACCCTCCTGCGGACACCCCCGCATCTCCCGCCCGTCACCGGGGCACGGCAGACTAGGGGTGTGCCCAGTGACGAGTGGAACGACGACAGCCGAGACTTCACCGACATCAACCCGACCCCCTCCCTGCCCGACGGCCGTGGGGTGCGTATCGGCATCCTCACCAGCGGCGGCGATGCCCAGGGGATGAACGCCGCGGTGCGCGCCGTGGTCCGATCCGCACTGAGTGTCGGGGCCGAGGTCTACGCCATCTTCGAGGGTTACCAGGGGATGATCGACGGCGGCGACGGGATCCGCCCCTTCGACTGGGAGGACGTCGGCTCGATCCTCAATCGCGGCGGCACGGTCATCGGCACCTTCCGGTCCAAGGAGATGCGGGAGCGGGAGGGACGCCTCAAGGCCGTCCGCCACCTGCTGCACCGCGGCATCGACCGGCTGGTCGTGATCGGCGGGGACGGCTCGCTGACCGGCCTCAACCTGCTGCGCAACGAGTGGCCCGGACTGGTCGCCGAGCTCGTCAAGCGCGGCGACCTGGCCCCCGAGACGGCCCGCGAGCACCCCAGCCTGATGATCGCCGGGATGGTCGGCTCGATCGACAACGACCTGGTCGGCTCGGACATGACGATCGGCGCCGACACCGCCCTGCACCGGATCGTCGACGCCATCGACGACCTGGCCTCCACCGCGGCCAGCCACCAGCGCTCCTTCGTGGTGGAGGTGATGGGACGCCACTGCGGCTACCTGGCCCTGATGAGCGCGGTGGCCGGCGGGGCGGACTTCGTGCTGGTCCCCGAGCAGCCCCCGGAGCCCGGCTGGGAGGACCGGATGTGTGCCGACCTCAAGGCCGGGCGCAAGGCCGGGCGGCGCGACTCCATCGTCATCGTCGCCGAGGGGGCCACCGACCGGCAGGGCAACCCGATCAAGGCCGACTACGTCCGTCAGGTCCTCATCGACCGGCTCAACGAGGACGCCCGGGTCACCATCCTCGGCCACGTCCAGCGCGGCGGGACGCCGAGCGCCTACGACCGGTGGGCCTCCACCTGGTTGGGGTACAACGCCGTCCACGAGGTGCTCACCGCCACCCCGGACTCCGAGGGCCGGGTGATCGCCACCCGCTCCAACCGGATCGACCGGATCTCCCTGGTGAAGGCGGTCGCCGACACCCAGCGCGTCCCCGACCTCATCGGCGACGGCAAGTACCGCGACGCGATGCGGATGCGCGGACGCTCCTTCGTCGAGATGGACGCGATCTTCAACGAACTGGCCGCGCCGGTGCGCACCATCCCGGCCGAGGGGGACAAGAGGATCGGGATCATGCACGCCGGCGGCCCGGCGCCGGGAATGAACACGGCAGCTCGGGCACTGGCCCGCCTGGGCATCTCCCGTGGTCATCACATGATCGGGATCCACAGCGGGTTCATCGGGCTGGCCGCCGGCGACCTGTCCGAACTCACCTGGGAGGAGACCGAGGGTCTCACCGGTGAGGGCGGGGCGATGCTCGGCACCCGCCGCGAGGTGCCGCGCACCCAGGACCTGTACGCCATCAGCAGGGCCCTGGAGAAGAACGAGATCGACGCCCTGATCGTCGTCGGCGGCTACTCGGCCTACGACGGCGTCCACAAGATGACCACCGAACGGGACCGCTACCCGGCCTTCCGGATCCCCACCGTCTGCGTGCCCGCCAGTATCGACAACAATCTGCCCGGCTCGGAGCTGTCGATCGGCGCCGACACCGCCCTCAACGTCATCGTCGACGCGATGGACAAGATCAAGGAGTCCGGGATCGCCTCCAAGCGGTGCTTCGTCGTGGAGACGATGGGCAAGAACTGCGGCTACCTGGCGATGATGTCGGGGCTGGCGGCCGGTGCCGAACGGATCTATCTCAACGAGGAGGGGATCAGCCTCGACGACCTGGTCGCCGACATGCACTGGCTGCGCGAGTCCTTCGCCAACGGACGCCGGCTGTTCCTGGCGGTCCGCAATGAGAACGCCTCGGCGAACTACACCACCGACTTCCTGGCCCGGATGATGGAGGAGGAGTCGCACGGGATGTACGACGTGCGCACCGCGGTCCTCGGCCACATGCAGCAGGGCGGCTCCCCCTCCCCCTTCGACCGGCTGCTGGCCAGCCGGCTCGCCTACCACGCCCTCAATCTCACCGACGACGAGCTGGCCGCCGGTCACGACGGCGCCTGGTTCATCGGGGTCAAGGAGGGCCACCTGCGTCCCGGCAGGATGGACACCATGCCGACCCTGGTCGACCCCCAGCACCGGCGTCCCCGCGACCAGTGGTGGCTCGACCTGCGCGCCGTGGTGAGGACGGTCTCCGACGAACTGAGGAGTTGAGCCCGAGGCGCGGAGCCCGGGGCGCGGGACGGCGATCTCGCCGATCTCTGCGCGGGTGGTTCCTGGTTGCCCGGGGTCCCCGACAGTCCCGACTAGGGTGGAGCTGCGCCCCCAATCACGCGGGCGCCACCCCTCACACTCAGGAACTGTCGATGGCTCTCAATGAAGTGACCTTCCCCTCCCACAACGGACGCGACGAGATCCACGCCTGGATCCACACCCCGGCGCAACCGCCGCGGGCCGTCGTGCAGATCGCCCACGGTCTGGGGGAGCACTCCCGGCGCTACATCCACATGATCAGCACCCTGCTGGACGCCGGCTTCGCGGTGGCCGCCGATGACCATGCCGGGCACGGCGCGACCGCGATGGCCTCCGGAGTCTGGCAGGACACCGGGGCCGACGGCGTCGAGACCGTGCTGCGCGACGAGAAGACCCTGCACGATCTGGCCGTGGACCTGCACCCGGAACTGCCCTATGTCTTCTTCGGCCACTCCTGGGGATCGATGATCGCCCGCGGCTACGCCTCCCGGTTCGGCGAGGACCTCTCGGGGCTGGTGCTGTGCGGGATCGCCGCCCACATCCACGGCATCGAGAAGACCCTGGACCGTGCGGCGCTGGCCGCAGCGCTGGCCGCCGGGGACGGCACCGAGCCGGATCCCGGCTTCCAGAACGAGATGTTCGACGGCTTCGTCGACCGATTCGGACCCGACGCCGGCCCGACCGCCTGGGTGGCCTCCGATCCCGCGGTGGTCGCCGACCACAGCGTCGACCCGCTCAACAACTTCGGCGCCCCGATGTCGCTGCGCTTCGTCCGCGACTTCGTCGCCCTCTACGACCAGGTCAACGCCGCCGACTGGCCCGCCAGCATCCCCGCCGGCCTGCCGGTGCTCATCCTGGCCGGCGACCAGGACCCAGTCGCCAACTATGGCGAGGGGGCGCTGCACGTCGCCAACCAGCTGTGGGACGCCGGCCACACCGACGTCGAGACCCACGTCTACCCGGGGGTGCGCCACGAGGTGCACAACGAGCCGGCCTCCCGGGCCCAGGTCGAGGCCACCCTGGTCGACTTCGTCGAGAGGGTGGTCTCCTGATCTGGCGGCCGTTCACCCGGATGGCATACTGACGCGGTGCTCGTACCGATGTGGATCCTCCTCGTCGTGATCGCCGCCGGACTGGTCCTGACCAATCTGTGGATCCGTTCGCGGCGCAGCCTGGTTCTCATCCGGCGCGACAACGAGCAGCTGCGAACCCTGGTCGCCCACCGCATGGAGCACCCCAACGTCTTCTCTCACGAGGTGCGCACCCCGCTGGCCCTCATCCAGGGCGCGGCCGAGCTGCTCAGCGAGGAGACGCCGGGGCCCCTCACCGAGCGGCAGCGCGAGTTCGTCGAGACCATTCTCGACAACACCGCCCAGATGTCGGCGCTGGCCGAGAACATGCTGGCCGAGGCTCGCGTCGATGCGCAGCTGGTGGAGCTGCATCGCAGCCAGGTGGAGATCCGCGGCCTGGTCCGGGACGCCGTCAACGAGCTGCGGCGGCTCACCCACACCGCCCTGGAGATGCAGAACTCGGGACGACGTATCCTGCTCGCCGCAGACGCCAATCTGCTGCGCCAGGCGCTGTGGAATCTCGTCAACAATGCGGTGCGCCATGCCGGGGAGGGGGCGGTGGTGACGGTTCAGGTGACCGAGTCGGAGGGCTGCGTCGTGATCTGCGTCTCCGATGACGGCGCCGGAATGAGCCAGGCGGAACGGGAACAGCTCTTCCGTCCGTTCACCGGAGACCTCACCGCGATGGAGAACCACGGCACCGGTCTGGGAATGATGGTGACCCAGCGGGTGATCGAGGCCCATGGCGGCCGGGTCCTGGTCGACACCCTGGCCGGGCGGGGCACCTCCATCTTCTGCACCATCCCGATCGTCCCCAGCCCGGCGGTCCAGAAGGAGGACCAGGCATGACGTCCTCAGCAGAGCCGCTGGCACTGGTGGTGGACGACCAGGCCCAGATGCTGTCGATCGTCAGCTTCGCCCTGGAGACTCAGGGATTCCGGTGCCTGACGGCGCGCAACGCCGAACGCGCCTGGGAACTGTTCAACCAGCAGCACATCGACATCATGGTGCTGGACATCATGCTTCCCGGCGCCTCGGGAATCAGCCTGTGCGAACGGGTTCGCTCGGTCTCGGCGACCCCGGTGATCCTGCTCACCGCCAAGAACGCCACCGAGGACCGGATCAAGGGACTGATGGCGGGCGCCGACGACTACCTCACCAAGCCGTTCAGCCCTCGCGAACTGGCGCTGCGGGCCCAGGCGGTGTTCCGGCGCAGCTCGCCGGCCAGCGATGAGACGACCCTGGTCAATGGCGAGTTGACCGTCAACACCGCCGTGCGCGCCGCATTCTGGAGAGGCCGGAACCTCCATCTGCCGGATCTCGAACTGCGGCTGCTCACCGCGCTGATGCGCCGCAAGGGGGAGGTCACCTCCTGGGCCGTCCTCCTCAACGACGTGTGGTTCACCAGCTCCGAGGTCGGTTCCAGGGCGATGATCAAGACCACCATCTACCGGCTGCGTCAACGTCTCGAGGGGGAGGGTGCCGCACTGATCCTCACGGTGCGCGGCGAGGGCTACCTGATGCCGGACGCCGGGAATCCCCAGTGAGCGCTGCGGCAGATGCCCTCGGCCCCGTCGGGCGCCGGGGTGGCCCGGCTCGCCGCTGGCGGACCAGACTGGCCGGACTCCTGATCCTCATCACCGTTGTCGGATGGGCCGTCGTGGGAGTCGTCGGCAATGCCCGTGGATCACAGCTGTCGGTGCTGTGCTCGTCGATCGATGACATTTGCCAGGAGTGGGCCGATGTCTTCACCGCCGAGACCGGGATCCGGGTCACGATGACCCGCCGTTCCGCCGGGGAGGCGCTCACCCTCATCAGCCAGCCCAGTCACCACTTCGACGTGTGGCACGGCGGCCCGTCGGAGGCCTATGCGACCGGCACCAGCCGCGGCCTTTTCGTGGCCTACCGTCCCCGGGGCTGGTCGCAGGTTCCTGCCTTCGCCCGCGACAAGGAGGGTTACTGGACCGGCACCTACCAGGGGATCCTGGGCTTCTGCTCGGACCGTTCGGTGCTGGCCCGCAACGGCCTTCCGGTGCCCATGTCCTGGCAGGACCTGCTCAATCCCCGCTACCGGGGCCTCATCTCCGCCCCCAACCCGATGTTCTCGGGCACCGGCTACACCATGGTTGAGACCCAGGTGGCCCGACTGGGCGGCGAGCAGGCGGGGATGGACTGGCTGCGGCGACTCAACAGCAACGTTCTGCAGTACACCTCCTCGGGTCTGGCACCCTCCGGTGTTGTGGCCCGCGGGGAGGTGGCGACCGCGATCACCTTCACCCAGCACTGCGTCAAGCAGATCGAGCAGGGGCACCGCGATCTCGTGGTGAGCTATCCCCGTGAGGGCACCGGCCGGGAGATCGGTGCGGTGGCGATCCTTCGCGGCACCGATCACCGCAGCGCCTGGCACCTCGCCGCCGCCAGACGCTACGAGGACTTCATCCTGTCGGCCAAGGGTCAGGAGCTCGGGAAACGCACGCACTCCCGACAACTCCCGGCCCGCGCCGACCTGCCTTCCGACCAGCGCCTCAGGCTGCCGGCCGATCGCCGGATCGTCACCCTGCCGCTGGCCGAGGGCGCCCAGCGCCGCGAACACCTCACCGAGCAGTTCCGGGAGCAGGTGCTGGGGTGACCGCGGATCCACTGGCCCGGGCTCTGCGAGCCATGACGTGGCTGTGTCTGGCCGTCCCGATCGCGATACTGCTCCGCCCGACGCTGGCAACCATTGTCAGCACCGCGGGCAGAACCGCTCTCGCCGGCGTGCTGATCCATCGGTTCCCGGTCGTCGCAGCAACCCTCGGGTTGGCGACAGCGGTCGGGGTGGTGGGCACCGCCGCCGGAGCCATGATGGCGGCGGTGCACCACGCCTACCGCTTCACCGGCCGCGGCTTCCTCCACTGGATGACGCTGGCCCCGGTGCTGCTGCCGCCGGTGACGGCCTCCACCACCCTGCTGCAGATCTGGGGGAACAACGGCGTCGTCGCACAGCTCACCGGAGGGGACTGGGTGTCGGTCTACGGGTTCACCGGCCTGGCGCTGGCCGACATCCTGGCGATGGTGCCAATGGCGTATCTGGCAGTGCTGTCCGGACTGCGCACCCTTGATGAGGGGCTGATCGACCAGGCCCGCGACCTCGGCCTGCCGACCCGGAAGATCCTGCGGGTCATTGTCCTTCCGCACCTGTGGCCGGAGCTGGCCGCCGTGTTCCTGCTCCTGGTGGCCAACACGGCCGTCGACGTGGCCAACCCGCTGGCCCTGGGCGGCTCGTACCAGGTGCTGGCGACCCGCCTCCGAGAGGCGGCCATCGGCGAGGGGGACGCGGTGGGGGCTGCCGCGACCTCCGCGGTGATGCTGGCCATCTGCGTCCTGGCATGGCTGGTGATGACGGCGATCTCGTCGAGGCCCGGGAGCGCCGCACCCCAGCAGTCCTCGATCCGGACCCGGCGGCGTCCGCCATCCTCGGTCTGGCAGCGCGTGATGGTGGGGTTGGCCTGGTTCGTGGCGGGAGCGAACGCGCTCAGCCTTCCGGTGGTGATGCTGGGCTCGGTCATCGACACCACCTCCGGCCTGTCCTGGACGGCGTCGGGATATCGCGAGCTGCTGGCGGGCCAGAACGGGCTGGCGCTGGCCGACTCGGTGATCGTCGCGGCCGGCGCCACGGTGATGGCGATGGTCGCCGGGTCCGCCATCGTCTCCACCGGAGGACTGCGCCGGGGAGGCTCGGTCTCCACCAACCTGCTGGCGTCCTCGGCCCTGACGCTGCCCCTGGCCCTCGGCGCTCTGGAGATCTGGCGGAGGACCGGGACGAGCGGGAACTCGACATCGACGATCCTGGTCCTCGTGATGACCGTTCAGGGTCTGGTGCTCGTGCCCGTCGTCGTGGCCTTCCTGCGGGCCCGCACCGATGCCATGACGCTGCCGATCAGGCAGTCCGCGGCCGGCCTGGGGATGGCCCCGGCACGGATGCTGAGGCCGTTGATCATCCCTCAGCTGCGCCCGGCGCTGACCGCAGCCACGGCTCTGGCGTTTGTGATGGGCCTGACGTCGGTGCCCTCGGTGATCCTGCTCACCGGCGCCGACACGCCGTTCATCGCAGCCCAGATCGTCACCGAGGTGGAGGCGGGACGGCTCACCGAGGCATGCACCCTGTCCACCGTCACGGCGATCACGGTGGCGCTGGTGGCGTGGGGGATCTGGTTGAGTGCTGGAGGGAGACGCCGTGCGTGAGGGCCGGGTTGAGGTGCAGGGACTGTCCAAGATCTTCCCCGGGATGTCGCACCCGGCGCTCGACGAGGTGGACCTGATCGCCGAGCCCGGACAGTTGATCGACGTGATGGGGCCATCGGGGTCGGGAAAGTCGACCCTGGTGATGATCCTCAACGGGCTGGAGACCGCCGACCGCGGCAGAGTGCTGATCTCGGGCCGGGACATGAGCGGCGTGCCGGCGGCAGGACGCCCCACGGCGACGGTCTTCCAGCAGGACAATCTCTTTCCCGATCTCACCGTCTTCGACAACGTCGCCTATCCGCTGCGCGCCGCGCACGCCAGTCCGGTGCAGGTGGCCGACCGGGCGGAGGTGATGCTGCTGAGGCTGGGGCTGGCAGGGCTGGAGGGTGCCCACAGCCACGAGCTGTCCCGGGGCCAGCGACGCCGGGTGGCGTTGGCCAGAGCGCTCATGACGCAGCCTCGGGTACTGCTGCTCGATGAGCCCCTGTCGGGTCTGGATCAAGCCCTCAAATCCGTCCTGCTGGACCTGATCGACGAGTTGAGGCGCAGGCTGGGCACCACCGTCGTGCACGTGACCCATGAGCAGGGGCTGGCGCTGGCCACCGCTGACCGGATCGTGGTGCTCGATCATGGCCGAGTCGCGGGCGCGGGGACGCCTCGTCAGATGTATCAGCATCCGCCGAACTCCTTCGTCGCCGAGTTCATGGGCCGGTCATCCTTCCTGGATGCCGAGATCCTGGGCCCGCTGACTCCTCGCGGTCCCGGCCACGACCTGCGTGCCAGGGTCCGCGTGCTGGGTGTCGAACTCGTGGTGCCGGTGGCTGCCGGCGTCCCCCTGGTGCCGGGACGCACCGCGACCCTGCTGGTGCGCCCCCACTGCCTCACGATCCACCAGCTCGGGGGGGCCGGTGACGGCGGGGACGGCGGTCATCGCGGGGACGGCGACTCCGCCGCGCGGGTGGGACACCATGAGTACGAGACCGCACCCCACGGGCTCATGGGAGTCGTCCAGCAGGTGCGCTACCGCGGAGAGACGATGGAGTACCTCATCGAGACCGAGCAGGGCAGCCTGCTGGGTACCGGTGACCTGTGGTCCGAGCCGCTGGCCCGCCATCAGCGGGTCAGGCTGGAGCTCGCAGCCGACCACCTGTGGCTGCTGGCCTGACGACTCGCCGTGACCACCGGATCGCCGGCTCACCATGCGGTCGGCTGCGCAGGTGCCGGGTCCACAGGCCGTCGGCCGCATGGACTGTCAGCCGGACAGGTAGTCAGCCGCACGGATTGCCCCGAGAGAGTGCGGGCCCTTGGTCACAGCACTGTGACCAACTGTCACCACAAACCATCGCCACGGCCCTCACCAGCCGCAAACATAAGGAGCTGAACAGTGCCGTCCACACGGGACGACGATGAGTACCGGAGTGTCCATTCATGTCCATCACTGAGAAGCCGCTGACGCAGAAGCGCTCCTGGCTGTCAGCACCCCCGCCCGCCCCTCGTCTCGACGAGGCCGAGGTCAAGCACCGGTACCCCCGGTTGCGTCTCCAGGTCTTCCTCGGGATCTTCCTCGGCTACGCCGGCTTCTACCTCATCAGGAACAACATCTCGCTGGTCTCGGCGATCCTGCTCGACCAGGGTCGGATCGACAAGGTCGGGATCGGCGTCATCGCCAACGCCGTCCTGATCTCCTACGGCTTCTCGAAGTTCTTCATGGCGATGGTGTCGGACCGCTCCAACGCGCGGTACTTCCTGCCCCTCGGCCTGTTCCTGTCGGCGCTGGCCAACCTCGCCGTGGCATTCGTGCCCGCCATCTCGGCGTCGGTCACCGTCTTCGCGATCGTGATGTTCATCAACGGCTGGTTCCAGGGCATGGGGTGGCCTCCCTCGGGCCGCGTCCTGGTGCACTGGTTCTCCACCAACGAGCGTGGTTGGAAGACCTCGATCTGGAACTGCGCCCACAACGTCGGAGGAATGGGCGTCGGGGCCGTCTCGGCCTGGGGTCTGGCCATCACCGCCAACGACTGGCACTCCGCCTTCTGGCTGCCCGCCCTGGTCGCCATCGTGGTGGCGATCATCGCCTTCGTGCTGATCCGCGACACCCCGGCATCGGTCGGACTGCCCCCGATCGAGGAGTACCGCGACGACCCGGCGAAGGTCGAGACCGACACCTCCGAGCTGGAGACCAGCAGCTACTGGCAGGTCGTCGTCCAGCACGTCTTCAAGAACAAGGTGATGCTGCTGCTGGCCTTCGCCAATGTCTTCGTCTACACCCTGCGATACGGCGTGCTGAACTGGGTTCCGACCTACCTGTCCGAGGTCCACGGGGCCTCCGTCACGGGTGGTATCGCCGGATTCTCCCTGTTCGAGCTGGCTGGACTGGTGGGCACCCTGGCCTGTGGCTGGATCTCTGACCACGTCTTCGGTGGCAACCGCACCCGCACCGGAGTCACCTTCCTGATCGGCGTCGGGGTCTTCCTGGCCGCCTACTGGCTCGCCCCTGTCGGCACTCCGTACTGGCTGCTGATGGTCTTCCTGTTCTTCATCGGTGCCTTCATCTACGGACCGGTGATGCTCATCGGCCTCCAGGCGATCGACATGTCCGCGGCCAATGTCGCCGGCACCTCGGCGGGCTTCACCGGACTGTTCGGATACGTTCTGGGAGCGACGATGGCATCCTCCGGAGTGGGCTTCCTCGCCCAGCACTACGGCTGGGGAGTCACCTACGGTGCCCTGGTCGGCGTCGTCGTCGTCGCGATCGTGCTGCTTGCGCTCATCGGCCCTGAGGAGAAGCGCCTGATGGCCGAGCACGCCGGAAAGTCCGAGCACAGCCACTGAGTCGACAAGCACCGACTCGACATGCACAACCCCTGAGTGGTGATGCGCAGCCGCCGGATGGTGGTTCGCGCCGATCCATCGACACTGCCGGCTCGGTCCAGGTCTCTCCTGGACCGAGCCGGCAGTGCGTCACACTGGGGACCGTGTCGCGAGATTCCTCAGCCGCGCACCCGAGGAGAGACCATGTGTGGACGGTACGGCCTGAATGTGGACGCCAACGATCTGATGCGGGTCTACCAGGCGATCGGCAGGGACATCGAGGAGTGGACGCCGAGGTACTCGGTGGCGCCGTCGAACACCGTCCCGATCCTCATTGCACTGCCCGGTGAGCTGCCGGCGGAGATACCCGCACCGCAGGAGCCGGCCGCGGCGCGCACCCGGGAACCGGCTGTGGCGCGGGCCCTGGAGCCGGCCGTCTGGGGGTTTCGGCCGTTCTGGGCGAAGGAGGGCCGGCCCCGTCCGATCAATGCCCGGCTGGAGACGGTGGCGACCAATGGGATGTTCCGGTCCTCCTTCAGGGCGCACCGCGCGATCGTGCCGATGACCGGCTACTACGAGTGGACCCCGGGGCCGGGCCGGACGAAGATCCCGCACTGGATCCATGCCGACGGCGCCCTGCTCCACGCCGCTGCCGTGACGACCAGCTGCAGGTCCGAGGAGGGGGAGGCGAGAACGGTCGCCATCGTCACCACCACCGGAACCGACCGTGCCGGGGAGATCCACGACCGGATGCCGGTCTTCATGACCGCTGACTGCCTGGACGACTGGCTGGCCCCCGGCAAGCTCGAGCCGCAGGAGGGCGAGGAGTTGGTGCACCTGGCCGCCGACCAGGCCCGCCGGGTCGCCTCCTCGCTGTCCAGCTACCGGGTGAGTCCCCGGGTCAACAGCGTGGCGCGGATCGATCCGCACGACCCGACCCTCATCGATCCGGCCGAGACCCTGTTCTGATTGGCCGGGCCCGGCGCCCTGTCAACCGGACCCACCAGCACCGCCAGAGCTTCCACCGGTTCGCGACGCCGTCAACCGCGTCAGCCGGGTTCGGGAGGCCGCCGTCGGGAGCGTGGCCCCTCGGGGTCCTCAGTTCAGGAAGACCTCGGCCCTCGGGGTCCTCAGTTCAGGAACAACAGCATCCAGGTCCACACGACGAGGATGATCGCCCCGATGATCCCCATCCCCCATACCAGCGCCCAGATCAGCTTCTCGTGGAGAGGGGGCAGCGGCTCCTCCTCGGGTCGCCCGTCGTCGGGCTGTCCCTCGGACTCATCGGGGGCGTTGGTCATCGCATCTCCTGGATCGGCAAACAGGACGATTCTACGGAGCCTCTCCAACGGCCCTGCGTCAGAGCCCGGCTTCAGAACCCCGCGCCGGAGCCCTGCGCCGGAGTCCTGCGCCGGAGTCCCTGGCGCCCCGTGCCGGTGCCCCGCCGTCCCGATCCCACCTGCGCCAACCGGCTGCGCGCCAGGGGCGGCCGGCGGCGAACCCCCGGTCGTGCGCGACGCCGAACCGGGTCAGCCGACCTCGGGGATCGTCACCGGCTGGTTGATCCTCGACAGCTGGGTGGAGTTCACCGCCGTGGTCTTCTGGACCTTCATCGTGACCGCCGACCTGGTGGCGAGGAAGTCATCGGTGGTCCACAGCTCGTAGTGCGCAGTGGCGCCGCTCGGCAGCGTCTCGATGTAGTCGCTGGAGGCGCCGCGCCGATCGGCCGCCCACCGTGCCAGGGCCTTGCGGTCCAGCACGAAGCTGAAGTGGTGCCCCGAGGAGTCCCGACCCAGATAACTGCCCCTGGTCGAGGCGTCCAGGGCCTTGAGGGGATCCGCCGGGTTCGCGGCCACCGAGGTGTAGCTGAGGTCCATGTCGCTCTTGACCCACTTCCCGTCCTGGCGGACCCACGCCGCGGAGTCCCTGACGACCATCTCGAAGGTCTCTCCACTCATCGTCATCCAGGCGTGTGCCCGCGGGGTGTCGGTGTCGGCGCGGTCGATGTCACCCTTCAGGGACATCTCGAGGGAGCCGGCGGTGATCGACGTCACCTGGTGATAGCTCCGCAGACTCTTCTGGGCTGTGGAGATCCGCTCGCCGAGGTCGCGGGGAGCCACGGTTCCCGAGCCGACGGTGAACGCGAAGGAGCTCGCCGTCGACGACGGCGAGGCTGAGCCGGCAGAGCCACCGGCCGTCCCGATCGCCGAGGAGGTGTTCGCCGGAGTGCTCGACGAGGTACTGCTGCAGGCGGACAGGCTCACCAGCGCCAGGACGGTCAGACATGCCGCGACGCCACGGCGTGGGGAATGAGTCATCGCAGATCTCCTGTCGGAGCGACGTCTCTGCCGCCCGGATCGTGGGGTCCAAGGGTCGTCGGCGGCACACATCCCGGCCACCGAAACCTCCCCCGGGAGCCGTTGAGCGCGCCGACCGGCGTCCCACCCGGGGGGCGCTGTGCCGAGCACGAGTTACCATGGTATGGAGTTTGGATCCTCGGCAGGGCGCCGACCCCGCCGATCTACCCTCCCACACATCACTCGCTGGAGGCATTTGTGCCGTCATTCCCCACCCGACGATCTGTTCTCGCCTGTGGCGCCGTAGCGGTGCCCCTGGTCCTTGCCGGGTGCTCGAAGAACGCCGGTTCCACAGCGGGATCCCCGGCCGGTTCCTCCGGCCAGGGCGGCGCATCGGCGCAGCCCAGCGCGACACCGACACCCGCCCAGGCCTCGGTGGTCGTCACCTCCCAGCACCCCCTGAACCAGATCCGGCCCGCCGACACCCTCACCTTCACAGTGAAGAACGGCACCCTCGCCTCGGTCGCGGTGACCAATGCCGACGGCGAGTCGGTCGACGGCACTCTGGCGAAGGGCGTGTGGACCCCGAAGCACCCGTTCCGACTCAACCGGAACTACACCGCCGTCTCCACCCTCAATGGTGCCGCCGGGACCTCGAAGGTGACCACCAGGGTCACCACCCTGGACGCCGACTCCAACACCGTGAACTTCCTCTACGAGGACATGCAGGTCGGTGCCGGGATGCCGGTCATCATCAAGTTCGAGAACGACGTCGCCGATGCCGACAAGCGCAAGGCCATCCAGGAGGCGATGACGATCACCACCTCCCCGCAGCAGACCGGCGCCTGGGGATGGATGGACAACACCCAGCTGGTGTGGCGTCCCGAGAAGTACTGGCAGGCCGGCACCAAGGTCAGTGTCTCCGGCAAGATCGCGGGCCTGCCGACCTCCAGCCACCGATTCGTCACCGACAACGTCTCCGGCGGGTTCACGGTGGACGCCGTGCGGATCATGTATGTCGACATTCCCGGTCACACGATGAAGGTCACCAAGAACGGTGCCACCGTGAAGACCCTGCCGATCACCACCGGCAAGGACGGTTTCGCCACCCGGTCGGGCACCAAGGTCATCATCGAGCGCGACTCCTCGCTCATCATGGACTCCTCCACGGTGGGCATTCCGGAGGGAAGCGCCGACTCCTACCGGCTCGACGTCAAGTGGGCGATGCGGGTCACCTACACCGGCGAGTTCATCCACGCCGCCCCGTGGTCCCAGGGATCCCAGGGCTCGGCCAATGTCTCCCACGGCTGCGTCGGACTGTCGACGGCCAACGCCCAGTGGCTGTTCAACTTCTGCCGCGCCGGCGACATCGTGGTCAACACCGGTTCCAGCAGGAACTTCAAGCCCTCGGAGGGCATCGGCTGCTGGGTCTACGACTGGGCCGGGTGGCAGAAACTGAGCGCGGTCTGATCCCGTAACTCTCAACCTCGAGGCACGGTCGAGAGTTCCATTCCGCGTCAGCGCGTGATCCGAAGCTGAGAACTCTCAACGTCGATTGAGGTTGGTCGCGTCCTTTCCTAGGCTCCCTGAACTATCAGGGTCCTGGTCCCCACGGGCCCCCGCCGAGGTCGGAGGACACCCCGTGATCGACACCCACCTGATCGTCAAGAAAGTGCGCGGCACTGCGGCGACCCTCGCGGTGGCCGGCACCCTGGCCTTCGGCGTCCCTGCCGTGGTCGGGTCGAGCGCCCTGGCCACCGACACCGCGACCACCCGCGCCACCACCGCCGTCAACGTCCGCACCGGACCCAGCACCTCCAGGCCCTCCATCGCCGTCCTGTATCCCGGAGACCCGATCGTGGTGACCGGGGCATCGGTCGGCGGATGGACGCCGGTGCGCTACCAGGGCAAGAACGCCTGGGTGGCCAGCGCCTACCTGTCCGCCGGCCAGTCGGGGTCGACGTCGCGCCCGACGTCCTCCTCCCAGACCGGGGTCGCCTATGCCGGCGTCGCCCTCAATCTGCGCACCGGGCCCGGGATGTCCGCGGCGGTGCGCACCGTGCTGCCGAGTGGCACCCGGGTGGTGCTCACCGGCAACGTCTCGGGGAGCTGGGTGAGCGTGAGCTCCTCGCAGGGCTCGGGGTGGGTGAACTCGGGATATCTGTCCCAGTCGGCGTCGAGCTCGGGGTCCTCCTCGAGCTCCGGGTCGAGCGGATCGGGAACCGCGACCGTCATCGGCACCCGCTACGCCACCACCAGCCTCAACCTGTGGACCGCCTCCAGCGGCGCGAGGTATGTCGGCGACGTCGACCCCGGAACCTCCCTGGCGATCACCAACCGCACCGCCAACGGACGCACCCAGATCGTCATCGGGGGCTCCACCAGGTGGGTGACCAGCCGCTACCTGGCGACCTCGGCGCCCAGCAGCCCGGCCGCGAACACGGCGTCGAGCAGCTCGGGAGAGGGACAGGCGACCGTCACCGGATCCTGCCGGGCGTCCTTCTACTCCGACCCCCAGGAGACCGCCAACGGCGAGACCTTCGACCCGGACGCCTACACGGCCGCCAACAAGACCTTGAAATTCAACACCCGGCTCAGGGTGACCAATGTGGCCAACGGCAAGTCGGTCGTGGTGCGGATCAACGACCGCGGACCCTATGTCTCGGGACGCTGCCTCGACCTGTCCCAGGCGGCATTCTCGGCGATCGCCAGCACCTCCGCCGGAGTGATCGCGGTGAACTACACGGTGCTCGGCTGAGGGCTCGGTCCTTCGAACCATTCCTGGCGCACGGTGCGCCCTGGATGATCGGATCCCTACCGCGCGGCATCCGGGTGGGGAGCTCCGACCGGCGTCCTCCCCGCGCCGTACAGCGTCCCACCCGGCGTCGGCGAGCCATTCGGCTGACGGCGGGATCGCGTTGACATCCGACCGGCTCGTCCTAGGCTGGGATGAGCTGTACACCACGTTGAAACTCACATAACGACGTCCTCCCCGCGACACGGGATCGACGTACCCACGACGTCCCTCACGTCAGTCGGCAGCCGCGACAATGTCCGCCGCACCGCCAGAACCCGCTCCGTCCCGGACTGCACCGCAGTACGGCTCGCCGGACTCTGCACCCGACCGTCCATGAGCTGCGGGACGTGTGCCCCCGAAAGGAGCAAGATGAGCGAGACCGCGCGTTTCATTGACGGCGACACCGAGTTCGAACTCGAGAAGGTGACCGCCAGCAACGGCCAGGTCGGCTACGACACCGCGGGGTTCCTCAACAAGACCGGAAATCTGCTCCTCGACCCGGCCTTCGTCAACACGGCGTCCTGCAGTTCGAAGATCACCTATATCGACGGTGACAAGGGAGTTCTGCGCTACCGGGGATATCCGATCGAGCAGCTGGCCAAGCACTCCTCCTATCTGGAGACCGCCTACCTGGTGATCTACGGCGATCTGCCCACCACCGAGCAGCTGGAGGTCTTCGAGCAGCGGATCCGTCGGACCACCCTCATCGACGAGCGGATGCGCGACCTGTTCCGCTGCTTCCCCCGCCGCTCCCACCCGATGCCGGTGCTCGCCGCCGGGATCATGGCGCTGTCGACCTTCTCCGAGAAGAGCGCCGGCACCGATCCCGAGCAGGTCGAGAACGCCACCGACCGGCTCATCGCCAAGACGCCGACCCTGGCCGCCTTCTCCTACAAGAACTCCGTCGGCCAGCCGACCCTCTACCCGGACAACTCGCTGTCCTACATCGAGAACTTCATCCGGATGAGCTTCGGTTTCCCGACCGAGCCCTACGAGTTCAACGACGAGGTCACCCGGGCTCTGGAGGTGCTGCTCATCCTGCACGTCGACCATGAGCAGAACTGTTCGACGTCGACCGTGCGGATGGTCGGGTCCTCGGGGGCGAACCTGTACTCCTCGGTGGCCGCCGGAGTCAACGCCCTGTCGGGGCCCAAGCACGGCGGGGCGAACCAGGCCGTGATCGAGATGCTCCAGGGAATTCGCGACTCCGGGATGTCGACCCAGGAGTTCGTCAACAAGGTCAAGGACCAGAAGTCCAATGTGAAGCTGATGGGATTCGGGCACCGGATCTACAAGATCTACGACCCGCGTGCCGCGATCATCAAGGAGCACGCGGACAACATCCTCAAACTCCACACCGGACGCCAGGCCCTTCTGGAGATCGCCCAGGAGCTGGAGGAGACAGCCCTCAATGACGACTACTTCAAGGAGCGCAAGCTCTACCCGAACGTCGACTTCTACTCCGGGCTGATCTACGAGGCGATGGGATTCCCGGTGAACATGTTCACCGTGCTGTTCGCCATCGGTCGGCTGCCCGGCTGGATCGCCCACTACCGCGAGCAGATGCAGACCAACAACAAGATCTGGCGGCCCCGCCAGCTCTATACCGGGGAGCAGGAGAGGGCCTACCGCCCCATCGAACTGCGTCCCTGATCTGCCCCGTGCCCAGGGGTCCGGTGGGCATGCTGTCCTGTTTGGCCCACCGAACCTGACTGACCTGCTTGGCCTGCTTGGACTCACCTGTCCTGACTGGCCCACCGGACCTGACTGACCTGCTTGGCCTCTCGGGGCTACCTGGCCCCCCGGCTTGGCGGACCTACTGCCTACCTGACCCCCCCGGCCCGCCGGACCTACTGCCTACCTGACCCCCCGGTCTCGACCGATGCAGCCAAACAGCACAGATGCAGCAAATCTGCCGGGCCCACCGGATCCACCTGCCCTGTTTGCCCCCCATCGGGCCCGACAGATGCAGGAAAACAGCACAAGTGCAGGCAGGTGTCACGGATGCAGTGGAGCTCCACTGCATCCGTGACGTTTGGCTGCATCCGTGCCCGAACGAAGGAACTGACCGTCTCGGAAGACCGCCGTGCCCGAACACCGGGCTCCACTCACAGTCCGCAAGCAAATCCAACTCGCCGGACCCGACCTTCGCCCAAGTCCACCCGGCCCAGGACGTCCATCAGATCTGACCTGTCTGGACCGTTCCCAGTTTGGTCGACACTCCAGTCGCCTATCTGATGTGGTCTGACCTGCAACACCATGCAGAACCCACAGATGCAGGGCAACGCCACACATGCAGCAAATCCACCGGACCTACCGGGCGTACCTGCTCCCTCGGGCCCGACAGATGCAGGGAAGCAGCACAAGTGCAGCAAATCCGCTGGACCCGACGGGTCCACCTGCCCTTATTTGGCCTCCGCAGACCCAACAGGGGCAGGGAAACGGCACAGGTGCAGGCAAATTTTACGGATGCAGTGGAGCTCCACTGCATTCGTGACGTTTGGCTCCATCCGTGACGTTTGGCTCCATCCGTGACGTTTGGCTCCATCCGTGACGTTTGGCTGCATCCGTGACGTTTGGCTGCATCCGTGCCCGAACGACGGCGCAGACTGCTGGGCCGAAAGCCGTACTCGACCTCCGTGACCGAACGACGGGGCAGACCACGGGGCACGACCACCGGGGCAGACCCCCGTGCCCGAACACCGACGCAGCCCCCCATACGTGACCCGCCCAGGCGAACCACCGTCCCCGAGCATCCGTACCCCGAACACCGGGCATGACCCCAGCTAGGCTCAAACCCATGTCCCTGAGTCCCGATCTCGTCCGCATGGCCCCCAAGGTCGCCCTCCACGACCACCTGGACGGAGGCCTGCGACCGGCCACCGTCCTGGACCTCAGTCGTCAGGAAGGGACTCAGGCTCCCGGCCGGACGGAGGAGGAGATCGCCGACTGGTTCTTCCGTACCGCCGACTCCGGCTCCCTGCCCCGCTACCTGGAGACCTTCGACGTCACGGTCGGGCTGATGCAGACCGCTCCGGCACTGACCCGGGTGGCCCGCGAGTTCGTCGAGGACATGGCCGCCGACCACGTCGTCTACGCCGAGACCCGGTGGGCCCCTCAGCAGCACCTGCGCGCCGGACTCACCCTCGACCAGGCCGTCGCCGCCGTCCAGCAGGGCCTCACCGAGGGGATGGACGCCGCACGGTCGGCCGGCACGCCGGTAGTCGCCCGACAGCTCATCACCGTCATGCGCCAGCTCGACCCCGACCCGGAACTGGCCCGGCTGACCGTCTCCTGGCTGGGTCGCGGAGTGGTCGGCATGGACCTGGCGGGCCCCGAGGCCGGCTTCCCGGCGTCCCGCTTCTCCGATCTGTTCGACGCAGTCAGAACCAACGGCGGCCATCTCACCATCCACGCCGGGGAGGCCGACGGGCTGGAGTCGATCCAGAACGCCATCGACTGCGGGGCCGAGAGGCTTGGCCATGGGGTCCGGCTGGTCGACGACATCACCAGCTACGGCTCAGGGGTGATGAGTCTGGGACCGATCGCCACCGATGTCCGCGGCAAGGTCATCACCCTTGAGGTGTGTCCGTCCTCCAACATCCAGACCGGAGTGTGTCGCACTCTCGCCGACCATCCGATCGGGCCCCTGTGGAGGGCCGGGATCCCGGTGACCATCTCCTGCGACAACCGCCTGATGAGCGCCACCTCGATGACCCGGGAGCTGACTCTGGTCGCCGAGCAGCTGGACTGGGAGCTGGCCGATCTGCGCCAGATCACCCTTGCCGGGCTGGAGGCGGCGTTCTGCGACGAGGAGACCTTCGAGGATCTCGATCGGACCGTCACCGAGCAGTTCGACGACCTGGGCTGACCCCAACACCGAGTCCTTCAT
Source organism: Acidipropionibacterium jensenii DSM 20535 (assembly GCF_000425285.1). Lineage (GTDB taxonomy): Bacteria > Actinomycetota > Actinomycetes > Propionibacteriales > Propionibacteriaceae > Acidipropionibacterium > Acidipropionibacterium jensenii. The sequence goes on along the minus strand of NZ_AUDD01000011.1, from coordinate 37,009 downwards.
GACCCTCGACGGGCCCATGAGTCGAGTTTGCGCCGCCGCAGGTGAACACATCACTCGCCGAACCCCGGATCCCGCACCCCACAGCGCACCAACCCCAGTTCCGCGAGTGAAATGTTCACCCGACCGCACGAAACCACACGAAGGAGCCCGGCGCGGAGCATCCCCGCCACCTGATGCCCACTTCCCCGAGTGAAATGTTCACCCCACCACACGAAGAAGCCCCGCGCGGAACGTCTCCGTCACTCGATACCCGGTTCCCCGAGTGAAATATCCACTCCCCGGAACATCACCCCACCAGTGAGAGCCACCCCCAGCAGTTGTGCACATGCCCGCCGGCCCGCCACTGATCGATCATGGTGCGGTGCAGGCGGGTGTCGTAAGGGAGCTCATCGATGATCTCGGCGACCCGCTCGCCGTCCGAATAGGGCCGGTCGAAGCCGAAGAACACCCCGGAGCCGTCCGAGATCTTCCTGTCCCACACCGTCCACAGCCGGGCGAAGGAATCCACATTGGACCCCGGCATCCGCCCCATCAACTCGGTGTCGAGCAGCCACGACGAGCACACGGCAACCTCAAAGGCGCCTGGCTCGGCGGCCAGCTCCGCGAAGTGCTCCACGAAGAATCCGTGCGCCCGCCCAAGGGAGGCAGCCACCGCGTCGGGCGACAATGACCCGATCGGCGCGATGTGGGTCGACAGCACCAGGGAACCAGCGCCCTCCCCTCCCCGCCCCAGATCGGAGCAAGTGATCTCGAACTGGAGACGCCCCAGCTGGGCGAACCCGCCGCGCCAGATCATCTCGAGCCAGCTCGCCTGACCGAGCCCGAACCGCCCCGTCACCGCGACCGTCTTGCGGACCTGCCGCCCGAGGTCGGACAGGGTGTCGGCGATGATGTCATCCGGGTACCCGAGTCCACCCCAGAACGCCTCGACAGCCGGTCCGGCGACGATGAGCGCGGCCAGCGGCACGGCTCCCTCGACCCCGCCGAACCCGGCCAGGTCGGTCTCCGACAGCAGAGTCTCCTGGCCAAAGAAGTGGCCGATACGGCTGCGGAACCCGGCCGCCAGCTCAGCGGTTCTGGCACCGGCAGCCGGATCGGCGGCGACGGCGTCCAGCAGGTGTCGGGTCGGTGCGAGCAGATCGGCACCCACGCCGAGGCGCTCCAGCAGCTCGTCGGGGACGCCCGCCAGGGGCTCAGCCACGGACTCGCGTGTCATCGGATGCTCCTTCGCGCTCATCGGAGGGTGACCTCCAGGACGGTGTCCACCGGATCGGGCAGCGGATAGGTCCACTCCGGCTGGGGTCCGAAGGAGACGAAGGCCTCCTCGGGGTGGTCGGCCACCGACCAGGCGTCGACGACCGGCACCTGGGACCCGTCGGACAGCAGGTGGACGTCGTCGATCTGGTCCCTGCGCAGGCCCTGAAGCTGGAGTGGTCCGATCGGCGACTCCATCACATGGGCGTAAAGCCTCCCCCGGCCCGCCGTCCACCATCCCCAGTCGGGTTTCGGTAACCCGGCCGGGCCGCAGCCGCGGATCGAGTCGGCGTTGGCGTCCATCCACTCGCCGATCCCGGCCAGGATCTCGCGGGACTGTGCCGGGAAGGTCCCGCGGGCGTCGGGGCCGACGTTGAGCAGCATGTTGCCGCCCTTGGCGACGCACTCCACCAGCTTGTGGATGAGCATCGGCGCGGTCTTCCAGTCGGCGTCGTGGCGGCAGTATCCCCAGTGGTTGTTGAGCGTCAGACAGCTCTCCCACGGCACCGGTCGACCGGCCGCATCGCGGATCCCCTCGGCGGGGATGACCTGCTCGGGAGAGGTGAAGTCGCCCGACCACGGCGTCGGGTCGCCGGTGAGGATCGACCCGGGCTCGGGGCCCGATCCCTCCAGCCGGTTGTCCAGGACCGCCCCGGGCTGAAGCTCCCGGACGATCCGGATCAGCTCGGCGGCGCCCCACTGGTCGGGGCCCATCCCGGCATAGGAGAAGTCGAACCAGAGGATGTCCAGGGGCCCGTAGTGGGAGCAGATCTCGCGGACCTGACCGTGCATGAACGCGCGGTAGGAGGCCAGGTCCGGACGATGATCACGGAACTCGACGGCGTCGCGCATCGGGTGCTGGAGGTCGCCGTGGTGGGGGAAGTCGGGGCGCGCCCAGTCCAGCAGGGAGAAGTACAGGCCGACCTTGATCCCGCGGGCCCGGAAGGCGGCGAGGAACTCGGCGACGAAGTCGCGACCGAGGGTGGCGACGGTGGAGTAGTCCGACAGGGCGGTGTCGAACAGGGCGTAGCCGTCGTGGTGCTTGGCGGTCAGCACGACGTATCTCATCCCGGCGGCCGCGGCGGTGGCGGCCCAGGCGTCGAAGTCCGGGTCGGGGTCGAAGGCGTCGATGGCCGGCTGGTAGTCCGCCACGCTCAGCCTCTCGTAGGACCGGACCCACTCCCCGCGGGCCGGCACCGCGTAGGCGCCCCAGTGGATGAACATCCCGAAACGGTCCTCGCGCCACCACGCGGAGCGGTCGAATCGGGGGTCCAGGGGTTCGGGTCGGCCGAGCTGTTGAGCCATGGTCCCATCCTGCCGTGATCATGGGACCGGGGCGAGGACCGCTCAGGGACGGTGCGTCCGCTCCCATCGGGTGGACGCCGTCCGCCGGCTCCGGACCGGGGTGGCGGGTCCGCTGTCTCCGGGGACGTCGTCGAGTCGAGTGGGTGCACGACAAGCTGCGACGGATGGAGGACGTCGTCTCCGGCAGATGCTCCCCGGACCGTCGGCGTCACCCCCGACGGATGCTCCGCGGACTGTCGGCGTCACCCCCGACAGATGTTCCCCGGACCGAGGACGCCGTCGCCCCGACTGTCGCGATGCCCGGAGATCACACGTCACATGTCACATGTCACGGTAGCGCTTGGCGAGCGCCAGGGCGTGCACCAATTGCGGTGCGGTCAGCGGCTGGACGTAGCCGGGGGTGTCGCGCTGGATGCGCCAGGACTCGCTGAGCGGCTGAATCGGGACGGGGTCGAAGCCGAAGCGGTCGAGGAGGCGGGACACGACCAGGAGGGCGGCGTCATGATCACTGGCCACTGCCAGGGCGCGGCGGTCCGGGTCGCCCGCCGGACGGCCCGCGGTGGTGATGTCGGCGGCCGGAATGTGATTGAAGGCCTTGACGACGAAGGACTCCGGGAGGTGCTCCTGCAGCATCTGGGCGGTCGTGGTGGTCTCCTCGTCGAGGGCCGTGATCTGGCCGTCGCGCTGCGGGTAGTAGTTGTTGGTGTCGATGACGATCTTGCCGATCAACGGCTCGATCGGGACGCTGCCGATCGCCTTCAGCGGGATGGTCACCACTGCCAGGTCGGCGGCCTCGGCGGCCTCGGCGGGGCTCGCTGCCCGTGCGTGGTCTCCGAGTTCCTGGATCAGGCCCCTGAGCACCTCGGGCCCGCGCCTGTTGCTGAGGACGACGTGGTAGCCGAGCTGAACCGCCTTCCGCGCGATCTGGCTGCCAATGTGTCCCGCACCGATCAATCCGATAGTTGTCATGTCCGCCACGGTAACCGCTGGGGATCCGCAATCCAGATCCGCGCCCGGGGGAAGGCCCGACGTCCTCCCGTTCCTCTGCTTCCCACCCACCCCTGCTTCCCACCCATCCCTGCTTCCCACCCATCCCTTGTCACGATGCTCGCGAAGTTCGACGATGCTCGCGCTATAGCGCGAGCATCGTCGAACTTCGCGAGCATCGTGGAACTTAGGCGTGGAACTTGGGGGGCCCAGGCGTGGAACTTGGGGCGTGTACTTGGGGGTGGGCCGAGGCGTGGAGCCCGGGATCCGGTGCCCCGGCCACCCCCGGGTCCACCCCGGCACCTACTTCCCAGGCGCCTCCGTCACTGGGCCATGCATCAGTTCCTGAAGGCGTGGATCGGGGCCGGAATGTGACCTCCCCGGGCGATGAACTCGTCGGACCCGAACCTGCTGGTGGCCATGATCGGGGCGCGCCCGAGCAGCCCCCCGAACTCGGCCTCCTCGCCGACCTCCTTGCCCGGAACCGGGATCAGCCGGACAGCCGTCGTCTTGTGGTTCATCACGCCGATCGCCGCCTCATCGGCGATGATCGCCGACAGCGTCTCGGCGCTGGTCGACCCGGGCAGCGCGATCATGTCGAGCCCCACCGAGCAGATCGCGGTCATCGCCTCGAGCTTGTCCAGGCTGATCGCACCGAGACCGGCAGCCTCGATCATGCCGATGTCCTCGCTGACCGGGATGAACGACCCCGACAGCCCGCCGACGTGCGAACAGGCCATCATGCCGCCCTTCTTGACGGCGTCATTCAGCAGGAACAGCGCCGCGGTGGTGCCGTGCGTGCCGACCCGCTCCAGCCCCATCTCCTCCAGGATCCGCGCCACCGAGTCGCCGACGGCCGGGGTCGGCGCCAGGGACAGGTCGACGATACCGAAGGGGACGCCGAGTCGGGCGGCGGCCATCGTCCCGACCAGCTGGCCCATCCGGGTCACCTTGAACGCGGCCTTCTTGATCGTCTCGGCCACCGTCCCGAAGGATCCTCCCGGCACCTTCTTCAGAGCGCGGGCGATCACCCCGGGGCCCGAGACGCCGACCGAGACGCAGCAGTCCGCCTCCCCGACGCCGTGGAAGCCGCCGGCCATGAAGGGGTTGTCCCCGACCGCGTTGGCGAAGACCACGAGCTTCGCGGCCCCCAGGCCGCCGGCGTCCGCGGTGAGCTCGGCGCTGCGCTTGATCGCGCGGCCCATGTCGGCGACCGCGGACATGTTGATCCCGGCCCGCGAGGAGCCGATGTTGACCGAGGAGCAGACGTAGTCGGTCTCGGCGAGGGCCTGGGGGATGGAGTCCACCAGGACCTTGTCGCTGTGGGTGCGGCCCTTGTCGACCAGGGCGGTGAATCCGCCCAGGAAGTCGACGCCGACCTCCTTGGCAGCGGCGTCCAGGGTGCGGGCGAAGGGGACGTAGTCGTGCTCCCCGCTGGCGGCGGCGATCAGCGAGATCGGCGTCACGGTGATCCGCTTGTTGATGATCGGGATGCCGAGCTCGGTCTCGATCCCCTGGCAGGTCTGCACCAGGTCGCGGGCCCGGGTGGTGATGCGGTCGTAGATCTTGCGGCGGGCGACCTCACCGTCGGAGTCGATGCAGTCGAGCAGCGAGATCCCCATCGTGACAGTGCGGATGTCCAGCCGCTCGTCCTCGATCATGTGGATGGTCTCGAGGATGTTCTTGGTGGTGGCAGTGTCCATCGGTTCGGAGCTCATCGGATCACAGCCTGTGCATCGCGTCGAAGATGGCCTCGGACTGTATGTGGACGACGACGCCGGCCTGCTCGCCGGCGTCCTTCATCCGGGCCTGGATGGTGGCCAGGTCGGGGGTGCCGTCACCGAGGACGCACTGCATGATCATGGTGAAGTAGTCGCCCATCAGGGTCTGCGACACGTTGACGATGTTGACCCCCATCTCAGCCAGCGCCGTGGAGATGGCGGCGATGATTCCCGGATGGTCGTTGCCGGTGACGGTCATGATCGCATTCATGGTCCCCATCCTCCCGCATCCCTGGACAGCCGAGGACGTTGGTAGGGCTCCAGCGGGATCCTCGGCACGGCGGGGACGTCGGGTGGGCAGCTGTCCCCTCAGACCTGGTCCGCTCCCGCTCCTGCCGTCTGTCTGTGATCCCGCTCTTACCGTCTGTCCGTCTGCGATCCAGCCCGACGCTCCGCCCGCCGAACCTCTCCGCCCGACCCCACTCCGCCCGACCCCACTCCGCGTTGATCCAGTTACTCGGCGTTGATCCTCTTGTAGCTGGATCAACGCCGAGTAACTGGATCAACGCGGCAACGTGGACTGGAACTGCCACAGAACTGGATCAACGCGGCGATGGTGGACGACGCCCGTCACCAGATCTGCGACCCCAGACCGGGACGCCGCCAAAACAGACCTCAGGCGATCTGGTTGCGCAGCAGGGACATCGTGATGGAGTCCCACCGGCGTCCGTTCCACGACCGCGCCTCCGGGATCCGGGCGCTGACCGTGTAACCGAGCTGCTCGGCGCACCTCATCATCCGGGTGTTCCCGCTCCAGGTGGTGAGGGTCAGGACGTGGGCGTCGGTCTCCTGGAAGGTCTGGCGGGTCCAGGACGACAGCGCCCGGCGTCCGATCCCCTGTCCCCACAGCCGGGGCTCGAAGATCACCAGGCCGAGCTCCCACCAGCCGCCGCCGGCGGGCTCGATCTCGAAACGGTTGACGAAGCCGCAGCGGTGACCCTCCACCGTGATGATCGCCCGGTCCCCCGACCTCACCCGGGGCCGCCAGTCATGGGCGAACTCCGAGTAGCTGCGGTCGTCCTGGTCGCCGAAGTAGGGGCCGTCCCACTTCTTCCACTCGGGATCGACCGCCTCGACATTCCAGTGCCACAGCCAGATGAGGTCGTCCTCCACGAGGGGAATGACGTCGACCTGGGGGATCAGCAGACGCTTCAGTCGGGTCGTCACCGCTGGTCCCTCCCGATCCCACGAACACTCCCGGAGTCATCCCCGGCCGGCGCGACTCCACCGGTCGACCCAGTGCCCGCAGCACCACCGGCGGATCCCGAATCCACAGCACCACCGGTCGTCCCGGACCCACCGGAGGCCGACCTCGCCCGATCGATCGCGGTGCGCACCCCCGACGGGTCCCCCGCCCGCTCGGCGCTGGGCGGTGTCTCCTCCAGAGCCGCCTCCGCCTCCGCGACGTCGACCCCTGCGGCCAGCGCGACGATGGCCACCCGGACCCGCCCGTCGGCAGCCTCCAGCGCGGCACGCGCACGGCCCGCATCGGCCTCGGTGGCCTGCTCGACGATCCGCACCATCCGGACCCGCAGCTTCTCGTTGGTCGCGACGACGTCGATCATGAGATTGGACCAGGTCTTGCCGAGCCGGATCATGGCCGCCGTCGAGATGGCGTTGAGGGTCATCTTCTGCGCGGTCCCCGACTTCATCCGGGTCGATCCGGTGACCGCCTCGGGACCGGTGTCGGGCAGGATCGAGACGTCGGCCAGATCGGCCAGCGGGGCGTTCGGATTGGTGGAGATGAGTGCGGTCGGCAGGCCGCGACGTCTGGCCTCGGCCAGCGCGCCACCGACGTAGGGGGTCCGACCGCTCGCGGCGATCCCGATCACCAGATCGTGCGGACCGGCCTGCGCCAGCTCGGCGGCGCCCAGTTCCGGGGAGTCCTCGGCCCCCTCGACGGCCCGCACGAAGGCCCGCTCGCCGCCCGCCATGTGACCGATCACCTGGTCGGGCCGGATGCCGTAGGTGGGCAGCAGCTCGACGGCGTCCAGCACACCGAGCCGCCCCGAGGTCCCGGCCCCGACGTAGTGGACGCTGCCTCCCGCGCTCAGCGCGGCGACCACCAGGTCGACGACCCGGCCGATCTGGGCGATGCAGGCCTGCACCGCGGCTGCCACCCGGGCGTCCTCGGCGAGGATCTCGGAGACGACTCCGGCGGCGTCCAGCTGGTCGATGTCGAGGGTTCTCCGGTTGCGCGACTCGGTCGCCCAGGTGAGCCGGGGGGAGGACTCGGCCGCCACCGTCGAATCGGCTGTGACGTGGGGTTTCGGTCCGGAATCAGGGATACCGGGCAGCTCGGAGGAGGTGGTTCGAGGGTCCTCGGGATGCTCGGAACTGCTGATCACAGGGTCTCCTTCGGTGGCTGGGGCGGTCCATATCTTGTCACGTCCGGAAAGCGGCGCCGACCGGGGGCGCGACGTCGCCTCTGGCCCCCGACCGGAGCGAATCCGCCGGGGGTCGGTGCGCGCCGCTGGAACCGGGTGGCAGGGGCGGTAGCCTCCTGCCCGTGACGGTGATGGGGATCGATCTGGGCGGGACCAGCACGCGAGCTGAGCTGGTGGACGGCTCCGGCGCGCTGCTGGGGCGGGGGCTGGCCGGTGGCGCGAACCTCCGCTCGGCCGGGGGCGGTATCGCCGGGGCCGCCGACGCCGTCCGGACTGCTGCCGAGATGGCCCTGGCGGCCGCGCAGAACCCTGGCACAGCTGGCCCTGGCGACGTCCCGCGCAACAGCCCTCACAACGTCACGCACGGCGCGCCTCATGGCGTTGCCCCGAGGATTGCGTCGGGACGGCACCGCCCCCGGGTCGTCGTCGTGGCCGCCTCGGGTGCCGGACCGGCGCGTCATGACGAGGTCGCGGAGGCCTTCCGGGATGCACTGACGGGCATCTGCGACCGGGTGCACGTCGAGAATGACCTGGCCGCAGCCTTCCGCTCGGCCAGTTCCGGAGGCGACGGCTACCTCCTGCTGTCGGGGACCGGCGCGGTGGCCGGGCGCTTCCAGGGCGGAGTCCTGCAGCGGCGCGCCGACGGGCTGGGCTGGATCCTCGGTGACACCGGCTCGGGGCTGTGGATCGGCTGGCAGGGTCTGCGGGCGGCGGCCGCCGATCTGGACGGACGCGGCCCCCGCACCGAGCTGACCGGACTGCTGGTGACGGCCCTGGGGGTGAGTCCAGTCACCGGCGATCCGTGTCAGGATCTGGTGCGCCGGGTCGACGACCTCACTCCTGCACAGATCGGCAGCCTGGCACCGATCGTGCTGAGAGTGGCCGGCCACGACGCCGTCGCCGGCCGGATCGCCGAGCAGGCCGGTCGGGCGCTGGTCACCAGCCTGGACGCCGTCATCGACGACGCCGGGACCGACGGGGTCGTGATCGATCATGCACGAACCGTCGGGGTCGGCGGGCTCGACGAGACTGCGGTCAGCCCGGATGCAGAGACAACAGGCATGCCCAAGAAGTGCGCAGGCGGCGTCCCCCACGAGGTGGTGCTGGCCGGAGGGGTGCTGAGCCACCCGAACCCGGTCCGCGACGCCGTCCTGGCCGCCCTGGAGGATCGCCGATGGCGGGTGGCCACCGCCGCCGAACCGGTGATCGGGGCGGTCCGGATCGCCCAGGACCTCCTCGCCAAGGGCCTGTGACCGCAGAGCCGGCCCCACCAGCCCAGCCCAACCAGCCCGGCTCCACCAGCCCGTGTCGACTCCAACTCCAGGCGAACCGCATCGGGCCCAATCACACGGGCCTGACCACCCCACACGGGTACTTCTGGGTGGACCGCCTGAATACTGTCGGTGTGCGGTGGTTTCATGGGGCCTGCCGATGGCACCCGCACATGTGCCGGCCGGATGACATCGGTGGGAGAGTTCAGATGGAGATCGGCCTGTCCGCACCGGGTTCACTGTTCGGCGGCGCCGTTCGAGCAGTCCACGCAGGGCGGTGCTGTTCGGATGGTGCTGTTCGGATGGTGCCGTTCGGGCAGTCCTGTTCAGATGGTCCAAGCCGGACACGAGTTACCGAGGAATCGGGATGAGGGAGGAGAGCCGCATGACGACACAAGGCCCGTATCTCTCGCGCCGCGCCCTCGGGGGTGCCGCCGTCGGCACCTTGGCGGCCGCCGCACTGGTCTCGGTGAGCGGATGCAAGGGGTCCGACTTGACCTCCGATGTCCCCGACGCCGCCCGCCAGACCGCCCAGAAACTCGCGGCCGGCCTCACCAGGGGCAACCTCACCGGCGTCCCCGTCGACGACCCGGCCACCGCCGCCTCCGACCTCAAAGTCGTCTTCGCCGGGATGGACGGCCTGCGTCCCACCACGAAGGTCGGCTCCGTCGCCAGCTCCGGGAGCGGGACGGTGACCGCCACCCTGTCCCACACCCTCTCGCTGGCCGGAAAGCCCTGGACCTTCACCTCCACCGCCCGCATCGCGAGCAGCGGCAGCGCGTGGCGGGTGGCCTGGGAGCCGACCGTCATCCACCCCCGGCTCACCCAGGCCACCCGGCTGCGTCACACCCGCCAGCTCGGCGAGCGCGCCTCCATCACCGGCACCAACGACTCCGACATCATCGTCAACCACACCGTCCATGACGTCGGGATCGACAAGACGAAGGTCGACAAGACGAAATGGGCCGGCTCGGCGGCCGCTCTGGCGAAGGAGCTGAAGATCGATCCCAAGGCCTACACCGCCCTGGTCCAGGCCTCGGGACCGCAGGCCTTCGTGGTGGCGATCACCCTGCGCGAGCAGGACATCCCGCGCAACATCGGTGTCATCCCGGGCGCCGCGGTCACCGACCGCGAACTTCCGCTGGCCCCCACCAAGACCTTTGCCCTCGGCCTGCTGGGCACCTCCGGACTGGCCGACGAGGCCGACGTCAAGCGCGGCAAGGGGGAGATCGAGGAGGGCGACGTGGTCGGCAAGTCCGGTCTGCAGCTGCGCTACGACGCCCAGCTGCGCGGCAAGGTCGGTCACATCATCGCCCTGGTCGCGCGCAAGGATCCGACGTCCTCCGCCTCACCGGCCCCGCAGCCCGCGACCTCGGCGTCCGGCAGCACCAGCTCGGGTCCCACGACGCTGTTCACCACGCCGAAGAGCGACGGGAAGCCGCTCAAGCTCACCCTTGACCCGACCCTCCAGTCGAAGGCGGAGACGTCCCTGGCCAGGGTGTCCGGGGTCGCCTGCCTGGTTGCGATCCGGCCCTCGGACGGTGCCATCCTGGCCGCCGCGAACTCCAAGGACGCCGGCGCCAACGCCTTCGCCACCTCGGGCCAGTACGCCCCCGGGTCCACCTTCAAGATCGCCACCACTCTCGCCCTGCTGCGCACCGGGCTCACCCCCGACTCCACGGTGACCTGCTCGCCGACCATCACCGTCAACGGACGCCGGTTCCACAACTACTCCGACTACGACTCCGCCTACTCCGGGGCTATCCCCCTCAAGCAGGCCGTCGCCCAGTCCTGCAACACCGCCTTCATCTCCCAGCACACCAAGGTCACCTCGGCCAGCCTCCGCCGAGCGGCCGGCAGCCTCGGGGTCGGCACCGACTACGACCCCGGCTTCACCTCCTTCTACGGTTCGATCGCCGACACCACCGCCGCCGACGTGCTGGCCTCCGACGTCATCGGCCAGGGCGGCGTGCTCGCCTCGCCGATGGCGATGGCCGGGCTGGCGGCCTCGGTGGCCGCCGGGTCGACCGTCGTCCCCTGGCTCATCGAGGGCCGCCGGCCGACCTCCAGGGCCACCCCGCTGAGCACCAAGGAGGTCGCCGGGTTGCGCGAGGTGATGGTCACCACCGTCAAGCAGGGGTCCGGACGGGTGCTGTCGGGACTGGCGACCGGCGCCAAGACCGGAACCGCCGAGTTCGGCCCGAGCGGAAAGCTCAAGACCCACGCCTGGATGATCTGCTGGACGTCGTCGATCGCGGTGGCGTGCATGGTGGAGGTCGGGGAGTCCGGGTCCGGCACGGCCGGCCCGATCATCAAGGCGTTCCTGACATGACGGAGGTCCGGTGCTGCTGAACCCGCTCCACGTGCTCATTCCGATGAGGACTTCAATCGTCAAGTCCTTCACCTGGAACTGGCCCTACACGCCCATCAACCTGGCGATCATCACGGTGGCCGCCCTGGTCTGCCGATGGCTGCTGCGCAAGGGCATCAACTGGCTGATCGGCTGGATGCTGCGACGCACCGAGAAGCGCCGGTCCTCCGAGACCACCCACGGCGGAATCGCGATCGGCGAGCTCACCGGCCTCAACGCCGAACGCCAGGCTCAACGCACCACCACGGTCGGTCGGCTGCTGTCCAACATCGGCGTCGCACTGATCGTGGCGATCGCGGTGATGTGGGGATTCGACACGGTCGGCATCCAGCTCACCCCGATCCTCGCCTCGGCCGGTGTCGCCGGCATCGCCCTGGCCTTCGGCGCCCAGACTCTGGTGAAGGACCTGTTGTCCGGCCTCTTCCTGATCTTCGAGGACCAGTACGGGGTCGGGGACGTCGTGGAGATCAACGACATCAAGGGCACCATCGAGGACATCGGGCTGAGGGTGACCAGGATCCGCGACTTCGACGGGCTGATCTGGTACATCCGCAACGGCGAGATCACCACGGTCGGCAATCGCACCCAGGGAGTGGCGACCACCCTGACCGACATCACCGTGCACGCCTCCGAGGATCCCCTGGTCGTGATGCGGGTGCTCAAGATGGTGATCCGCGAGGTCGACCAGGACCCGCAGTTCAGCGACTCCCTGCTGGAGACCCCGACGGTGCTCGGCGTCACCGACATCACCGGCGACCAGATGACCTTCCAGATCTCCACCAAGTGCGTCGCCCAAACCCAGTACGACGTCATCCGCACCATCCGCCGCAAGGTGAAGGACGCCTTCGACGAGGCCCGGATCCGCGGCGCCTTCTGAGCGGCGGTTCCCGCCGGTCGAGCCCCCAGCCGAACCCCGGCCCCGGTCCGGCAGAGTTCCGACCCTGTCCCACCACCTCGGATGATCCCAAGTTCAGTGCGACCATCCGCACCGATGGCACTCCGGTCCAGCCACCTGCACCGACTGCGCCCGGCCCGGTCGGGATGTGGAACGAGCCGGCTACTCCTCCCCCATCGCCTCGGCGATCAGCCGGATCAGCAACGATCGGGCGGCCGCGATCGACCGCTTCGGATCGGGCTCGATGTCCGACAGCGCCAGAACCCCGTCGAAGGCGTCCCGGTCGGCGCCCTCCAGTTCGCAGACCCCGCACACCGCCCAGACCGGGACACCGGCCTCACGGGCGATCCGGCGCACCGCGTCGGGGGTCTTGCCGAGCAGGGTCTGGTGGTCGAGCCGACCCTCGCCGGTGATCACCAGGGAGGCGTCACGAATCCTCTCGGCGGCATTCGACCAGCCGAGTACGACCTCTGCCCCGGGCCGGTACTGCGCCCCAAGACACATCAGCGCCCAGCCGACCCCGCCGGCGGCCCCGGCACCGGGATCATCGCGGTGCATCACTCCCAGAGCCGGCTCGACCGCACCGGAGAAGACCTCGAGGGTCTCGTCGGCCAGCGCGACGCCGGCCTCATCCAGCCCCTTCTGCGGACCGAAGACTGCGGCTGTCCCCTCGGGTCCCAGCAGTGGACTGGTGACATCGCAGGCGACGGTCAGCCTCACATCGGCCAGCCGGGGATGGAGGTGGGTGAGGTCGACCAGGTCGAGCTTGGTCAGACCGGTCAGGCCCGGTGTGACATCGCGGCGTTCGGCATCGAGGAAGATCGCCCCGAGGGCCTCGAGCATTCCAGCGCCGCCATCGGTGCTGGCAGAGCCCCCGATCCCGATCGTGATCGACTTCACGCCCTCGCGCAGGGCGGCCACGATCACCTCACCAAGCCCTCTGCTGGAGGCGGCCAGGGCGCGCTCGGGAGTGGGCGGGCCGGAGACCCGGTCTGCCCGTTCCAAGCCGCAGCAGGCTGCCATCTCGATGACCGCATCGTCCCCGCGCCGGGCCCAGTCGACCTGGGCGAGATCACCGGTGGCGCCGTGGCAGCGGGTCGACACCGAGTGGTAGCCGGCCGCGATCGCCGCATCCAGAGTGCCCTCGCCGCCGTCGGCCACCGGGATCGAGACGACATCGATATCGGGTTCGGCCTGCCGCAGGCCCTGGGTGACCGCCATGCAGGCCTGTCCGCTGGTCAACGACCCCTTGAAGGAGTCCACCGCGACCACGACGCTGCCCGCGTCGGACTGTGATCCCATGCCCGCAATGGTAGGGGCCCGACAGCCAGGCGTCGCCCGGGGAAGAGGAGATGAGATCCTCTGCCGAGGCCATGGTTCCCACACACCGAGGCCCTGGTGGCCAACAGCCTTGGAGTAAGTGGGCACGCCACGGCCCACGAGGTGCCCGCTGCTGGGAGCGACATGAGGTCCGCCGCAGGATCCGGGCACCCGCACCTCGGAAGGAGTGAGCCGCCACGGCCCACAAGGTGCCCCCACCCCTGCAAGGGGCGAGATCTGCCACAGGGAAGCACACGACGCGGATAATCCACACGCCGGCCTGCATATGGCAGAACTCAATCGCACGCCACGACGGGCCCACACGAGATCTGCCACAGAGCACACAAGCAACTGGACTATCCACACGCCGGCCCACACATGGCAGAACTCATCGCCACCGAGGGAACTCTGACCAGTTCCGCGGCATCTCGTAAAGTAGAGCCCCGTGTCCGCATCTCTTGACTGCCTGAACCCGTCCCCCGAGGAACGGGGTCTCACGCTGCCACAGCTGCTGGAGCACCGGATCGATCGGCTGTTCTCGACCATCCCGCTGATCGGCGAACTCGGCCAGCTGTTCGCCGACCACGGCCACGACCTCTACCTGGTCGGCGGGTCGGTCCGCGACGCCCTGCTGGGAACCCTCGGCCACGATCTGGACTTCACCTCAGATGCCCACCCCGATGAGATCGAGTCCCTGCTGCGCACGAGAACCCATGCGGTCTGGGACATAGGCCGCGCCTTCGGCACCATCGGGGCCCGGATCCCGGTGGCAGATGCCCCGGCCACCGAGCCCCTGACAGGGGGCGACCCGGGGCAGGCCTCTCCTGATGCCTGGGTGGTGGAGATCACCACCTATCGCACTGATGTCTACCGGCCCGACTCCCGCAAGCCCGCGATCGCCTTCGGGTCGAGCATTGACGAGGACCTCATCCGGCGGGACTTCACCGTCAACGCGATGGCCGTGCACGCCGCCACCCGGCAGTTCGTCGACCCGCACGCCGGTCTGGCCGATATCGCCGCCGGGGTGCTGCGCACCCCCTTCCCCCCGGAGCGGTCCTTCTCCGACGACCCGCTGCGGATGATGCGGGCGGCACGGTTCACCTCCCAGCTCGGCTTCGCCGTCACCGCCCCGGTGCGCACCGCGATGACCGAGATGGCCGACCGGATCGCGATCATCTCGGCCGAACGGGTCCGCGACGAGCTGTCGAAGCTGCTGCTCACCGACCACCCGAGGGAGGGCCTGGACCTGCTGGTCTCCACCGGGATCGCCGACCATGTCCTTCCAGAGCTGCCGGCCCTGCAGCTGGAGCGCGACGAGCACCACCGTCACAAGGACGTGTACCAGCACACCCTGACGGTCGTGGAGCAGTCCATCGCCCTGGAGCACTCCCGGGGCGACTCACCCGACCTCACCGGGCGGATGGCTGCGCTGATGCACGATGTCGGCAAGCCGGCGACCCGACGGTTCGAGCCCGGCGGCAAGGTCTCCTTCCACCACCACGACGTGGTCGGGGCCAAGTTGACCCGCAAGCGCCTCAAGGCGCTGGCCTTCCCCTCGCAGTTCGTCAAGGACGTCTCCACCCTCGTCGAACTCCATCTGCGCTTCCACGGCTACGGGGACCAGGGCTGGACGGACTCGGCGGTGCGCCGCTACGTGCGCGACGCCGGTGACCAGCTGGAACGACTGCACATCCTCACCCGGGCCGACTGCACGACGATGAATCGGCGCAAGGCCGAACGCCTCGAGTTCGCCTACGACGACCTGGAGCGCCGGATCGCCGAGCTCGAGGAGCGCGAGGAGCTCGAGGCGATCCGTCCCGATCTGGACGGCGAGCAGATCATGGCGATCCTCGGCATCAGGCCGGGACCGGTGGTCGGGCGGGCCTACAAGTTCCTGCTCAACCTGCGCCTGGACGAGGGCCCCCAGAGCGTCGAGGAGGCCGGCCAGGCGCTGCGGTCCTGGTGGGCGGATCAGCCGGAGTCGCAGGCCTGAGACCCGCACGCCCGCACGAGATGATGGGGACCGCAACCCTGAAGACCGATGGAACCTGCCGAGACCTCACGAAGGATCATGCGATGCACACCCCGATGCCTGCCGACCAGATCGAGTTCCACGCCTGGCAGGCCCATCCCGCCGAGACGGCAGCCGGTCGACAGGCCTTCGCCGACGGCGACCATGACGGCACCCGGGTCGGCGACCTGGGACTCACCGTCGATCATCTGTCGGGCCCCGTCGCCTTCGCCGATCCCTTCGTCGACACCCCCGACGGCGAGGTGACCAGGGTCGCCGACGCCGCGCCGGTGGACTACCGCTGTGCCACCTGGACCTCGCCCCTGCACAGTCTCGGGCTCATCCCCGACGAGATCATCGTGTCCTGGAATGCCCGGACCCCGGGACGTTCCTGGATCGAGGTTCAGATCCAGCCCTGGGCCACCACACCCGACACCGCCCCGACTCCCAGCAGCCGGACCGCGGACGGCGACGTCGTCGCGAGCCCGGCCGACACCGCCCCGGCCAGCTGGTTCACCATGGCCCGCTGGTGCGAGAAACTTCCCGCCCAGGGCGGCGGGATCCACCGCGTCAGCGTCGACGGCCAGGCCGATGACGTCGCCGTCGTGGACACCGACACCCTCAGGGCCCGCGGGACCCGACCGATCACCGGGTACCGGCTGCGGGTGACCCTGTTCTGCCCGGCCGACGAGTCCGAGCTCCCGGTGGTCTCTCTGCTGGGAGCGGTCGCCTCCAGGACGCCGACTCTCACGACTCCCGAGCACCTCGGCGAGGGCGCGCCCACCGACCTGACCGGCACCAGCACCAGCACCAGCACCAGCACCAGCACCAGCACCAGCACAGTCACCCCAGCCACCACATCGGCCCGGAGCATCGAGATCCCGGTCCCCACGTTGTCCCAGATGACCCACCGCGGCCAGTACCCGCAGTGGGGCGGGGGCGGCGGCTCCTGGTGCTCAGCGACCTCGGTGGCGATGGTGATGACCAGCTACCAGGTCGGCCCCTCCCCGGAGGATCTCGCCTGGGTCCAGCCCGCCGACGACGCCATCGTCCCCTTCAGCGCGCGGGCCACCTGGGACCACCAGTACGGCGGGGCCGGCAACTGGGCCTTCTCGGCCGCCTACCCCGCCGAGTACGGCCTGACGACCTTCGTCACCCGGCTGGCCTCGGTGGCCCAGATGGAGCCCTTCATCGCGGCCGGCGTCCCGCTGGCGGCCTCGGTCTCCTTCGACGCCGCGGAGCTGGACGGCGCCGGCTACTCGACCGAGGGCCATCTCCTGGTGGTGGTCGGATTCACCGATCGGGGAGACGTCGTCGTCAACGACCCGGCGAGCCACGAGCTGGCCGACAACGACCAGGTCCGGGTGGTCTACCGACGCGATCAGTTCGAGCGGGTCTGGTTGTCGGGTTCGGCCGGAACCGTCTACGTCATCGCAGCCCCGGGAACCGCCCTCCCGGCAGGTCCCTCGACCGGTCTGTGAGGCGACCTCGCCGGGCAGAAAGCGGTAGCCGCGGGCCGGTGCCCGACCCTCCGCACAGCCGGCGACCATAGGATGGGCGCCATGTCCACCTCTCCGACCGACCGACCAGGGAGCTGTTCGCGCACCCCTGTCGCCGGATCGGGGAGGCTCCCGGCGGCAGCCTCGCACAGGGCGTCCGCCGCGACGCCGCCCGCATCGCGGCGACCGCGGCGATGGCGTCGACCTGCAGCCGCTCTGCTGGCCCTGATCATGGCCGTCCTGGCCTCCCTGGCCACCGTCTCCGGATCGGCGACGGCGCTGGCCGCCCCGTCCATGCCCACGAGATCCACCCGGCAGCCGACGAACCCCGAGGTGCTGGCCACCGTGACCAGCGTCACCCCGGACACCGTGGACGCCAACGGGACCATCACCATCCGCGGCACGGTGCGCAACACCTCCACGGTGCCGATGACCTGGGTGCAGGTCTCCTTCTGGCGGTCCCGCGACCCGATCACCGACGTCGGATCCCTGGACTCCGTGCTGGCCTCCCCGATCACCATGCCGGTGGGCGAGCGCTGGTTCAACGAGAAGAACGAGGCCAGCCTGGACAACATCACCGACCCGGAGGCCACCCAGACCTTCGAGCCCGGCCAGACCGCCCCCTTCCAGGTCAGTGGCACGGCCAAGGACATGGGTCTGACGACTCCCGGCAGCTATCTCGTCGGCGTCCACGTCCAGGCCACCCCGAAGGGCCGCGACAGGATGACGGTGGGTCGAGCCCGGGTGCTCACCGTGGTCTCCGACACCGCCACCAAGGCCCAGCTCACCCCGGTGATCGAACTGTCCTCCCGGCCGTCGGTGGGGCTGGACGGCACCTTCATGGACGACCATCTGGCCGGCGAGCTCACCGGTCGTCTCAATGCCCTCGTCGACGCCGCCGTCTCCCGCCGCTCCACCGTGGTCATCGATCCGGCCCTGCTGGACGAGGTCACCTCGATGGCGGCCGGCTACACCATCGACGGCAAGCCGGGGACCGGGACGCAGGCGGCGAAGGACTGGTTGGGCAAGGTGCGGCCGCTGCTGTCCTCCGGGCGGGTCTTCCGGCTGCCCTACGGCAATGCCGACGTGGTCGGCGCCGCCCGGGCCGGCCGGTCCGTCGTCCTGAGCAGGACCCAGACGGCCCTGACCTCCGACAACCCGGCCTCCTCCCTCCCCCTGGCGATCGTCGACGAGGCCGGCGCGCTGGACCGCCGGTCGTTCTCGGCGATCTCCTCGGCCCTGCATCCCGAGGTGGTGCTCAGCGCCGCCAGCAGCCCGTCCGAGTCCTCCAGTGTGGTCTCGGGGACGACGCTGATCCCGCTGACGGCCGGCCTTCTCGACGGCGGTCCCGACCACGCCACCAGTACCGCCCAGAGTCGCGGACGGCTGCTCGCCCAGACCCTGCTGAACTCCCAGGCGGGACGCCACGTCGTCACCGTGGTCACCTCCGACTCCGATCTGGCGGCCACCGAACCGACCTCCTGGCTCACCTTGTCCCCGCTGTCGACGGCGGTCGGGACGCCGTCCATCACCAGCCCGCTGCCGGCGTCGAGCACGGTGCCCACCTCCCTGCGCGGGTCGTGGTGGACCGACCAGGGCGATGCGGCCCGCGACGCTGCCGACTGGGGGGACATCCTCGGGGATGCCGAGCTCGCCAGGACCAAGACGGCGCGCACCCTGTCGCGGGCCACCTCGGTGAATCTCGGCAGCGCCGGGCACAGCCAGTGGCTCAACCAGGCGATGGCCTCGGCCGACCAGCTGCTCGCCGGTCACTCCATCACCCTGCACTCCGCCGAGAGTTTCGTGATGTCGTCGTCCTCCAACGCTCTCCCGTTGACGGTGACCAACCGGCTCGCCGAGACCATCCGGCTCAAGGTGGTCTTCACCTCGGAGAACCCGCAGCGGATCACCATCCCGGCCACCCCGGTGGTGACCGTGAGGTCGGGGGAGACCCAGACCATCCGGTTCGCCCCCAGGGCCAGCTCCAATGGCGTGGTGGAGATGTCGGCCCAGCTCACCAGCCCCTCCGGCCGACCTCTGGGGTCCCCCCACCAGTTCGTGGTCCGGGCCACCCGGATGGACGACATCGGCTGGATCATCATCATCATCTCGGGGGCGGTCGTGCTGGGAGCGACCCTGCTGCGCATCCATCAGGTCCGCAGCCGTGACGGCACCGGGGCGGCGAGCCTGGCCGAGGAGCTGTCGGAGGGGTTGGAGGAGGCCACCGAGCACCCCGACGAGGGGGCTGCGCCGGACACCCCGGCGACAGCTCCGAAGACCTCGACCACCCCGGTGACGCCGGGCACCCCGCCCGAGGGGCAGGCGGAGACCCGGCACGCCTCGCGACCGGGCACATCATCCGATTCCCGCACCGAGCCACGCAGCCAGTCCGAGTAGCAGCAGACGACGCCCGACGGTTCGCAGCCGCAGAGCCGACATTCCCCGCCCCTTGCCCACTCCGCGGTGAGCCGAGTTCCGATCCGGCAGGCGAGGCGGCACACTGGATGAGGGCATTGGCCCGATGGTCCGATGTCGTCGGGATCGGCGCGGGGATCCCGAGGATCGAGGAGCATGGAGGTGACGGTGGACAGCGGATACAACAACGGGTACCGCTCCACCGTCGACTCGAGTCCCGATGACTCCGAGGACACCCGCTCGCGGGAGTGGTCGGAGGACCGGGAGGCTCCCGACGCCGTCCCGCTGCTGAGCGTCGGAGCCCAGCTCGGGGGTCGGTTCCGACTCGATCAGGAGCTCGGCCGGCCGCTGGGGACGATGACTTGGCGGGCCTTCGACCTCAAACTCCACCGCCCCGTGCTGATGCACATCCTGGCCTCCAACGGCGCCCACACCACCGAGGTGCTCGCGGCGGCCCGCCGCGCGGCGGTCGCCACCGACTCCCGCTTCCTCCGGGTGCTGGACGCCGTCGCCGCCGGTCCCGGGGATCCCGGGGCCTACATCGTCTGCGAGTTCGCCCCCGGTCGATCGATCTCCGAGCTTCTGCAGTCCGGCCCGCTGTCGGCCCTGGAGGCCGCCTGGATCGTCCGCGAGCTGGCCGACGCCCTCGCCCCGCTGCACAGTCAGGGAATCTTCCACGAGCGGCTCAACCCCGACAATGTCATCGTCACCTCGACCGGCAATGTCAAGATCGTCGGCCTGCTCATCCAGGCCGCCCTCCATCCCTGGCCCGGCGACCAGTCGCTGAGCTGGTCCGACCGCGAGGCCCGCGACGTCTCGGACATGGGACGGCTGCTCTACGCCTGCCTGGTGTCCCGCTGGCCGGCCGGCACCGCCCGCAGCCCCCGTCCGACCAGCACCCGTGACGGCCGGGTGCGCTGGGGTCTTGTCCCGGCCCCCGCCGATCAGCACGGCTGGCTGCCCCCTCGGCAGGTCCGCGCCGGCGTCTCCCCCGCCCTCGACGTGCTGTGCGACCAGATCCTCTCCGAGGTGCCGCGCCACAACGAGGTGCCGATCCGCACCGCCAACGAGGTCGCCCAGGCGCTCACCCGGGTGCTCGGCAGCGCGGATGCGGCGGCCGACCTCGAGCGGCGGCTGCGCTACCCCAGTGACAGCGCGACCACCGTCACCACCTCCCTTCCCACCGGTTCCGGCAGTTCCGCCGGATTCGGCAGTTCTTCCGGATTCGGCAGCCCCGGCGGCCCGAGCGGCTCCCGGAGCGCCACAGGCTCCGGTGGCGCCGACCGTTTGCCCGACCGGGACGGCACCACCGCCCGACAGCCGGCGGTGGGCGCCGACGGCCTGCCCGTCGACTACTCCGCCGGCCGTGCGGGCGGCTTTGTCGACGACGACGGCACCGGCTCCCCCGAGGAGCCGGTCCTGGACGAGGACGGCTACTGGACCCCCGAGGCGGCCGCCGGCGAGTGGGCCCATGTGCCGGCTCCCCGACACCCCGGCGACGGCGCGGATCTGCCGCGCGGTGCCGGGTCGCCGGCTCGAGGCCGTTCCTCGCGCCGGGGAACCGGGGGTCGCTCCCACCGCGGAGGCGACGCAGGTTTCTCCGCCTCGGGCTCCTCGGCCTCGGGACGCCGGTCCCGGTCGGGTCGGTCCAGGTCCGCGGACCCGCTGAAGATGCCGGCGATGGGACGGATCCGTCCCGAGGACGTCGAGCAGGTCTCCCACGACCTGGCGCAGCCCCGCCCCTCCTCCCGACGCTGGCAGGTCCTGCTGGTCGCGGCGGTGGCCGTCGTCCTGGTCATCTGCCTCATCGTGGTGGGTGTCCGGCGCGGCACCGGTTCCGACTCGGCCGGCGAGGCCGCCGTCTCCCCCGGGTCCACGATCTCCATCTCGAAGGTCGATGACTTCGACCCCCAGCGCGACGGCGGCAATGACGAGGAGAACCCCGACCAGGTGGCCCTGGCCTGGGACGGGAAGCCCACCACCGCCTGGAAGACCCTGGTCTACCGCGGCTCCCCCAAGCTCGGTCGGCTCAAGCCCGGAGTCGGACTGGTGGTCGACCTGGGCCAGGACACCCGGTTCTCCTCGGTGACGGTGACCCTGGTCAACGGGGCCACCGATGTGGGCCTCTACGTGCCGTCCGGCTCGAGCCGACGGGCGCCGATGTCGTCCATCAACGACTGGACCAGGGTGGCCGGCGATGCGACCGCCCAGGGCACCACGACCCTGAAGCCGAGCGACCCGACCTCCAGCCGATACCTGCTGGTGTACCTCACCTCCCTGCCGCGGATCGGCCAGGGCCGCTACCAGGGCGAGATCGCCGAGATCAAGGTCAACCCGTGACCGGTCGCAGCGACGGCGAGTCCCTCCCCGGGGATGGAGTGGCGGGACCCGGACGCGAGCCGCAGGACAGCGTCCCGACCCCGGGCGGTTCCCCAGACCACGACGAACTGAGTGACGCCGAGCTGCTGAGGATCCACGTGGCCGGCGATGCGACCGCCTTCCAGACGCTCTTCCTGCGACACCGCGACCGTCTGTGGGCGGTGGCGCTGCGCACCATGCACGACCGGGAGGAGGCCTCCGATGCGTTGCAGGACGCGATGGTCTCGGCCTTCCGGCGGGCCGGATCCTTCCGGGGGGGCTCGGCGGTGACCAGCTGGTTGCACCGGATCGTGGTCAACGCCTGTCTGGACCGGATCCGTCGCAACCGGGTGCGCCGGGCCCAGCCCCTGGAGCCGGGGGATGATCGTGATCTCAACCTCGTGGCCTCCGACGACCCGACCATCGGGGTGGAGTCCGCCGAGCTGGCGGACGCCGTCCAGCAGGCGCTGGGCCGCATCAATGCCGACCAGCGGGCGGCCTTGGTGCTGGTGGACATGGAGGGGATGAGCGTCGAGGAGGCCTCGGTGGCGCTGGGGGTGCCGAAAGGGACGGTGAAGAGCCGCTGCGCGCGGGGTCGGGCGCGGCTGGCGGTGCTTCTGGAGCCGTTGCGGAACGTCTCATGACGGGCCGGTTCGACGCTCCGTCATCGCCGGACGGGGGTCACCGCCGACGTCGACCGGAGCAGGCGACCAGCAGGGTCGCGGTGACGACGTCCGACCCCTTGGCGGGTGGAGGAGACGCAGACAGGCAGGGGATGGGAACTGCCGGCGACCCTGGCGCGTCCCATCTGAGACGTGGCGAGCCCTCACAGGACGCGCACCCGGTTTCGAAGGAGGCCACCGTGGATGACAGCCGGCTCAACGATGACAGTCTGAACGACCCCGAGTGCAGTTGGGTGAGCGATCTTCTCGCCTCCCAGAACGCCCCCTCAGCCCCTGACGATGTGGTCGAGACGGTGCTGGCGGCGCTCGGCGATGAACAGTCCACCCGCCAGGCCGCAGAGCGGGCGAAGTCGGACTCCCTCGGTGAACTCCTGGGACGATCTGTCACCGGGACCTTCGGGACCAACGCCCCGACCCACTACACGAAGAAGGGCCTGGGACTGCGACAGTCCCAACCCCACCGCTGACCCGTCCTTGCGCTTTGCCAGACCCCCGCCGGCCATCCGGCGGGGGTCTCCCCGTCCACCCACCTCCGCCCGCCCTTCTCCCACGCCCTCTCCCACGATGCTCGCGAAGTTCGACGATGCTCGCGCTATAGCGCGAGCATCGTCGAACTTCGCGAGCATCGTGGATGGCCGTCTGCTTGCCCCAACCCGACCACCCATCCTCCGCACTCCGGCCACCCCACACCCACAAGCACGCAGAAACAGGGCGGGGAGAGGACTCCAGGTCCTCTCCCCGCCCTGTCGGCTCGGTCAGGCAGTCAGCTGCTCAGCCCCTCATCGGCCCAGCAGCCACCGGCCATCCTGCCCAGCAGCCACACCAGCAGCTGCTCAGCCGCTCAGCACTGACTGATGCTCAGTCGATCACGTCGTCGTCGACCCAGTCGAAGGTCTTGGTGACGGCCTTCTTCCAGTTGCGGTAGAGACGCTCGCGCTCCTTCTCCTCGCCCTTGGGCTCCCAGCGCTTGTCCTCGGCCCAGTTGTCGATGACGTCCTGCTCGCCGTTCCAGAAGCCGACGGCGATGCCGGCCGCGTAGGCGGCACCCAGCGCGGTGGTCTCGGCGACCACCGGACGGATCACCGGAACGCCGACCTGGTCGGCCTGGAACTGCATCAGGGTCTCGTTGGCGGTCATGCCACCGTCGACCTTGAGGGCGGTCAGCGGGACGCCGGAGTCGGCGTTCATGGCGTCGACGACCTCGCGTGTCTGGAAGGCGGTCGCCTCGATGACGGCGCGGGCCAGGTGGCCGCGGTTGACGTAGCGGGTGAGGCCGACCAGGGCGCCGCGGGCCTCGGTGCGCCAGTACGGAGCGAACAGGCCCGAGAAGGCCGGCACGAAGTAGGCGCCGCCGTTGTCCTCGACGGTCTTGGCCAGCTCCTCGATCTCCGGGGCGGAGTCGATCATCTGCAGGTTGTCGCGCAGCCACTGGACCAGCGAACCGGCCACCGCGATCGAACCCTCGAGAGCGTAGACGGGCTTCTTGTCGCCGATCTTGTAGCAGACGGTGGTGAGCAGGCCGTTCTTGGAGAAGACGGCTTCCTCGCCGGTGTTCATCAGGGTGAAGCAGCCGGTTCCGTAGGTGTTCTTCACATTGCCGGGCTCGAAGCAGGCCTGGCCGAAGGTGGCGGCCTGCTGGTCGCCGAGGATGCCGGCGATCGGGGTGTCGATGAGCAGGCTGTTCTTGGAGCCGTAGCCGTAGACCTCGGAGGAGGACTTGATCTCGGGCAGCATCGACATCGGAATGCCGAAGTCCTTGCAGATGTCCTCGCGCCAGGTGAGCTCGCGGACGTCCATCAGAAGAGTCCGGGACGCGTTGGTGACGTCGGTGACGTGAATGCCGCCGTTGACGCCGCCGGTGAGGTTCCACAGCACCCAGGTGTCCGGGGTGCCGAAGAGCAGGTCCCCGGCCTCAGCCTTCTCGCGGGCGCCGTCGACGTTGTCGAGGATCCACTTGATCTTCGGGGCGGAGGGGTAGTTGGAGACGTTCTCGCCGGTGATCTGGCGGTAGCGCTCGGAGCCGGCGGGGTCCCCGGCGTTGATCTCGTTGACGATGGAGGTGGTGCGGCCGTCCTGCCAGACGATGGCGTTGTAGACCGGCTGTCCGGTGTTCTTGTCCCAGACGATGGTGGTCTCGCGCTGGTTGGTGATGCCGATGGCGGCCAGCTGGTGGCGGTTGATGGAGGCCTTGCCGAGGGCCTGGCCGACGACCTCCCTGACCGCCTCCATGATCTCGATCGGGTCGTGCTCCACCCAGCCGGCACGCGGGAAGATCTGCTCGAACTCCTGCTGACCGACCGAGACCACCGTGCCGGCGTGGTCGAAGATGATCGCGCGAGCGGAGGTGGTCCCCTCGTCGATGGCGAGAACGTACTGCTGGTCACTCATGAGTGATCCCTTTCTGTGTCGAGACTCCGCAGCGGTGCTCCGGAGGTCGATGGGGCGAAGCGCCGCCCGATGTTGTCGGTCCATCCCGGCCGGATCCTCAGGTGATCCGACCGGTCTTCCTCGGATCCGGTCTCCTGACCGACGTCGTCCACGACGTCTGCTGTCGACCGTCTCCACGTGCTGACTGAGCACTGGATATGGAGTTGTCTATTCGATTGTCCGGTGACGCCGTGACAAGCCGTTATGCCTCAGCACCACCACCATCGTTGGTATCACACCCAGTCGAACCACCGGCCACCGAGGCGGCCGACGTATCCCACCGGGGACTCGAAGGAGTCCACCCGGGGTGCCCGTCGACGGACTGCCCGCCGATGGGCCCCGGTCACACCAACTGAACTGGATGCCCTCCGGGAGACGGCTGGCCGCCGTCCCCCGCACGACGTGTCAGAGCCAGAACACCCGGTAGGTGAGCGCGGCGAGGATGGCACCGAGCATCGGGCCGACGATCGGAACCCAGGAGTAGCCCCAGTCGGAGCTGCCCTTGCCCTTGATCGGCAACACGGCGTGGGCGATACGCGGACCGAGGTCACGAGCAGGGTTGATGGCGTACCCGGTCGGGCCACCGAGGGAGGCGCCGATCGCGACGATCAGCAGAGCAACGCCGAGCGGGCCGATGGCGGTCGTGGTGTAGCCGGACAGCAGGACCCAGATCAGCAGCACCCAGGTGCCGATGAGCTCGGTCATGGTGTTCCAGAAGGGGCTGCGGATCTCGGGGCCGGTGGCGAAGGTGCCCAGCTTGAGCGCGGGGTCGCAGTCCTCGTCGTAGTGCTGCTTGTAGGCCAGCCAGGCGATGACGGCACCGACGAAGGCGCCGGCGAACTGACCGGCGATGCAGACCAGGATGTTGGTCGCGTTGGCCGGGAGGCCGGGAGCGAGGTCTTTACCGGCCAGCCACAGGCCGACGGTGACGGCGGGGTTCAGCTGCCCACCGGTCTTGTAGGCTGTGTAGACGCCGAACATGACGCCGAAACCCCAGCCCCAGTTGATCTGGAGGGAACCTGGAGCATTGGCCCGACCCTTCGACTTGGGGAGAAGATTGTTCGCCACGACGCCCACACCAAGGATGATGAGGATCATTGTTCCAAGGAACTCGGACCCGAATGCGGTCGCGGCGGGAACCGCCGTTTCCAGAACCATGAAGGACTCCTATGAAGGGGATGTCACCAGTGACATCCGTCCGACGAGGGCCGCGTGGTCATCCGTCGTGGACGATCTCACCGCACCCGGTCCGGCTTTGCGCGCCGAACTGTCCGAATTAAACCATGGCCGTGAACATGGCATCAGCGAGCGTGCACTAACGTGCATCCTGAAGGGAAGAGTATGAACGAGTGGGCGGACGACCTCTGGACGGCGGCGTCCATGTACTACATGCAGGGCGAGACCATGGAGGTCATCGCCAAGCATCTGGGCACCTCGCGATCCACCGTCTCCCGTCTCCTCAAGCAGGCCCGGGAGACCGGGCTGGTCCGGATCAGCCTGGCCCAGCCGACCGGCGCCCGCACCGGCCTGGGCACCTCCCTGTCGAGGATGTTCGGGGTGCGCACCACCATCGTCCCGGTCCGCTCGGGAACCACCGAGGTGCACCGCCTCGACCAGGTGGCCCGGATCGCCGGCCAGCACATCACCGATCTCGTCCATGACGGCGTCTCCATCGGACTGGCCTGGGGAACCACCCTGGACGCCATCACCCAGCACCTCGTCCCCAAGGACGTCCGCAACGTGCGGGTGGTCCAGATGAACGGGGCCGCCAATCCCGGCAGCTTCGGCATCCCCTACACCGGGGCGATCATGACGCGGATGGCCCAGGCCTTCCAGGGGGAGGTCGTGCACTTCCCGGTCCCCGCCTTCTTCGACGACCCCCAGACCAAGGTCGCGATGTGGCGCGAGAGGGCCGTGCAGTCGGTGCTGGCGGCCCAGCGGAACCTGGATCTGGCGGTCTTCGGGCTGGGAGCCCTCGATGCCCCGGTGCCCTCCCACGTGTACTCCGCGGGCTATCTCACCGAGGCCGAGATGAGCGAGCTGACCGCCTACGGGGTGGTCGGCGACGTCAACACCGTCTTCCTCAAGGCCGACGGGTCCTTCACCGACATCCCGTTCAACGAGCGGGCCACCGGGATGACCCCGCACCAGCTCCAGAAGGTGCCGCGCAGGGTCTGCGTGGTGGCCGGACGCGCCAAGGCCAAGGCCCTGCTGGCGGCCCTCAGGGCGCGGGTGGCCACCGATCTGGTGGTCGACGACGAGACGGCCCGGGCAGTCCTGGACCTGATGTGACGCCGGCTCCCGGGCTCACCGGGCGGACGCCGCCAGGGTCACCTGGATCTTCTGCTGGGAGCCGTCGCGGACCACCGTCAGGGTCACTCTCTCCCCGACCTTGCGGGACCGCACCAGCCCGACCAGGGACTCCCCGGAGGTGACCGTCGTCGAGTTCATCGAGATGACGACGTCCCCCTCCCTGATCCCGGCCCTGTCGGCCGGCGAGTCGGCCTGGACCGATCGCACCGTCGCCCCCGTGGTCGTCACGCCCGCGACGGTCGCGGTGCCGGTGGCGGTGGTGACGCCGAGGTAGGCGTGCCGGGCCTTGCCCGAGGCGATGAGCTGGTCGGTGATGATCTTCACCTGGTTGACCGGAATGGCGAATCCGATCCCGATGCTGCCGGACTGGGAGTTCGACGACCCCGAGGACAGGCTGGCGATCGAGGAGTTGATCCCGATCAGCTGGCCATCGGCGTTGACCAGGGCGCCGCCGGAGTTGCCCGGATTGATCGGGGCGCTGGTCTGGATGGCGCTGGTGACGACCACACCGGCGGAGTCGGAGCCGCTGGCCTGGCCCTGGTCCCCGGTCGACGTCGTCACCGGGCGGTTGAGGGCGCTGATGATGCCGGTGGTGACCGATCCCGACAGTCCCAACGGGTTTCCGATCGCCATCACCGGGGCGCCGACGGCGAGCTGGTCGGAGTTGCCGAGTGTGATCGGGGTGAGGTCCTTGGGCACCTGGCCCAGGCGGATCACGGCGAGGTCGGTGGACGGATCGGTGCCGACGATCGTGGCCTCGTAGGTCTTGTCGCCCATCGAGACCGCGATGGTGCCGCCGGACCCGCCGGCCGCGACGACGTGGTTGTTGGTGACGATGTCGCCCTTGGTGTTGAGAACGACGCCGGAACCGGCTCCGGTGCCCTGCCCGGTCTTCACCGAGATGGAGACCACCGAGTTGGAGACGGCCTTGGCGGTGGCGGTCCAGTCCGGGTTCGAGGCATTGCCCTGGATCACCCGGGTGCCAGAGGCGCTCGGGGCGACCGAGGAGCTCGTGGTGGCGGCGTCGTTCTGGGTCTGGCTGCTCACCGCCCAGCCGGACAGACCGCCCGCCCCGGCGGCCAGGACCGCGACCAGGGCGACCGCCCCGGCCTTCATCCCGGTGCCGCGGCCGCGCTGGGTGGTCGTGGCAGGGCCGGACGCCGGTGGCGCGTACTGTCCGGCGGGGCCCTGCCCCCAGGATCCCTGGGAGGAGCCGAAGCCCTGTGCTGAGCCCGCACCCTGTGACGGGTTGGGTGCCGCCGGGCCCGGGTACGGGGCCCGGTTGGCCGACTGCCCCTGCCCCGGGTAGGAGGCGTTCGGGTACTGCCCCTGCCCCGCGTACGGACCCTGCTGCCCCTGGCCCGGGTACTGGCCCTGACTGGAGTAGGGCGAGGTCCCCGAGTCCTGCCAGGTCTGCGAATACGGCTGGGAGTAGGGCCCGGTGTTGGACTGGGACGCCGAGGGTTGACTCTGATACCCGTACCCCTGTGAGGACTCGGCACCCCATGGAGAGCTATCACCCTGCCGGGGGTCGGAGCCGGACGGGGAGGGGTGGCCCTGCTGTCCGGCGTCGCTGCCGGGACCGGTGGGGGACTGGCCCCCGGCCTCCGCGGCGGTCTTCGGGGCCTGGTCGGCGGGTGTGCCGGCCGAGGCGTCCAGGGTGTCCCACCCGCTCCACACGGTCGGCTCGGCGGGCTGACCCGGACCGGCGGGCTGACCGGAGTCAATCGGCTGACCGGAACCATCGGGCCGGACGCCGTCCTGAGACCACTCCGCTCCGTCGCGGGGGGCCTCGCCGGAGCTCCTGTTGCTGTCATCCATGGACATCATGCTGGCCCGGCTTCCTGTGTGAGAGATGAGGACTGCCTCTGAGCCTCCTGATCACACTGCTGCTTCACAGGGACTCCAAGGGTGACCGTCGCACCGTTGCCAATTCTTCCGCACCCGGGGCCGTCGAACCAGCAGCGACCAGCAGGCCGGTGGCTCCGGGGCCCCACAACGCCCGAATGCTTCGATCCCTCCGATCCCTCAGCCCCCTCCGATCCCTCAGGCCTCGCCGCTGCCGGCGTCCCAGGCCCGTCGGGCGGCCAGCACCTCGCCGGCATGGCCCTCGGCCCAGTCACGCAGCGCACCGATCGGAGGAATCAGACTCTGCCCGAGCGCGGTGAGGTCGTAGTCCACCCGCGGGGGCACCGACGCCGTCACCGTCCGGGTGAGCAGTCCGTCGCGCTCCATCGACCTCAGCGTCTGAGTGAGGACCTTCGCCGTCACCCCGGCGACCTGGCTGCGCAACTGTCCGAAGCGCAGCGACCCCGGCGCCAGGGCGGAGACGATGAGCGGGGTCCAGCGGTCGGTGAGGTGCCTCAGCACGGTGCGGGAGGGACAGGCCGGGTTCATCACGTCGAAGGCCATCGGCCCCTGCGGCGAGCTGCTGCGCCGCGGTCCCGTCCCGACGGTCCTCGGCTGCGCGGTGGTTGACACGCCCTCACACTCCTTCAGTTACCTTGAGGTACTTCGTTACCACCGTATACCGTGAATCGCGTGGGATCGAGATCACTCCCGATCCGCCGTACTTCTCAGGAGGACACATGAACATCACCGTCATCGGGGCCACCGGCATGGTCGGCTCCCGCGTCGTCGCCGAGGCGTTGTCCCGCGGACACCAGGTGACCGCCGTCACCCGTGGTGGCACGGCGGTCGAGGGAACCACCCCGGTCGCCGCTGACCTGTCGGACACCGCGGCCGTCGTCGACCTCATCAACGCCTCGGACGCCACCGTCATCGCTGTGCCGACCGACCGCACCGGTGGCTCGGCCGAGCCCGTCATCAAGGCCCACCGCGATCTCATCGCCGCCGCACCGACCGGACGCCTGCTGGTGGTCGGCGGCGCCGGATCCCTGCTGGCCGACGGGGTCGAGCTCAAGGACGGACCGGGGTTCCCGCCTCTCTACAAGCCGGAGGCCGAGGCCTTCTCGACCGTGCTGGGCCTGTACCGGGCATCCCACGGGCTCGACTGGACGCTGATCTCCCCGGCACCCGAGATTGCCCCCGGAGACGCCGCGGACCACTACTCGGTGGCCCTCGACTCGCCCGCCGGCAGCTTCGTCAGCTCGGGAACCTTCGCCGTGGCCATCCTCGACGAGCTGGAGACGCCGGCCCACCGAGGGGCGCGATTCACCGTCGCCCAGTGACCCCGGGCCAGCAGGACAGGGTCCGTCGGGAGCGGAAGCAGCGCGGCTCGCCGGTGACGGGGTCGGTGAAGGAGGCCTCGAAGGCCTGGAGCTGGAGCGGGCGGCTGAAGTCGTCGACCGGGATGTCGAGCACCTCGGGGTAGAAGGGGTCGTTGAGGATCGGCGCCCCCAGCCGCATGAGATGGAGCCGGATCTGATGGGTCTTGCCGGTCAGCGGGAGGGCCTCGTAGAGGCCCAGATCGCCCCGGCGCTCCAGGAGCCGGATCCGGGTGCGCGCATTCGGCGGTGACCCGGGCAGCTCGGTCGCCTGGAGGACGCCGCGCTGCTTGACGATGTGACTGGCGACCGCGACCCCCTCGGGGGGCAGGTCGAGGGCCGGGGCGACGGCCCGGTAGATCTTGTGCACCTGGTGGTGCTCGAAGAGTTCCTGGTAGGGCCGCCGCCACCGACGTTGACAGGTGAGGATCAGTACTCCGGCGGTGACCCGGTCCAGTCGGTGGGCGACCGTCAGCTCCGGCATTCCCAGTTGGGTCCGCAGTTTGACCACCACCGACTCCAGCACGTGGGCGCCGCGGGGGATCGAGGACAGGAAGTGCGGTTTGTCGACCACCAGGATCCGCTCGTCCCGGTGGAGGATCTCGATCGGGAAGGGCACCGGCTTCTCGACCGGCAGGTCCCGGTGGAAGTAGACGAAGGTCTGCGCGGTGAACGGGGTGGCGCGGTCCATCGCGTCCCCGTCGCACCCCACGAATCGTCCCCGGGCGAGCATCTCGTCGATCCGGGCCGGCCCGATCCTGGGAAGTTTCCACACCAGGAAGTCGCGCATCGTGGCCCAGGGAGCCTGTCCCGATCCGGCCGGCGGGACGCCGTCGGCCGCCGCCAGACGCCGGCACTCCCCCTGGTCGGGGGTGCGCACCCAGGCGGACTCCAGGCCGTGACGCTGGGGCAGCGGAGAGCGCGGTGGCATGGGAGCACCCTATGCGTCGGGTCCGTGCCGGCACTTCTGCGGTACTCCTCGGCGTCCTTCGGTGTGTCCCGACCGTCCTCTAAGATCGTCGAGTCCCCCCATCCGAGAGGTGAGCCATGAGCCAGGTCATCGAAGTCACCGATGCGACCTTCGCATCGGTGGTGCTGGGCTCGGCCCGGCCGGTCCTGGTCGACTACTGGGCCGACTGGTGCGCACCGTGCAAGCAGCTGTCCCCGGTCGTCGCGGAGCTCTCGGAGACCTACGGCGACCGGATGACCTTCGCCACGGTGGACACCAATGCCAACCAGCGCACCGCCGCCGACCAGCAGATCCTGTCCCTGCCGACCATTCAGGTGTGGCGGGACGGACGCCTGGTGAGGTCCTGGCCGGGAGGACGCTCCAGGCGCGCCCTCATCAAGGCCCTCGACGAGGTCGTCGGGTGAGGCCGCGATGACCGATCACGAGAACGAACCGCTTCCCGACGAGGAGAGGCCCCGCCGGGGAGCCGACCCCGCCGAGGACTCCCCCGGGACCGACCCTTCCACTGGGAAGACCACTGCCCCGTCCGCCGGACAGGCCGCGCGCCGGGGACCCAGCAGGGCCGCCGACGATCCCCACCAGGACGACCGGGCCCCCTCCCACAAGGTGATGGCCGTCGGCACCATCGTCGTGCTCGTGATCGCCCTGGTGGTCGGTTTCGCGGCCTACGCCATCAACTCCATCCAGCCGAGCACCCGCTCCGCCAGCCCGGTGGCCAGCTCGACCTGGAAGCTCGAGCTCCCGGTCCAGATCGGCGACTACACCCGCGACCCGAATGCCGCCGCATCTCCCTCGACCCAGGCCGGCAGCACCGTCATCTCGGCCACCTACTCCAAGGGCGGGAAGGACTCCGCCGTGATTCTGATGAGTCGCCCCCAGGCCGATCTGAAGAAGTTCATGTCGGAGGCGGGGATGACCTCGGTGACCCAGCAGGAGCTGTCCGACCGGTCGGGTACCGCCCTGTGCGGAGTCGACGCCGACCACAACGACACCGGCTGCGTGGTGCTGCAGGAGAGCACCGCGGTGCTGGCGATGGGGTTGCAGGACCAGTCCCGTCAGGATCTGGCGGATCTGGCCCAGCAGATCGGGATCCAGGCCGCCGGGAGCAAGTAGCGGTCGCGCAGAATCGGATCGGCGGGACCACCTCGGCCGGTGGGCGACCGCGGAATGACATTCACCGGGCGCGGGCGCACAATGGGCGAAGTTGCTCAGTCGGACCCTGCACGGTCCGACAGTGAGCCCACACACATGTCAGAGCACCAAGAGGTCGTCATGCCGTCAGCCACCAAGAAGGTCACCGTCACCCGCAAGTCCGAGGGACGCTATGTCGCCACGAATGCGCGCGGCGGTCAGGTTCGACTGGGTTCGGGGGCCGACGACGACTTCACGCCGGTGGAGCTGCTGCTGGCGGCGATCGGCGGCTGCTCGTCGGTCGACGTCGACCTGGTCACCAGCCGGCGCGACGAGCCGCAGCAGTTCGAGGTGGTGGTGAGCGGCCAGCGGATGGTCGACGAGACCGGTGGCAACCGTCTCGACCCGGTCACCCTGGACTTCGCGGTGCACTTCCGCGACACCGACGAGGGCCGGGAGGCCGCCGGGCTGGTCGAGCGTCTCGTCAAGCTGTCCCGCGACAAGGAGTGCACGGTTGCCCGGACGGTGGCGTCGTCGACCCAGGTGACCTTCAAGGTAGACGGGAAGACCCTCGACTGAGGCTGGTCGGCACCGTGTGACCGACACCGTGTGAGCCCATCGCCGGTTCGTCCCCCGGAGGGAGACGGGCGGGATAGGGTGTCGCTCTGGCGGCACCTCGGACCGCTCCTGTGGTCTGAGCACCCCATGCCGTCCACAGGCCCACCGGAGAAAGAGGCTGTCAGTGGCTACCGAACTGTTCTCTGGACCCGTCGACTACGTCGTCTTCGCCTTCGATCGCGGAGCCGACCTCAATGACGGACTCCAGACTCTCCTCCAGCAGGTCGAGGACGGCACCATCGAGGTCCTCGACATGGAGCTCATCACCCGCGACCCGGCCACGGGCACCGCGACCAGGGAGGCCCTCAGCGGACTGGCCGCGTTCTCGGCAGTCGATCTGGAGATCTTCGAGGGAATCGAGTCCGGCATCCTCGACGAGGAGGACATCGCCACGATCGCCGCGGAGATCCACGACGAGCAGTTCGCCCTCGTGGTCGTCTACGAGGACCGGTCTCTCGCCGAGACCGCAGCGGCCTGGACGCGGGCCGGCGGAACCGAGATTCTCACCGGTGGGATCGCCGTCGCCGATCTCGAACTCGCCGTCACGGAAGGACAGCCCTCATGAGCCTGCTCCGCACTGCCGCCCGCGCCCACGTCGCGACCAGGGTCATCGGCAGCACCCATCGCCGTCAGAAGCAGCGCTGGGCCGCCCAGAACGCGGCCCCTGCCGCCCCGCCGTCCCCCGTGGCACCGGCTGCCGCCCCGGCAACCGCGCCCGCCGGGAACTCCTCGACTGCGACGATGCTCGACCAGTTGACCCAACTCGGCCAGCTGCGCGAGGCGGGAGTGCTCACCGACGCCGAGTTCGAGGCCCAGAAGCAGCGGATCCTGGCCGCCGGATAGGCGTGTACCCCCGCATGGCCGCCTGATGATCACCTCCGGGTCCGACAGCGTCGAAGACGTCGACCACGTCGAACAACAGGTGTCGACCGGTCGTCTCCCCGCCTGGGAACAGGTCGAGAGGTTGACCGTCGAGGCCCACGATCGCTACCGCCACCTCGATGACGGCCAGGTGGCGGACTACATCCCCCTTCTCGCCGAGGCGGACCCGGCGTCGTTCGGCATCTCCGTGGCGGAGGTCGACGGTGCGACCCACGACGTCGGCGACAGCGGCCATCCGTTCTCCATCCAGTCGATCTCAAAGGCCTTCGTGTACGCGCTGGTGTGCAACTCACGCGGGCATCGGATCGTCAAGGACCGCGTCGGGGTCAACAACACCGGACTTCCGTTCAACTCGGTGATGGCGATCGAGCTCAACGACGGACATCCGATGAATCCCATGGTGAACGCCGGCGCCATCGCCACCACCGCTCTGATGCCCGGTACCGACACCGCCGAGCGGTGGGAGGCGATCCGCACGGGACTGTCGGCATTCGCCGGTCGCCGGCTCGAGGTGGACGACGAGGTCTACGCCTCCGAGATGGCGACCAATGTCCGCAACCGGGCGATCGCCCAGCTGCTCCAGAGCTACGGCCGACTTGATGGCGACCCGGTGGAGACGGTCGACGTCTACACCCGGCAGTGCGCCCTGATGGTCTCCACTCACGACCTGTCCGTGATGGGCGCCACTCTCGCCGACGGCGGGGTGAACCCTGTCACCGGCGAGCAGGTGATCTCAGCGGCCGTGTGTCGCGACACCCTCTCCATGCTCGCGGCGAGTGGCATGTACGAGCGGTCGGGAGAGGGGCTCTTCAAGATCGGGATCCCCGCGAAGTCGGGAGTGTCGGGCGGCATCGTCGCGATCGCCCCTGGAAAGTGCGCGATCGGGGCGTTCTCCCCGCGGCTGGACCCGGCGGGAAACAGTGTGCGCGGCCGGTGCGCGATCGCACACCTGTCGCGGGCACTCGGGCTGAACGTCTTCGCCTCCCGGGCCGAGAGTCAGTGACCCGGACTGCTCGGCGTCAATTCTCCGACCCTATCGGATCACGTTCCGCACGAACCGATGAATTCTGTCGAAGAGCGGCTCCTGATTGTAGGCCTGTTGTACGCAGTGATCTCCATCACCAGTGACGTAGGGAATGTCCAGCCAAAGTGTGTTCTTGTCATTTCTCAGGGTGTAGTTTCCTGCAATGAAGTTGACCGATACGTCGATGAGTTCATCGGTCGCCTCCAAGAGATCGGAGAACTGTCCCGAGTCCTCAAGACGCATCACCTCTATGCCGCAGGACAGGAATGAGGATACTTGCTCCTCATAGATGAAACGAAGCAGGGCGCTACGCGTCGATACCGTGCCCGTGAGCCTGAACTCTGATTCATCTACAGACAACCAGTTCACTCTTGTATGGCAGTTTCTCAACGCCTTCTCAGAGTGTTCATGCCACTCCAGTCGATGCCGCAGAAAACGGTCCTCCAGATTCTCCCCCGGGATCTCACCCATGGCGTCTCCCTGACTTGTCTAGCAATGTCGACATCATGCTACCTGGAGTGTCGCCGATCCTCTGATGCGCAATCGTCACCGAAGCTCTGAACAACACGGGCCATGAAGGAATCGGCCAGGTCGACACATTCAGCGCGGGCCGGCAGCAGTCTCGGTCTGTTCGGCACCCTGCTGGCAGTCTTCGGGTGCCGGCGCGTCCCCGCCGGGAGTCCTCGGGACTGTGAGAATCACCAGCAGATCGTCGCCGTCCGCGATGACCTCGGCACTCACCTGACCCGCGGACCCACCGCCGCCGAGGATCTCGGAGACTCCGGCGGCCGCCCCGGGCGTCGCCCCGGACAGCGCCACGGTGGCCTGCCCGGGGGATGATCGGGGAGCCCAGCGGCAGGTCAGTCTGGCTCCCTCGCCGGCCTCCCCGGCGAGCCGGACACACACCCTCCGGAAGAGAGCGGCCATCTCGGCGCGGTCGGCGTCGACCGGATCGACGCCGGTCATCACGACGGTGGCGCCGCGTTCGCGCGCCTTCCGGAAGCTTCGGTGCATGGTCGCGGAGACCACATGGGGGGCGACCAGCAGGTCCCTGGTGGAGGCCTCCAGGATGGCGCACTCCCGACGCACCTCAGCGTCGATCGGCATCCCCGCCGACAACCTCTCGAGCATCACCAGAGGATCCCCGCCGATGGCCGCCAGACGACGCTCGGTTTCCAGCCGCACCGCGTCGGCATGGGCCCTCCACCGAATCGCCTCGGAGATCCTCCGACGCCGGTCACGGACCATCTCCAGGGCGGCGTCCATGCTGCTGGCAGCCCAGGCGGCCCCCATCGACATCACCACCGGGAAGCTGAACGAGCTCGCCCGGCTGGCCATCAGCCAGCCGATGTCGTGGCCGCCGAGGATCGCCGCTCCGGCCGTCACCACGGGCAGGCTCGCAACAGCGACCAGCCACCACAGTCGGCTCCGGGTACGCCATGCCAGTGGTGCGAAGACTCCGAGGCTGAATCCGATGAACCACTCCTGCCACTCGGGTTCCGGGGTCAGCCGCAGGTTGGCCAGCATGATGATCTGCGCCGCCATCGTCGCGACCGCCAGCAGGGTGCAGATCCGGAGATTGAGCCTGGGCCAGCACATCGCGGCGCCGACGCTCAGCACCAGGATGGCCAGACCGAGATCCTCGATCCGCCAGTCGATGACGTAGGGGCTGCACGGCACTCCCATCGACAGGCTGATCAGCAGACAGAGGATGAAGAACCCCACCATGGCTCGGAAGGCGGGCAGTTGACCGGCTCTTCAGGATCCAGGGTGTAGTCGGGGTCTGAACCCTCCGGTCTCCAGGAGGCTTCGGAGTCGGTAGTGGACCTCGTTGCGGAAGCCCAGGGCGATGCCGCGGAGGTGTTCGAGTCTGCCGTTGA